>CAVHUR010000017.1:0-52491 GCA_963639575.1 uncultured Spirochaetota bacterium
TTGTTTCTTGTGTTTGATATCATCGTGCAAAGTTACTGAAAAATATCAAACCAAGAATTACCCCCCCCGACAATATTTATTGATTTTCAGCAATTTCCAATATAAAAGATGATTTGTAGTAGTTGCAGCGTCCCCGCTGCAACCGGTTCGCAGGTAGGATGATGTCTATTGAGGTTTGACGCGGGGACGCGTCAACTACTAAGGAATGTGTTTTTGCTGTTGAATGTAGTAGTTGCAGCGTCCTCGCTGCAACCTCAAGCGGATGTTTGTTGTACGAAAAAAGGCAAAGCGAGGACGCTTCGCCTACTAAGAAATGTGTTTTTGCTGTCGGATGCAGTAGTTGCAGCGTCCCCGCTGCAACCTGTTTGTCAATGCGGGGGATGCAGCGGGGACGTGTGGCGTTACTTGTTGAGAAACCGTTCAGCCTCAAGTGCCGCCTTGCAGCCCGATCCTGCCGCCACGATAGCCTGGCGATAGTGAGGGTCGGCGCAGTCGCCGGCAGCGAATACACCGGGGATGTTGGTGCACGGAGTGCCGTCCACGGTCTTGATGTATCCCGTTTCGTCGGTGTCGACATATTCCTTGAACACGTCGGTATTAGGCTTGTGGCCTATGGCGAGGAAAAATCCGTCGATGGCGATGTCCACCTTCTCCTCGTCAGGTTCGCCCTTGCGCTTCACCAGATGGGCGCCTTCCACACCGTCGTTGCCGAAGAGTCCGAGGGTGTTGTGCTCGTAGAGAACCTCTATCTTGTCGTTTTCTTCCACACGGCGGCGCATCACGTCGGATGCGCGCAGGTAGTTCTTGCGCACTATCATGTAGACTTTCTTGCACAGTCCGGCCAGATAGAGTGCTTCCTCACAGGCGGTGTCGCCGCCGCCGACCACTGCCACGGTCTTCTTGCGGTAGAAGAATCCGTCGCATGTGGCGCATGCCGACACTCCCATGCCGTTGTATTTCTTCTCGTCGTCGAGCCCGAGATATTTTGCCGATGCACCAGTTGCTATAATCACGGTGTCGGCTTCCAGCTCGTCGCCGTTGTCTGTCCACAGGTGGAAGGGACGCTTCGAAAAGTCCACCTTGGTGATGATGCCGTCGCGGATGTCGGCTCCGAAGCGCTCCGCCTGCTGTCGGATGTCCATCATCATCTGGTTGCCGTCCACTCCCTGGGGATATCCGGGGAAGTTCTCCACCACAGTTGTCTGTGTCAGCTGGCCTCCTGTCTGCAGTCCGCAGTACTCTACCGGCTGCAGGTTGGCGCGTCCTGCATATATGGCGGCGGTGTAGCCCGCAGGTCCGCTGCCAACTATCAAGCATTTAACGTGTTCCATTGTTTTGCGTTTTGGTATAAAAGAAAGTGCGTACAAACGCATATGCAACTACGTTTGGACGCACTCTGATGTCTTCTTTATATATGAATATATGTAGAAAGGCTTACTTCTTGATCTTACCGTAGCGGCTCATGAAGCGGTCAACGCGGCCGGCTGTGTCCACAAGCTTGCTCTTTCCTGTGTAGAAAGGATGCGAAGTGCTGGAGATTTCAATCTTCACTACTGGATAAGTCTCGCCTTCAAACTCTACTGTCTCATTACTCTTGCATGTAGACTTTGAGAGGAACATATCGCCGTTGGACATATCCTTGAATACGACGGGGCGATAGTTGTCTGGATGAATACCTTGTTTCATTTTTGAATTTATATTACTGTTTGTTACTGTTTCTTTGCTCTTGCCTGCCGGCGACGGTGTGCGGTGCACACATAAAGCGGATGCAAAGTTACGACAATTATCCGTTATGGCAAAACAAGACGGACTTTTTTTCGCTGCAAATGCCGTTATTGTTCTCCTGGAAAGGCATTTTTATGGTGTCAAAGCACCGTTTTGACGATGGCGCATCATGTGGTGTACGCTCGTACATCATGTGTAGTACGTTCGTCCCTCATGTGATGTACGGACGTATCTCATGTGATGCGCCACCACGCAAACTGTGCCTGCGTACCGCCGTAACGGATGTCCGGGTTCGCAAAAGGGACGTTTTGTGGACGAAAAACTTGCTTTTTGTCATTTTTGCGGGCTTTATGCATAAAAGATGAACATGATGTTGCCGTAATGTGAAATAATTGTATAACTTTGCAACTTGTTATATATAATAATGTCAAACACGAAATCCAACATAACGTTTTGTTTGTGAAGAAGATGAAATTGATATTGGCGGCTTTGCTCGTTTGCGGCATCGGAGTGGCAGGAAGCGTGCCGTCCGGTGTGCCGTCAGCCCCCGGCATCTTTTGGAAAAAGAAGAAGAAGGTTGCCGAGCAGCCTGTTTCCGACTACAAGAAACTGACCGGCAGCGACTCGGTGAACGTGACCGGCGTGATGAATGTCGTGCGCAAGGACGGCGACTTCTATCTGGAGATACCGGTGAAACTCATGAACCGCGTGTTCCTTGTGAGCAACAAGTTGCAGCAAGTGCCTGCCGAACTCAACGAGGCAGGGGTGAACCGCGGCATCAACTATGAGAACCAGTGCATCCGTTTCGAGTGGGACAAGGCGCGCAAACTGGTGTTGGTGCGCCAGCAGCGTGTCACTCCCGAGGTCGACAGCGCCGATGCCATGGCACGCTCTGTTGCCGACAACTACATCGATCCGCTCATCGCGGCACTCAAGGTGGAGGCTCTGCCGGGCGACAGCACCACGGTAGTGGTCAAGGTGAACGACCTCTTCAACGGCAAGAACAAGTGTCTGAACGACGTGTTCAGCAACATCAACATCGGCACTTCTGCCGATAGCGAACTCTCGCGCGTCATCGACGTGAAGGCTTTCAGCAACAATGTGACCGCCACATCGGAACTCACGACGGTGGTGCACGAGGGAAACGACCACACGAACGTCACCGTCGTGGTGAGCAGCTCGCTCGTCCTGCTGCCCGAAAAGCCTATGGCTCGCCGCCGCGAGAACCAGCGTGTGGGCTACTTCACCACGTCTGCGCTCCGCTACGGCGACACCCAGCAGGAGGTGGAACGCCCGCGCTACATCACCCGATGGAGGCTCGAACCGAGCGACACCGCCGCTTACATGAGCGGACAACTCACGGAACCGGTGAAGCCCATCGTGTTCTGGCTCGACCAGGCGATACCCGCCTATATGCGCGAACACATAAAAAGAGGCATCACCGACTGGAACGAGGCTTTCGAGAAGGCAGGTTTCAAGAATGCCGTGCGCGCCTATGACATGACCGACAGCATCGAGGCGGAGGGCGACGACATGCGTTACTCAGTGATAACATACGACGCTTCGGAGAAGGCAAATGCCATGGGTCCGTCCACGATAGACCCCCGCACCGGCGAGATACTTGAGGCCGACGTGATATGGTGGCACAACGTGCGCTCGCTGTTGCGTGAGTGGATAACGGTGCAGACTGGCGCCTACAACAAGGCGGCACAGCAGTATGCGCTCCCCGACAGCCTTATAGGCGAGGCTGCGCGCTTCGTGGCGTGTCATGAAGTGGGCCATTCGCTCGGTCTGCGCCACAACATGATAGCGTCGAACGCATGGCCTACCGACTCGCTCCGCTCCCCCTCGTTCATGCAGAAGGCCGGCGGCACGGCGGCATCCATAATGGATTACGCCCGCTTCAATTATGTGGCGCAGCCCGGCGACGGCGTTGACGTGATCAGTCCGCATATCGGAGTCTATGACATGATGGCGATAGAGTGGGGCTACAGGTGGTATCCCGACGAGGAAAAGGCACGTCCCGAACTTGCTGACTTCCTGCGCCGACACAGCGGAAAGGAATACCGCTACAGCGAGGCGCAGAGCCAGCGCACCGCCGTAGACCCGCGCTCGCTCAGCGAAGACCTCGGCGACGACGCCATGAAGTCCGCCGCCTACGGCATGGAAAACCTCAAGCGCATCATGCCGCACATAGTGGACTGGACACGCACTGGCGAGCCTGGACAGAGTTATGACGAGGCTTCGAAACTCTACAATGCGGTAATCTACCAGTGGAGTCTGTATCTCTATCATGTGCTTGCCAATGTCGGCGGCATCTATATGGACAATACGACCGTCGATGACGGGCGCAAGACGTTTGCTTTCGTGGAGAAGGAACGCCAGCAGAGAGCCGTGCAGTTCCTGATTGACGAGGTGTTCACCTACCCGGAGTGGCTCTTCGGCACGCCGCTTTCGGACTACACATACATCAACAGGAACACTCCCGTCGGCGTTCAGGAGCAGTCTCCCGACTATGCACTCAAGAACCAGCAGTGCTACATGATTTGGGACTTGCTCGACAATGACCGCTTGATGCGCATGTACGCCAACGAACGGCAGAACGGCAGCGACGCCTTCACCGCCATAGACATGATGGACATGCTGCACAAACACATCTTCGCCAAGACCATATCGGGCAAATCGCCCGACATAATGGAGCGTGCGATGCAGAAAAACTTTGTCGATGCGCTCATCACCGCCGCTGCCGAGGGCGAGGGAGTGAAACTCAACAAGCACCTGTTTGACGCCCCTGCCATCGTGGAAGACCCTCGCTACGGTCTCTCGTGCCGCGAACTCAGTTCGGCATCGCGCACCCTGGACTTCGGCGGAACGCAGATCCTGCGCAACAGCGACGCCATAAGCGTGAAGCGGGGGGAACTCACACGCATACTCAAACTCCTGAACAGCCGTCGCCAGAGCGGTGACACCGCAACCCGAATGCACTATGAGGACGTGATGATGCGCATACGGACGGCTCTCGGACAACAGACAAAATAAAGCCAACAAAAACGAAACCGAATGAAAGGAACACGAAACACAATACTCCTTATCCTGCTTTTCATCGCCTCCGCAGTGTCTGCGCAGCAGCGCACAGTGAGCGGCGTGGTGCTTGAGGACGCCGACGGCAACTCACCGTTGCCGGGAGCCACCGTCACGTTCATGAAGTCGGGAGAGAAAGTACACACCGTGATAAGCGATGCCGACGGCAACTTTTCCGCCACCGTTTCCGGCAGTGCCGACGCCATGACCGTGAATTATCTGGGATTTGAACCCCGCACGGTGAAACTGTCAGCCGAGAAAGACCACTACAGGATAGTGCTGGCGCAGGAGGCTGAGACCGTCGGCGAGGTGGTGGTGACAGGCTATCAGAAGATTGACCGCCGCAAACTCACAGCGTCGATATCCACCCTAAAGATTTCCGACGAGACTGTCGGAGCGGTGACAAACATCGACCAGGCACTGTCGGGACAGATAGCCGGCTTGTCGTCAGTGACGTCGACAGGCGCTCCGGGCGCTCCTGTCAAGATACGCATACGCGGTACGGCGTCCATCACAGGCACGCAGGAACCGCTCTGGGTGCTCGACGGCATACCGATGGAGGGCACTGACATCCCCGCAATAGACGACCTGAAGGACATCGACAACATATACCAGACATCGATAGCGGGTCTCAGTCCCTCTGACATAGAGACCATCACGGTGCTCAAGGACGCCGCTGCCACCGCCATCTACGGCGCCCGCGCCGCCAACGGAGTGATTGTCATCACCACGAAGAAGGGCAAGGAGGGGAAACCCACGGTGACTTTTTCCGGCAAGCTGACATTCTCGCCGAAGACCGACATCGACCGTCTGAACCTGCTCAACAGCCGTGAGAAGGTGGATCTTGAACTTGGACTGCTCGCCTCGGACTACACCTACCGTGAGAACAAAGGCGGCGTTGCCGGCATACTCAGTGCCCTCGGCGAGACGCAGACCTACAAGAACGGAGGGTGGAATGCCCTCAGTCCCACGGCACAGGCACAGATCAACCAGTTGCGGCAGACCGATACCGACTGGAACGACATACTCTTCCGCAACACCCTGAACAAGGAGTACAACGTGAGCCTGTCGGGCGGAAGCGACCGTGCAGACTACTACACGTCAGTCGGCTACACCGGTGAGGAGGGCAATGTGGAGAGTGTCGGCAGCCGCAGATACAACATCACGCTGAAGACGAACTACCGTATCAACAGCCTGCTGAAGGTCGGGGCGAGCGTGTTTGCCAACGAACGGAAGCAGACGAGCTACCTCACCGACACCAACGGATTTACCAATCCCGTGTACTACTCGCGTCTGGCGAACCCCTATTTCCGTCCTTACGCCGAGGACGGCAGTTACAATTACGACACCAATGTGCAGGGCAAGGAGACCTCCTCGCTCGATTTCAACATCTTCGAGGAGCGTGCCAACTCCGAGACAATACGCCGCGACCGTTCGGTGATGGCGATTTTCGATGCGGAACTGAAAATCAACAGCCACCTCACACTTACCTCGCAGTTCGGCTATCAGTTGGATTCCTACTCCCTGGGCAAGTATGCCGGCGAGGCTACTTACGCCATGCGGCAGCAGAAACTCAACACTGAATATGTGCAGAGTGACGGCAGCCGCAAGTCGTTCCTGCCCGACGGAGGTATGCACAAGACCACGGAGTCGCACAGCAACCAGTGGACCTGGAAGGCACAGGCGGAATACAACCGCACTTTCGGCGATGTTCATAATGTGGGACTGATGCTCGGCACGGAGGTGCGGCACAGCAACGACAATTCTGTATACTCCGTTGCCTACGGCTACGACCGCCGCACCCTCACCGTGCAGCCGGTGGTGTTCCCGAGCCAGAGTTGGGCGGAGAGTTATCCTCTGCACCAGGAGACGGAGACGGAAAACGCCTTCGTGTCGTGGTTCGCCACAGGCAGTTACACCTTCAACCACCGCTACACGCTTGGCGGCAGCGTGCGCTTCGACGGCAGCGACGTGTTTGGCGTGGCGAAGAAATACCGCTATCTGCCGCTCTACTCCGTGAGCGGACTGTGGCGCATCAAGGAAGAGAAGGCTCTGAAGGACATCAGCTGGATTGACAATCTTGCGCTCCGCGCTTCCTACGGACTGCAGGGCAACATCGACAAGAACACTTCGCCTTACCTCATAGGCACTTTCGACAGAATGACAATACTGCCCGGCGTCACCGAAGACGTCATAAGGAGCGAGACTGCACCCAATCCCGACCTCAAGTGGGAGAAGACCGAGAACGCGAATGTCGGTCTTGACATGGCGCTGCTCGGCAATGCCGTCACACTGACAGTGGACTACTACCACCGCCACAGTTCGGATCTCATCGGCATGAAGATGCTGCCTTTGGAGACAGGATTTGCGTCCACGTCGATCAACTGGGCTACTATGGACAACGACGGACTGGAGATAGCCCTCGGCACACGCAACATCCACACGCGCGATTTCACGTGGACAACAAACATCAACATCGGCTTCAACAAGAACAAGGTGATAAAGGAGACAGTGGCACAGAACGCCACTTACCCCAGCCGCGAGGGCTATCCTGTCGGCGCACTCTTCGCCCTGAAGACCGCAGGGCTTGATTCCGACGGCTATCCGCTGTTCCTTACCAAGGACGGACAGAAGGTCAGTGCGACCGAACTCCTCAAACTCAATGCGGCGGGAGCAAGCACTCTGTCGGCGGAAGAGCAGCGCAACCTCTATACCTACATGGGAACGACAGACCCGAAAGTGGCGGGCGGTTTCATCAATACCCTCAAGTACAAGGACTGGCAGTTGGGTGTGAACTTCACCTACAACCTCGGCATGAAGGTGAGAGTGCAGCCATCGTATAATCCGGCGAACTTTGACAGGGGAATGAACACCAACCGTGACATCCTCTCACGGTGGACGGCGGACAACACCTCGGGACAGTTCGCCAAACTGATGACCGCCAGCGAGCGTCCGCGCGAGTATGTGCAGTACAACGAGTACAACCTCTACAGCATGCTCGACACATGGATCAGGGACTGCAACTACATCCGTCTGCAAAGCCTGCGCCTCGGCTACAAGTTGCCAGCGCAGTGGACGGGACGCATCGGCATCAAGAGCGCATCGCTGTCGCTCGAGGCACGCAACCTCTTTGTCATCGCCAGTGACTACGACAACTACCTCGACCCGGAGACCATGGGCAACCCCTATGCGCAGCCGATAGCCCGGAGTTTCATCTTCGGAGTGAATGTCAATTTCTAACAAAACAGGAAGATTGCAAACAATGAAAACAATACGACTATTAGCGTTCCTTTTGTCTGCCGTGGTGATTTGCGGCTGTGACGGTTTCCTGGACATAACTCCCACGGGCAAGGTCATAGCAAAGACAGGCAAGGAGTACCGTGCGCTGCTCACCTACGAATACAAGAACTTCCCCGAGGACCGCGGTCTCGTCACACTGCGCTCCGATGAGATGTCGCTGACAGCCAGCACCACGAGCAGCGATGACTACAATTCATACTTCGACATCTGGGTGTGGAACGACCTGAACCGCCAGAGCACCACATCGTCATTCGGGTGGCGGCGCTACTATCACGCCATTTACATCGCCAACTACATAATGGAGCACAGGGCGGAAATTACCGATGCCACCGCCGAAGAGGTGGAACAACTCGTGGGCGAGGCATACATGATGCGTGCCTACTGCCATTTTCTGCTTGCCAATCTCTATGCTGCGCCCTACACCAACTGCAGTCCAGGGACGACACGGGGCATCCCCCTGTCGCTCAAGGCGGATGTCAACGCAGTGCTGAAATGCAGTTCGCTGGAGGCTGTCTATGCCCAGGTGATAGCCGACATCAAGGAGGCTAAGGCGCATCTCAATGTCGACACATGGCAAGAGGGCTACAACTACCGCTTCGGAAGGGTGTCTGCCGACGCTCTCCTCGCACGCGTGTATATATATAAAGGTGATTGGCAGGATGCGCTTGATGCCGCCAAGACGGTGATAGAGGAACACGGGGAACTCGAAGACCTCACTCAGAGTTCCTCACTGCTGCCCAACAGTTACAAGTCTGTGGAGAGCATACTCGCCCTGGAGAAAGTAATGACGGCAGGATACTCGCGCATAGGCAATCCGTCGACGTCGTTTGTCAATGCCTTCTACCGCAGTGGCGACCAGCGCAAGCGCAAGTATTTCCGTCAGGCCACGCTCACTTCGTTCACCCTCCAGAAGGGTGTCAACACAAGCGAGGACTATGTGTGCTCTATGCGCACCGGCGAGGCGTACCTCACGGCGGCAGAGGCTGCGGCGCAGCTCGGCAGTTACGACGACGCGCGCACATGGCTCAAGGCACTCATGCAGAAGCGTTACACGGCATCAAACTGTGCCGTTTACGCTGCCGAACTCGACGGCATGGACAGGCAACAGCTGCTTCAGGCCATCTATGACGAGCGTGCACGCGAACTCGCATTTGAGGGTCACCGCTGGTTTGACCTGCGTCGCACCACCATGCCGAGCCTTGTCAAGACCTACGGCGATGACACCTACACTCTCAGTCAGGGCGATGCGCGCTACACGCTCAACTTCCCCACCGAGGCAGTGGAGGCAAATCCCGATCTGGAGAAATGGCAGTGACAATCAGGGAAACATGATATTAGATATACGTTTTTTTATTTTTAGTTATTAAAACCATACGATTATGAAGAGATTTACTTTTCTTGCAGTGATCGCATTTGCCATGTCGGTAAGTGCGAATGCACAGGTGTGGAGTGACAAACTCACTACTGTTGACAACGCTAACGACTATTCGCGTAGTGCCCCAATGGCGATTGATGCCGACAACAACACGATTGTGACCGGCAGCTACAGCCTGCAGGGCGACTTGACTTTCGGTTCAACCACGTTCACTGGCATTACCGCCAACGATGCATTCATCGCAAAGTATGACAGCAAAGGCGCAAAACAGTGGGCGGCAGGTATCAACGGCAATGCCGTGTTCACCGCTGTTGCCACCGACAAGGAGGGCAATGTCTATGCGGCAGGCAAGTTCGCTGCCGAGGCAAACGTGTGCGGCACTGACGGAGCGGCCAAGTCTATCACTGACGGAGATGCCGAGAACACGTCACGCTACTCCTCTTTTCTCGTGAAATACGACAAGGACGGTGTGGTGAAACAGGCGATAGCGCTTGTTCCGACAGCCGACTATTCTGTCGTGACAAGTGAAGATGCTTTCCCTTGGTTTGAGCCTACTGCCACGATAAACAAGATTCAGGCTGACGGCGACAAGGTTTACTTCTCCCTGTTGAGCAGAGGTACTGTCACAATAGGTGACCTCACTGTCGAAGACCGCTACGTGGATGCTATCTGGGCAGTACAGGATCTCAACTTCGCGACAATCGTTTCGCTCAATGCCTCCGACTTCGGTTCGGCTGCAAAGGTGGCTTCTTTCGGCGCTCAGGACAGGGTGTTGAGCAGCGTAAGTTACCAGGCGGAAGATGTAGACTTTACCATCAACGACGGTGTGGTATATGCTGGCTTCGTAGGAGCGGGTACTCTTGGACTGACCACAGCGGCCGGTACGGAAACCATAACCTTGGCTTACGGTGACGACGGCAGCATAGAACACTCATTCGTGTTTGCCCGCATCGATGGCGACAAGACCGTTTCCAAGGTCTACAACACTACGGCGACATCCAGCTGGAATGTCCTCAACGGCATCCGCCAGATGCTTGTATATAACGGAAAACTCTATGTTTCCGGCACATTCAATGTGGATGGCCTCTTCGGCGGACTGGAATACAAGGGCGGTTGCGACATGTTCGTGGCGTCACTCAGCACTTCTGACCTCTCCCTCAATGCCGCCAAGTCAAGCGGTTACGACGAGGATGATGCGGAACACAATGCCGAAACCGCAACGGCTCTGTACTCTGACGGCACTTACTTGTATCTGGCAGGATATGCATATGTTACCAATAGCGGCGCATTCCTCGCTCCTCTGGGATACACTGTAGACCCGTCAACATGCGCACTTACCGCCATGGAGAATCCCGGATACCTCACTGAGCTGACCGAGAACGACGGTTACATCGTGGCACAGTATGACACTGACGGCCTTTCCTACACCTACAAGTGCCTCTCAAAGGCTGCCACCGGCATCAGCGAAGTGGAGGACAGCACTCCGGCAATCGTGCGCAACGGCGACAACATCACCGTTTCCGCTCCCGCTGACATCTGCGTATATGCCGCAGACGGCGCTCTCGTGAAGTCCGCAAAGGCTTCCACTGCCGTTTCGCTCGTAGGTCTCGCCAAGGGCGTGTATGTGGTCAAGGCTGGCCAAAACACCGTGAAGGTCAACAAATAACCGTTGTCCGGACAACAGATAAAGGGGATGCGCCGCAGGTAAACTGCAGGCGCATCTTTTTGTACAGCCTGTCGCTTCTGCTAAATAAAACTAATTTGCGCCGCAAAAGTTTCCATATATAGATTCCTTTTCTTACATTTGCAGGTGTTTCTGACACGGTAGAATATGCAGGAAAGATTTAATGTGCTGTATTCCAAAGAAGCGGACGACTTCTTGGACAGCCTTCCCCAAAAGGCAAAAGACAAGATATTGTCCAATATAAGGAAGTCAAAATATGTGCTTGATCCCAAGTTGTTCAAAAAGTTGGAGGGAACTGACATTTGGGAATTTCGTACTAAATATGACGGAATACAATACCGCTTGCTTGCGTTCTGGGATGTTACAACCAACTCATTGGTAATCGCGACGCACGGCTTTTCAAGAAAGAGCAGAAGACGCCCAAGCGTCAGATTAAACGTGCAGAGGAAATCAGAGCATTATATCTTAAGATGAAAGGTTTATAAAACGAAGTGTTATGATGGACAGTGTCATTGATACAAGGACAATGTCCTGACATTTAGATTTGCAAAACTTGTCTGAAAGGAGAAAGAATATGGAAGAAATGAAGTTTTATACCGAGGAAGAGATGCTGGACAAGCATATAGGAAAGACCGGCACTCCACACAGAATGCAGTTTGATGACGACATCAACACGTTCTTGATAGGTGAGGCTATCAAGGAGGCACGCAAGAACAAGAAACTGACACAGGAACAGTTGGGCAATCTGATTGGCGTGAAGAAAGGGCAGATTTCAAAGATAGAGAACGGCAAGAACCTTACTCTTAACACCGTCTCCCGAGTGTTGCACGCCATGGGACTGCAGGCGCATCTCAATATTCCTGCGGTCGGACAATACGCAATATAATTACTGACAAACAAAAACAAAGGTTATGCTTTACGATCAAATCTCAGAAGACATCAAGGCTGCAATGAAGGCGCGCGACAAGGTGCGTCTTGAGACATTGCGCAACATCAAGAAAGTGTTTCTCGAGGCAAAGACTGCGCCGGGAGCAAACGACACGCTGACCGACGATGCAGCACTGAAGATACTGCAGAAACTGGCTAAGCAGGGCAAGGAATCTGCCGCTACGTTCAACCAGCAGAACCGTGCCGACCTGGCGGAACACGAACTGGAGCAGGTGGCGGTCATCGAGGAATACCTGCCGAAACCGCTCTCCGCAGAGGAGATAGAGCAGGCGGTGAAGGACATCATCGCCCAGACCGGGGCTTCATCCATGAAGGAAATGGGCAAGGTAATGGGCATCGCGTCGAAGCAACTCGCCGGAAAGGCGGAGGGCGGCGCTATCTCGCAGATAGTGAAGAAACTGCTCGCCTGAACCGCAAACGAGCGGTCGCCTCAGAAGCGTGTCATCACTTCCACCACGATCTTGTCCTTTTCGGAAGGTTTCACGACGGCATTGTCACGATAAAAGTATTTCTCAAAATTGATGCGGATGTCGCTCACGAAGGGTTTCTTCATGCTCAGTGTCACGCCGCCGGTCAGTCGTGACCGCTTGTAATCATTGATTTGCAGTTTCCCCTCGTCCGTCATGGTGCCGTCGCTGTGGTCGGTCATGAAGTCGTAACGCACGAGTGGGGTGACCCTCTGGATAAGTCCTTTACCGGTCTTTATGCCGTAGCTCACGAAAGAATCGAAGGCGTGCACGTCCTTGAAGGCGTTTTCCCCGTAGCGTTTGTACAGGTATTCCGCCTCGACATGCCACGTGCCGTGGTGCCAATAGGCACCCGCATCATACATCATTATACTGACGCTGGGCTTTATTTTCTGCACGCTCAGCGTCAGGTTGAAGTCCTTCGGCAGTTCAAACTGCGCCTTCGCGGAATAGTTGACCTCGTTTGTCCAGTAGTCTTTCTGGTTGGTCAGTCCCGAGCCGTTGAATATCCCGGCCTCCAGGACAATCGGAAAACCGGCGTCGAGGGTGTATTCCACCGATGCACCCACATCGCGCACGTTGCCCACCTGCTTGGCAATGAACGAGCGGTTGGCAAAGTATTGCTTGTGAGGAGAGCGGTGCGCGTCGATGGTGAACGGCACACGGAACTGACCGACGGTGATTTTCAGGTCATTCACGGGCTTCAGTCTCGTGTAGGCATCGAGCATCTTTATCGCGCCCTCGTCGCAGAGGTCGATTTCCGCCTTGTACTTGATGATTTCCGACAACTTGCCTTCCACGTTGATGCGGGCGTTGCGCACCTCGAACCGTCCCTTGCCTTCCTCCGTCTGGTATTCATACTTGGAGCGCAGCGTTCCGTGCACTTCCACCGGATAGACCTCCTTTCCCTTGTTGTCGCTTTCCGTCTGTGCCGAAGCGGCGACGGAGAGCCATGCAGCCAAAAACAGCAGTTTGTATTTCATAAAGCCAAATTATTGTTTCGCCGGCAAAGTTCTTAAGATTGTGTTACATAACGGTTACACACAGGTTAACCGTTTGTTACAGATGCACCGCCTGTAGTTTTAATTCCTGTTAATAATGCCGTTTTTCATGTCAAACGGCATTTTATCTTTGGCGATATGCCTTGCATTGCATCGGAATTGTATTACCTTTGCAGACAACAAGGCTTGTCCTGATAACACAAGGACGTAATATTACGACTAACAATAAAAACTTATCTATGAAAAAAACATTGTTTTTTGCAGCGAGTCTCCTGTTGCTTACGGCATGTGGAGGACAGAAGAAGTGTGAATGTAACTGTGGTTGCGGCAGCTGCTGCTGCGCTCCGAAGGACACCGCAGAGGCCGGCAAGGCCGAGATAGTGGAGAATCCGCAGTATGACCTCGCCAAACTGAAGACCGACAAGGACGGCTACTACATCCTCTTTGACGGCACGAGCCTCGACGGATGGCGCGGTTACGGTCAGGACAAAGTGCCCGCAAGCTGGGAGAACAAGGACAACACCCTCCACCTGAAAGGCTCCGGCACGGGCGAGGCACAGGCTGAAGGCGGCGGCGACCTCATGTTCGCGCACAAGTTTACCAACTTTACTCTCGAACTGGAGTACAAGATTTCAAAGGGAGGAAACTCCGGCATCTTCTATCTGGCACAGGAAGCCAAGGGCGCAGACGGCGAGTATCTGCCCATCTGGCAGTCCTGTTCGGAGTATCAGGTGCTCGATAACGACAACCACGTGGATGCCCAGCTCGGCGTCGACGGCAACCGCAAGTCGGCTTCCCTCTACGACATGATACCGGCAAATCCGCAGAACTCAAAGAAGTTCGGGGAGTGGAACAAGGTGAAGATCGTGGTCTTCAAGGGTACGGTCATCCACTACCAGAACGACGAAAAGGTGCTTGAGTACCACCTCTGGACACCGAAATGGAAGGAAATGCTCGACAACAGCAAGTTCGCAAAGGGCGGTGAGTTCCCCGCAGCCTATGACCTGATGATCAACGAAGGCAAGAACGGCGGTTACTTCGCACTGCAGGACCACGGCGATGACGTGTGGTACCGCAACATAAGGATAAAGGTACAGGACTGATAAAATGACTACAGGCAACCCCATAAGGCGGTTGCCTGTATTGTTAAACACCGTTTGTATGGTGGCGCATCGACCGTTGTACGACCGTACAACGGTCGATGTACGTTCGGACAACGGTCGTTATCCGTTCGTATCACGGTCGTTGTGCCACCGCAATAACGCCGTTTAGAGACAGTAACAACGCCGTTTGTGGACAGTCTGAACGTCTGTCGTGCTGCACGACAGGCGTTGTTTCGCTTAGTGTTTGTCCTCCAGTGTCCTGCGCAGATAGTCGGTGCAGTCCTCGAAGGTCTTGAAGATGCAGTCCTCGGAGATGAGTTCCGGTATGCAGCCCATGGTGGACAGCATGTAGCGGGGCTGCGGTTGGAGGATTGTCATCAGCACCTGCACGCCGCGCTGTTTCAGGTCTGTGATGGCCGACTCCATGGCATAGAGTCCCGACTGGTCCATGAATGACACGTTCTTCATGCGGATTATCACGGTCTTGGCCTCTGCCGGCACGTCCTGCATCACTTCCTTGAAGCGTGTGACAGAACCGAAGAAGACCGGTCCGTCGAGACGTTGCACGTAGACGGTGTGCTTGGCTTCCTCCGGCATTCCTGCCTCGTCGGGCCATGGATTCTCCTTGTCGAAGCCGTTGATTTCATGGGATTCGTACTTCTTCTCCACAAGATCGCTGGCGCGTTTCATGAACAGTACGCAGGCGATAACCATGCCTATGCCCACTGCGGTGAGCAGATCGACGAACACGGTGGTGAGGAACACGACGATGAGAACGAATGCGTCATCGTGCGGGATGTGCTTCAGATCGCGGAATCCGCGGAAGTCGATGATGCCCCAACCCACGGTTATGAGGATGCCGGCAAGCACTGACAGCGGCACAAACTTGACCAGACTGCCCAGACCGAGCAGGATGGCGAGCAGCAGCAGGGAATGTATCATACCGCTGATCTTGCTGCTTCCGCCCGAGCGGACATTTACCACGGTACGCATGGTGGCTCCTGCTCCGGACACTCCGCAGAACAGTCCCGCCATGGCATTGCCGATGCCCTGGCCTATAAGTTCCTGATTGCTGCGGTGCTTGGTCTTGGTGATGTTGTCGGCAACGACCGATGTGAGCAGCGTGTCGATAGAACCCAGTCCGGCAAGGGTAAGTCCCGGCAGGATGGAACACTTCAGCACGTCAATCCAGTTGATGCTACCGAGGTCGATGCTGGAGTTGGCGAAGAACGGTTTCGGCAGTCCTGAGGGTATGTCGCCGATGATGTACTTGTCGGCAAGACCCAGCGGCAGCGCCGCGAGAGTGACCACTATGAGCGCCACGAGGGTGACGGGCACGTTCTTGTTCTTTATCACTTTAGGCAGCAGAACGATTATCGCTATCGTGGCAAGTCCGAGTGCGAGAGCCTCTACGGATATGCCGCCGGCGATAATCTCGGGGAAACGGAGTATCATGTCGACTACGAGGACAGGCGACTTCAGTCCCATGAGCGGATATATCTGCTGTAGGATGATGATTACGCCGATGCCGCTCATGAATCCCGACAGTACGGGGTAGGGGATGTAGCGTATGAGTTTGCCCAGCTTGATGATGCCGAAGAGTATCTGGAACAGTCCGCAGAACATGCCCGACAGCGACATGGTGATGAGCACGGTGGACAGGTTGCCGCCCGAAGAAGCCCATGCGCCGCTCACCAGTCCGGCGGTGATGACTGTCATAGGGCCTGTCGGTCCGCTGATTTGTGACGGCGTGCCGCCGAACAGTGCGGCGAAGAAGCCGAGCAGTGTGGCCCCGACGAGGCCCGACAATGCGCCTATGCTGGCCGCCGACGGGTCGTTGATGCCGCCAAAGGCCTGTATGCCGAACGCCAAGGCGAGCGGCAAGGCCACGATTCCGGCGGTGATGCCGCCTGTAATGTCTCCCTTTAGATTCTTTGTGGAAATAAAATTCATCTCGTTATAATATGGTTAATAAAAAATCATCCTTGTGGTCTGCGTCACCGGCAGGGAGTCACTTGTCGTAGTTGCCGGCAATCTCGCATATCTTGACTATCACCTCCATGGCTTTGCGCATCACCTGCACGGACACGAACTCGTGCGGTCCGTGGAAGTTGACGCCGCCGGCAAAGAGGTTGGGACATGGCAGACCACGGAACGACAGCTGTGCTCCGTCGGTACCTCCGCGTATGGGCTGCACCTTGGCAGGCACGCCGCACTCGCGGAAAGCCTGCAGGCAGATGTCGATGATGTGCAGGTGCTCGTCCATGATTTCCTTCATGTTGGCATACTGGTCGTAGATGTCTGCCGTGACAGTGCCCGCTCCGTATTTCTCGTTGAGCAGGTTTATGCAGTCGCGCATGAATCTCTTGCGGTTCTCAAAATGGTTCTTGTCGTGGTCGCGTATGATGAAATACATCTTCGCCTGCTCCGTGGAACTGGTCTGGCTGACCAGATGGTAGAAGCCTTCATAGCCCTCGGTGGTCTCCGGCAGGTCGGTGTCGGGAATCATGTCGAGCAGGTCGGCGGCGACGCGCGAGGCGTTCACCATCTTGCCTTTGGCATATCCCGTGTGCACGCTCACCCCTTTGATGGTGATTTTAGCCCCTGCGGCATTGAAGTTCTCGTACTCCAGTTCGCCGAGGTCGCCCCCGTCGACGGTGTAGGCCCAGTCGCATCCGAACTTGTCGACATCGAAATGACGTGCGCCCATGCCTATTTCCTCGTCGGGATTGAAGGCTATGCGTATGTCGCCGTGGGGTATCTCGTCGTGTTCCTTGAGGTATTTCATCGCCTGCACTATCTCGGCTATGCCTGCCTTGTCGTCGGCTCCGAGCAGCGTGGTGCCGTCGGTCACGATGAGATCTTCGCCCTTGTGGCGCAGCAGTTCGGAGAACAGCTTGGGCGAAGAGACGATTCCTTCGGACAGGATGATGTCTCCTCCGTCATAGTTTTCCACGATGCGCGCCTTGATGCCGGCACCTGACGCATCGGGAGACGTGTCGTAGTGGGAGATAAAACCGATGGTCGGGATGCCGTTTCCCTTGATGTTGCCCGGCAGTGTGGCGTATATGTAGCCGAGGTTGTCCATCTCCACGTCGTCCAGTCCCTCGTCTTTCAGTTCTTCGCACAGGTATTTGGCAAAGTGCAGTTGTTTCTCCGGGGTGGATGGAGTGGTGTCGGAGTCCTCGCGGGACTGGGTGTCGAACTTGGTGTAGTTGATGAATCTTTCTACTAATTCCATGTCTGTGGTGTTATGTGAAGGTCAGATGACCAGTAAAGTCCGTATGATGTAGAGCACATAGATGAGTGTCAGCGTCCAGCCTGCACTGCGTGTTATCCTGTGGTGTGAGTAGAGTACGGCGCTCAGAAGCACGGCTACGCCGAGCATGACCATGTAGTCGAACGTGAAGCCACGGTCGGAATGGTGTATCGGACACACTGCCGAGGCCACCCCGATGACGCAGAAGATGTTGAATGAAACGCTGCCTATGATGTTGCCGAGTGCCATGTCGGCCTGTTTCTTGTGTGCTGCCATCACCGTGGCGGTGAGTTCCGGCAGCGATGTTCCCACGGCTACGATAGTCAGTCCGATAATTCTCTCCATCGCCGCAGCCTCCGCTCCGAGTGCCGTGCCGAGGGTCAGGGCGATGTCGGAAGCGCCTTTTATCAGTACGTTGGCGCCGATTATCAGTGCTACGATGGACAATACGGCAGTCATGACGGACTTCCACAGCGGCATGCACGGCTCATCGGACGTGCTGTCAGCGGTGTCCGCAGCGGCCTTTTCCGCCTTTCTCGATATCCTCACACGGTATGCCATATAGGTGACAAGTGTCAGGACGAAGAGCAGTCCCTCCCAACGGAAGATGTCGCCAGACATTCCCACGCCGACAAGAGCCACGACAGCGAGAACCATGAACGGCAGGTCACGCCTCAGGGCGGTGCTGTCGGCAGGAAGAGGACTGATGATTGACGTCATTCCAAGGATGAGTGCGATGTTGGCGATGTTAGATCCCACGACGTTGCCTATGGCAAGTCCCGAACTGCCGACTATCGCCGCCTGTGTGCTGACAAGCAGTTCGGGGGTGGAAGTGCCGAAGCCTATCACCACGATACCTATCACCATGTTGCTCAACTTCGCCCTTTTCGCTATTGCCACGCAGCCGTCGATGAGGCTGTCGCCGCCCTTTACGAGAAGCAGAAGTCCGGCGATGACATAAAGAATTGATATCAGTACCATTTTACGGAATTGGAATATCCGCTGCGCTTGTCATACTTCAGCACATCGGTGAGTGTCGCCGCATTGCAGCGGAACGAAAAGTTATAGCTGGTGTAAGGGGCGAGCACCATGGAGCAAGACATGGAGAAACAGTGCAGGTCGCGCTGGAGCGATGCCGTCGTCATGCTTATCTTCTTGTTCTCAAAGTCGTAGCCGGAGGAGAAACTGATGTTCCAGCCTTCCGCCAAGCGCAGGTTGCCCGACACGTTCATTGTCTGTGTGAACTTGTAGGGATAGCGCATTGTGCGGGTGTTGAACTTGCCAGAGGTGTTCTCTCGCATGGTGATGCCGTAGCCGAAGGTGAGTGACCAAGGCATGGAGAAAGGCATGTAGCCGTCGTCATCGACCTCCGCCTTGTCTGTTTTCTTCTTTTTGCGCTGCAGTCCCTTTTGTGCGTTGATCATGTCATCGTCGATATTGGACTCCACATCGGTGTCCATTCCCTCGTCGTCTTCCATGTCCCTGCGGTCGTCATCATCGTCTTTGCCGCCGCCAAACCACTTCTTCAGCTTTTCGGGATTGAGGGTCAGGGAGAGGTTCTGCGACGTTCCCTGGAAACGGCCGAAGCGTCCGTAGCCCCACTCCGTGTGCGTGCCGACATACGGTTTGCCGTTTTCGTCGAGCTCATAGGCGTAGGTGGCGAACACCGCATTCATGTTGAAGGTGTAGTTCTTGCCCAGTTTCAGGCGCAGGCGTGTACTCAGGTCGCTCCACGGACGTGTGGTCGCAGCCATGTTATACGACATGGTGGCGCCGAGATTGTCTATGATGCTGACTTTCTTTATGCCTGTGGTGTCCTTGTCGGACTTCACTTTCATCTCCACATTGTTGTCAATGGAGAAAGACACCGAACCGGTCTTGCCCTTGCCCGGCACTCCGTAGAGCATGTTTGCATAGGGTGAATACTCCACCAGTGACACGTTTCCGTCGGCATCGGTCTTCTGGTATGTGTCGTAATAACCGTAGCGCGAGGCACTGAAGTCGGGTGCATAGCTCACGCTTACTGACGGCGTTATGACGTGGCGGATCTTCTCTATGGGGAAGTTCTTGCCAAGTATCCGCTTGTTGGGAATGAATGTTCCGTAGAGCTTGGTCGACATGGACAGGGCGAGACTCCAGTTGTAGACATTGTAGAAACCGTAGAGTGTGTCGGCCACTTCGGTCTGTGCCGCATCGTCCCACGAGCGCTTCACCTTGTTCATATAGGTGCGGTCGGTGAACGACAACGACGGACTCACGTTGATGTAATCGAAGAGTGTGAAGTTGCCGCTGACAGGAATGGAGTGCTGCCAACCGTTGCGCCAGTCCTTGGCAAGGTTGGAATGCATGAGCTTGTTCTCCTTGCCAGAGTAGGAATTGGATATGTGTCCGGTGTAGGACATGGATATCTTCTCATACCAACGCTCCTTGCCTACGGTGTTCTTGCGCTTGAACGGATAGAAGCGCGATATGCTGATGTTGAGGTCGGGCAGGGTGATGGCGAGGGTAGAGTCGCGCATGTTCTGCGAGAGGTTTGCCGTTGAACTCAGACTGAGGCCAATGCTTGAGAAGGTGGTGCTCCAGCTTACGGACGATGTCCTGGTACTTTGGGTCATCGACTGCGGATTGTACATGGAGTTGAGGTTGTTCCTCTCATAGGAAGAAGTGGCGAAATTGACGCTTGCGGAGACAGAACTGTAAGGGTTGGCTTTGGCGTCCTGTCGGTGAGACCACTGCACCTTGAAACTCTTGGTCTGTGTGAAGTCGGGCATTCCGCGCTCACTATTACGTGTGTCCTGGTAGCTGAAGAGGAAGTTGCCGCTGTATTTGTAACGCTTCTTGTAGTTGCTTGACGCGGAGATACCCCACGAACCCTTGGTGTAAATCTCGCCGATGAGCTTCAGATCCATCTTGTCGCTGATGGCGAAATAATAGCCTCCGTCACGCAGATAGAATCCGCGCGCCGACTCGTCACCGTAGGTCGGCATGATGAATCCGCTCGAAAAGTCTTTGGTGAAGGGGAAGAAACCGTAGGGAACGGCAAGCGGCAGCGGTACGTCAGCCACCACAAGGTAGGCCGGGCCGAACACTACGTCCTTGCCCGGACGCAGCTTGGCACGCGATATTTTCAGGTAGAAATCGGGATGCTCGGCATCGCAGGTGGTGTATTTGCCGTGTTGCAGGAACACGTCACCGTTGGCGTCGCGCTTTGAAAGTTCACTCTGCATGTAGCCATCCTGCTGCTCAGTGACCACATTGCGGATAAGTCCTTTCTTGGTTTTGAAGTTGAATGACATGGTGTCACTCTCGTAGGTGTCCTGTCCCAACTGGAAAACGGGAGTGCCGTCGAGTGCCGTCTGTGTGGTGTCTGCCCACACTCCGGTGGCATGGACCATGTTGTCCTGCATGCTCATGTCCACCTTTTCGGCGGCAAGATCCATGTTCTGGTATTTCACTTTGGAGTCTCCGAAAAGATATGCCTTGCGTGTGGAAGCGAGATAGACCATGGAGTCGGTCGACTCGTAGTGTACAGGCGACTCGATGCCGTTGGCCTTCTTGCGGTTGATGGAATCTTTGCGGATGCTGTCATCAATGGCTTTGTTGTGCGCCATGATGGCTTGATGGAGTGAATCTACGACTGTCGTGTCGAGCGAATCCATCGTAATAGCACCGTACAAGCGGCTTACGGCGGATACGCCACGTCCGCCTGCGGTCGCGAAGACGACAAGTACCAGCAGCACCAGCAGGGCGGAATGTCTTTTCATTTGAACAGTTCGTGTAGTTCAAGAAAACGTCGTTCGGAGTCCGTGCCGAACCTTTTCAGCGAATCCAAAACCTTCTCGAAAGTTTTTTCTTCGGTGAGTCTTGTCTTGGAGTAGAACTTGTCTGCGTAGCAAACGAGTTTTTCCTCAAGAGTCTCGGGCAGCAGATCGATGTGCGGAAGCGGCAGGTTCTGGCGGATGATGTCGTCGGCAGTCAGTCCCGAACCGGTGTGGCGCTCGCACACACGGGCATAAGGTTCGATGTCGGCAGGCGACATGTTCCACTCGGAGGCATTGTCGCGGAGCATCTTGCCGCCGCAGATGCCGTGGCGCAGATAAGGCTCTGTGCCGTGACACTCTATCGAGGGAGCGTCGCACATCACAATCCCTATGTCGTGGAGCATGGCGGCATCATAGACGAAAGTGGTGTCGATGTGGAGTTCGGGATGCTTTTCCGCTATCCTTGCAGCCTTTTCCGCCACCATTCTACTATGCGTTAAGAGAATGGAACGCAATGCTCCATTCTCTACGCTATAGAATTTGTCTATGATAATTTCTGTCTGCATCAATATCAGTGAGAACGCTCCAGATAGGCTATCACGTCGCCCTTGTGCACCTTAGCGCCTTGTTTGGCATTCACTTCAACAAGTTTTCCGCCAAGAGCGGCAGGCACTGTGAGCAGCTCACCCCATGATGCCTGCATGTAGCAGAAGTCATCGCCCTCGGCATACTCCTTGCCTATGTACGGCTCAATGGATGTGTTGCCTTCGCCTTCGCCGTTGACTTCCCACAGAATCTGACCGTTGCACGGTGCTACGATAGCGTCGGCTTTGGCGTGCTTGAACGCCGTCAGCTCTTCCTTGCTTACCTTTGCGCCGAGTGCGGCATCCTTTGCTTTCTGCAAATCGGCAAGGAAATTCTTCTTGGCTTGACCGCTCTTGTAGTTGCGGTACTGCTCAGGATGCATTGCCAACTCAAAGAGTTCCTCGTCGTCTTTGCCGTAATCCCAACCGTTGTCGTCCATTTCTTTCTTGAACTCATCGAGGTTATTGGGATAGAAAGTGTGCGGGTCGGCTTCAACAAACTCGCGTCCCTGCTCTTTGGCAAGGGCTATTATCTCCGGCGCAATCTCGCCCGGCACTTTGCCGGACTTGCCGAGAATCATTCCCCAAATGGAGTCGTCCATCATCACGTAGCGTCCTTTGCCCTGCTCCATGGTGAGGAGGTTGAACAGCGCGATGTTCTTCACATACTGTGAGAACGGTGTCACGAGCGGTGGATAACCCACCTTGGGCCATACGTATTCTACCTCCTGGAACAGTGCCACCAGCATATCGTCGGTGGAAAGTTCGGGTTCTCCCTTCTTCTTTCGGAGGTTGTTGATGACTCCCTGGATGCCTCCGAGGTCGGCCATCATGCTGCCCATCATGCCGCCAGGCAGTCCGCAGCCGAGCAAGAGAGAAGACATTTGCTTGTTGGCAGGGTTGATGAAATAGCCGAGCCACTCGTCGATGAACTCCTGGGTGAGTGAACGGGCCTTCATGTAGGCGCTCATGTTGATGTCGGGAACTTCGAATCCGGCATCCTTCAGCATGGCGCGGACAGAGATGATATCGGGGTGAACCTTGCCCCAAGACAATGGTTCAATGGCTGTGTCGATGATGTCGGCGCCGTTCTCGCACACTTCAAGAATAGAAGCCATGGAGAGACCGGGACCGCTGTGACCGTGATATTCGATGATGATGTCGGGGTGCTTGGTCTTGATAGCCTTTGTCAGACGGCCGAGGAAGCCCGGCATGCCGACACCAGCCATGTCTTTCAGACAGATTTCAGGTGCGCCGGCTTCGATGAAAAGGTCTGCTTTCGCAGCGTAGTACTCCACCGTGTGAACGGGGGAATTGGTGATACAGAGCGTAGCCTGCGGTGTCATGCCTGCCTCGGCAGCCCATTTTATCGACGGAATGATGTTGCGCTCGTCGTTGAGACCGCAGAATATGCGCGGTATATCAACTCCTTGCGCATGCTTGACACGATACATCAGCTGACGCACATCGTCGGGCACGGGATACATGCGCAGGGCGTTGAGACCGCGGTCGAGCATGTGGGTCTTGATGCCTGCCTCGTTGAAAGGCTTGCAGAAAGCTCTCACTGCGTCGTTCGGGTTCTCGCCTGCGAGCAGGTTTACTTGCTCGAAAGCTCCTCCGTTGGTCTCTACACGTGAGAAACAACCCATCTCTATGATTACTGGTGCTATGCGTTCCAGCTGGTCTTTGCGTGGCTGGAACTTGCCAGAACTCTGCCACATGTCCCGATAAACGAGACTGAACTGAATCCGTTTCTTCATTTATGAACCTTGATTTTTGTTTTTGTCTAATTCTGAATTGCCTTTGTCACAATCAGATGCAAAGTTAATACTTTTGAGCGACATGAACACGTGTTTGAACACAATTTAACTCGTATGCGCACGGTTGTGTCAACCGTTAAGAGATTATAATTCTTTCAGCGTCCGGCCGTGGACATTCGCATATTTTTGTAATTTTGTTTTCCGTTACATACGACTTTACATAAATGCAGAAGAATATAAGTTTTGCCATTGTGGCATTGGCGGTTTTCGTGGTTTCGTGCGGTGGAAAAGGGGACAAAAAAGCCCCGGAGAAGCAGACGACATCCATGATAGAACGGCTTCCGGGAGACAGTAACGTGTACGGACTTATGTGTGACGGAGGTTCTGACTCTGTGCTCTACCTGTTGCCGCCCGACGGAAGCGACCCGATAAAGTACGACATCTTTAGGGCAAGCCGCAGGCGCAAGGTGATGGGAGACCCGCAGATAGGCGACTGGATAGCGGTAGTTCCCAACAGGAGAGATTCGACTGTGGCGGACATGGTGATAAACCTTGAAGAACTGAAAGGCACATGGTGTCATGTGGTAATGCCGGAACTGCGCAACAGTGACGAAATGACGGATGCGGAGAAGAAGAAGTTTATCAGAAACATGCCGGACTCCATACGCGACATATACTTCGTTCCGCGTGAGTACGGATTTACTCTGAAGCGCCGTTTCCAGGCAAGTCCGGTCGGCATGGTGCGACATTCATCGGCGTTGGAAGACGAAAGTCCGGTGGAGTATCCTCCGGTACCGTTCTACAAGCAGTGGCATCTGTTGAACGGCAAAATGGTTCTCGGCCGTGCCAAAAGCATGAATATGCCGTCGGGAAACAATAAGGAGAAAAACGACAAGATGCCTCAGGAGGAGATTGTCAATGACACTGCGGATATCATAATGTTGAGGGGTGATTCCCTGGTACTGCGCTTCAGCGGCAACCGCACGCAGGGCTACTATCGTCTGCAAGATGCCAGCGAGGCAAACAAGGAGGCTATAAAGAAAGCCGAAACATTGTCGAAAATGGCACAGGAGAAGATAATCGACAAGGATACTGTGGCTACAGAAAACAAAAAGAAATAGCGGAGATGAAAAAAGTGTGATTTTGGACGAACCAAAATCACACTTTCGTGACCCCGATGGGATTCAAACCCATGACCTTCAGAACCGGAATCTGACGCTCTATTCAGCTAAGCTACGGAGCCGTACCGCAGTTGCGGAGTGCTTGTACATCGTGTGTCGCAAGCGGCAATGCAACTGCAAAGTTAATGCAATTATTTAGAATATCCAAGCACTCTATCCCTTTTTTGGAACAGACGGAGTTTTAAGATATACGTAATCGCGGCGATTGATGCAAGTGACATCTATCGTCGCGATTGGTCTATGTGGGGCAAGGTTTTCTGTTTGCCCTCTTTTGATAGTTCGAAAAGGAGGTTGAAGCGAACGGAAAGACTATGACAGACCTTCTATCTCGCCGTTCACGATGTCTATTTTCTCCGCTTGCGGGTGCAGAGGCAGTCCCGGCATGCGCATGATGTCGCCGGCGATAGCCACCAGCATCTCCGCTCCGCAGTTCAGAACAAGGTCTCTCACGGTCAAGGTGAAGCCCTCGGGTACACCGTAACATTTCGGATTGTCGGAGAAAGAGAACTGTGTCTTGGCAATGCATACGGGATAGTGTGCGGTGCCAAGCTCGTTCGCCCGGGCTATCATCTTCTTTGCGGCTTTGGTGTAGACGACTTTTGCCGCACCGTAATAGTTCTTTGCCACCTTCTCAATCTTTGTTTCTATACTGTCTTCGTCGTCATACAGGAACTTCGGAGCGTTGCTTGGTTGCTCTTCGATGGTATTGACCACAGTCTTGGCAAGGTCTACAGCTCCTGCACCTCCTTCTGTGAAAGCATTGTTCAGGGCATAAGCCACACCGAAAGAACGGCAGTGTTCTGCTACAAGGTCGAGTTCTTCCTGTGTGTCAGTAGCGTACTTGTTGAGACAGACTACTACGGTTTGACCCAACTGCTGGAGGTTGCGTATATGGCGGTCGAGGTTCTTGAAGCCCTCCACAAGCCCCTCTTTGTTCGGGCTCTTGATGTCTTCCAGTGCCACTCCGCCATGCATCTTCAGTCCCTGTGTGGTGGCAACGAGAATAGTAAGGGAAGGCTTCAGACCAGATTTGCGGCATTTTATGTCGATGAACTTTTCCGCTCCGAGGTCAGCGCCGAACCCTGCTTCGGTGATGCAGTAGTCTCCGTAGGTGAGGGCAGTCTTGGTTGCGATTACCGAGTTGCAGCCATGCGCTATGTTTGCGAACGGTCCTCCATGGACGAATGCCGCCGTGTTCTCCGTTGTCTGTACGAGATTAGGGTTCAGCGCATCACGCAACAAAACGCATATAGCACCTGCCACACCGAGGTCTTTCACATAAAACGGTGTGCCGTCGGTCTGTATTCCCAACAGGATATTCTCTATCCTGCGGCGCAAGTCATCCTCGTCCTTGGCAAGACAGAGTATCGCCATGATTTCGGAAGCGGGGGTTATGTCGAATCCGCTTGTGCCGACCACTCCGTTGGTCTTGCCTCCCAGTCCGGTGACAATCTCGCGCAGATTGCGGTCATTGACATCGAGTACACGCTTCCACAACACCTCTTTCAGCGCAAAACCGTCATCGCGGTGCTGGTAGATGTAGTTGTCGAGCAAGGCGGTTATCATGTTGTGGGCAGAGGTGATAGCGTGGAAATCGCCTGTGAAATGAAGATTGATCTTCTCCATGGGCAGCACCTGCGCATAGCCGCCGCCTGCTGCGCCGCCCTTCATGCCGAAACACGGGCCGAGAGAAGGCTCACGCAGTGCGAGCACCGCTTTCTTCCCGATGCGTGAAAGTCCCAAAGCCAGACCGATTGACACGGTGGTCTTGCCTATGCCTGCCTTGGTCGGGGTTATGGCGGTGACAAGAATCAGTTTGTGACTGCCGGCTTTTGCCTCGTCGATAGAGGAGTATGGTACCTTCGCTATGTACTTTCCGTAATGTTCCAGTTGGTCTTCTCCAATTCCGATACCTGCTGCCACGTCGCTGATGGGTAGCAATTTTGTCTCGCGTGCGATTTCGATGTCTGTCTTCATGTCTATGTTCGTTTTACCTCTGCAAAGGTAACAAAATATGGGAATAAACGGAAGTTCTGTCACGGATTAATGTCCCATTGAAATCAATGTGACGCATCTGCCGGCGCATTTAAGCCCTTGCTGTTCACCTGACATTGACCTTGCGCGTGGTCACAGTGCCGTCCGGGGCGGTTGTCCTGACGATATTCAGACCTTGCTTGGGCGCATTGAGCTTCATGCCGTCAACGGTGAAGTATTCCTCGTTCCGGCGTTCCGTCGTTTCATCGGGCTGGTCAATGCCGGTGATATATGCCTTTTCGTCAAAATTGACATCCTCTCCCGAAATCCATTCGGAGTAAGTGCCGATAGTGTTCGCAGCCTTTAAGGTCGGCCGCCACATCCTGTATATGCGCTTGCCTCCGTCGGGATAGCGTCCCACGGACTCCTCTCCGCTATGTGCCATATATATAAGGTGGTCGCTCCAAGAACCGTCTGCGGCGGTCAGAACGACGCTCGCATTGTCTTCGTTGCCAAGTTTGAAGTTGGCATGCAACTGGTTCATCGGGTCGAGTTTGTCTGCCCAAATTATGAGATAGCCGTGTGCCGGGATGACGGTGCTGATTTCTCCGTCGCCGGAAATGCGGTATTTCTGCGGTTTGTCGGGATTATCAGAGATGTACATGCCCTCCACATCGATGTCGGTAGAGGTGGTATTGTAGAGTTCTATCCAGTCATTGCGCTTGTAATAGTCGTTCACAAAAATGCTGTTGGCGGCGCTCACCTCGTTCACGACCACAGGAGTGGAGCCTGCCGCCACAAGGTATTCGTCGGCAAGGGGTTCGAACACGGCAGTCAGTACGCAGTTCTCGTCGGTGCTGAAGGTGATGTCGCGTGTGGTGGATACTACCGTGCCGGAAGACTGGCTCTGTGTTATCGCCGCATCCCAGTAGATGTCGCTTGAAGTCCCGGAACAGTTGTGCACCTCAACAGCGATGTCGTTGGAACCTCTGACAAACAGTCCTGCGTCCAGAGTGAGCATTCCTGTGTCGGGATTTCCCTGGCAATAGGTGGAGGAATAGGTGGAGAAAGCCACCTCGCCATTAGGCATAAGGTGGCGTCCTGCTTCTTTGCCGTTGACATAAATGATGAAACCGTCGTCCGCAGTATAGTTAAGCGTGAACTTGTCACTGTTGTCGGGGGCGGAGAAAAGGGTGACTGTGGATCGGAAATAACAGGTGGGATACTTGTCGTTGGAGTTGTCTCCGTAGCTGACCGTGGTCTTTATGTCATCCTTGCCATAGCCGAGCGGTGCGGCGGAGCGGCTCCAGGAACTGACGGAACCGGTCTTCCAGTCCACTCCGTCGAGCGAACCTTTGTCGTAGTATCTCCACTGCGACCCTCTGCTGAGGAGCGTTTTGGTGGAGGTGACACCCTTTTTCCAGCCGACGAAATTATAGCCTGCCGGTGCGGAGGCACTGAGAGTGAACGGTGCGAAGAGTGTGCCGTCAAACTTATTGGTGGGCACTTGCTGACCGTCGAGCAGTATTCTGGCTTCCGGGATATTGGCATTGAAAGTCACTGACGAGCCTGTGCCGAGAGAGAAATATGCGCGCAGGCTGTTCATTCGGGCACTCCTGCTGTGGTAGACACGGTTTATGACGTCGTTGCAGGTGCTCCACGGTTCTTTTCCATCTAAGGACAGGGGTGTCGCCATAATGCTTCCCATCTCGTTGGCAATGCTCTGTGTTCGTTCGGAAGTGAAGATGCTGCCGTCCATAAGACAATAGGCATTGATGAACTGACGCTTGAAAGACGCGTTCTTCGCCATGTTGTTGAACATCAATGCCGGATAGTTGGAGTTGTAGGTCTTCAGTTTTTCAAGCATATTGTTGTTGCTGAAACCGTCGTCAACATCAAATACCATCATGTGGAAACGTCCGTCGTTGGTGGAGCGGAAGCCCTTTATGTTATTGTTGTTGGTATACCAGTCTCCGCTGCCGATGAATGTTTCGGCAGCCATATAGTTGATGTACTCGTCAATGTCCACAAGGTTGAGTAACTCCTTGTAGCGTTCTTCGTTCTCAGCATAACTGGACAGAGCCCCCCAATGGTTGTATGCTGCGATTGTTCCTGCCTTCAGTTTGAAACTGCCATCCGAGAATTCGAATGCGTCAACCTCGTCAGTGTCGTAGCCATAGTTGGCATATGCGTAGAATTTATTGTTGGGTTCGCGCATGTTGAGCACCGCATGATACTTGCCATTGAGGAATACATGGCACGGATTCCAGTCCTGTGCGTCGATGTAGAGTCCCGATGTGAGGAGTATGCGCTGTATTAAGGCGTCCTTCAGACGGCATCCGGTGTCATTGCCTCCGTTGCGCATGAGCAGCACCTTGTTCTTCAATGACGGCTTTAAGGGGAAGAACGGATAGTTGAAAGAGTTTTTCCCCTGATAGCGTTTCTCTGCCTTGAGCTTGAAGGACGTGGGCTGCCAGTGTCGGCTCCAGCCCCCCGAGACATAGAATGTCGCCTCCTGGTTGACGGCGGACTTGCCGTCGGCGGTGATGTAATCGAAGTTCACAGGCCGCTCCCAGTCCATGTTCTTGTTGCTTTTGTAGGTCACGCCTCTGCCCGTAATGCCGTTTGTGCCGTCGGTGTACACACCGATGATGTCGTCATAGAGGTTGGCGTTGTTGGTGACAACGGAGACAATGGGTAGCGTGTAGTCCTTGTCGCGGAATATGAACGAACGTGTGATGACCTCACTTGGCAGGTATCCGTCACCGAAAGCGCAGAAGCGGTAGACGGAAGTGCCGTTCACCTTAAACGAACGGCTTGATGTCCTCACACCGTTCGACAGGGTAGGCGTAGAGCCGTTTATGGTGTAGACGAGCGTGGCATCGTCAGGGACGCTCACGTTGAACGTGAATGCCCCGGTGAAAAGACCCGACTCCACGCTGATGACAGGACTTTCCATCTGCATGGAGGCGAATGTCATGCCACTGTTTGTTGCCCCCGGTGTCGGTGTAGACGACCATGCCCACTGGTCGCCGCCGTCAACGGTGCGTGCGTAGGAGCAGCGCGAGATGGCGGAAGGATACTCTATGGAGCACTGCAACTGGAGGTTTTTGTCGCAGAAAAAGAGCTTCCCGCCGCCCGCATCGAGCTTGAACCTGACCTGTGTGGCTGCTCCCGAACCGTAGTTCCCATCGGATGTGTAGTGGTCAAACCATATTGTCTTGTAGCCTTTGGCAGGGACTGTCCCTATGGATGAGAGGAACCGGGACTTCTTGTAGTTGGTTTCATCATCGCTGACATACCAGTAGCGCAGGTCTATGTCGGCATCCGTTGTGTTGTAGAGTTCTATCCAACCGCCATAATTGTTGGAGTTATCAATGTACTGGTCGATGTTCGCGACTTGTATTTCATTGATAACCAAAGCGTCTTGCGCCTGAATGTAGGCGCAGACTGCAATGCAGAGGATGGCGGTGGACAGTACTTTTTTCATTATTGTATGATGACTCTTCGTGTCGTCACACTACCGTCGGCATTGGTCTCACGCACAATGTTCAGACCCTTTTGTGGCGTGTTGAGCCTCATGCCGTCAACACTGAAGTACTCTGTGCCTTGTGTGTGACCGGCGGATATATGGTTTGTGCCTGTTATATACTTTTCTTCATCGAAGTTGGTATCCTCGCCTGAAATCCATTCAGCGTAGGTGTTGATCATGTTGGCGGCATGAATTGTGGGCTTTGTCATCCTGTATATGCGCTTGCCTCCGTCAGGATAGCGTCCCACGGACTCCTCTCCTGCGTGCGCCATATATACAAGGTGGTCGCTCCAAGAACCGTCTTTGGCGGTGAGGACGACACTTGCATTGTCGTCATTGCCGAGTTTGAATGATGCGTGCAACTGGTTCATCGGGTCGAGCTTGTCCGCCCAGATGACGAGATAGCCGTGGGCGGGAATGATGGTCGAAGCCTCCGTGTCGCCCGGGGTAATCTGATATTTCTGCGGTTTGTTTGGGTTGTCGGAGATGTACATGCCGTTTACGTCGATGTCTTCCGCCGTTGTGTTGTAGAGTTCTATCCAGTCATTGCGCTTGCCATAGTCGTTGGCAAAGACACTGTTGGCTGCACTCACCTCGTTGATGACTACCGGAGTGGAGCCGGCAGTGATGAGACACTGTTCGGAAAGAGGTTCGAACACTGCCTTGAGCGTCATGTCTTCATCGCTGTCAAGGCTGATGGAGCGTTCTGCGGACAGTGTTTCCGTGCTCTCTGAGCCATTCATCACAATCGCCGCATCCCAGTAGATGTCGCTCGATGAGGCGGAGTTGTTGTGCACTTCCACGGCAATGATGTTTGTCCCGCGCTTGAACAGGGCAGGCGAAAGCGTTGCTGTGCCTGAGTTGGGGTTGCCGACAGCATACGTGGTAGCATAGGTGTTGTAGTCTATATCGCCCTCCGGCATGAGATCGCGGTAGGCTTCCTTGCCGTTGACATACACCACGAAACCGTCGTCGGCAGTCCAGTTCATCAGTACGGAACTGTTGCTGTCAAGTTCCGTGTCAAGTGTCACGTCCTGTCGGAAGTAGTAAGTGGGATACTTGTTGTTGCTGTCACTGCCGTATTGTATAGTCGTGGAGAAGTCATGAGAACCATATCCAAGCGGAGCATAGCCTGTCTGCCAGTTGACAGAACCGGTATTCCAGTTCGTTCCGTCAAGCGAGCCTTTGTCGTAATACTTCCACTGTGACCCTCTCGGAAGTAGTGTGCTTGTGCCGAACGAGACCTTTTCCCAACCGACGAAGTTGTAGCTGGCAGGGGCAGAAGTCTCGATGGTGACGGGCGCGAAGAGCGTTCCGTCAAAATCATTGGTAGGTACAGGCTGACCGTTTATGAGGAATGTGGCTTGCGGAATGTTGGCGTCAAACTTTACGTTCATGCCGTCGCCCAGACCATAACAGTTGCGCAGGGCATTAATGCGCTCCTTGCGGTAGCTGTCACCGGTCATTCTGTCCTTTTGTTCATTATAGGATGCCCAAGGTTCTTTGCCCTCAAAGGCAAGCGCCGGAGCCACAAGACGGCAGATGCTGTCGCCCTGTTGGAGGCACCTGTCGGGTGTGAACACGCTACCGCCGAGTATGCTGTAGGCATCAACAAACTGTCGTTGGAACTTCGGGTTCTTCTTCATGTTGTTGTAGATGGTGAGCATCTCGTTGCCGTAGTTGCCTTCCACGAGTTGAACACCGTTGGTATTGCTCCATCCCCAGTCCTGATCGAGCATGGTGAGGTGAAATTTTCCTCCGTTGCGTGAGCGGTAGCCCTTCAGGTTATTGTTGTTGCATATCCAGTCGGAACAGCCTATGTAGGTGATGGCAGCCCAGTAGTTGACAAATTCATCCATATCGACCACCTCGTTGCGGAGTGTCTCGTAGGTGTCGTCATCGTCGGCCTTGTAGGACAACTCCTGCCAGTTGTCGAACGCATCGCGTGTGCCGGCCATCTGGAAATAGCCGTTCGAATACTCGAAAGCGTCCATCTCGTCATCATCGTAGCCGTAGTTTGCCGTGCCGTTATAGCGGTTGTTGGGTTCGCGCAGATTGAGCATGCCGATGTAAGAACCGTTGAAGAACACGTGTGTAGGCTGGTAATCCTGAGCGTCACAGTAGAGACCGCTGCTCAGAAGCGTCTTCTGCGTGATGGCATCACGCACTCGGCCGTGCTGCGGAGAGTCGTTGTCGTTGCCTCCGTTGCGTATGAGCAGTTGCTTGTATTTGTTGTACGGCTTGGTCGAGAAGAACGGGTAGTTGATGCTGTTTGCACCTTCGTATGTCTTTGATGCCTTTATCTTGAATGATGCAGGAACATAGTGCCGGCTCCAACCGCCGGATATGGTGAACTCCGCTTCCATGTTCACTGCCATCTTCCCATCGGGAGTGAGATACTCGAAGTTTACCGGACGCTCCCAGTCCATGTTGAGATTGGACTCTCCGTGGTTGCGTCCGCTGATTCCGTTTGTGCCGTCTACATAGACACCTATGGTGTTGTCATAGAGGTTGTCGGGATTTGTCGTTATGGAAATCACCGGCAGATAATAGTCCTTGTCCTTGTAGATGTAGGACCGTGTGACCACTTGGCTCGGCAGATAACCTTTTTGGAACAGGCGGAAACGGTAGTTCGTCGTTGCTGCAACGCCGAATTGTCCGGTGCTGCTTGTCTCTCCGTTGGTCATCGTCGGGGTTGTTCCGTCAGTCGTGTAGCGCAGTGTCGTTCCGGCAGGTATGCTAACGTTGATGGTGAAACTTTCGGTAAAGAGTTTCGAGTCGGTGTCGACAACCGGTGCAGCAAGGCGTGTGCTGGCAAATGTGCTCGCAGCATTGCTTTTGCCAGGAGACGGCTCCCCGGTCATCTCCCAGTCTGTCCCGGCGTCGTTCTTGCGTGCGTATGAACACCGTGCAATGCCGGCAGGGTAGGTGACTTGTGATATTAGAGTGCCATCGGAGTCGGATATGTATATGGTGCCGCCGTCGTTGCCGAGTTTGAACGGCACCTGCCGGTCGGCAGTAGTGCCGTAGTTGCCGTCTGCGGAATTGTGTCCGAAGAATATTGTCTTGAATCCTTTGGGTTGCACGACGCCAAATCCCATTGGCAGTTGGAACTTCTTCAGGTCTTCCGGATCATCACTGACGCAGAGATAATCCATAAGCAATCGCTTGTCAGTAGGGTTGTACACCTCAATCCAACCTCCGTAATTGTAGGACTGGTCGATGTATTGGTCGATGTTGAAAACCTGCACTTCGTTGATTTCCAACTTTGTCACGTCTCCGTCAACGTCATATTCATCGTAGTAGTTGTCCTGTTTTGTCATGCCGCAGTCAAAGAACCTGCCGCCCCAGTTCTGCTGGATATAGACGGCGATGACGTTCTTTCCCTTGACAAGATAGCGTGAAGGCACGATGATGTCGGTCGTTTCCTTGCCTGTAGTCCACCCTGTTGCCTCGTCCAACTTGTATCCATTGACGTACAAGGCATAGTTGTCGTCATGACAGACTTTGGCAGTGTATTTCGTTGTACTCTTTATTTCATCGAGGTCAAACGTGCGGCGAATCCAGTAATTGGTGTTGTCTCCACCGGGCCAAATGGTCTGTACCTCGTCCATGAACCCTTCGTTGCCGATTGGCATTTCCGCCTCTTGCCACTGCGAATCGTCAAAGTCGGCTTTTGTCCACGACAGTGTTTCCGTGCGTCCGTCTATGGTCATGTCCTTTATGCGCCCGCCTGTTGCCGGGTCAGCATAGTAACACCAGTTGTAGAATGACGTGCCTTTCCATAACTCCTGCTTCGTTGTCTGGTCGTACAGTGATATGTTTGCGATTTTTATCACGGCATTGTCTTCCTGTGTAGGGAAGCAAAACTCCAGTTTCGCATCGCCTATCGACACTCCGGTGAGGTTGGTCTTGGTGACGTAATATGCCTGGTTGGCGGAAAGGTTGAACTCCGTGGACTTGAGGATATTGGTGTCGTCCTCGTTCTCGGAAACCGTCAGCGTGACCCCCGATATGTCCTGGTTGGCGGTGAGAGTGGCCTTTAGCATGTATTTATGGCTGGCATCAATCGTCACGGGTGACTTGAACTGTACCTTGGCATTGCCCTTGTCTTGTGCTTTTGTTGGCATTGTCACCGTGTAGATGTCGCCTGCCTGGGCTTCATAGAGCTTTTCCCAACCATGAATCTGGCTCTCCGTATTGCTGTAATTATAGGCATAGCCTCCCTCTGAATTGAACAGCAGACGTGCCGTCCATGTCTCATTGTAGCCCATGGGCAAGAGCCATGTCTCTTCAGATGCGGCGGACGTGCCGTTGTCGGTAATGTGTTTGATGCTGCCTTGGGCGGTTGCTGTCAGGCAGATGGTAATCAGAAGTGTAGTAATAGTTTTCCTCATAATGGTGTTGCAGGCAACTGTCGTAATATGCGAATTTCTGCCAGCCCCGGAAGACTCCGGGACTGACAGAAGCGCATTGATATTGTCAAAGATTCAAAAGGGGTGCAGGACAAAGTCGCCTCGTTTGTTCCCGCATCCCTTTTTCTGTTCGTTTATTCCGTCACCTTCATTACGGCGACACGGTTGTAGGCAGCTTCAGCAGACTGGGCATCGGTAGCTCCCTTGCCGCTGATTTCTATTCTGCCGGCAGCGATGCCGTATTTCGAGATGAGCGCATGCTTCACAGACTCTGCGCGCGCCTCCGACAACTTCTGGTTGAGTTTGGCGGAACCCTCGGTAGAGGCGTATCCTACAATCTCGACTTTTGCGTTGTCGTTCTTCTTGAGATACTCTGCCACTTTCTCAATGTTGGCATACTGCAGTTTTTCTATGTCGCTCGAACCTTGCTTGAAGGTCACTACCGGGTCGACAATCTTCTTGGTCTTCTCTATGACACGTGGAGCCACCTCCTTCTGCTTAATGTTCTTCAACTGCTCATTCTCTGCCATGAGTTCGGCGATACGTCCGTTCAGGCGGTTCACCTCGCTGTCGTCAGTGATGTAGGTAGGCTCTGCATACTTGAAGTTATGAGTGCCGTTGGTGTTCTTGAACTTGTAGATAAGTCCTACATTCAACTGGAAATGGCTGCGGTTGATGTCGAGATTGAAGTCCCTACACTCCGATGTGTTGCCGTAGATGGAGTAGAGCATGGCCGGCTCAAGATAGAGCTGCAGGCACTTCTTCTTGTCTACGTTGAAGGCGAAGTCAAGAGCCAGTTTGCCGGTAAAGTCGTTCAACTTTTGGCTCACCTTGCTCTCGTTGCCGAAAACGTGTCCCATACCGACGGCAGGAATGGCGATTACCTCAAACAGGCGCGGCTCTCCGTTGTAGCCGAACCACCAGTTGGAGAGGTTGATGGTAGCACCAAGGTCCACTGTGCCATATTTCACAACTGTGCCTTTGCTTGTCAGAGGTTTGTTGTCGAAATATGCGTTGCTCTCTATCTCGAAACCGAAGGCAGGAGTAAACCAGCGACCCACGCGCAAGCCAGCATTGGAGTTGAGATTCTTCAGCCACTTATTGTGCGAAGTCTTGGTGCTCAGTCCTCCGTTGATGCCTATATACCAGTTGTCATAGCTCTTGCTCTCGAGCAATGCTTTCTGCTCGGTCTGCGCTGATGCATTGAGTGCGAATGCAGCACAAGCAAGTAGTATTAACTTTTTCATATTGCTAATCTTAATTTTTCGTTTCTGTTATTGCAGTCCCCATGTTATGGGTGAGTTCATCTTTTCCACGCTGTTCTCTATCTGGTCGGGCAGGTTGCAGAAGAAGTCAATGCCGGTCATCTCTTCCAGCTGGTCAATGGATACCACGTATTTGGCAAGCGATTTGTCACTGTTGGCTTTATGTTCCGCCCAGAATGCTATACCCTTGTAGCTTCCGCTCTTCTTGGCGACGATAGCCATGAAGAAGTACTTTGGCACGGGAATCTTCATCCTCGCGTTTTCGATGACACCGCTCTGCTCCTTGCCGTCGATATAGACATTGCCGATAGTGCCGCCTTTGCACACCCATAGAGTGTCGCGGTAACTGGATGTATTCCACTTTCTCACCTGGCTTTCCATGTTCACCCACACTCCGCCATTAAAGTCGTATATCTGCGGCTGCATATTGGAGAGGTAGAAGGTCTGGCCGTTTACGTCCTGGTCACATATCCTGTCTTCCGATGCGCAGATGTGTCCGCGGTTGTAGCCGCTGCCCTGATAGTCGCTCAGTTCGGAGCGGTACTGTGACGGAATATCCGGATCAGGCTGGAAAGGGTCGTAATACCATGTGGTGCCTTGCCATGAGCAACCCGTCTCGGAACGCCAGTTGTAGCGGTTCCAGTTCTTCACGGAATTGCTTTCCGTCCACTCCCAGCAGCTCCAGCGCTGCGCTTTCTTGTCGCAGTCCCACTCCACGATGTAGTTCACACCGTATGTCGAGGTCTTCTTCACGAGCACCAGCTTGCGTCCGTCCGCCAGATGCGGCACCTCCATACGCAGCGCTTCTTCGGGTTTCGACGTGCCTTTGACGACGTTCTTGTTGACATTCACCACATCGCCGGTGTCCTTCTCGTGCTCGTCGCTGCCAGTGTCGCTGCCGCAAGCGGACAGCATCAGCATGGAAGCCAATGCTATCGCGCACGCGTATATGTTATAATAGGTGTACTTCAAATTGGTGTCAGTTTGCGTAAGTGATTGTTATTGTCTGCGCACGAAGTTGTGTTCCACCGCTCGTAGCCCCGCCAAAGTAGTTGCAATAGGTGGCAGTCGTGCCGTCGAAAGCGACTGTTGCGGTACTGTTGCCCACTTGGTCCTTGTTGTTGTAACGGTCACAGGTCATCACGATTTTCGCGATTTTCTTTGATGCGGAGAATGTTAGCGTGTTCCCAGTGTAGATGCGGAAACCGTTGGTAGCGGAGTAATAGGTCGGCGCCGTCTGGCCGTTGCCCTGTGCAATGGTGAGTGTTGTGCCGTCGGAGAAGTTGTATGTGCCTGCCGCTGCACTCTTGTCTTCGAGACCAAGGTCGTTGACGGTCATCGTGACAGTTTCAGTGCCGGCTGTGACATCGGGGTTTGTCAGTGTCACGGTAGTGCCGTCGATGCTTACGCTTCCGTTTGCGTCGCCTTTGTCATCGCCCTTGTCGTCACCGGATTCGCTGCTGCCACTGCCGTTGATGGACACGATGTAGTTGTTGTACTGGAACTCAAAAGTACCGCCGTATATAGTTACCTTTCCGCAAACGACCACTTTTGAACCTACTGCGAGGTCACTCGTGGAAGTGAACTTAGCCTTATTGAGGTTAAGACCGCTATATACATAGAAGTTGTTTGCGTCCTTGCCGTCGTCAGAGATGTAGTAGTCGAGACTGCCGTAGTTCTCTCTGAACTGTGAAACTTTTGATACTATACCCTCTACATAGTACTCTTTCGATGTGTCGTAACTGTTGTCATTGTAGAGCTTCAGTATTGCTGCCACATTGTAAGGGTCGCTTGCTGTACCGGAGCCCTTTGCTTCTCCTGTGGTGGTGTCACCCTTGTCATCGCCCTTATCGTCACCTTTGTCGTCAGAACCGGACACCTCTCCATCCTGCAAGACAAGGTTCTTCACCTCCCATGTAGACGAGTTATTTGTGCAAGCGTAGTAGAGAGCTATAACCACCTTGGACTGTCCGATGAATGCGGACGGTATGTTTGTGTCATAGGTAGAGAATGTTGTCCAGTCAGAACCTTCGGTCAGAGTGCCTGTGATGTCTGTCCAGCTTGTGGTAGTAGGGTCGCCTGTGTAGTTGGAAGTGATGAGCACCTTGTCCTCAGCGCCTGCTCTGCTGCCGTAGCGGTAGATGTACTCAAACTGGAGATGAGCCTTTTCTGCCTTCGACAAGTCTATTTCTTTTGACACGAGATAGCTCTTTGACTGCGTGGTAGTTTTCGACGTGTTGTCATAACCGGTAGCAGTTGCTGTGCTGTAGCTTATCTTCCACGGAGTACCTTCGACCGTTGTCAGAGTGAAACTGCCGAAACTCGATGCGAAAGTCTCGTTGATATAGGAGTCTGTTGACGGTGTGTCATCGCCGCCGTTGCTTGGCCAACCGTAAGGCATGGGCACATCCTCGCAACTTGTAAAGGTGAATGCCGCCATGGCAAACATGAGTACAGAATAAAGAATCTTTTTCATTTTCTTATCTTGTTGTATTGTTAATTTTCCGTTTCTGTTATGTCGGCAATCTTACGGATGATGATTTCGCACTTGCCGTTGTAGTTCTTGAAAATGCCTGTAATGTTGAATTTGCCCTGAGGCACCGTCACACCGGCGAAGTCACAGTAGGGAGATGTGTACACCATAGTGTTGTTTCCCTTGATCTCATTGAAGTAGAGACTTACGGAAGAAGTGCCTGATGCGTCGCTCCATGTCGTCTTTGCGTTGGCGCTGCGTATCGATACGTTCTTCAGCACGCCGAGTTTTCCTCCGTCGTTATAGCCGTTCCAACTTGCGAGGTCGGATGTTGTGAACTCCGTAGGCTGGATTGCGTCCTTGTCGTAACCGGTGATTTTGAAGTGCTCCTGCCACAATGTCGCTGGCATACGGCTTACATAAGTCGAACCGCTTGTGTTGGTGTAAGGCACGCCAATCTCAGCCTGTGCTCCATAGTTGCCTATGTAGAGGTCTTTCAGACTGACGAGTATCTCTGCACCTTCCGGCATATAGCCGCACATTCCGCCCTGTGCCACTGCCACGATGATGGCGCCTGTGGCATCCTGCAGGACTACTTCATTGTAGATGTTACCCTCAATGTCGTTGCCCACTACATGCCCCTTTATCTTCACGTCCTCCTCTATCTTGGTGTAAGTGTAGGACGTCGTGACGTAAGACTTGTACTTTTCTTTCAGTTCCTGTATGGTAATCACGTTGTCTTCCGTGATTGTGTTGTCGCCGTAAGGAGGGTTCGTTGTGTCCACATCCGGATAGCCGCCGTCCATACACGATGCCATCACGATGGCGACAGCCCCGAACAGTATATGTTTCAATGCTTTCATGCTTTCTTTAGAATTTATATGTTATGTTGAGCATTCCGTTAGTTCCGAAAGCGTAATATTTCTTCGGATTGGACGAGAAGTGGTACGTGCGGGTGTTGTTCTTCGTGGCAGTAGTCGTGCCATCGGCATTTGTGGAGCGAGTGCTTGTGTAGTCGCTTCGGCTCTGCTCATATCCGCCGGTAACGATTCTCATGTTGTTGAGGATGTTGTTGAGGTTGAGGTTTATCGAGAGTGAACCTTTCTTCAGATAAATGCTCTTGCCTATGCTTGCGTCAACCATCAGTCCGCCCTTGCCCTTGCTCTGTTCCGGCACGGTGGTAGTCTTCACGATGTTTCCGTTTTCGTCCACTGATTCCTGCTCATAGACACCCATGGTTTTCAGTGTGCCTACATAGCGGCGTGAAGGAGACCATGACAGGTAGATGCGGTCATAGTAGCGTGCGTCGAGATCTATAAACCAACCGCTGTTGTGATAGCTCAGTCCGATAGAGCCGGCAGTAAGAGGCGTGCCGCTCTCACGCATGTCCTTGCTCATCACGATGTCGTTGGTGTAGACACCGCTCGTGGAGTTCATGTAGCGCACGTTTGCGTTGTTGACGTACTTTGCTTCGGATATGGTTCCTAAGGCCTTTGCGTCAAGGAAGGAACAAATCTTGAACTTTGCGCCCAACTCCAGTCCGTAGTAAGCCTTCTTCGCATTTGTCAGGCTCACATAAGAGAAAGAGTTGATGTCGTCAAAGTAGAAATTCTGCCACTCTGTGACATGCTGCATGAAGGAATAGTAGCCGTTGAGGTTGAGGTTGAGCCTTGAGGTCTTGAGGCTGTAGCCCACTTGCGACGAGAATACCTGCTCGTTGCGCAGGCCGAGAACGAAGTCGTTGTTGACTTCAGGAGCGGCGAAAGCGGTTGAAGCCTCTGGCGCACGGGTCTCAAGACCCAAGCCTGCTATGATGGTGTTGCCGTTTCCGAGGTTTGCCGTCAGTGAAGTCTTGATGCCGCCGTCGAGGAAATGAGCCACGCCCGACTTGCCGAAGGAATTGTTTGCGGCAAGTCCGTTGCGCATGCGTCCGTCTCTCTGCATGTCGGTATAGTTGGTTCTGCCGCCTATCATGAAGTGTATGCGGCGTGCGTTCACGGTGTAGGCAGTCCACAGGTTCGCCTTGTGGATGTTGAGATAATAGTCATATCCGAACACGTCGCCTTCCTTAACGAGGGCGTTGGGGTTGTTCAGGTCATACTGCACCTCGTCAGAACCGGGAGCGTAGGTGCCGGTTGCGTAAGTGTTGATGTTGTGGTATGCCGTTGAACCGAGCAGGTCTTCCATTGTCTGGTAGTGGCGTCCGCTGTTTGTACCGGCGCCGAATCCGATGCTCAAGTGCTTGAACGGGTCGAGGTCAAGGTTCAGCACGCTGTTCAGACGCAGAGTGAGAGCGTCGTTGCGCTTAGCCTGCATGTAGTACATGGCGTCGATGCCCTGCTTGTTTGCCTGCACATTGGAGTAGTAGAGCTGGTCCCAGTTGATCTGGCGGTTGGCTTCCGATGCTGTCAGGTAGTTGTAGGCAGTGTACCAGTTGTCATAGTCCTGCTGCTTGTTGCCGCTCGGGTTCTCCACGTCATAGAAACTTGACGGCAACCGTTTCCAGTAGTCAGGCTGCGGATTGTCGGAGTTGTTGTAGTTGAGCTTAGTGCTCTTGTACATGGAGTAGCGTCCTCCGAGCGTCGTGGTGAGCTTTGCGTTGTCGTTGATCTTCCACTCCCATGTGAACAGAGCCGACGGTGCGAAGTCGTTGACAACCCTTGAGTTGCGCACCTTACCGCCCTGATAGCCCCAGTAAGGGTTGTAGTAGTTGGAGTTGGCGAGCCAGTAGGATTCATCGGTGGCAGCTCCCTGCGATGACCTTTCGGTAGGATTGCCCCATGTGGCGAATGCCAGGCTGTGGTTGTCGCCTATGAGTTTCTCCACTCCGAGGAAGTAGGAGAGAGAGTTGTAGAATGTTCCCTTCACATATCCGCGGTTAGCCCAGCGGTAGGTGACATTGCCTGTGAACGCCCAACCCTTGGAGTTGAAACCGCTGCTGTAGGTGTACATGCCGCGCAGGGTGTAGTTGCGGTTGGCGGCGAGCAGCGATGCGCGGCTGCCTGTAGCCATGCTTCCGGCACGGAAATTATAGTTGTTGGAACCGCCCATGCCCGAGAGTGAGAAGTGTGTGTCCTCGAAAGGCAGGGCTGCCTCCACGTTGCGGGTCTGGTTGTTGAGTCCTCCCACTAGTGAATAACGGAATTGTCCGGTTTCCATATCGTTCATCTGCATTCCGTTGATGTAGATGTCGTTGTATTTCTGGTTAAATCCGCGGTATCTGAACCGCACGGCAGAGAAACCGTAGCCCACCTGACTGGCGTAATAGTCGTTGCTGGACGACACGATAGTCACGTTCTGTGACATGTCGTCATCCTCGCCCAATTGACTCTCGGAGAAAGTGAACTGGTTGTCTATTGACCCTGTGGCGGCTTGTTTCTCGACAGTGTTGTCGTCTGTGGTCTGCGCCATTGCTGCGGGAGCGGCGCACAGAGCCAACACAAGTAACTTAAGCTGCTTTTGCATAAATAATGATTTGATTTTGTATTTTCTTGTTCTATATTGTTCCTTTTAATGGGAAACAAAGCCCACAAAATTATGTTTTTTTGCTAAAACTGCAAAATAAATATTGCATTTTCGACCATTTTTGCCTAAATGAAACACCTTTGGAATATTTTGATTCCGAAAAGATTGAGCAGGATGACCTTTGCCATGGTCTTCGGTTTTCTCGGGCAAGTTGTCAGGTTTATGCGTTTTTGGGGGAGTGAAAGCGGAGCTTTGACGTGTCTGCAAGCGCTGATTTGTATGTTCAGCACGGCGAGGTAATACTCCGTTTCTTCCGCCGTCACCGTCTTTTCATCGTGTCGGATAAAATCCATTTGCAGCAGTTCCGCCGCACGGACATGACCTTCCAACAGGTCGGCAAACCCTTTTGCGCCGATGTTGGCGGTGATTCCGTCGGCGTTGTAGCAGTAGACATAACCTTCTTGGGGTGTCACGAGCACGCGCGGGTTGCGTGCCAATAGAGATGAGAGAAACCAGACGTCCTCAAAGAGTTTTCCTTTCGGAAACCGCACATTGGCTCCGTTGTCACTGAAAAGCAGTGTCCGGCGGAAAACTTTGTTGCAAGCGTAGGTGTGCTGGTATGCTTTTCCCTGTAGCCAATATTCCCTTGCTGACGAATAGACGTGCGGTTCGGTGACGTCGTATTCCACATTGCACAGCCTGTCTGCCACAGGTTTGTATTCCAGAATGTCGCAGTCCGGGTGCTCACCGAGGATGTGGAGCAGTGTCGGATAGGTGTTGTCCATTATCCAGTCGTCACTGTCGACGAATGTGATATATTCTCCCGACGATGCCTCTATGCCGGTGTTGCGTGCTTCGGAGAGCCCTCTGTTTTCCTGGGAGATGAGCCTCACCTGACGGTTCTCGCCCTCCAGCTTCCGTGCGATGTCTCCCGACTTGTCCGTGGAACCGTCGTTGACGAGAATCACTTCCATGTCCCCGACATGCTGTGCCACTATGCTCTCGACGCACCGGCGCAGTGTATTCTCGGCATTATATGCCGCCACGATGACGCTGAGCATCATTCCTGCATCATTCCGGTTAGTCCTTCGACGTACTTGCAGAGTATTGATATTCCCTTCGTGTTGTTGCCTCCCTCGGGAATTATCAGGTCGGCATAGCGTTTGGTCGGTTCGATGAACTGCTCATGCATGGGTTTCAGCACCTGCTGATAGCGTGTCATGACCATCGTGACCGTACGTCCGCGGTCGATAGTGTCGCGCTGTATGTTTCTGATAAGCCGCTCGTCGGAGTCGCAGTCCACGAAAATCTTCAGGTCCATCATGTCGCGCAGCCGCTTGTTGAGCAGTGTCATGATGCCCTCGATGATGATTACGGGTTTGGGATCTATGTGTATCGTCTCGGGCAACCGGTTGGATATGATATACGAGTAGGTGGGTTGCTCCACGGCTTTGCCCTCCCGCAGTTCGTTGACATGTTTGATCAGGAGTTTCCAGTCGAATGCGTCTGGATGGTCAAAGTTTATGGCTTTGCGTTCCTCGTCGGTCAGTCCTGTCGTGTCATTGTAGTAAGAGTCCAGCGGCACTACAGCCACGCTGTCCTTCGGCAGGGCCTCTATTATTTTCCTTACCACGGTGGTTTTGCCCGAGCCAGTACCCCCGGCGATGCCTATGATGGTGACGTCTTTCATTGCTTCTGTTCTTTTAGCAGGTATGTGACAACCGGCAGGTGGTCGGAATATCCGTTGAGCCATACTCCGCCGGCAGTGGTTCTCTTTGGTGTGCCCTTGTATTTCCCCTCCGTCTGCATGAGGTAGTCGCGGCGGAAAATGTGGCTCTTGTAGTACTTGAGCGTAGAATAGTCCTTCTCGCCTTTCTGGTTAAGCATGTTCTTTGACATCACTATCTGGTCGAAAAGGTTCCATGCTCCCTGGTAGGAGAGTGTGCCTTGACCGTCCTTGCGGAGCGTGTTCCACCACGGATTGTAGAAGTCGCCGGCGCCGACCTCCTTGATTTCACGCTTTGCGCCGAGAAATTTCGCCATGGAGGTGTTGTCCGGGTCGTCGTTCATGTCGCCCATCACGATAATCTTCATGTCCGGTTCGGCGCTGCGTATGGAGTCGGTCAGTGCCCTCACCTGCTTGCCGCCCCAGTCGCGGAACTTGCCTTCAGCGCCGCGCGAGGGCCAGTGGCACACTATGGCGGTGAGGTTTTCGCCGGCTATCTTGCCCTGTACCACGAGGAACGGACGCGTGTGGTGCGTGGTGTCACCGTTCTCGTAGACGTACTGTTTGATGAATGACTTGTAGGGGGCGAACAGTTTCGGGTTGTAGAGCATGGCGCAGTCGATGCCTCGCTTGTCGGGACCTTCGTAGTGGATGTACTTGATGCCGCGGTCGGCAAGCGGTTTCTGCGCCGTCAGGTCGTTAAGTACATTGTCGTTTTCGCACTCCGCAAGTCCGATGAGAGCACAGCCCACGTTGGGCAGCATGTCCGTTCCTATGTCGGCAAGTGCTTTCGCCATGTTCTTCAGTTTGTTGGTGTACTTCAGCGTGTTCCACTTGTATGAGCCTGTGGGCAGGAAGTCGTAGTCGTTCTTGCCGGCATCGTGGCAGGTGTCAAACAGGTTCTCCTGGTTGTAGAAGCCTACGGCATACAGCGAGAACTTCTTCTCCTGCGCATTCGCCGACACCACGCCGGCAATCAGCATCGCTGTGATTAGAGACAGAAATTTGTTCATAGTCATTTCATTTTTATTCTGTTGCAAAAGTATAAAAAATACGTGAACTGCAAAGCGGACATGGCAAAAAAGTGGATAAGGTCTTGTTGCAATGTTGCTTAAAATTTATTAAGAGTTGCGCCCGGTGTGTGCGCGGTATTCGGGAAAGCAGTACCTTTGCGACCGCAATGAAGCGTAGACTCAACATAACTCTTATGCTCCTGATGGCCGTCTTCATGGCTTGGATGGGCACGGGAAAGGTCATGCTGACGTGCCTGCACTCTGAGACGACAAGGATGATCTTCCTGTCCGACATGTGCGACGGCGGATGCACGCCCGACTCCGACTGTATGCTTACGGAGGTGGTGTCGCTCTCTCCGCAGATGCCAGTGGTGTCTCCGGACTACGATTTCCATGCCCCCCTGTTGTCATTGGCTTCATTCCTCGTCCCTGAAGAGCCCCGCTTCCGGCTGACAGAATACATCGGCGGCACGTATGCCGTGCCCCAATGGAGCAGTCCGCCGCGCAGTCTGCTCTACAGGATATCCGTTCTCCGGCTTTGATTCCGTGTTTTTGGATTACAGGCAGTGCCGCTTGGCATTGCCGTGCAGTGTATTGTAATGACAAAAACAAAACGTATCAAGATGAAAAAGACAATATTCGTATTGCTCGCACTGATGCCCGGCATCGCACAGATGAAGGCACAGACTGCGGCAACAGACACCGCATCGTGGGGCGAACAGACGCTCGACGAGGTGTTGGTGAAAAGCAAGAAGGTCACCATAAAACGGCTTTCGGGAGCACAGATGGGCTTCGAGATGAACAAGGACGAACTCTTCCGTGCGGCATGCTGCAATCTCGGGGAGTCGTTCCAGAACAACGCTTCGGTCGACGTGAACTATTCCGATGCCGCCACAGGGGCGAAACAGATAAGGCTGCTCGGACTTTCCGGCACCTATGTACAGATGCTGACCGAGACGCACCCCAACTTCTTCGGGGCGGCAAAGCCGTTTTCGCTCGGCTATGTGCCAGGCCCGTGGATGAAGTCCATATCGGTGTCGAAAGGCGCATCCACGGTAAAAAACGGCTATGACGGCATCACAGGGCAGATAAACGTGCAGTATCTGCAACCGGAAGACCCGGAGGGAGCCACGGTCAACGTGTATGCCGACGACGACTCCAGAGTGGAGGCGAATGCCGACGGCAACATCCACATCAACAAGAACCTGTCCACTGAGATACTCGCACACTACGACGAGAACTGGGGAAGCCACGATGACAACGGCGACACGTTCATGGACAAGCCCGACGTAAGACAGTTCAACCTGCAGAACCGCTGGTTTTACAAGACGGGAAGGTACGTCTTCCACGGAGGTCTCGGTGCTCTCAAGGAAGACCGCACCTTCGGTCAGGCCACGCACCACCACGACATCGCCAATCCGTGGACAGGCAGCGTGGACACCAAACGCATGGAAGTCTACATGAAGCACGCCTATGTGCTCAATGCGGAACATGGCTCCAACATCGCCCTGATGGCAAACTGGGCGGCGCACAACCAGGACAACCGCTACGGCAACAGGTTCTACGACATCCGCCAGCGCGACCTCAACGCCCAGCTGATGTTCGAGACCAACGCCAACAAATACAGCAGTTGGTCGGCGGGCATTAACTTCGAACGCCACGGATATGACGAGAAACATCTCTTTTCACAGGATGACCTGCGCACCGAAACGGACCGTGAAAAAGGCTGTCTCACGTCGTCGGGCAGCGTGGGAGGTGTGGGCCTGTACGGTCAGTACACCCTGAATCTCGACAACAAGTTTGTGGCGATGTTCGGTCTGCGCAGCGATCTGACCACGCACGGAGCGACAGAGAACGGCGTGATATTCACCCCCAGGATGCACCTGAAATACCAAATCACCGACAACATCCAGGCGCGCGTGTCGGCAGGAAAGGGCTACCGCCTCGTCGACTTGTTCTGGGCGGAGAACACTTACCTGCTCGCTATGGGGCGCAAAATGGGCTACTCCGTCTCCGAACGCGAGTCTGCATGGAACTTCGGAGGTTCCGTCGGCGCCGACATACCGCTGTGGGGCAAGAACCTGAAGGTCAATGCGGAGTATTTCTACACACGTTTCGGCAACCAGATAGTCATCGACTACGACTCTGACCCTACATCTCTGCTCATCTATGACCTCAACTGGTACAAAAACGGAGACGGCAAGTCCTACAGTCATGTGATGCAGATTGACGCCACCTACGAACCTCTCCAGGGGCTGACAACGACCCTTGCGTTCCGCCGCAACATAGTGAAGACCACCTATATGGGTGTTCTTATGGACAAGGCACTCACCTCCAAGTACAAGGGACTGTTCTCCTTCTCCTACAAGCCGGGACTCGGCCTGTGGCAGTTTGACGGCTCGCTCCAGCTGAACGGTCCTATCCGCCTGCCCAAAAGCAGCGTTTCCGACGGCACGCAGTACAGTTCCGTCTATCCCCAACTGGCACTTCAGGTCACCCGGTGGTTCCGTCATTTCTCCGTCTATGTGGGCGGCGAGAACCTCACGAACTACCGTCAGCAGAACCCAATCATCGGTTGCGACAATCCGTTCGGCACCGGTTTCGACGCCACACAGGTGTGGGCGCCCATCCACGGCCGCATGCTCTACGCCGGCATAAGGGTCAACATCGGCAGGCTGTAGCGTCCGCTTCCTAAGCCGCATCCACGGGTGCAGCGGGGATGCAGCACCTGATACAATAATAAGAATAATGTGTAACGATTAAACAATAATAGACAATGAAAAGATTTCTGACCGTTTTCGCCATGCTCATGCTCAGCATGGCAATCTTCGCAAAGGGCGAAGTGAAAACCGTGATATACACCACAGTTCCGCAGATGCACTGCGAGGGTTGCGAAAACAAGATTAAAGGCAACCTCAGGTACATCCGGGGCATAAAGTCGATAGTGACAAATGTGGAGAAGCAGACCGTCACCATCAAGTACGACTCCTCCAAGACGACACCGCAGAAGATAGAAGCCGGTTTCGCCAAAATAGGCTACGAGGTGAAGGAAGTGACGCAGAAGAAAGACGGTAAATAACCGTCCTCTGCACCGCCTGCTGCGCAGTGGTAGTAGTTGACGCGTCCCCGCCGCAAATCATTGCCGGGAAACGGATATCTGTTTGCGGTAGACGCGGGGACGCGTCTACTACTAACCATAGTAGTTGCGGCGTCCCCGCCGCAAACCGAAACACCTTGTATCTTCCGCCTGTTCTGTGCGCACGCAGTCCGGGAACGGCTTTCCTGTAACGGTACAACGGTCGATGTACGAACGTATACCGACCGTTGTACGAACGTACACCGACCGTCATACGAACGTACATCGGTCGTTGTGCTGTTGCGATAACGGTGTTTTGACCCCTCAAGAACGCCGTTCGTGGAGTGTAAAGGCTGTGGTTACAGTCCCCACGACGGGTTGACGCGGAGGTAGAGACCGAAGGCGAAGTTGAACTCGTTGAGCCCTGTGGCGTTGAGTTTGTAGGTCTCCAGCAAAGCCCCGAGGGTGTAGTGACCGGCGAAAGTGCGGTGGTAGTCGATATCAAAATAGCCCGTCCCCATGCCGTCAAACCGTGTTCCGGCATCCTTGACGCTGACTGTGGAGAAGAAAGGATTGCCGTAGAGGCTGATGAAATCGCCTGGTGCATAGAGGTAGCCCAGCCGTAGCGAGAGGCAACGGATGAGTTCCATGCGCCCTTCGGCGTGCATGGCGATGCCCGAATCAAACGGCCACAGCTTGCCAGACTGCTGGTAGCAGCCGATGAGATTGGCTTCCGCACCGTAGCTGTTGACGGCTCTGCCTGCCGGCATGTCGCCCGATGAATAGCCGACGCCTATGCTGCCGTTGTAGATGGTCTGCACTCCAAGGTGCAGGTCGGTCTTGTCCTGTTCGCCGCCGCGGTGCTGCGCGAGGGCGTTGAGCAGTATGCTGACGTGGCTGCCGAGCCGTTGCCGTGCTGCCACTCCCGCGGTGAAAGCCTCCTGATGGGTGTCTTCCTTGAACTGATAGCTCTGCCAGTTGACCCACGCGTCCATGCTGAAGCCGCGGTGACTGACCAGTATCTGCGCACCCATCTCGGGGTCGGCGCTCATCACCTGCTCCTTATTATATAAAGGTGTGATGATGTCGTGGAACGTGTCACCGTAGATGTCGCCCAGTACCACCGACACTCCCCGCATCCGGGCCTGTGCCCTGAACCACGGCAGAACGTGCGCTCCGCTCTGGTACTGGTTGCCTTTCCAGTGTCCTATGTCGTGGTAGGCATAGCACGGATACTTGTTCGCGCCGTCGAAGAACAGGGCGTGCGCTCCCAGTTCGAGGTGTATGTTGGCGTTGGGGTCATACTCCAGCTTGGGTCTGACCCATGCTCCGGGCAGCGTGTAGCCCGCCGTCAGTTTGGAGTCGTACTCGTTGTCACGAAAGAAAGCGAGCGCATCGACCGACACGCTCGTCTTGTTTTCTTTCTCCGTGACATTGGCTTCCGGTTCTTCTGCCCGCACGTTTTGTGCGGCGGAAAGAGCCAGTGCAATGGCTAAGATGTGTATTTTCACTCTTGTGGTTTATTTTGTCTGTATGAGGAAACCGCCGCCGGGAGCGAGGTGAACCGTCATCTTCTTTGCCAGAGTGATGTCGGCGCGCTTGTAGTCTTGGGCGTTGCGGTCGGCGTTGATGCCGTCGCGGAATATCTCTGCCTTGGCGTTCAGGTTGATGCCGTCGGGCAGTGTGAACTCTATGTCGCGTGCGTTCCAGTCGGTGGTGCCGCCTATGTACCATGTGTTTCCGCTGCGACGGGCAGTCACGATGTACTTGCCGATTTCTCCGCAGAGCACCTTTGTCTCGTCCCATACTGTGGGTATCGACGCTATGAGTTTGGTGCACTCTGGTTCGGCGAGGTAGTTGGTGGGCGAGTCACAGAGCATGTTGAGCGGCGACTCGAGTGTGATGTACATCGCCAACTGGTGGCATCGCGTGCCCTGACTCATCGGCGAGGAGTAGATGGGGTGGTAATTGCCCTTGGTGGAGTTGTGCATTGCACCCTGGGTATAGTCCATCGGACCTGCCGCCTGGCGTATGAACGGCAGCTGGTTGTCGTAGGTTACCTGGTCGCGGGTGGTCGGTTCCCACTTCATCTGCTCCAGTCCCGATACTCCTTCCACGTTGAGCACGTTGGGGTAGGTGCGGTTTATGCCTGCCGGCTTGAATGCTCCGTGCAGGTCGCAGAGCATCTTGTAGCGTGCGCAGGTGGCTGCGGTGCGGTAGAAGAAGTCGGTCATGATCTGGTCGTCGCGGTTCATGAAGTCGACCTTGAAACCCTTTACGCCCATCTTGGCATAGTGTGCCACGACGTTCTCCATGTCGCGGTCGAAGGCGTAATAGCCTGCCCAGAGAATGATGCCCACCCCTTTCTTGGCGGCATAGTCCACAATCATCGGCAGGTCTATTTCGGGTATGACCTGCATGAGGTCCGCCTGCAGGTTGACAGCCCAGCCCTCGTCGAGGATGACATATTCTATTCCGTTGGCTGCGGCGAAGTCGATGTAGTACTTATAGGTGTCGTTGTTGACTCCGGCACGGAAGTCCACGTTGCAGATGTTGAGGTCGTTCCACCAGTCCCAAGCCACCTTTCCGGGCTTGATCCACGAGATGTCACTTATCCTTGACGGTGCAGCGAGCAGGTAGGTGAGGTTGTTTTCCGCCAGTTCGGCATCGCTTCGGCTCAGCATGGCGACACGCCACGGGAAGGTTCTTGCGCCCTCCACCTTGGCGATATAGTCCTCGGGAGTGTCCACAAGCATCTCAAGGTTGTTGTGTCCGCCTTGGTGCATCGTCTTGGGATAGGGTGCGTTGACACCTGCCAGACTGTGCTTGTCGCCCGTGGAAAAGAGGTAGAGGCCGGGGTAGTTCTCAAGATGCGTCTCGGTGATGCACATCTTGTGTCCCTTGCCGAGGTCTACCGTGAGTGGCAGGAACGAGAGCCGCTTGGGGTTGAGTTTGGACAGCGGCGCTGTGGTGTATGTGTTTTCGAATGAGTTGGCAAACTGGTTCTGGAAAGTGCTCTTGCCTTCTTCGTAGTCGCGCACGTAGGGTGTGGTCACCGTGTTGTCGGCGGGGAAGTTGTAGGTCACGGTCTCGCTCTTGACAAAACGGTTGCCCTTGGCGGTGTTCTCAAACCTGTAGGCGACGCCGTTGTTGTAGGCTCTGAGCGTCACGTTGTAGTCCTTGAACTGCATCTTGAGTTCGCGGCAGTTGTCGTTCATGGTGGCTTGGCGTGTGAACGGCGACTTTATGTCGGCGTTGATGTCCTTTACGGTGGACTTTTTCAGTCGGCAGTCCTTGCCCCACACGGTGCCGTCGGTGAATGTCATCGCCATGGGCGAGGGGCTGAGCACCACGTCGTTGTCCATGCGGACACTGTAGGTGAGTTGCTGTCCTACGTTTACCTCCACGGCGATGGTGCCGTCGGGCGACGTAACGGTAATCTTCTTGTCAGCGCTGACAGTTGTGGCGAAGACGAGAAATGCGGTCAATAGTGTAGTTTTCATAAATGTGTATGATTTGGTTTTTATGTGTTTCGGCGTGCTATCCGTAGATTTTCCTTATCAGGAAGTTGACAAATGTCTTTGGAAGAAGCTTGTTGAGGAACATGAAAGCGTGGTATTTCAGTCCTGCGGTGTAGTATATCTGCGGTCTCGCGGCAGTCGCCATCTTCAGCAACTTGCGTGCTATCCGCTCTGCCGGCAATCCGTTCTGTTCGTCGCGTTCCATGGTTCTCACAGCCCGGTTCATCCGTGTGTAGACGTCATTCCCGGCGTTGCTCTTGGCGCGTGTTGCGGTGAAATTGGTCCGGACGTCGCCGGGGAGCATACAGCACACGCTTATGCCGAACGGCGCAAGTTCGTTGCTGAGCGCGCAGGCAATGTCGCAGACTGCGGCTTTGGATGCGGAATAGAAACCTTGGAATGGGATGGGGAACACTGCGGCGAGGCTGCTCACAAAGATGATTCTGCCTTCGCCCATGGCGCGCATGTACGGAATGACGGCTTGGGTGATGTTTATCGTGCCGAAGAAGTTGACGTCAAACTGTCGTTTGGCGTCGTTTATGTCGGTGAACTCGACAGCTCCGGATATGCCCATGCCGGCGTTGTTGATGAGAAGGTCTATCTTTCCGCTCTCCTCGATGACGCTTTTTGCCGCCTCAAGGCATGCGTTGCGGTCGGTGACATCGCAGTCGATGTGCGTGATGTTGTCGCCGTTTTTGCCGTGACGGGACAGTTCGTACACCCTGTATCCGCTTGCGGCGAACACCTGTGCCGTGACTTCCCCGATGCCGGAACTGCCTCCGGTGATTACCAGTGTCTTCAT
>CAVHUR010000018.1:0-907 GCA_963639575.1 uncultured Spirochaetota bacterium
AACAGAGAAGTTAAGCCCGCCTGCGCCGATGGTACTGCAATGCAATGCGGGAGAGTAGGACGCCGCCCCCTTTTAGGAAAGAAAGCCCCGGATGCCGAACGGTGTCCGGGGCTTCTTGCATTCTAAGCACCTGTTGGGCTTTGCTTGTTTTTATTCAGAAACTGGCACTGGGTTTCCTTGTGGGCTTTGCGCCGAGGACATGTGCTCGGTGGACGGAGAGGGCGCACGTTTTCCAATGGTTTCATCCGGATTGCCCGCCTGTTATGATACGTTGCTTGAACGCCCAATAAATCTCATCGGTATTTAGAACCCTCTGGGCTTTTCCCGAGGGGCTTATCTTTATTATATACGGATGTCCCATGTAACGTGGGCGGACGGAGTAGTCAAGATAGAAATACTTGTACCCATTGCGTTCGGCTGTCGTGGGCTGCACGATGTCACAGCCCTGTTTTGCCGCATACCGTTCTGCTATGTCTTGATAGTCTTTCATTTGTGTGCAAAGTTAGTCGTTTTGTTCAAATTCACCGCCTGTCGTTTTTGCTTTTTATTATTCTTATGAATAATCATCATGCAATGTTTCATGTTGTGCGTTGCTGTTTTTCTTTCGTCAAACCGTAACTTATATTGTGCTATTAGTTGTAGCGGACACTAATGATACAGGTTATTTGTGCAAGCGCAAAAATGGCCGTTCGTTTTTCATGACTTTCACATTTAATTCGTTATATTTGCCCCGAATTTCATATATATATATAGATGGTCTTAAAACGACTCCGTGTTTTTCTCGCAAATACGTTAAGGATTTTCTTAAACGGTTATGCAAACGACTTGAACAATATGATATACAAGATAGTTATCTATTTAGGTCTATGTGTAAGCACATCGTATGCTCAAGGGCTTGACACAGCAA
>CAVHUR010000018.1:917-51666 GCA_963639575.1 uncultured Spirochaetota bacterium
CCTTGGGGTCGGCCGGTGGTTAACAAATGTTTTTTTTTTTTCAATTAGGTTATTCCGGTATGTTCCTTAGTGGCGGATAATGGAATATTGTGTAATTTTGCAGTTAAATTAGGTTTATTGTATATACTTGATTTTAGGACGATTTATCTGTTATAAAGAGATTGGAGAACATACCTATGATAATGAAACATACGGATAGCAAAATCCGGTTGCATTTGAAACGCATAGTTCTGATATTTGCGGTATTATGCTTCGGTTTTGTCCCTGAGGCCAAAGCCAGTTCCTCAAGGGTATTTGTGGACAATTATTACTTGTTGTTTGACGCCGAAGACCTGCTCTGGTTTGCCGATCAGGTGAATGCCGGAAACGACACCATTTGTGGTCGTTTGTATAACGACATATACCTATCCTCGCTCGAACAGGAATATTGGAATCCGATCGGACGTTCCGATTCCAAACCTTTCAGGGGCAAGTTTGACGGCAGGAACAAAACAATATACGGACTGACAATATCCGCAGACAACCATTCTGGCCTTTTCGGTTGTGTGGCCAATGCCACTGTCGAGAACGTCAACATCGACGGCACTGCTGTCCAGTTGATACCGCTGCCAAGCATTTACGGATATATCGGGGCTTTGTGCGGGGAAGCGCAAGGCTCTGTCATACGCAATTGCCACGTCAAGAACATCAACCTTGATTTTACGGGAAATATTTCAAACCTGAATCCGGTGTATGTCGGTGGAGTGTGCGGCAGTCTGAAAGACGAGAGCAGGATTGTTAACTGTTCGATGACAGGCATTATCCGTACGCTGAAGGAATATGCCGGAGGAATTGCCGGTGACGTTTCGTTGTCGGAGATAGACAGTTGCAGCGTGTCTGTCGGCGACAGCATAACGTTGATAAATGCCGAAAGTTATGCCGGAGGAATTGCCGGTGCGACATTCTACCGAACCGCTGAAGCCTCAATAAAAAACTGTACCGTTGGCAATGACGTTGAGGTTTCGTCCGACAAAGTTGGCAAGTCTGCCACTGTGTGTGCTTATGAGAACCTCATTAAAGAAATAAATGTCTATAAAGGAGCATACGAGATATACAATGCCGCCCAACTCGCTATCTTCCGCGACAAGGTCAATGGCGGCGACATAAAGATAAACGGCCGGCTTATGAACGACATCAACATGTCGTCTGCCGGGGCGTTCACTCCTATCGGAAAACAGAGCAACGGTGGCTACCAAGGCGTTTTCGACGGTCAGAATTTCACCATAGACAGCCTCACTATAGCCGACCAGGAATATGCCGGGCTTTTCAGTTATATATCCAAGGAGGGCACTGCCGTCAAGAATATCATGCTTAACTCACCGAGCCTGAGTACTACCAGCAACAATTTCCTCGGTTTTGTGGTGGGCATGGCCACACAGAAGGCTTCCGTAGACAACTGCCGTGTCACCGGCGGATCGTTGGCGCGTGTCGCCAAAGGAGAGCCTTCGTGTGTCGGAGGCATTGCCGGAAAAGCGGATGTGGGTGCCACTGTCACTCACTGCTCGTTCCAGGGCACTATCCATGCCATGGAAAAGAAGGTGGGCGGCATCGTCGGAGAGCTCAATTCCGGTGCCGTCATATCCAGTTGTTATGTGATTGGTCCAGCCGAGATATGGGGCGATGACTATGTCGGCGGCATCGTCGGCGAAATCATCGACGATGCTACCACGGCAGAGGACTGCTATGCCAATCAGGCGAACGGGCAGGTTACAGTCCATGTCACCGACGGTTCTTCCAATTCGGGACTTATCTGGGGCAAGAACGGGAGCAAAAATGCCGGAACGTTCACCCGCTACACTGAGGGCGGGCTCGTCTATGAGAAGACCGGTCACATCTCCAATGACGTGGAGAGTGTCATCGTTACGGGTGTCGCCGACAAGTCGAAGAGCCTGCACCATGTGGTCTACGACATCGGCACGAAGTATGACTATGCCACCGACAGCATACAGAATCTGCAGGGAGCGAAAAGCATCGACTTCATCGACTGCATCAGCAATATAGCCGGAACGGAGGCGTGCAAGTGGATAAACATCGGCATCAGCGACGGAGCGTTTGACTCCAGCTTCGAGGCAATCTACATGCGCTACACCGTATATGCCGGCGATGACCATGTCATGATGCTCCGTCCTTGCGACGTCTATCCCCTCGGCGACGCCATGTTCCTCAATTGTCCCAATGCCAAAGTGTATATCGACACCGACCTCTACGCCGATTTCTGTGCCGATCCGGTGTGGGGCAAGTATAAGGATCACTTCGTTTCCACCACCTCCATGCGCAAGGATGTCGACTTCACCGAGGACGGCGTGAAATACGCCTACGACCGGAATCATGACGCCACAGGGTCCGTTGTGAAAAAGAAAGCCACGCTTCACAACTCGTCCTCCAATGTCACCATGGTGCACGTTGTCGGTTGCGACAACAGCAAGATAGCCGACAACAGCGGCACGCTCAAGGTCTACCAGGACATCGGCGAGACTTACAACTACAACACTACGCGGATTCTCGGCGGCTCGTTCAAGGATAACGGCAACATCAAGCGCGTGATGTTCGAGGAGATCATGAGCAATGCAAGCGACTCCTACTATGACTTCACGATACAGATTGGCGACTCCGCTTTCAAGAACTGCAAGAACCTGGAATACTTCGACATAGTGATTTCTTCGTCGAAGAACAAGAAACACTACACCTCCATCCACGCCAAGGAGATGCCCATCGGCAACGGAGTCTTCGACGGATGTCCCAATGTGAAGATCCGCATCCCCGGTCCGATGATGGACGAGTTCCGCACCGACTCCCTGTGGAGCCAGTACAAGGACCTCTTCGTGCAGGCTGACTTCAGCGTGACGGCATTTACCGAGAGCGGCGTGAACTATGCCTACTACATATCTTCCGACGGCAAGACCTACTACACCAACAAGAATGCCGACGAGATGCGCTCCGTGCTCACTCCTTATGTGGGCCAGATCCGCAATTTCAAGGCGGATGACGTGCTCGACGCTGACAACAGCAACACCATATATTATGTGTATGCCAACGGCGTTGACAATGATGCCATCAACAAGAAGGGCGGCGAGCTGCGTCTCTTCAATGACATCGGCAGCTACTACAACTACAAGACCATTGCCGTCAGCTCGTCCGGTTTCCGCGACAACGAGAGCATAAAGAAGATCGTGTTCGAGGATTGCGCCAGCAATGTCAGCAACGCCAACACCATGATTTCGCTCTTCATCCCTGACGGAGCATTCCAGGGATGCAAGAATCTGAAGGAACTCAACCTCTATTACCTGCAGACCGACGACGACAACAGGTACTATGCGTTGAAACCCAACGAGGTTTTCATCGGCGAGAACGTGTTTGACGGTGTCAGCCAAGACTTCCACATTGTCGTGTCTCCGGACTATTACAACGATTTCCTGACGGATGCCAACTGGAGCCAATACTCCAAGTACATCGTGGCGTCGGAATATCTGCCGACAGTAAAGTCTGCCAAGACGGTCGAAGGCCTGACCTACGACTATGCGGCAAACTCGCTCAACACCATACCGACTTCTACCATTTCCGACCTCCAGATGTCATACGTCTACACCGGACTGCACATCGCCTATGTCATAGCGACGTCCATAACCACGCTCGGAGTGAGCGTGATTGACAAGACTGCAGTGGCGGCTTGGCAGATAGCGAGCAATTTGTCGTATGCCTTCAACCTGCTGAAGATCGGCTCCTTGCAGTATCAGAGTGCCACCCAAGCCGATGCTGAGGGCATGTCGCCCACCGACATGAGAGCCTTTGCGGAAGGTATGGTGGGGTCTTTCGCATATTACTACGCTCTGTATTACACGATTCCCAACCTCTTCCTGGGCGTTCTGGCGGGCACGGTGTGGGAGGCTACGTCCTACCAGGCATACTATGACATCGAGAACTGGGTGCGTGAGTCCATGGAAGGAAAGCTCGACTACCTGTCCCATCGCATAGAGCGCATGTGCAAACGTGCCACCGTAAGCCGCAGCAACGGACTGGGCGTCTACTACACACAGCAGCGAAACAACATTCCGAAGATGTATATCAGTCATGTGAACGACGACCTTGAGACAGCCCGGATATACAATGACGTAGGTACAGGCTCTGACGACTACCACACCGTGGCCGTAGGCCGCGAGGCATTCCACAACAAGACGAAACTGAAGAAAGTGGAGTTCTATGACCGTCCGGACACTTATCAGTCCCTGTCGTCCATGCAGCTTGTCCTGCCGGATTCATGTTTCGCCGGTTGCACCAACCTGCAGACCATCGACCTCGTGCTCTCCAGCAAGCGTTCGGGAGGTAGGGTGGCGCTCACTCCGGACAACTTCATCCTGTCGGGACGTAACCTCTTTGCCGGATGCGACACCACGAAACTGCAGATTCTCGTGGGGCGTGACGTGTTGGACGAATACCTTGAAGACCCATTCTGGGCATACTACTCCAGCCGTTTCGTGGCTGTGGACGTGCCTGCCAACCCCGTGAAATACACGGAGGGAAATGTCAACTACGGCTACGCATATTTCAACAACACCACACCGCTCCAGTCGGAAATCAACGACCACAGTATGCAGCACCTCAACGTGGTGAGCGGCAACAACGAGAAACTCAAGAGCAACAGCGGTCAGGCTACCTTGGTCAACGATATCGGCACCGTGACTTCCTACAAGGTAGACAACATAGAGAAGTGTGCCTTCAAGGGCAACGACAATCTCAAGTCGTTCCATTTCATGGACACCAACTCCAACATATCACAGGCTTATGCAGACCTTAGCGTCGACATCTGCGATTCTGCATTCGCCAACTGCAAGAATTTCACCGACCTGTATCTGGTCTACTGGAAAACCAGCGGAGCCAACAAGTCGGTCAGCATCTCTCCCGACTCGCTGCGTCTGGGCAAAGGCGTGTTCGACGGTTGCGACAACCTGCGCATCAAGATGGACATCAGCCAGGAAGCCGCCTTCCGTGCAGACACTTGCTGGAACAAGTATGCCGACAAGTTCCAGGCTTGTCTCTTCGCCCCGAAGGACGACAGGATATACGAGTTGCTTAAGAAGTATGCCTACGTGTCACCGCTTCCGGACCAGACCACCGACCATATAGACCTTTCGGGTGTCAAGCCTTGGGACGTGTTCGGCACTTTCCGCTTCGACAGGTACATCAAGTCATTCGACGAATTCAGTGCCTTCGCGGCGTGCGGCATGGATTCCATCTACAACCGGATGTTCGAGTTGTGCAGCAAACTGCAGAGCATCACCCTGCCAAGCACTATCAAGAAGATAGGCGATTACGTGTTCCATGACTGCGACAACCTTTCCATGGTGACCATTCCCAAAAGCGTGTACTACATGGGTGATTACGTGTTCAAGGATTCGGGTGTTAAGGAAATCATCTTTGAAAGTGACACGCCGCCGAACCTGAAACAGCACGATGGCTACACATTCTCTACCATCATAGACAAGGCCGGCGCCATGGTCTACGTGCCCGACAGTGCCGTGGAAAAGTACAAGGAATATTGGACGAGGCTGGCACGGGCAGGAAAGATAAAGGGCATAAGCCAGCGGCGCACCCTCAAGGAAGTCCATCTCACCGAACCGGGCACCCTGGCCGATTCGCTCGGACTGAAATACAACTACGTGACCGGCACGTCCGAGGACATCACGCTCGACGGCGGCTATGCGCAGTACGACTCCCTGCGCATCAGCGGACCTCTTGACGGACGCGACATAGGAGTGCTGCGCTTCCTCGGCGGACGCGATGTGGAGGATTGCGATGTGACCCCCGGCAGACTGAAATACCTCGACCTCTGCGACGCGCAGATCAAGGCTGGCAGCTACGAGTACAACAGACACTATGCGCTGGAACAGTTCTCCATAAGCAATCTCTTCCAGAAGAACAACTACATCAAGGAGGACAACTGCATAAGCACGAGCATGTTCTTCCAGCTCGATGCCCTGGAGACGCTCATCCTGCCGCGCAGTGCGACCAAGATAGAGACCTACTCGATTTCCCATTGCGCCAATCTGAAGACGCTTGTCGTGGGTGACAGCGTGAAGCAAATCGACGGAAGCGTCGTCTATAACGACCTGTCGCTCGATTATCTCGTGATGACGAGCAGGTCTGTGCCTACTACGGAGACCACCGCATGGTCCAAACACGGTCTCCCGCTCAAGGCGGTCATCGTCCCCGAAACGTCAAGGTGGGACTACATGAGCCGGTATGCCTACTACAATACCGCCGACACCATCACCCACCTGTTTGCCAATGAGGCTCTGGCTGAGGTCATGACCCGCCACCACATCCATACTCCACAGGATGTCATAGCCATATCCGACATCAAGGGCTGGGTGAACGGCAACAATGACATAAACACATTCGACGAGCTGTACAGCACCAAGATACTCGCCCTGCGTGACAGTTCGCTTGTCGATATGGGCGAACTTGAGCAGATAACATTGCCCGCCTACCTTTTCGCAATATCTTCCGGAGCGATCAAAAACTGCCCTTCGCTGCGCACAATATGGGCCATGGGCGACTTCATACCTGCCATTGGCAAGGACGCATTCGAGACTATAAACAAGGACTTTGTGGTCTATGTGCCGGAAAGCAAGCTGGAATACTACCGCACGTCATGGGCGCAGTATGCCGACCACATCCGTGTTGCCGGTGCCAGCGACCCCACCGACAACCTCATAGAGGTGACTCTCACCAAACCGAACACCCTTGCGGAGGCGCTCGGACTGAAGGTCTTGACTGAGTACGGATATCTTCGCCATTATGGCGAAGAAGGCGACCCCGACAGGGAAGTGTTACGGATAGTGAAGGGTATTTCGGGCGATTACCACAACATCAAGGCACTGAAGGTCAATGGCCCTATCTGCGGTGAGGACATAGCCGTGCTCCGTCTGCTCGGCGGACGCGACGCTAACGACAATGCCAGAGTGTATTTGTCAAACATGTCATATCTGGATCTCTATGATGCCAACATCGTGACAAGCGACATGAAGATCGTCTTTGCCTACAACCCCAAGGTCTATGGCATTGATCTGGAGGATGATGTCGAGCGCTACGTCGAGGCGGACAACAAGATTCCGCGCATGATGTTCCGCACCCTCGACAACATAAACACGCTCATCCTGCCGCGCTCTGCCACGGAACTCGGCTATGAGGCGTGCTACGACATGTACTCTCTCAAGAAACTTGTGGTGGGCGAAGACATGACCTACATCGACAACGACGCCCTCGGAGAGTGCAACAACCTCAAGACCATAGTGATGCTGTGCAAGTCCAAACCGAAGCTCCACGATGACGCGTTCACCGATCCGACGTTCGAGGGTGACGTGTTGAAGGTCGACCGTTTCTATGTTCCCAAGGACCAGATCGCCGACTACACGTCCGACACGGAGTACACCACGCACACCAGCGCCATTTCCGTGGCTTTCGACGGAGACAAGACGTTCCGCGCTCTGGGGCGCAATGCCATCGTCACCAATGACGATCTCGCACAGGTGACGTCATATAAGCGACTCTTCAGGAAGCACTGCGAGGACGTGACAGACCTGAGCGTGCTCAGCGGAACGGCAGCCGACTCCGTGCATGCAGCCGACTTCAGCAACATGCCAAGCCTGCAGCGGCTCTCCCTGCCGGCCACAGTCAAGACAATCGAACCTGACGCTTTCGCCGGCAACGGCAACCTCCACTGGCTCGACATCAGCCGGTGCGACTCGCTCGGCGGCTATAACGGCGACCTCGGTGTCAATGACAATGCTGTGGTATATGTGCCCGCTTCCTTCGGCGAATCGGACAAGGACAATGTCGTCTACGGCAGTGGCAACGCTCTGGAGTGCGCGAAATACAACCTCACCGACACCCACGAGTATGATGTGCCCAAGGCGTTCACCGCCCGGTCGGTCACCTTCAACCGCACCTTTGACGCCGACAGCGTGGCCACGCTCACCCTGCCGTTCACCTGCCGTGTGCCGGATGGCATGAGGGCATACCAGTTTGAGGACGGCCACTACAACGAGATACATTTCGGACAGGTGGACACCATCCGCGCTAACCAGCCTTACGCCGTCAAGGTGGACGAAGAGTTCAGCGGCTTCAACGTCGACAGCGAGACCGCCATAGAGACCACTCCGGTGCGCATGCCGCAGGTCAACGGCGCCGGCTACACCTCGTTCGGCACGCTGAGCGCCATTTCCGCCGCCGATGCCGACGGCCAGAACCTTCTCACGATGAACGGCGAGGCTCTGTGGAACATGCTCTCCGCCAAGGACTCCATAGGCATCCTGCCGTTCACGTCGTACCTTCAGACGAAGAACGACGATGCTCCGACAAAGGACGTGATAACCTATTTCGACGACCTGCTCGTGCCAAACATCGACCTGTACGAGAGCCAGGACAACACCGACACCATAGACTTCTACAACATGAAGCGCGCCAACGTGCGCCTCACACGCACGCTCGTAGCCGGCGCATGGAACACGTTCTGCGTGCCGTTCGACGTCACCGTCAGCCGTTCGCCGCTCAAGGGAGCGTCGGTTCTCGGCGTGAAGGAAATCAAGGACAACTGCATCAGCTACAAGCAGGTCACAAGCCTGCAGGCCGGCAAGGCATATCTCGTGAAACCCGCAGCCAACATCGTCAACCCGACATTCGACTATGTGCGTGTCAAGGCGGTCTATCCGGAGTATGCCGGAGGCTACGACTACATCGGCATATACAGCCCCCTGACCATCGACAACTCCAAGACGGTCTACTTCCTCGGCGGTGACGGCTATCTGAAACTTGCCAAGGCGGGCAGCGTGATGAAGGGTTTCCGCGCCTACTACAAGGTGGCTCCGGCGAGTGAAGCCAAACTCGTGCTTGAGTTCGACGACGGCATCGTCGACACCATCGGCACCGTTGACGACGACCGGACCGGCGTCGCGCCGACCGCCATCTACTCTGTCGACGGAGTGTACATGGGCGATGACCTCGACAGTCTGCCCGGCGGTGTCTACATCATGAACGGAAAGAAAGTAGTGAAGTAGGGAATACCATGAACAAGAGACGACGATACTTTTCGCCAAGTGTCCGCATTTGCAGTGTGGACACGGCTCTCATGCTCATGGGTTCGAAAGTCCCGTCGTATGACGGCTATGTCCCGGGCGGCAGCGACGGCGACATGGACATAAACGTAAATCCCGGCGGCGACAGCGGAAGCGACGGTGACGGCTGGGATGCAGGCGACGCATTCTGAACACATCCCCGCGGAAGATACCTCCGCGGGGATGCTTTTTTTGTACCGTTGGCGTCTCCCCGCAGGCCGGCAACGGTGTTCCCGCAGTGCCCAAGCGCCGTCCTTGCAGCGCAATACCACAGTTGTGGCGGTCGTACAACGGTCGTCGTACGACCGTACATCATGTGTCGTACGTTCGTACTTCATGTGGTGTACGTTCGTACTTCATGTGATGTACGCTTGTACATCATGTGTTGCGCCACCGCACGCAGGGTGTTTACGGGGTGCTTGAAGGGTGTTTTCACGCGACTTGGACACCGCGAGAGGAAAACGGAAACTCTGTCCGGAACGACCGGAAAGCCTGCAAATGCACCGCAATCCGCCAAGTCCGTCATCGCCAGGGCAATAAACCGGCGGAAACTGCGTTATCATCCAAATGAAACAATTGACCGACCGCATACGCCAGGTGAAAATAGTGCTCGTCGCCGCAGCTGTCCTCATAGCCGTGGCATCGCTCCTCGTGTCGGGCGCGCTGACCCGTGACCTCAAGGAGCAGGAGCGCAACCGCATGGCGGTATGGGCTGAGGCGATGCGCTCGCTCAACCGTGCCGACGAGAACACCGACCTCAACCTCGTGCTGAAAGTCATCGACACTAACGACCTCATACCCATTGTGGTGATGGACAACCGCGGCGAGGTGGAGACGTGCAGGAACATCCGCATCTCCGCGTCCACCCAAGCCGACAGCCTGGCTTACCTCGCCGACATGGGGCGCTACATGAAAAGCCGCGGCAACTGCATACGCATCGTGCTCGACGAGGAGCATCCGGGCAGCGACTACATAGACGTGTGCTACGACGATTCGCTCATGCTGAAGCGCCTTGTGGTCTATCCCTACGTGCAGCTCGGGGTGGTGCTGATCTTCGTGGTCGTGGCCGTCTTCGCCCTGCTCACGTCGAAAAAGGCGGAGCAGAACAAGGTGTGGGTGGGCCTGTCCAAGGAGACCGCCCACCAGCTGGGCACTCCCGTGTCGAGCCTTATGGCGTGGATGGAGGTGCTGAAGGAGAATTATCCCGAAGACGAACTCATACCCGAGATGTCGAAAGACGTCAACCGGCTGCAGCTCATAGCCGACCGCTTCTCCAAGATAGGAAGCCTGCCCGAACCCGTGCCGTCGGACCTGAACGGCATGCTGGCGCATGTGGTGGAGTACATGGACCGCCGCACGTCGAGCAAAGTGACCATAGAGTGCCGCCTGCCCGGACATCCGGTGACGGTGAAGCTCAACGTGTCGCTCTTCGAGTGGGTGATAGAAAACCTGTGCAAGAATGCCGTCGACGCAATGGAAGGCTCGGGCAGCATCGTCATCAGCGTGGAGGACGGCCCGGACACTGTGGCAATCGAAGTGGCCGACACCGGCAAGGGCATCGCGCGGAAGAACCTCCAGTCGGTGTTCCGCCCCGGTTTCACCACCAAAAAGAGAGGGTGGGGGCTCGGACTTTCGCTCGCCCGGCGCATCGTGGAGGAATATCACAAGGGGCGCATATGGGTGAAGAAGTCGGAGATAGGCAAGGGCACGACGTTCCGTATAGAGCTGAAAAAGTGAAAAAAGTGGTCGGCCGTGCTTGGAAGTCGGAAATAATTAGTAACTTTGCACCTCGCAATGTGTAGTGGCGTGGGCTTTGATATAGACCTGAAAGAGTTGAAGGGGGAACTGACAACGTTCCGCTACGCTCTTGACGACGCTTTCTTCGCGTCATTCCCTCCCTCCGACATCCGGAAAGGGAACTTGGGCTGCACGTTGACAGTCCGCGCCGCCGGCGCTTTCCATGAGCTCGATTTCCACATTGAAGGCACTGTCACGGTGCAGTGCGACAGGTGTCTGGACGACATGGAACTGCCCGTTTCGGCCGACAACAGGCTGGTGGTGAGATTCGGGGAGGAGTATTCCGAGGACGACGAACTGATAACCGTCGACGAGGACAACCCCGTGATTGACGTGTCGCAGTTCATGTATGAGTTCGCCGTGCTCAGCCTGCCGATGAAGCATGCGCACGATGCCGGACAGTGCAACGCCGACATGCTGGGCTACATCACCGCCTGCGACGACAGCGGCGCAGACCCTTCCGCAGAGGAGGAAGACGCCGTGGACCCGAGGTGGAGCAAGCTCTCGGAACTGCTGGACAAGAATTAGAAACAATTAAATATAAGAAAAAATGGCACATCCTAAAAGAAGACAGTCGAAGACTCGTACACTTAAAAGAAGAACCCACGATAAGGCCGTTGCTCCGACACTGGCAGTATGCCCTAACTGTGGCGCTTACTATGTATACCACACAGTATGTCCTACATGCGGCTACTACCGCGGCAAGGTCGCAATCGTAAAGGAGCTGGCTGAATAATTCAGCGCTCATGACTTGGGGTACTTGAATAGAATTGCTGGAGAAGAACGGATGACAGCTGACGCATCATAGCTTGCGCCGGTGTCGTTCCGCCTGTTCTTCAGAATGATTCCATTCAAGTATTTTTTTGTGTCTTAAAAACAGCAGAACTAAAATGGAGAAGATAAACGCAGTGATCACCGGTGTGGGAGGATACGTGCCCGACTACATACTCGACAACGAGGAACTGTCGCACATGGTCGACACCAGTGACGAGTGGATAATGGAGCGCATCGGCGTGAAGACACGCCACATACTGAAACCCGAGCAGGGCGCAGGCACGTCGTATCTCATGGAGCGCGCCGTCAGGCAACTGCTCGAAAAGACACAGGCGGACCCCGATACCATCGAGGCTGTCTACTGTGCCACCACCACTCCCGACTACCATTTCCCTTCCACGGCATCGCTGATAATCGGCCGTCTGGGACTGAAAAACGCTTTCGGATTCGACATGGAGGCAGCCTGTGCCGGCTTTCTCTATGCCATGGAAGTGGGCGCCAGCCTGATCTGCAGCGGACGCCACAAGCGCATAATCATAGTCGGCGGCGACCAGATGTCGAGCATGACCAACTATGAAGACCGCAACACATGCCCCATCTTCGGCGATGGCGCGGCGGCAGTGCTCATGGAGGCAACCACCGAAAACGTGGGTCTCCAGGACAGCTACCTGCGCGTCGACGGCGAAGGCTACGACAACCTGCACATGGCAGCCGGCGGTTCTGCACAGATGCCGACCTACAAGACCATTGACGAACACCTCCACTGCGTGTACCAGGAGGGACGTACCGTATTCAAGCATGCCGTGACAAAGATGAGCGACGCCGTGGAGACCATAGCCAACCGCAACGGTCTCGACAAGAGCAACATCACATGGCTCGTGCCGCACCAGGCCAACGTGCGCATCGAGAGCGCCGTGGCGCGCCGCCTCGGACTTGAGGAAGACCAGGTGATGATCAACATCGACCACATGGCGAACACCTCCGGCGGCACGCTTCCGCTGTGCCTCTGGGAGTTCGAGCCGCTGCTCAAGAAAGGCGACAAACTCATCTTCACCGCCTTCGGGGCAGGCTTCTCGTGGGGCGCAAGCTACATGATATGGGGTTACGACGGCGCGAAGGAAGCGGCAAAAAGCCCTGCCGTGTTCTACAAAGAGGGAACCATGAGCCGCGAAGAGTGGTATGAGATGAGAAAGAACAATGCATAAGGCGGGATTCGTAAACATAGTAGGCAACCCCAACGTGGGCAAATCCACGCTGATGAACCTGCTCGTCGGCGAGCGGATAAGCATAGCCACGTTCAAGGCGCAGACCACCCGCCACCGCATAATGGGCATTGTCAACACCGACGACATGCAGATAGTGTTCTCCGACACGCCCGGTGTGCTGAAGCCCAACTACAAGCTCCAGGAGTCGATGCTCGCCTTTTCGGAGAGCGCACTTGCCGACGCCGACATCCTCCTCTACGTCACCGACGTGGTGGAGATGCCAGAGAAGAACATGGACTTCCTCGAGAAAGTGCAGAAAATGACAATTCCTGTACTGCTGCTCATCAACAAGATAGACCTGACAGACCAGAAAACGCTCGGCGAAACCGTGGAAAAGTGGCACTCGCTGCTGCCCAACGCCGAGATTCTGCCCATGTCGGCACTCAACAGGTTCGGCGCAGACATGCTGCTCAACAGGATAAAGGAACTGCTGCCCGATTCGCCCCCGTACTTCGAAAAGGACCAGCTGACCGACAAGCCGGCACGCTTCTTCGTGTCGGAAATCATCCGCGAGAAGATACTCCTCTACTACGACAAGGAGATACCCTACTCGGTAGAGGTGCGGGTGGAGAGTTTCAAGGAGGACAAAGACCTCATCAGGATTTCCGCCGTGATATATGTGGAACGCAATTCACAGAAAGGCATCATCATAGGACACCAGGGCGTAGCCCTCAAAAAAGTAAGTACGGAATCGCGCAAGGCACTCGAGAAGTTCTTCGGGAAGAAGATTTTCCTCGAGACGTTCGTCAAAGTGGACAAGGACTGGCGCAGCAACCAGCGTGAGCTGGACAGTTTCGGATATAACCCAGAGTAATATAAACCTACGGGGACGGCAGTTTCCGGGGCATAAAATCTAAACCCGTAGGGAGCGGGAAATGAAAAATGGGAAATTTGGTAGCTATCGTCGGACGCCCGAATGTGGGCAAGTCGACGCTTTTCAATCGCTTGACGAAGACCCGTCATGCTATAGTCAGTGACACGGCAGGCACTACCCGTGACCGTCAGTACGGTAAGGTAGAGTGGTGCGGACGTGAGTTTTCCGTGGTAGACACTGGCGGTTGGGTGGTCAATTCGGAAGATGTGTTTGAGGAGGCTATCCGCCGGCAGGTGACAATAGCCACCGAGGAGGCGGACCTGGTACTCTTCCTTGTTGACGTTGCAACTGGGTTGACAGACCTCGATGAGGATGTGGCGCAGATTCTGCGCCGTACTAAACTGCCGGTAATCCTTGTGTGCAACAAGGTGGACAACAACGAACAGATTTATGATTCCATGGAGTTCTACAAACTCGGGCTTGGAGAACCCTTCTGCATAAGTTCCGCCACGGGCAGCGGAACGGGTGATTTGCTCGACCTTGTGGTGTCAAATCTCAATGAAGCCAAGGTGGAGGAGTTTGACGATATACCGCGTTTCGCAGTCGTAGGTCGCCCCAATGCCGGCAAGAGTTCCATTGTCAATGCCCTTATAGGCGAAGACCGCAATATCGTGACCGATATTGCCGGGACCACGCGCGACAGTATTTACACCCGCTACACCAAGTTCGGGTTTGATTTCTACCTTGTCGATACTGCGGGCATACGCCGTAAGAACAAGGTGACGGAGGACTTGGAGTTCTATTCCGTCATGCGTGCCATACGCGCGATAGAAAATTCTGACGTGTGTATACTGATGATTGACGCCACGCGCGGCATCGAGGCGCAGGACATGAACATCTTCCAGCTTATCCAGAAGAACAACAAGAGCCTGGTGGTAGTGGTCAACAAGTGGGATCTGGTGGAGGAAAAGAGCCAGAAGGTGATAGACACTTTCGAGAACGCCATACGGGAACGCATGGCTCCATTTGTGGATTTCCCGATCATCTTTGCCTCTGCGCTGACCAAACAACGTATCTTCAAGGTGCTCGACACCGCCAATATGGTGTACAAGAACCGCAAGGCGAGAGTCGGCACAACCAAGCTCAACGAGGTCATGCTGCCGCTGATAGAGGCGTTCCCGCCACCGTCGATAAAGGGCAAATACATAAAAATCAAGTACTGCGCACAGTTGCCTGACACTCAGATACCGTCGTTTGTGTTCTACGCGAATTTGCCGCAGTACATAAAAGAACCGTATCGCCGTTTCCTCGAAAACAAGATTCGCGATAACTGGTCGATGACCGGTTGCCCCATAAACGTGTTCATACGTCAGAAATAATGAGAAGTCTTATTGTTGCAGCAACTGCCGTCATGCTGTTGTTGTCCTGCGGTGGAAAGAAGGAAGACAACCAGACTGAGGTTGCCGGAAATGCCGCCAAACAGTACTATTCCTACCTGTTGGCTGGCGATTGCGAGTCTTTTGTTGACGGCACTTGCCGCAAGGACAGCATCAGAAGCGAATACCGCATGCAGCTGATAGAGAATGCCCGCATGTTCATAGCGCAGCAACAGAAAGAGCACCAGGGTATAAAGTCGGTGGAAGTGAAGCATGTCGATATAGACACACTGCGCACCAACGCCAATGTATTCCTCGTTTTGACCTACGGCGACAAGAGCACCGAACAGGTGCTTGTGCCGATGGTCAACAGCGGGGGGCTGTGGTATATGAAATGATTATTCCTGATGGGCTTCCTCCTCGGTAGCCACTTCCTTCACTTTCTTGAACAAATCGGAAGCGAATACAAGGTCATTGAGCCGCTTGTTGGTGGAGTTGATGACATCGTCCTTCGTGCCTTCCCACTCCTTTGTGCCCTTATAGATGAACACGATCTTCTCTCCGATGCCCATCACGGAGTTCATGTCGTGGGTGTTTATGATGGTCGTGATGCCGTATTCCTTGGTAATGCCCGACAGCAAGTCGTCGATGACGAGGCTCGTTTTGGGGTCGAGACCCGAGTTGGGCTCGTCGCAGAAGAGATATTTGGGGTTGAGAACGATGGCTCTCGCTATTGCCACGCGCTTCTGCATGCCGCCTGAAATCTCACCGGGAAACTTCTTCTGCGCATCGATAAGGTTCACGCGCGCCAGGCAATCCTGCGCCCGCTTCACCCGTTCACGGTAGTTCATGTCAGAAAACATGTCGAGTGGGAACATCACATTTTCGAGTACGGACAGTGAGTCGAACAGTGCCGCAGACTGAAATATCATTCCCATTTCGCGGCGCATCATCACCTTCTCCCTCTTGCTCATCGCAATGAAGTCGCGTCCGTCGTAGAGTACCTGTCCGCTTGTGGGCGTAAGCAGTCCCACAAGGTTCTTCATGAGCACAGTCTTGCCCGAGCCGCTCTGACCGATGATGAGGTTTGTCTTCCCGTCTTCGAAGCGCGCGTTGATGCCTTTCAGCACATCCTTGTCGTCAAACGACTTGTATAGGTTCTTTACTTCAATCATTGCTTTCCTGTTGTTCTGTTGTTGCATCCTCCGTCAACTTAGCAGTTGCGTGAGGAACACGTCGGAGAAAAGGATGAGGACACTGCTTGTCACCACGGCGGTGGTGCTGGCGCGTCCCACTTCCACGGAGCCGCCTTCCACCGTATAGCCGCAATATGATGACACGCTGGCTATGATGTAGGCGAAGAAAAGACTCTTGATGATACTCATCCATACAAACCACGGATTGAAAGCGTGCTGCAGTCCGGCGGTGAGATCTTCCGGCGTGAGGATGTGTCCGACAAAAGCCGTGGCGTAAGCGCCTATGATTCCGGTCAGTGAACTGAACACTACAAGGCACGGCATGATGGTTACCAGTCCCAAAATTTTGGGCAGGATGAGATAGCCGGCGGAGTTCACGCCCATGATGTCGAGGGCGTCAATCTGCTGTGTCACCCTCATCGTTCCCAGTTCCGATGCGATGTTTGACCCCACTTTGCCGGCAAGGATGAGACACATGATGCTTGAAGAAAATTCCAGAAGCATGATTTCGCGCGTGGTGTAGCCCGAAACCCAGCGCGGCATCCATGGGCTCTGTATGTTGAGTTTCATCTGTATGCATATCACTGCACCGATAAAGAACGATATGAGCAGCACTATGCCGATGGAGTCGATGCCCAGTGAACACATGTCTTTGACGTACTGCTTCCAGAACATCCTCATTCTTTCGGGACGTGAAAACGTGCGTCCCATTAGAATAAGGTAGCGTCCGAATGTCTCAAGGGACTTTTCCAATTTACCGAATATAGGCATTTGCTTGTGGTTTTATGCGCTGCAAAAGTAACCAAAATCCGCTAAAAAACTGCAATCGCCCAAATAGTTTTCGCTCAGGGCAAGGATATTAGGCTTTAATTTGCTAATTTTGCAGTAAAATGGAATAATGCTATGGCAGAAAACAATTCTCCTCGCACAGAGGGGACATCGGAGTTGCGTGCCGAAGGACTGATAAAACGCTACGGCAAGCGTACCGTTGTCAACGATGTGTCGATAAACGTGCGCCAGGGGGAAATCGTGGGGCTGCTCGGCCCGAACGGCGCCGGCAAGACTACATCATTCTATATGACGACGGGATTGATAGTCCCTAATGCCGGACATATATATATAGATAATGTAGAGGTGACCGATTATCCTGTCTATAAGCGTGCCCGCAACGGTATAGGATACCTGCCTCAGGAGGCCAGCGTGTTCCGTAAGATGAGCGTGGAGGATAACATAATGTCGATTCTCGAAACCACCGGACTGAGCCATGAGGAGCAGTTGCGGCAATTGGAGAGCCTCATTGCCGAGTTCCGCCTTACGAAAGTGCGCAAGAACAAGGGCGACCAGCTGTCGGGAGGAGAGCGCCGTCGTACGGAGATAGCGCGCTGCCTGGCTATCAATCCCAAGTTCATAATGCTCGACGAACCGTTTGCTGGCGTGGACCCGATAGCGGTGGAGGACATCCAGAATATAGTGTGGAAGCTGAAATACCGCAACATTGGAATACTCATCACCGACCACAATGTGCACGAGACACTCTCCATTACTGACCGTGCCTACCTGTTGTTTGAGGGAAGGATACTCTTTCAGGGCAACCCGGAGGAACTTGCCGCCAACCCAATAGTGAAAGAGAAGTATCTCGGAAAGAACTTTGTGCTCCAGAAGAAAGATTTTGCACAGGGGCAGGAGAACGGCTGATGCCGTTTGATGGGTGAGTTGCCGCACGCTTGTGCAGAACCGAAAAAGAAATAAATGCGGTGAAACTTAGGTGTTTCGCCCTAAATTTCGTAATTTTGCACTTCGTTTGTAAGAAATCAAAAACACAATAAATAGAAAGATGAATATCGTATTTGAAAATCCTGACAAGGTCAACGGCCTGATGACACTCACCGTTGAAGAGGCAGACTACAAGGATGCGGTGGAGAAAGAACTCAAGACCCTCCGCAAGAGAGCTAACGTTCCCGGTTTCCGTCCTGGCTCAGTTCCGATGGGCATGATTAAGAAAATGTATGGCACATCGGCAAAAATGGAGACAATCAACAAGTTTGTTGGCGAGCAGATATACAAGTATGTGAATGACAACAAAATCAAGATGCTCGGTCAGCCGCTCCCTTCGGAGAAGCAGCAACCGCAGGATTTGGAGAAGGATTCCACATTCACATTTGTGTTTGACATAGCCGTTGCTCCTGAATTTGAGGTGAAACTGTCTGGTCATGACAAGATAGAGTATAACCCGATAAAGGTGGATGACGCTCTCGTAGACCGTCAGGTGGAGATGTTCGCGTCACGTACAGGCAGCTATGTTGAGGCTGACGAGTATGCGGAAAACGACATACTGAAGGGCGATCTCCGCGAACTTGACGCAGACGGAAATACCCTCGAAGGCGGCGTTACCGTGAGCGAGGCTTCCATAATGCCTAATTACTCTAAGGACGAAGACCAGAAGAAACTTTTCGAAAAGGCGAAGCCGGGTGACATCATCACCATAACTCCAAGCAAGATGTTCGGTGAGGCGGAGTTGGCTTCTGTGCTTAAACTCGACAAAGAGGAAGCTGCGAAGCACACTGGGAACTTCAGCTACCAGATAACATCTGTTTCACGCTACCAGAAAGCGGCTGTTGACCAGAAGCTGTTTGACAACGTGTTCGGTGCGGGAACGTGTGCCGATGAGGCTGCTTTCCGTGCGAAGATAGCGGAAGGACTGAAGAAGCAGCTGCAGTCGGACAGCGATTACAAGTTCCTCGTGGATGTGCGTGCTCATATAGAGAAGAAGATTGGCAAGCTCACTTATCCCGATGCACTCCTCAAGCGTATCATGCTTGACAACAACAAGGACAAGGGTGAGGAGTTCGTAGAGAAGAACTACGAGGCAAGCATCAACCAGCTGACATGGCATCTCATAAAGGAACAGCTCGTCGCAGCACACCAGATAAAGGTGGAAGACGACGATATCAAGGCTGCCGCTATGGAGGCTGCGCGTGTCCAGTTCGCCCAGTACGGCATGAACAATGTGCCTGAAGAATACCTCGAGAACTATGCCAAGGAGATGATGAAGAACCGCGAGAGCATCGACGGACTTGTTGACAGGGTGATAGACGTCAAACTGACACAGGTGCTGAAGGGTATTGTCAAACTCGAAGAAAAGGAAGTTACACTCGACGAGTTCAATAAACTCATGGAGGAAAAAACTGCAAAATAAAGAAAAATACCACTCTGTTTAGAGGGGTTTTCAACTTTATTTCATATCTTTGTAATACAAAGGGGGAAATTGAGTTGGAAACTCCTCTTTCGTTTATATGAAATTTGTGCAATACGAAAAATATTGGAAGTTCAAATGAATCAAGACTTTAGAAAATTTGCCACTTGCCATCTCGGTATCAACGGAATGGTGCTTGATGATGTGGTAAGTGCCCAAAATCAGTATATGAATCCCTATATCCTTGAGGAGAGAAAGCTGAATGTGACCCAAATGGATGTGTTCTCGCGCCTGATGATGGAGCGAATCATCTTCCTCGGCACACAGATTGACGATTACACGGCAAACACTCTCCAGGCACAGCTGCTCTATCTTGACAGCACAGACCCGGGAAAAGACATAACGATATATGTCAACTCTCCGGGCGGAAGCGTTACTGCCGGACTGGGAATATACGATACCATGCAGTTTATCCAGAGTGATGTGGCGACGATGTGTACCGGTATGGCCGCGTCAATGGGTGCAGTCCTGCTCGTGGCAGGCGCCGAGGGCAAACGTTCAGCCTTGCCTCACAGCCGTGTGATGATACACCAGCCGCTTGGCGGAGTTCAGGGTCAGGCATCCGATATAGAGATAGAGGCAAGGGAGATACAGAAGTTTAAGAAGGAGCTTTATACTATCATAGCAGAACATTCGCATACTCCGTACGAAAAAGTATGGCAGGATTCTGACCGTAACTATTGGATGACGGCAGAGGAAGCCAAGGAATACGGCATGATAGACAACGTGCTCGTCAGACAAAATCGGACTGACGCAGAAAACGCAGAGGCAGGTAGCAATGGCGAAAAATAACAAGATGTGCTGTAGCTTCTGCGGAAAAAGCGAGGCTGACGTAAGGATGCTCATTACCGGAATTTCCGGATTTATCTGCGACGACTGTGCCGAACGCGCACACGAAATCGTGATGTCGGCACTGCACGAGGGTGAAGCGAAGAAATCCGGAGGCAAGCCGGACATGGCGAAAGTTCCGAAACCGAAGGAGATAAAGGCATATCTCGACAATTACATAATAGGCCAGGATGATGCCAAGCGCTGTCTTTCGGTAGCTGTCTACAACCACTATAAACGTCTGTCGCAACCTGATGCCGACGATGGAGTGGAGATAGAGAAGAGCAATATAATAATGGTGGGAAGCACCGGAACGGGCAAGACGCTCATGGCGCGCACCATAGCAAAGCTCCTGGATGTGCCTTTCACGATAGTGGACGCTACGGTCTTTACCGAAGCGGGCTATGTGGGCGAAGACGTGGAGAGCATCCTCTCGCGTCTGCTTCAGGTGGCCGACTACAATCTGGAGCGGGCTGAGCGCGGCATAGTGTTTATAGATGAGATTGACAAAATCGCCCGCAAAAGCGACAATCCGAGCATCACACGCGACGTAAGCGGCGAGGGTGTGCAGCAAGGACTGCTGAAACTGCTTGAGGGAACTATGGTGAACGTTCCGCCGAAGGGCGGACGCAAGCATCCGGATCAGGACTACATACACGTGAACACACGCAACATACTGTTCATTTGCGGCGGTGCGTTCGACGGAATAGAGAATAAGATAGCGCAGAGACTTAACACCCACACTATCGGGTATAACTCCGTGCAGAATGTGAAGCGCATAGACAAGGAGGACATGATGAAGTACATACTTCCGCAAGACCTCAAGACCTTCGGTCTGATACCTGAAATCATAGGTCGTCTTCCTGTGCTCACCTATCTGAATCCGCTCGACCGGAAAGCTCTGCGCCGTATTCTCTCGGAACCGAAGAACTCTATCGTGAGACAGTATGAGAAACTGTTCCGGATGGACGGCGTAAAACTGACGTTTGAGGATGCTGCCCTTGACTGTATGGTAGACAAGGCGGTGGAGTATAAACTCGGTGCGCGTGGTCTGCGTTCCATAGTGGAGGCCGTGATGAATGATGCCATGTTTGAAGTCCCTTCGGGCGGGCAGAAGGAGTTTACGGTTACCCCTGACTATGTGAAACGGCAACTGGACAAAGCCAGACTGCAATAAAGCGACAAGGCTGATAACTGAAACCTGATGAAAGAAACACGAGGACAAAAGAAGCGGATATATGAAGCTCTGAAGCGCTATTTCGGTTTTGACACCTTCAAAGGCGACCAAGAGGCTATCATATGCAATCTGCTTGACGGAAATGACACGTTTGTGCTGATGCCGACGGGTGGTGGCAAGAGCTTGTGCTACCAACTCCCGTCGCTGATGATGGACGGCACGGCAATTGTCATATCTCCGCTCATAGCCCTCATGAAAAATCAGGTGGATGTGATAAACGGTTTGGGTGAGGGTGACGGAATTGCCCATTGTCTCAATTCGTCACTCTCGAAACAGGCCAGGATGCAGGTGATAGACGACGTGAAAAAAGGTGTCACCAAACTGCTCTATGTGGCTCCCGAATCATTGGCAAAGGAAGAAAACATCCAATTGTTGAGGAGCGTGAAGATTTCGTTCTACGCAATAGACGAGGCCCACTGTATCTCTGAATGGGGACATGACTTCCGCCCGGACTACAGAAATATCCGTCCGGTGATTGGCAAGATAGGCATTGCTCCGATAATAGCTCTCACCGCCACCGCTACAGACAAGGTAAAGGCGGACATAAAGAAGACTCTCGGTATTACGGACGCGAAGGATTTCAAGAGCTCGTTCAACCGTCCGAATCTCTACTACGAGGTAAGGCAGAAGACCAACGATGTGGACAACCAGATCGTGAAGTTCGTCAAGCAACACCCGAACAAGAGCGGAATCATCTATTGTCTGTCGAGAAAGAAGGTGGAGGAGCTTGCGGAACATCTCAAGGTGAACGACATCCGTGCCGCAGCATATCATGCTGGCCTTGATTCCGATGTCCGTTCCAGAACGCAGGACGAGTTCCTTATGGAACGTATAGATGTCATAGTGGCTACCATAGCCTTTGGTATGGGAATAGACAAACCGGACGTCAGGTTCGTGATACACTACGACATACCGAAGAGCCTTGAGGGTTATTATCAGGAAACGGGACGTGCCGGCCGTGACGGAGGAGAGGGCTACTGTCTGGCGTACTATTCGCACAGAGACCTGAAGCGGTTGGAAAAGTTCATGGATCTTAAGCCGGCCAACGAGCGCAATATCGGCAAGCAACTCCTGCAGGACATGGTGGCGTATGTGGAGTCGGCCGTGTGCAGGCGGAAAATGCTTCTCGGCTATTTCGGAGAGGAATACAAGGAGGACAATTGCGGCAATTGCGACAACTGCAGCCATCCGAAAGAAAAGCACGAAGCACGCGAATACCTGTATGCGGTGCTTAAGTCTGTGAGCGCATTGAAGGAGAAATTCCAGCAGACATATGTCATCAACTTTGTCAAGGGCAGACCTACCGACGACATAGTGTCGCACAAACATGATGCCTTGACGGAGTTTGGTATGGGTGCGGACCTCAATCCCAAACTCTGGAATGCGGTTATCCGCCAAGCGTTTCTTGCCGGATATCTGTACAAGGAAATCGATAATTACGGAGTATTGCGCCTGACGGAAAAAGGAGAAGAATATATCGCACATCCCGTTTCGTTCATGATTGTCGACGACATGGACTTCGATGACGGCGACTATGAACAGCCTGCGGAGACAGGAGAGGCGGTGCTGTCGCCTGAACTCTATGCAATACTGAAGGAATTGCGCCGCGAAATTGCTGAAAAACAGAATATTCCTCCTTATGTAGTGTTTCAGGATATTTCGCTGGAACACATGGCGACAATGTATCCCGTCACCATTGAAGGGCTGCAAAACATTCCCGGTGTGGGGGCAGGTAAGGCCAAACGCTTCGGCGAGGATTTCCTCAAGGTGATAAGAGCCTACTGCGAGGAAAACGAAATAGAAAGCCCTGAGGAGTTCAGGGTCAGGACTGTGGCGAAGAAATCGCTCACCAAGGTGAAGATAATCCAACTGATTGACAAACGGTGGCCGCTTGATGAAATCGCCAAAGTGCAGGGCATGGACTTTGAAGAACTGCTCGACGAACTCGATGCCATCGTCTACAGCGGAACAAAGATAAACATAGACTATTATCTGGAGGACGTTTTCGACGACGAACAGATAGATGACATCTATGACTATTTCCTTGACAGTGACACCGACAATATCAACGTGGCGGTGCAGGAGCTTGACGGCAGTTATTCGGAAGACGAAATACGCCTTGTAAGACTGAAGTTTATGTCGGAAATGGCGAACTGACCAGCCGTTTTAGACACTTCGTTAAATAGAATTAATACACCCTAAGAATTAAGTTGCATCTCTGGGTAATGTGAGATTTTTGTGATAATTTTGCACGCAATAAATTTCTAACACTATGTCATCATTTGTTGCAGATAAAATTGTCATGGACGGTCTGACCTACGACGATGTCCTTCTTATTCCCGCTTATTCTGAGGTTCTTCCAAATGAAGTGTGCCTGACGACAAAGTTTTCGCGGCACATAGAACTGAAAGTGCCGTTTGTTACCGCTGCCATGGACACGGTGACGGAAGCCCCAATGGCTATTGCCATAGCTCGTGAGGGCGGTATAGGCGTGATTCACAAGAATATGTCGATAGAGGAACAGGCACGGCAGGTGGCAATCGTGAAGCGTGCCGAGAACGGAATGATATATGATCCGGTGACCATAAAGCGCGGTTCTACAGTGAAAGACGCCCTTGCCATGATGGCAGAATACCATATTGGCGGTATTCCTGTGGTGGATGATGACTGCCGGCTTGTGGGCATTGTCACAAACAGAGACCTGCGTTTCCAGCGTGATATGGACAGAAAGATTGATGAGGTGATGACCTCCGAGAACCTTATAGTGACCCATCAACAGACCGATCTCGAAGCTGCTTCGCAGATACTCATGGAGCATCGCATCGAGAAACTTCCGGTAGTGGACGACGACAATCACCTTATAGGTCTTATAACTTACAAGGACATAACCAAGGCAAAGGACAAACCGATGGCTTGCAAGGATGCGAAAGGTCGGTTGAGAGTGGCTGCCGGAGTAGGCGTGACCGCTGATACGTTCAAGAGAATAGAAGCTTTGGTGAAAGCCGGGGCGGATGCGATAGTCATTGATACGGCTCACGGACATTCCAAGGGCGTTATCGACAAGGTGCGTGAGGCTAAGGCTGCGTTCCCCGATGTAGACATCGTGGTGGGCAATATCGCTACCGGCGAGGCTGCAAAGAAACTCGTTGAGGTAGGAGCGGATGCCGTGAAAGTGGGTATAGGTCCGGGTTCTATCTGCACGACACGTGTGGTTGCAGGAGTCGGAGTGCCACAGTTGTCGGCCATCTACGACGTTGCTAAGGCTCTCGAAGGTACAGACGTGCCTCTCATTGCCGACGGCGGTCTCCGCTATTCGGGTGATGTCGTGAAAGCCTTGGCTGCCGGCGGATACTGCGTAATGGTAGGTTCTCTCGTGGCAGGAACGGAGGAAGCTCCTGGCGAAACGATACTTTTCAACGGACGAAAGTTCAAGAGCTATCGTGGCATGGGTTCGCTCGAAGCCATGGAGAACGGTTCGAAGGACAGATATTTCCAGGGTTCTGTGAAAGAAACCAAGAAACTTGTGCCGGAGGGAATAGCAGGACGCGTGCCTTACAAAGGTACTGTTCAGGAGGTGATTTACCAACTTGTAGGTGGTCTGCGCTCAGGAATGGGCTACTGCGGAGCAAAAGACATCAATGCTCTCCATAATGCCAAGTTTACGAGAATCACCAATGCTGGAGTGCGTGAAAGCCATCCTCATGAGGTGATTATTACGAGTGAGGCTCCTAACTATAGCCGTCCGGAGTAACCGTAGCGGCTCGTTTTTTCCCTTACAACAAATAAACGGATTGAGATGAAACTGAGAACAACCTTGTCAATGCTGGTGATGACCGTCGCTGCACAGTGTGTTGCGCAGAGCGTGTCGGATCCTGCCATAATGAAAATCAACGGCACACCGGTGACACGATCGGAATTTGAATATTCCTACAACAAGAATAACTCCGAGGGAGTGATAGACAAGAAGACTGTTGAGGAATATGTCGAGCTGTTCGTCAACTACAAACTGAAGGTGCTGGAGGCCGAGAAAGAGCGCATAGACACGTTGTCTTCGTTTCAAAACGAGTTCGCTTCTTACCGCGACCAACAGATCCGTCCGGCGATGATAACCGATGCTGACGTTGAGAAAGAGGCAAGGAAAATCTACTCTCAGACACAACACAGGGTTGACAGTATGGGTGGACTGGTGAAACCGGCACACATACTTATACTCGCGCGTCAGACCGCTACGGATGCGGAGGTGGCGGCTGCCAAGGCAAAGGCTGACTCCATCTACAATGTGCTGAAGAAGGCTTCGTTCGACCAAAAACTCTTCTCGGAGCTGGCAAAACAGTATTCTGACGACAAAGGTTCGGCGCAGGATGGCGGCGAATTGTCATGGCTGCAGAACGGACAGACGCTTCAGGAGTTCAATGACAAGATTTTCTCCATGAAAAAGGGGGAGACCAGTGAACCCATAAAGACCGCTGCAGGCTACCATATAATCCAGTTGCGTGACAAGAGCGCATTCTTCCCCTATGACTCATTGCGTACAAACATATTGCGGTTTATAGACCAAAGGGGACTGAAACAGCAGATTATCAGTCAGAAAATCGACTCCATAGCGAAGTCAAAAGGTCCCGATGTCACACCCGAAATGGTTCTCGCTGAAAAGAGGGAACAGATGGTGGCTGCCGATCCACAACTGAAATATCTTATCCAAGAGTATCACGACGGTCTCCTGCTGTATGAAATCAGCAACCGTAACGTGTGGGACAAGGCTGCAAAGGACGAGGAAGGACTGGCGAAGTTCTTCAAGAAGAACAAGAAGAAGTATGCTTTTGACGCTCCGAGATTCAAGGGCATGGCCTACAGAACCAAGGATGCTGCCGACATCGAAGCCGTGAAAGAAGCAGTGAAAGGTCTTGCTTTCGACAAGTGGAACGAGAAGTTGCGCACCACATTCAACAATGACAGCGTACTGCGGATAAGGGTTGAAAAAGGCATATTCAAGCAAGGTGACAACCCCATAGTTGACAAATATGAGTTCAAAGCCAATGTGGAGATAAAGGAAATGAAGGGCTATCCCAACACTGCAGCATACGGTAAGATGATTAAGTCGCCCGAAGACTATACGGACGTGAAGGGACTGGTCGTTGCCGACTATCAGGAGAAACTCGAGAAAGAATGGGTTGCCGGCCTCAGAAAGAAATATGCCGTTGAGGTGGACAAGTCAGTTTTGGCAACCGTGAACAAGCACTAAGAGAGACGAATAGACACAGATTATGACGAATAAATTGACTTTCCTTGGCACTGTAGTTGTACTGACAGTGGCAGTCTGCGTCGGTTCCCATGCAAGTGGAATCTCCGCGGCAATGCAAGCCAATGATACTACGAGTAACGCAAAACAACCGTTCGTGCCGGACGAAAGCAGTGTTGTTGATGAAGTGATATGGGTGGTTGGCGATGAGGCCATACTTAAATCCGACGTGGAAGCCATGCGCCTGCAGGCTGAAGCCGAGGGAGTGAGGTTCAAGGGCAACCCCGACTGCTCGATCCCCGAGCAGATTGCAGTGCAGAAACTGTTTCTTCATCAGGCGGCGATAGACTCCATCGAGGTTTCCGAAGCGGAGGTGGCTCAAGGTGTTGAGGAACAGATCAACTACTGGATAAACCTCATCGGCTCAAAGGAAAAACTTGAGGAATATCGCAAGATGTCCATCAGCCAGATTCGCGAGCAGATGCACGATGACTTCAAAAACAGCCAGTTGGTGCGTAAGATGAAGGAGAAGTTGGTGGAAGACGTGTCCGTCACTCCTGCCGACGTGCGCGACTATTTCCGCAATCTGCCTGCCGACAGCATACCTTATGTGCCAATGGAGGTGGAAGTGGAGATTATCACGCGTAAGCCGAAAGTGTCGCAAGAGGAGATAGACCGCGTGAAGGCGGAACTGAGAGACTATACCGAGAGGGTGACAAGCGGCAGTTCGAGTTTCTCGACATTGGCAAGACTCTATTCCGATGACACGGAGTCTGCTCGTCAGGGTGGCGAAATCGGTTATACCGGACGTGGCGTTCTCGACCAGGCATTTGCCAACGTGGCGTTCAATCTGACAGATCCGAAGAAGATCTCCAAGATTGTAGAGAGCGAATTTGGATACCATATCATACAGCTGATAGGCAAACGCGGTGACAAGGTGAACGTTCGCCACATACTGAAGATACCGAAGGTCACCCCCGAAGCTACGGAACTGGAGGTCAACAAGCTCGATTCCCTTGCGGACGACATACGCTCCGGCAAATACACCTTTGAGGATGCAGCTACCTATGTGTCGGATGACAAGGACACAAGAAACAACAGGGGAGTGATGGTAAACAATGTCGACCATTCCCTTACATCACGTTTCCAGATGAAAGACCTGCCTACGGAAGTGGCGCGTGTCGTGGAAGGACTTAAGGTAGGCGAGGTTTCAAAGGCGTTCACGATGGTGAACAAAAACGGCAAAACACAGGCCGCAATCATAAAACTTACGAACAGGATAGACGGACATAGGGCTACTATCACGGAAGATTTCCAGGTCATGAAGAACATAGTGCTTGAAAAGGAGCGCGACCAGGTAATCCATGACTGGGTGATAGAGAAGATAAAGAAAACCTACGTCCGCATGAAGGACAAGTACAAGGATTGTGATTTCGAATACGAAGGCTGGGTGAAGTAGATGTATGACTGAAAAAAACAATGCTGGAAAATACAAAGGGCATAGGATTGTCACCATGACGGTTCTATGCCTGTTTGGCTTTTGCTTTGTTTATGCTGGCATTGCGTCAGACAAAAACAAGAAGAACGGCAAGAAGACAGACCGTGTACACCTGCTCCATTCTGATGAACTGCGCTACGACATCACCGGTCCCAATCCTGACGCACAGATAGTCAAGGGCAACGTTTCCTTCATGCACCAGGGTGCACATCTAAAATGTGACAGCGCATACTTCTATCAACAGCAGAACTCCGTGAGGGCTATGGGGCACGTGCACTTCACCCAGGGTGACACGTTGTCGTTGACTTGCGACCACGGATATTATGACGGACAACTCCAGATGTTGGAAGCCCGAAAGAATGTGGTGCTGAAACACCGGAAGCAGACACTGACGACAGACAGTCTCAACTATGACCGGTTGTGGGAAAACGCCTACTTTACGGATGGCGGAAAACTCATAGACGGCGACAACACGCTTGTGGCGGACTGGGGAACGTACAACACTTCCACGAAGCAGGCTGTGTTCAACTATCATGTGGTGATGCTGAACGACAAGCAGAGAATAGAGACGGACACGCTCCATTATGACACTCAGAAGTCGTTGGCGCATGTAACGGGACCGTCGGTTGTCACCCAAGACTCCACCACGGTGAACACCAGCGACGGCTATTTCGACAGTAAGGCTGACAAAAGTTCGCTTTTCGGCAGGTCGACAATCAGCGACGGACACAAGGACATAACCGGTGACAGCCTGTACTACGACAAGAATACCGGTGACGCAGAGGGGTTCGGAAACGTGGTGTACAGAGATTCGGTGAACAAGAACGAACTGTACGGAGACTACGTTACCTACAATGAGAAGAGCGGATACGGCTATGCCACCAAGAATGCACTGGTGAAAGACTATTCGCAGAAGGACACTCTCTACATGCACTCCGACACTATCAAACTTTTCACCTTTAACATAGACACTGACTCCATGTACCGCAAGGTGCATTGTTATAATAATGTACGCGCGTATAGAGTGGACATTCAGGCTGTCTGCGACTCTCTTGTGGGCAATTCGAGGGATTCAAGCATGACGATGTACCGCAGTCCTATTGTTTGGAACGGCGACCGCCAGGTGTTCGGAGACGAGATTAAAGTCTATTCCAACGACAGTACAATCCGCGAGGCTCATGTCATCGGCCAGGCCATGTCCATAGAGAAATGCGATGAAGACGGACATTACAACCAGATATCATCCAATGTAATTGACGCCTTCTTTGAGGGAGGAAACGTGAGGAGAACCAATGCCGTGGGCAACGTGCAGGTGATATACTATCCCGTCGACGACAGTGACAGCACGCTGATGATGCTCAACTATACCGAGACAGACACCATAAGGATGTTCTTCACTCCCGAGCGGCAGATAGAGAAAGTGTGGACCTGCAAACATGTCAGCGACATGTATCCCATGACGCAGATACCTGCCAACAAACTACGGTTGCCTCGTTTTGTTCTGTATGATGAACTCCGGCCACGCTACAAGGACGATGTGTTCGGACGAAAAGGAAACGATGGCGAGCCGGCCGAGGTGAACGAAACGCCGGAAGCGGTCTTGCCGGAAAACAGTCAAGCCCATGAGTGATGTGATACAGCTGCTTCCCGACAGCGTGGCCAACCAGATTGCGGCGGGAGAAGTCATACAGCGTCCGGCCAGTGTCATCAAGGAACTGGTGGAGAATGCAGTGGATGCAGGCGCGACAGAGATAGATGTCCTTGTCGTGGATGCCGGCAGAACGCTGATACAGGTGATTGACAACGGCAAAGGTATGTCTGCAACCGATGCCCGACTGGCGTTTGAGCGTCACGCGACATCTAAAATCCGTAAGGCAGACGACCTGTTCTCATTGCATACCATGGGATTCCGCGGCGAGGCGTTGCCATCCATTGTCGCCGTGTCGCAAGTCGAGTTGCGCACACGCCAGAAAGGTGAGGAACTGGGAACGTGCCTGAACATGTCGGCGTCAAAGGTGCAGGGACAGGCGCCGTGCACCTGTCCCGAGGGAAGCAATTTTAAGGTTTCCAACATCTTCTATAATGTTCCGGCGCGCAGAAAATTCCTGAAAAGCAACGCTACGGAACTGAACAACATAATCACCGCATTCGAACGGATAGCCCTTGTCTATCCCGAGACGGCATTTTCACTGCGCAGCAACGGCGGCGAAGTCCTCAACCTGAAGAGCGGAAACACGCTTCAGCGCATTTCTGACATATTCGGAAAGAAATTCAGCCAGGAACTTCTTCCGGTCAGTGCCATGACTTCCATCTGCAATGTTACAGGATTTGTGGGCAGACCGGAGACGGCGAAGAAAAAATGCACACGGCAGTATTTCTTCGTCAACGGACGCTACATGAAACATCCGTATTTCGCCAAAGCCGTCCAGAACGTGTTTGAACGTATGGTGCCCTCCGGCGAACAAGTACCTTATTTCATCTATCTGGAAGTCGATCCCCTGAGCATAGACGTCAACATACATCCCACGAAGACGGAGATAAAGTTTGAAAACGAACAGTCTGTGTGGCAGATTATCTCTGCCGCTGTACGTGAGGCGGTAGGCGTTTTCAACGGAGTGTCAGCCCTCGACTTCGATGCAAATGGCAAACCTGACATTCCTTCGTTCGACAAGACAGGCGATGCCGTGATGCCAAAACCGGTGTTCAACCCCACATACAATCCTTTCCGCACTGAGACAAAGGGTGGTGCGAGAGCCGCCTCCGGTTGGGAGGAACTCTATAAAACTGTCGACATTCCGGAATATAAGGCAACCGACATGTTCGAATTGGAAGGGACTGACGACAAAAACGACAATCCCCTGGCGGAGATGTCGTCCGAACACTATCAGTATAAAGGGCAGTATATCGTCACGTCAGTCAAGGGCGGACTGATGATAATCGACCAGCACAGAGCCCATATCCGCGTGCTGTATGAGGAGTATCTGCACAGACTGGCGGAGAAAAATGCCGTTTCGCAACGCATGCTCTTCCCCGAGGCGGTGCAGTTGGAACCCTGCGACACTGACGCACTTGACACCGTAGTGGAAGAAATGTCGCTGTTGGGATTCGAACTCACACCGCTGGGTGCGTACAATTATGCCATTAACTCCGTTCCGGCGGGACTTGAGGGCATCAATCTGCCGGAACTTGTCAACGACATGATTGTCTCCGCCATTCAGTCGGGGACGGCTGTAAAGGACGAAATCAACCGCTCCCTCGCATCGAGCATGGCCCGCCGGGCAGCCATTCCCTACGGTCAGGTTCTGGGCAATGAGGAGATGGACGACCTCGTGGGACGCCTCTGCCGTTGCGAGAACATCAACTATACACCCGATGGGAAAAGGGTCTGCGCCATGCTCGCACAGTCTGAAATAGAGGGCCTTTTTGCGTAGAAAAGGTTATCTCATGGTCTTTTTGACTTGGGAAAAAGCAAAAATTAACACAAAAACAACACTTTTTTTCGAAAAAGGCTATGAATTAAAAAAAACTTATTACCTTTGCGCCAAAGTTGGATAATGGGGGTTGTATGCCCAACAGAAACTACAGACATACCCAATAGAAACTATAGATATATTTAGAACTATTTATAAATAAGTTATGAAAAAGTTATTGATTGTTTTGGCTTTTGCCGGCGTTTCAATGTCTTCTATGGCACAGGACGCAGATCCGACACTCAAGTACAGTGTTGCGACAAATTCTTTCTGGTCAAATTGGTTTATCCAGGTTAACGCAAACTGGAGCGCATTCTATTCAAGCCAGGAGCATGGCAACGGCCTTGCTGCCTCTCCGCTGAAGAGCTTCCGTGCTACTCCGAACGCTTCTGTAGCTATCGGTAAGTGGTTCACACCTGGTCTCGGTCTCCGTACAAAGGTTTACGGCATCTGGGGTCGTCAGGTGAACTCTGAGGAAAAGCAGGAGTACAAGTACTGGAATGCACAGGAGCAGGCTGTATTCAACCTGAGCAACCTGTTCTGCGGTTACAACCCGACACGTGTATGGAACTTCTCTCTGTTCGCAGGTGCAGGTGTTGAGCGCAACATGGATGCTGACCAGTACAGTATGGCTTACTCTATCGGTTTGATGAACCAGTGGCGTCTTTGCAAGCATGTTTCGATTAACCTCGAAGCAGGCTGGTTGTACAAGGAGCCAGAGGCTGACGCAAACGGCGCTTCTAAGTTCTCAAGAAAAGGTCTCGGTTGGGAGTGCCACGACAACCAGCTCTATGCAGAGGTTGGTTTGACATTCAACCTTGGCAAGGCATCTTGGGAGAAGACTCCGGATGTTGACGCTATCAAGGCTCTCTCACAGGCTCAGATCGACGCTCTCAACGCTCAGCTTGCTGACGCAAACGCAGAGAATGCACGTCTGAAGAACCTCTTGGCTAACCAGAAGCCGGCTCAGGCTCCTGAGAAGCAGGTTGTCAAGGAGTACGTAGGCTCTTCTGCATCCGTATTCTTCAACATCAACAAGTCTACTATCGCTTCCAAGAAGGATCTCGTAAACGTAAAGAACATTGCTGAATATGCAAAGGATGCTAACGCTAACGTAGTCGTTACAGGTTACGCAGACAGCGCTACAGGTTCTAAGGCATACAACCAGAAGCTTTCTGAAAAGCGTGCTGAGACTGTTGCCAACGAGCTCGTTAAGATGGGCGTAAGCCGTGACAACATCCAGACTGTAGGCAAGGGTGGTGTTAAGGATCTGTCTCCAGTTTCTTACAACCGTCGTGCTACTGTTGAGATTGCAAAGTAAGACATCTCTAAGTAATTGATAAATGAGCTCCGGTCTCGCAAGAGGCCGGAGCTTTTTTGTGTCGTTTCCCATACTTGCCGCAGAGGTCATGCCGTCTGATAGGACGGCAATGGCAGCCTCTTTGCGGTGCTTTGGTGACTTTTACACTGTGCTTTGGCGGTCTCATCGGGGTGTTTCTGCGTTTGTTTGGCAACTGCCGCATGATTGTTTGGCAACTGCCGCACGATTGTTTGGCAACTGCCGCACGATTGTGTGACAACCGTTGTGCTGTCGTGAGGGGTGTGTTTGTGGGACAGAAAAAAGGCGTTTCGGCAGTGCCGAAACGCCTTTGTGGTATTGTCAAAGCGTTATTTGCGATATCGTCAAAACGCTGTTGGGGACATCGTTGAAGTGTTGTGGGAGGATTACTTCTTGAATCCGATGACGCGGCGAACCTCCTTCATCGTAGCCTGTGCACTTGTGCGTGCGACCTCAGCGCCTTCATCGGCTATCTTGTCGAGCAGTGCCGGGTTGGCGCTATATTCCAGAATCTTTTCCCTAATCGGCGCTACTACGGCGCAGAGGTCCTGTGCTATCTGCTTTTTCAGGTCTCCGTAGCGGAGTGTGCAGTTGTTCCACTGCTCGTCGAAATACTGGTATGCCTCGTCGGAAGACGCTATCTTGAGGAATGTGAAGAGGTTTTCTATGACTTCGGGCTTTTCCGAGTTCATGGCTTGCGGACCGTTGTCGGTCACTGCCCTCATCACTTTCTTGGTGATGGTCTTGTCGTCGTCGCGCAGGTAGATGCAGTTTCCTTCGCTCTTGCCCATTTTTCCCGAACCGTCAAGTCCGGGGATTTTCACTGCCTTTGAGTTCAGATAGAAGTTCTGGGGCTCCGGGAAGACGTCCTCTCCGTACATGAAATTGAACCGTCGGGCGCAGTGTCTTGCCATCTCCATGTTCTGTTCCTGATCTTTGCCTACGGGCACTTTGTGCGCTCTGTGCTGCAGTATGTCGGCTGCCATGAGGGTGGGGTAGGTGAGCAGACCTGCGTTCACGTTGTCCGGTTGCTTGCGTGCCTTTTCCTTGAATGTGGTCACGCGCTCCAGTTCGCCGAGGTAGGTGTTCATGTTGAGGTAGAGATACAGTTCGAGTGTCTCCTTCACGTGGCTCTGTATATATATCGGCGCTTTCTTCGGGTCGATGCCGCAGGCGAGGTATTCTGCCAGGATGGTGCGTGCGGAGTCCTGGATGTCGCCCGGTTTGGGTTGTGTCGTGAGCGAGTGCCAGTCGGCGATAAAGAACATGCAATCGTATTCATCCTGCATTTTCACGAAGCTCTTTACCGCACCGAAATAGTTCCCGAGGTGCAGATTTCCTGTCGGCCGGATACCGCTAACTACTTTTTCCATCTGTTGTCCTGTTTGTCTTGGTTATATATTAATATATGTGTCAGAAGTGCAATCTGACAGATTGCAAAGGTACGTATTTAATTTCGGAATCGCTTGGAAAGGACTTTCCGTTTTGGTTTCCGTGGTTTATTTTTGAAAAAAGACGTGTGAAAATTTTGTGTATTGGGATTTTCTGCGTACCTTTGCATCCGCTTACAGGAAGTGAGGACGTTTAGCTCAGCTGGTTTAGAGCGTCTGCCTTACAAGCAGAGGGTCGGCGGTTCGAATCCGTCAACGTCCACGACGAGGAGATTGCATCGGTTGCAGTCTCTTTTGCTTTTTAAGTAAATCAACTTTTTTGTCATTTAGTCCAAAGTTTTCGTCTCTCTCTCTGAGTGTTTGGGATAATATTAGTAATTTTGCGGCATCGGAGCGGTGTGCGTGAAGCATGCTTTCCGCCCCTTAACAGACAAGTCGTATATAACCGCAACTGACAGCATGGATTTGAATTTACTGACCGCTATTTCCCCCATTGACGGACGTTACAGAACCAAGACAGACATTCTCGGCAATTATTTCTCGGAGTTTGCCCTCATACGCTACCGCGTCAGGGTGGAGATAGAGTATTTCATAGCCCTTTGCGAGTTGCCCCTGCCGCAGCTGGAGAGTTTCGACAAGTCGCTGTTTCCGACGCTCCGTGCCATTTATACGGACTTTTCGCTTGCCGACGCACAGCGTGTGAAGGACATAGAAAAGGTGACCAACCACGACGTGAAGGCTGTGGAATATCTCATAAAGGAGAAATTCGACGCCATAGGCGGACTTGACGCCTACAAGGAGTTCGTGCATTTCGGACTTACGTCGCAGGACATCAACAACACCAGCGTGCCCCTTTCCATAAAGGAAGCCCTCGCCGATGTCATCTGTCCGCAGGTGGAGGAACTCATAGCGCAACTGGAGACGTATGCCGCAGAGTGGGCTGATGTCAGCATGCTGGCAAAGACACATGGACAGCCAGCGTCGCCTACGCGTCTCGGAAAAGAGATAAAGGTGTTCGCCTACCGCCTGTCGCGCCAGCTCGACGAGCTCAAGCGCACTCCGGTTACGGCCAAGTTCGGCGGTGCCACGGGCAATTTCAACGCCCATCATGTGGCGTATCCGTCGTACGACTGGGCGGCTTTCGGCAATGCCTTCGTTGCCGGAAAGCTCGGCTTGGAGCGTGAGCAGTACACCACACAGATAAGCAATTACGACTGCATGGGAGCGATTTTCGACGCCCTGCGCCGCATTAACACCATCATAATAGACCTCGACCGCGATTTCTGGATGTACATCTCAATGGAGTATTTCAAGCAGAAGATAAAGGCAGGAGAGGTAGGGTCGAGTGCCATGCCGCACAAGGTGAACCCCATAGACTTTGAGAACTCGGAGGGCAACCTCGGCATTTCCAACGCGCTTCTGCAGTTCCTGGCGCAGAAATTGCCTGTCAGCCGCCTGCAGCGCGACCTCACCGACTCCACCGTACTGCGCAATGTGGGCGTGCCGTTCGGCCATACCGTCATAGCCATACAGAGCACGCTGAAGGGACTGAGGAAACTCATACTCAACGAGACAAAGATAAACGAAGACCTGGAAAACACCTGGGCAGTGGTGGCGGAAGCCATTCAGACCATCCTGCGCCGTGAGGCTTATCCGCATCCGTACGAGGCGCTGAAGGCGTTGACACGCACCAACCAGCGCATGACCAAGGAGACGATACGCGAATTTATCAACACACTGGATGTCAGCGATGCTGTGAAAGCAGAGCTGATGGCAATTACACCAAGCAATTATACCGGTATTTAGATTTAATCATCAACACTATTAACAGCCGTGAGGCTAAAGACAACAACAGACATGGATTCAGAACAGAATTTCGAGAGAAAGGAGCAGTCCACCCAGAATGTCGATGGACACCGCTATGAACGGGTGTCGCGCCCGTCGGGCAGCTACAGTCGCGAGAACCGTACGGAGACACGCTCGCCGCGTCCGAGGATAGCCCGCCCTCGTGTTCCGCATCGTGAAGAACCGGGATTCCGTCCGTCGGGTTACGGTTCGCAGCAGTATGGCAACGAAGAAAACCAGAACGGCTACCGTCCGCGCTACGGTAGCGGAAACCGCCAGCAGCCGAACGGTTACCACTCACAGGGCGGTTACCGTCCACGTTCCAATTACCAGCCCAACAGCCGGCCGGGTTCACAGCCCCGCCAACAGGAGGGCTACCGTCCACGCTACAACCAGGAAGGCTACCAGCCACGCACTGAAGGCTATCAGCCAAGACAGCAAGGCGGCTACCGCAACAATTACGGTCAGCGTCCGCAGCAGGGAGGCTACCGCAAACAGCATACGCCCGGATACGACCCGAATGCCAAGTACAGCATGAAGAAGCGTATCGAATACAAGGAAACACACATCGATCCGAACGAGCCTATACGTCTCAACAAGTATCTTGCCAATGCCGGCGTATGTTCGCGCCGCGAGGCTGACGACTTCATACAGGCAGGTGTCGTGACCGTCAACGGCGAAGTGGTGACGGAACTCGGCACAAAGGTGCTCCGCACGGACAAGGTCATGTTCCACGACCAGGCCGTTTCGCTTGAGAAGAAAGTGTATGTACTGCTCAACAAGCCGAAGGATTACGTGACTACAAGCGACGACCCGCAGCAGCGCAAGACGGTGATGGATCTCGTGAAAGACGCCTGCCGCGAGCGCATATACCCTGTAGGACGGCTCGACCGCAACACCACAGGTGTGCTCCTTCTCACCAACGACGGTGAGCTGGCGTCAAAACTGACACACCCGAAATTCCTCAAGAAAAAGATATATCATGTCTATCTCGACAAGAATCTCACCGCTGCCGACATGCAGCAGATAGCCGACGGCATACAGCTTGAGGACGGCGAGATACACGCGGACGCCATAGAATACGCCTCGCCGACCGACAAGAGCCAGGTGGGAATAGAGATTCACAGTGGCAAGAACCGCATCGTGCGCCGCATATTCGAGAGCCTTGGCTATCATGTGACCAAGCTTGACCGCGTGCAGTTCTGCGGTCTGACCAAGAAGAACGTGCGCCGCGGCGACTGGAGATTCCTCACCGAGAAGGAGGTAGACATGCTCCGCATGGGTGCATACGAATAAATTGAAAGGTAAGCAACAATGGAAAAAATCAAGAGAACAAAGATTGCCGACATTCTGCAGAGCACTGCGTTTGGCACGACTGTGAATGTCAAGGGTTGGGTACGCACCCACCGTTCTTCCAAGGCGGTGGATTTCATCGCCCTCAACGACGGCTCCACGATAAAGAACGTACAGGTCGTAGTCGATCCGGAGAAATTTGACGCCGACATGCTCAAGAGCATCACCACCGGCGCATGTATCACCGTGAACGGCACTTTGGTGGAGAGCCAGGGACAGGGACAGACTTCGGAGATACAGGCAACGGAGATGGAGGTCTACGGACTCTGCGGCGCAGACTATCCGATGCAGAAGAAAGGTCAGTCGTTTGAGTATATGCGCCAGTATGCACACATGCGTCTGCGCACCAATACCTTCGGTGCCGTGATGCGCATACGCCACAACATGGCAATGGCAATACACACCTATTTCCACGAACACGGATTCTATTATTTCCACACACCGCTCATCACGGCAAGCGATTGCGAGGGTGCGGGCGAGATGTTCCAGGTCACCACTCTCGACTTGGACCGTGTTGCCAAGAGCGGAAAGGTGGAATATGACCGCGACTTCTTCGGCAAGAAGACCAACCTGACCGTGTCAGGCCAGCTCGAAGGTGAGCTCGGGGCTACCGCTCTCGGTGCCATCTACACGTTCGGCCCTACTTTCCGTGCTGAGAACAGCAACACTCCGCGCCACTTGGCGGAGTTCTGGATGATTGAGCCGGAGGTGGCTTTCATGGACCAGACGGAACTTATGGATCTGGAGGAGGACTTCATCAAGTATTGCGTGAACTGGGCTTTGACCAACTGCAAGGACGACCTTGAGTTCCTCAACAAGATGATTGACAAGAGCCTGATCCAGACTTTGGAGTCGGTGGTCAAGGAAGATTTCGTGCGCCTGACATATACCGAGGGCATCAACATCCTGCAGGAGGCGGTGAAGAACGGTCGCAAGTTCGAGTTCCCGATTACCGGTTGGGGCATGGATCTCAGCAGTGAGCATGAGCGTTACCTCGTGGAGGAACACTTCAAGCGTCCGGTGATAATGACCGACTACCCGGCTGAAATCAAGGCTTTCTACATGAAGAAGAACGCCGACGGCAAGACCATGCAAGGCACGGATGTGCTGTTCCCTCGCATAGGAGAGATTATCGGCGGTTCGGTGCGTGAGGAGGACTACGGCAAACTCACGGCTGAAATCAAGGCCCGCGGCATGGAGGAGAGCACATACAGCTGGTATCTCGACACCCGCAAGTACGGTTCATGCCCTCATGCAGGCTTCGGTCTCGGTTTCGAGCGTCTCATCCTGTTTGTCACAGGCATGCAGAACATCCGCGACGTGATACCGTTCCCGCGTACTCCAAAGTCGGCGGAGTTCTAAGGAACATTTCATTTGCAATAACGGAGGCCGAGGTTGGAAACAGCCCGGCCTCTTTTCATAAATACCGGGTACGGACAATTAAGGACAAAGGAAAGAGACATGAATAAAGACAATTCGGACATGAAGTGGGAGATATTGAGTTCAGAATATCTGTCGAAGAGACCTTGGATGACAGTGAGGAAAGACTGCGTGCGGCTTCCTTCTGGGGTGGTGAATTCTGAATACTATGTGCTGGAATACCCGGACTGGTGCAATGTCATCGCCATAGACAAGGACGGGAACTTCCTGATAGAGCGGCAGTACAGGCACGCCCAACGACAGGTGGGCTATGAGATGCCTGCCGGTTGCGTGGAAGAGGGGGAGACACCTCTTGAGGCAGCCCAAAGGGAACTGTACGAAGAGACCGGCTACGGCAAGGGGGAGTGGTCTCTGTTCATGAAAACCAGTCCCAACCCAAGTACCAACACCAACCACTGCTACACGTTTCTGGCTGTCGGGGTAGAACGGATATCCACGCAGCACCTCGAAAAGACGGAGGACATAAAGGTGCTGCACATGAGCCGTGACGATGTATTCGCCCTTCTGGCGAAGGACGGATTCTATCAAGCCCTGATGGCAGCTCCCCTGTGGAAGTACTTCTGGAACGAGAAGAACCGCTGACAAGACCGGTTTCGCACTGCAAACATTTGGGGATTCTTCTGGTTTTTGACCGAAAGGGATTTCTGTATATATGCCGTGGATGGGCGTTTGGGGATTGCGGACGATTTTATTAAAGTGAAAAAGTTGCCTTAGAGACGGACTGTTTACATGGAAATACAGACGGAATGAAACATTTTCTTCTGATTTCTTGGAGTTTTGTCGGAATTTGTCTTTATTTGCATGAAGAGTTCGTGAAAAGGTCTTACTCCAAGTTTGGGCTCGCAGACCGAGTTGTGGAAGTGGCGAAAGATGAGCATATTGCTTCCGATACAATGAAACATGAAAACGTTCTTGTAAATGGGCAATCCTTATGCAATAAAGACAATGCCAAGGATTGGTTTCGAGTGATTGCATGAATGTAGAAAAGTATGATTAGCGAAAGTCAGAACATAGAATACAAGGAGTCGTGGCGAGACGAATATCTGAAATGGATATGCGGCTTCGCCAATGCGCATGGCGGTCGCATCTACATTGGTGTGAACGACAACAAGGAAGTGGTTGGCTTGCCTGATGCCAAGAAATTGATGGAGGACATTCCCAACAAGATTGTCAACTATCTCGGCATTGTTGAAGATGTCAATCTGCTTACTGAAGGCGAGAAAGAATACATCGAGATTGTTGTCGCTCCAAGCAATATGCCCATTGCCTACAAGGGAACGTACCACTACCGCAGCGGCTCAACCAAGCAGGAACTGAAGGGCTTGGCATTGCAGAACTTCATCTTGAAGAAGATGGGGTGGACGTGGGACGATATGTCTGTGGATGGTGCCACACTTGATGACATCGACCGTGAGGCCATCGACTACTTCCTACGTAAGGGCATCGAGGTGGGACGAATCTCAGGCGATGCGTATACTTCATCAACGGAGGCAGTGCTGAGAAGTTTGAACTTGATAACAGAAGAAGGACTACTCAAGCAAGCCGCCCTACTGCTCTTCGGCAAGAATCCGAAGCGTTATTTTGTGTCATGCGATTTCCGCATCGGACGCTTTCGCAATGACGAGAGTGACCTGATTACACAAGATATCGTGGAGGGAAACATCTTGCAGATGGTGAACCGCATTATCGAATTACTGCGTTCAAAGTATCTCCTCTCGCCGATTCATTACGAAGGCCTGACACGCATTGAACAACTGGAGATACCAGAGGACGTGCTGCGTGAAGCCATTTGTAATGCTATCGTGCATCGTGACTATATGGGTGTGCATACACAGATGAAGGTGTACGATGACTGTATCATGCTTTGGAACGATGGTAAACTGCCCGAGGGCATTGACCAGGAAAAGCTATTTGCTGAACACGCATCGCAACCTCGCAACCGCAACATTGCCAATGCGTTCTACAAGGCTGGCTTCATTGAAACGTGGGGACGTGGTATCAACAAGATACGCCAAGGGCTGAAGGAGGTGGGACTTCCCGAACCGAAGATAGAGAATCATATCAGTGGCACGCTGATGACCCTCTATCGCAAGACAGTTAGAAGTGGCGAAAATGTCGGAAACATGTCGGAGACTAATGTCGGAGATATGCCGGAGATTAAACTTACTGCTCGTCAGCGTCTTATAGTCTCTATTATCCGGTCGTCTCCTTCCATTTCTGCGAAACAAATGTCGGAGACTTTGTCGGTGACATCCCGAACTATTGAAAGGGACTTATCGGTGATGCAGAAAGCAGGCATTATTAGACACGAAGGCAAGGACAATGCTGGTGTATGGGTGGTGCTCGATAGCTAAAGTTTCAGAAATATCCTCCAATTGTAATAACATAACAACAACCTCCCCAAATAATTAAAGTAGCGAATCACATATAATTGTCCTAAATGCAGTGAGCCGTTCTACATCGGTACGAAATTCTGTCCCAAATGTGGGTGCAACTTAGAAGATACAGGTTTCTTTTTGGCAGATATACCCACTTTTCATGTTGTTCTGCTATCTATATAGCGCCAGCTCCTGTCACCACGGATATCGCAATTGCGAAGAAGAAACCAAAGGTTCATTGGGTGTGTCGACCGATATAGATACTGTCGTATTCCTTATGGCTTCTTCGTCAGGTGCAGTCCGTCGTTGGCGATTGTGATGAGCCGACGCTTGTAGATGTCGCCCACGGCTTTCTTGAACACCTTTTTGCTGACGTTGAACTCCCGGTAGATGTCTCCGGCATCGCTCTTGTCATTGAACGGACAGAAGCCTTCGTGCGCGCGTATGTAATTTAATAAGGTGTCGGAGAAGTCGAGTGTCTGCTGGCGTCCGGTCTTCTGGAGCGACACGTCAATCTTTCCGTCGTTGCGCACGGTCTGTATGTAGCCCTTCATGCGGTCGCCTGTGTGAATGAGGGAGAACACTTGGTCTTCGTAGACAAGCCCCGGATACTCGTTGTTGATTATCACCTTGAATCCGAGTTCGGTCTTTTGCCACACGAGCAAGTCCACCTCGTCGCCGCTGTTCAGGGGGCAATGGTCCTTGTTGAGATACCTGTCGACTTTGGCGGAGGCGACGATACGGTAGCTGTCTTCGTCGATATGGACATAGACGATGTAGCTCTCGCCGATCTCCATTTTCTTCTTCTGCTCGCGGAACGGGCAGAACAGGTCTTTCATCAGTCCCCAACCGAGAAACGCTCCGTACTCGTTCACCCACTTCACTTCCAGGTAGGCGAAGTCGCCGACCTTGGCGAGCGGCTTCTCCGTGGTGGCTATTATGCGCTCGTCCTGGTCGAGATAGATGAATACCTCCAGTTCGTCGCCGATCTCCACACCCTCGGGAACATATCTCGAAGGCAACAGTATCTCGCCTGCCTTGCCGCCGTCGAGGTAGAGACCGAAGTCCACTTTCTTGACGACAACCATCGTGTTATAGTCTCCAAGTCTAATCTTCTCCATTGTTTTCCTCCTTTTTGTCTGTACTGTTTTCTCCTACAAGCATTCCGTCACGCATCTCTATGGTGCGGTCGGTAATCTCTGCGAGGTGCTCATCGTGTGTCACGATGACGAATGTCTGGTTGAAATGGTCGCGCAAATCAAAGAAAAGCCGGTGCAGTTCTTCCTTGTTTTTCGAATCAAGACTGCCCGACGGCTCGTCCGCGAGAATCACTGCCGGATTGTTCATCAGTGCCCTTGCCACTGCCACACGCTGCTTTTCGCCTCCCGAAAGTTCGTTTGGCTTGTGGCCGGTGCGGTCGGAAAGCCCCATGAAAGCGAGCAGTTCCTCCGCCCTCTTGTGCGCTTCTTTCTTTGACACTCCTGCTATGAACGCCGGAATCATCACGTTTTCGATGGCGGTAAACTCCGGCAGCAGCTGGTGAAACTGGAACACGAATCCTATGTGACGGTTGCGGAAATCGCTCAGTTTGGCTTTTGACAGTTTGCTGGTGTCGATTCCGTCGATGATAATCTGTCCCGAGTCGGGTTTGTCGAGAGTGCCGATAATCTGCAGCAGGGTGGTCTTTCCCGCTCCGCTTGGACCGACGATGCTCACTATTTCGCCTTTCCCTATGTGCAGGTTGATGCCCTTCAGCACCTCCAGCGAACCGAAACTCTTTCTTATGTCCTTTATTTCAATCATTTCTTTCTGTGTGGAATGAATTTGTTGATGAAGTCTCTGATAGACTCATATGCACTTGTTTCCTCGATGTGCTGTGACTGTGCGAACGTCATTTCGTCCATTTTGTCACCGTGCTGGTCGGGGAATATTATCATGTAATTCCTGCCGCTGAAGTGCTTGGTCACCTCTTCCGGCAGACGGTCGAGCGCATTCTTGTATGACACAGTGCCCTTTCTTGCCGTCACGATCACAAACATGTGGTCTTGCATGACGCTCTCTGCCAGTGCGGGCATCTCGTTCCAGTGTTCCATTTCGTGGAATGTCACCCTCAAGTCGCGGTATCTGTGTTCCATATAGCGGCGCATCAGGTCGAGCGTGTCACTCCTGCCGTTGATGTCCATCTTGCATTCGAGGTTCTTCGCCAGGCGGCACAGACGTTCCACCCAGCGGAAAAATCCAGGTTCGAACTGTGCCCTTGACGGTACTGCCACGGTCAACCGGCGCAGCGTGTTGAGCGGTTGCATGATGCTTGCCATGATGATCTGGTTATTCAGACCGTTGAACAGGCTCTGGTGAAACTCCCCCCAGAATCTGTCGGACACGGTCTTGTGCATGTGCATGCCGATGATTATCTCCGATGCGCGGAACTCTTTGAACGCGTGTTTTATGCCGTTTGCGATGTTTGCCGCCACCCTCACCTGTGTCTCCATCTCCACGTCGCTCGCCGCGGCAAACTTCGTCACCTTGTCGAGAAGCCGCTTTCCTTTCTCCAGATTCTGTGGCATGTGCGTGTCGTCATACACTATGTTGAGTCCCACAAGCGGCCTGTGCAGTTTGGGATTCATCATCATGGTGGCGAGCGAAACAAGGCGGTTGGCGTATTCGGGGTATTTTATCGGCAGCAGAATCTTCTCGTCGTCGTGCCTTGCACCGTCCTCTTCGGGTATCTCCTGGTCACGCAGAGTAATCTGTTTGGCTGCCCCTTCGGTCACCAGAGACGAGATGATGCAAGTGAGGAGAATCATTATGACCACGCCGTTCATCATGTCATCGCTGACAAGACGTCCCCCGTCGGGTGACGTGAGCCTCATTCCCACCATCACCATGGCTATGGCTCCGGCGGCGTGTGCGGATGTCAGACCGAACATCATGTTGCCCGATGACATGGGCAGACGGAACAGTATGCATGACGCATACGCTGCAAGCGCCTTGCCGAAAGTGCCGAAAAACACGATGAGAGCCACCACCCATACGATGTTTCCGCCGCCGAAGAGCAGACGGACATTGATGAGCATTCCTACGCCAATGAGGAAATAGGGGATGAACAGGGCGTTTCCCGTGAACTCAAGGCGGTTCATCAGGGGTGACATACGCGGTATGTAGCGGTTCAGGATAAGTCCGGCGAAGAACGCTCCGAATATCCCTTCAAGCCCTATCATCTCGGAAAGGGCGGCACTGAGAAACAGAAGTGCCATGATAAAGATGAACTGCATCACGGCATCGGAGTATTTGCGGATGAACCAGCGCGTCAGTCTGGGCATGAACATTATCAGCACTGTGCAGAACAGAGCGAATTTCGCAGTGAACAGAAGCCAGAATGTCACGCCGCCGTTGCCGCCGTTCGCGGCGACGATAGAAGCCAGCACCACGAGCGATATGAACAGGGATATCATGGTCGCACCAACGCTCAGCATTACGCTCGGCTTGCGCTGGAGACCGTAGCGGCTGACAATGGGGTAGGACACGAGCGTGTTTGACGCCATGATACACCCTAAGAGCAGAACGGCAGTAGGTGTGTAGTCGAGCCAGAAGTGCGCCATGACCAGCGTCAGGGCAAACGGGATGGCAAACGTCAACACCCCGAAGACGCACATTCGGCGTGCGTTGTTCCTCACACCGTTCATGTCCATCTCCAGTGCGGCGAGGAACATTATATAATATAGACCCACCTTTCCGAACAGTTCAAAGGAGTTGTCGCGCATCAGCACGTTGAATCCGTGGGGACCTACGAGCACTCCTGCCAACACCAGACCGATGATGTGCGGAATCCTGAGCTTGCCCATGACGATGGGAGCGAGCAGTATTATCAGCAGCACTACAAAGAATATGAGTGTGGGATCGGTGATGGGGAAACTTATCATCGGGCGGTATAATCGTTTAATCTTCCGTTTTGCTGACAGCCGAGCGCTGCCTATCTTATGCAAAGATAGTGCAAACGAGCGCAATGAAAGTTTGCTTTCAGATTGCCGAGCGCTGCCTATCTTATGCAAAGATACTGATTTTATTTCTAAAGCGAAACAAAACGCACCCTCTTGTTTGCATGTTTCTGCTTTTTCAGCTAACTTTGCAACAGTGATTAATTTTTACATTGAGAAAGATGAAAGTAGCTATTGTAGGTGCAAGTGGAGCCGTAGGACAAGAGTTCCTTCGCATACTTGCAGAGAGAGATTTCCCTATTGATGACCTTGTGTTGTTCGGTTCACAGCGTTCGGCAGGCCGAAAATACTCTTTCAAGGGTAAGGAGTACGAGGTCAAACTGCTACAGCACAATGATGACTTCAAGGGTGTTGACGTGGCCTTTACTTCCGCCGGAGGCGGCACCTCGCTCGAGTTTGCCGACACAATCACCAAGTATGGTGCGGTGATGATAGACAACTCTAGCGCTTTCCGTATGGAGGACGATGTGCCCCTGGTGGTTCCCGAGGTCAATGCAGAGGATGCCCTGCAGCGTCCGCGCGGCATCATTGCCAACCCCAACTGCACCACAATCATGATGGTGGTGGTGCTCAAGCCGATAGAAGACATGAGCCACATTAAGCGCATACACATCTCTTCCTATCAGAGTGCGTCGGGTGCGGGTGCGGCAGCCATGGCAGAGCTCCAGCAGCAGTACAAGGAACTGGTGGAGACAGGGGAGTGCAAGACCATAGAGAAATTCCCTCACCAACTGGCTTACAATGTTATTCCCCAGATAGACAAGATGACTCCGAACGACTACACCAAGGAGGAGATGAAGATGTACAACGAGACACGCAAGATAATGCATTCCGATGTGCGCACCTCTGCCACCTGTGTGCGTGTGTCGTCGCTGCGTTCCCACTCCGAGTCAGTGTGGGTCGAGACCGAGCAACCCCTCACTGTTGCCCAGGTGCGAGAGGCTTTGACGAAGGCGGAAGGCGTCACCTTGGTAGACGATCCCCAGGCTTATGTCTACCCGATGCCGCTTGAGAGCGCGGGCAAGGATGATGTCTACGTTGGCCGCATCCGTCAGGATCTTGCCAATGACAACGGCATCACTCTCTGGCTTACGGGCGACCAGATACGCAAGGGGGCTGCCCTCAATGCGGTGCAGATAGCGGAATATCTGCTGAAAGTGGGCAACATAGGCTGACAATAGCCTGTGCTGCCGTTGCGGCAGAGGCGGCCTGATGTCGCTTGGATGCAGAGCGGATGTAGGGAAAAACCGGTTGTTCGTTGAATAATTTTGTTTTCCAGGACGCAAAACCGTACCTTCGCAGACGACAGACTGCATCCGACGGCAACGGCAAAGCCGAAAAACTGACTATGGCGACAATAGACGAGACTTTGGACAAATTTGACTCCATCTCGCTCGACGAGATGAAGGACATCCGTCTGATGAACCGGACGGACACCAAATTTGTGACCTCTCGCCGCAAGCTGATGCAGCTTCTGCAGCTCGCTACCGATGATTACTATGTGCAGGAGATTGACGGACGGAGGATAGGAGAGTACTACACGGTCTATTTCGACACCCCCGACTACGCCATGTTCCGCACTCATCACTGCGGGCACGCCAACCGCCAGAAACTGAGGATACGCTGTTACGTGGAGTCGAAACAGAGCTTTCTCGAAGTGAAGACCAAGGACAACCACAGCCGCACACACAAAAAACGCATAAAGATGCCGTGTTTTGATCCTGCCGAGCCTCGCTACGACGTGCGCTTCGGAGGCAAGGAGGAACAGCTGGCTGACTGCGACACCTTCGTGAGGGAGTATCTGCGCTATGACGCCTCGTGCCTTTCCGAGAGGATAGAAAACCGTTTCCGCAGAATCACTCTCGTCAACAAGGGCAAGACGGAGCGCCTGACCATAGACCTTGACCTGAGTTTCCGCAACCTCGTGACGGCGAGGGAGAAGTCGCTCGACAACATTGTCATCATCGAACTCAAGCGTGACGGACTGATAAAGTCGCCTGTCATAGACATGCTCAAGGAAGTGCGGATAAAGAAGTCGGGCTTTTCCAAGTACTGCATCGGCACGGCCTTCACCTATCCGGAACTGCGCCAGAACAGGTTCAAGAACCGTCTCCGTAAAGTGGAGAGAATACAGAATGAACACGTCAACTGCGGAAACGTCGCAGTTGCAGACACATAACTAATAACAAAACAGACACATGCTATCGTTAGATTTCGTACAGATGTTGATCAGATTCGTCCTATGTCTTATCGTGGACTTCATTATTGTCGGCAAGCTTTATTATCCCAAGGCTCGGCGAAACGACTTTTTCTTCACCTATATGGTGACGAGTATCGCCGTCTTTTTCCTCATGTACTTCATGATGGACATGAAAGCCAAGGCGACAATGGGCATAGGTATCGGTCTGTTTGGCATCTTTTCGATAATGCGTTTCCGCACGGACGCCATGCCGGTGCGTGAGATGACCTACTTGTTTGTCATCATCTCGCTGTCGGTAATCAGCGCTATCGCCTCCATAGGCGACGAGACGGGGCTTCTCCCTGAGAACATCGTCGAACTCATGTCGGCATATGTGATAGTGGTAGTGCTCATAGCTCTGTGCGAGAGTGTACTGAAGGTGAAAGCCACGAAACTCATACAGTATGACCGTGTGGAGCTGACCGTGCCGCAGAGATATGACGAACTGATGGACGACATACGCAAACGCACCGGACTTGATGTCATCAAGATAGAGGTAGGAGGTGTCGACTTCCTGAAGGACTCGGCGGTTCTCAAGATATACTACAACCCCACTGCAAGCGAAACTTCCAATTCCGTGAACGACCAGTTCCGTGTTCGCCGCAGCCAATTCCGTGATATGTGACATGAAGAAAATCATCATTCCGTTTTTCCTTTTTACGATTCTTCCGTTTTCTACACTGTCCGCCCAGGAGGCGGAAACCGGTGATACGCAGGGCGACGACCTCGAAATGGCGGTCGAGGTGGGAGTAGAAAAGAAACTGTCCAAGAAGTGGAGTGTGGGTCTGGACGCAGAGTACCGCCTGCGCGACTCGGGCAGCGAGAGTGACAGGGTGTCTTTCGGACCGAAGGTGGAGTATAAGATAATGAAGCATCTCAAGGCTTCCGTCGGCGGTGTCTATATGCAGGTGAACAACGCCAGCAAGACGCGCTACCGCTCCGACGGTTCGCTGAAATGGATACGTGCGTCGAAGTGGAGCGCACGCTACCGCACGTTCGCCGCCGTTACTGGCGACATGGACTTCGGTCGGTTCAATGTTTCGCTGCGCGAACGCTGGCAGTTCACCTACCGTGACAAGTACACCACCACGCGCGACAACTACACCAAAGCCAACGAATACAACAATACCACCGATGTGGAGCGTGCCAGCAAGTCCTATCATGTGCTGCGTTCGCGTCTCGCCGTGTCATACGACATAGCGCATTGTCCGCTTAAACCCTCTGTGAGTGCGGAGTTTTTCAATTCTCTGAACGACAGTTGGCGTATGGAGAAAGTGCGCTATGCCTGCGGAGTGACGTGGAAGGTGACCAAGCGACATTCGCTTGACCTGACCTACTACTACCAGACTGTCAATGGCGAGGACGATGAAGACGACATCAACACGCACTACCTGAGTGTCGGTTACAAGTTCAAGTTCTGAACAAACGCATAAAGAGAACCGCCGGTTTCCCAGCTGTCGATATGCAGAAGGAAACCGGCGGTTTTGTTTTAGCCCCGCAATGGGCTGCTGCGTCAGTGCGTTTATTTCGCCGCAACGCACTCTATCTCCACGAGAGCGTTCTTCGGCAGCGTCTTCACTGCTATTGCCGAGCGTGCCGGGAACGGTGCTTTGAAGAACTCCGCATACACCTCGTTCATCGCGCCGAAGTCGTTCATGTCGGCAAGGAATACCGTTGTCTTCACTACATTGGTGAGTTCAAGTCCTGCCTCGCGCAATATTGCCTGTGCGTTGAGCAGTGACTGGCGGGTCTGTTCCTTTACTCCTCCCTCCGGGAAAGCGCCTGTTGCGGGATCGATGGGGAGCTGACCTGATGCGTAGACAAAGCCGTTAGCCTCGATGGCCTGGCTGTAAGGACCGATGGCACCGGGTGCTGCTGTAGTTGAAATCTGTTTCATCTGTGTGTCTTGTATTTTGTTAGAGTGTAGTTTTATGCACGGCAAAGGTACTCAGAAATTGCCGGAAAAAGGTTACTTTTGTATACTATAACATTATAAAAACTGTTCTCATGACGATAAGTGCAATAGGTTCGGGCAAGATAGTGGGTGAAGTTCTTGAGATGATTCGCAGTGAACTGGACGGTGTCAGCGTGCAGTCCATCTATGCCCACAGCAATGTGGAGCGTGCCGAAAGGCTTGCTGCGGAGTACCGCATCCCACGTGTCTACACCGATTACGACCAACTGCTGCGTGAAGACACGTCCGATTTCCTCTACATCGCCAATGTCAATACCGCCCATTACGACTTTGCCCTTAAAGCATTGCAGGCAAATCGGAATGTCATTATAGAAAAACCCATGTGCATGACCTGCGATGAGGCTGAGACGCTTGTGCGTCTTGCGCACGACCGGGGACTGATGCTCGTAGAGGCGGTGTCGCTTCTCTATATGCCGAACATGAAGTCCATAGAGGCGCTTTTGCCGCAGTTGGGCAGGATACGCCTTGTGGAGTGTGACTATTCGCAGTATTCCAGCCGCTACGACAGGTATCTTCAGGGCGATGTGGCTCCGGCTTTTGACCCGCAGTACGGCGGCGGTGCGCTCCGCGACCTGAATGTCTACAACGTCAATTTCGTCGTCGGGCTGTTCGGCGCACCCTCTTCCGTGGACTATCACCCCAATGTCGGGTTCAACGGAGTCGACACTTCCGGCATCCTCAATATGCACTATCGTGACTTCGAATGTGTCTGTTCGGCGGCAAAGGATTCCTATGGGCATCCGTTTGCGCAGATTCAGGGCGAGAAGGGCATACTTTGTGTGGATGGTGCTGTAAATGAACTGAAAGGTTTTACGCTGTCCGTCCGTGATGCCGACGGCAGGCTTCTGACCTCCGTCCACACTGACAACACCTTCCGCCACCGCCTCGCACATGA
>CAVHUR010000019.1:0-50443 GCA_963639575.1 uncultured Spirochaetota bacterium
TCTACTGTACTTCGATTAGGCAGCGAGAGCGTAGTTGTTTTCGCCAATTAAATTGTCGATGCCTGATATTATGGAGCCGGGCAACGAAGCTCCGCATGCTTACATACCATCTCGGTCTGCTGTCAAATCCAGTCAACCCCGTGGTAACGCTTTGCATAAAGCGCAGCGAAGTTAACCATTTGTTTTCATTGCAACAATATTTCGGGCGTTTTTTTGTGCGTTTTATAGAATTATAGACACAAATAATCCAATAGGCTTCACAAAATTTGTGAATATCGGACAATTATTTGTAACTTTACACAGCAAAACTACTGCATCATGATAGTTACGTTCAATGAGGATTATTTGTATGAATTGTATAGTTCAGGCAAGTCGGACAAGAAGCACCGTTACCAACCACAGATAATCAGAAAATATATCCGTGTGATAGATCTTATGATTTCGGAAGAAAACATACAGGGTCTGTGGAAGTATAATTCTCTAAATTATGAACGGTTGGAAGGGAATATGCAAGGAATGTCTTCGGTGAGGGTAAACGATCAGTACAGAATTGAATTTGAGGAGAAAGTTGAGAATGGACAAACGATAGCTACTGTATGCAATATAACGGATTTGTCCAATCACTACAAATGATACACATAAAGGAAAGAGTATGGATAGTACAAGCTCAGTAAAAAGGATGGTGGCAAATGACGTTACTCCGGCAATCCCGACCCATCCGGGGGAAGTGCTGAAGGACGAAATAGAGTATCGTGGTATCTCACAACGTCAACTGGCTGAAGAAACAGGGATGGCTTATTCGGCTCTGAACGAGATATTGAATGCCCGCAGACCTCTGACGGAAAAGACCGCCTTGCTGTTTGAGGCAGCGTTAGGGGTGAACGCAGAGCCTCTTCTGAAGATGCAGATGAGGTATAACATCTTGTCGACAAAGAAAGATGCTTCGTTTATGTCCAAGCTGGCCAAGGTAAGGAGAATTGCTGCTGCACTGTAAATAAGTGACCGGCCATTGCAATAAAATGCGCAAAATGCAGTTTTATAGTAGACGGACAAGCCGTTGTGGACTTGTATATGTGCAACAGAATAAAATATAGAATGTTCTTATGGAAATAAAAAAATACATATGTCTGATACTCTTGGCAATGTTTGCCTGCCTGGAAGTATCGGCACAGTCGTCGATGACCGATGATCAGGTGCTGCAGTTTGCCGCAAAGGAGCAGAAAGCAGGTTCTTCCCAACAGCAGATAGTGACCAAGCTGATGCAGCGCGGAGTTGACATCAACCAGATCCGCAGGGTGAAAAAGAAAATGGAGCGCACCTCTTCGCAGAGCGGAGTGGGGGTTGTCAGCAACATAGAAAAGACGGATGACCGCACCCGAAAGGCTAATACCGCCACCAAGGAAACGTCGGCGGATGATGCGGAGGCACGCACCTCGGGACTTGTGACCATGGAGCGTGACAAGTCGGTGCGCCATACTTACGATGAAGACGATGAGGAATTTCAGGAATTTCTGAAGGCTTACAAGGATGTGCTGCCGGACTCTCTCACCATGGAAGACGAGTTTGAGGAGTTCATCCGCGACAAATACGAAAAACAGAAGAACAGGAAGAAAGTGTTCGGACGTAACGTGTTCAACAACAAAGACCTGTCGTTTGAACCCAACATGAACATTGCCACGCCTGAGAACTATGTGCTCGGTCCGGGCGACGCCGTGTATGTGGATGTCTACGGAGCGTCCAACAAGTCGGTGGAGGCAACGGTCTCGCCCGACGGCTACATCAACATAGAGGGCTACGGACTGATATCCGTGTCGGGATTGACGGTGAAGCAGGCTAATGCACGTGTGAAATCGGAACTGGGAAAACGCTATTCGAGCAGTACCATCAAACTGACCGTGGGGCAGACGAAGACCATCTCGGTGAATGTCATGGGTGAGGTGAAAGTGCCGGGAACATACACCCTGTCGGCATTCTCCACCGTGTTCCATGCCCTGTATATGGCAGGCGGCACGAATGATATCGGTACATTGCGCGACATAAAGGTGTTCCGCAACAACAAACAGGTGGCGTCTGTCGACATATATGACTACATGCTCAACGGCAAACTGAGCGGAAACGTGCGCCTGGCGGAGGGCGATGTCATAATGGTTGGCCCCTACAGTTGTCTTGTGAACATCACGGGTAAGGTGAAGCGACCGATGTACTATGAGATGAAAACGTCGGAGTCGATGGCTTCACTGCTGAAATATGCCGGCGGATTTACGGGCGATGCCTACACGAAATCGGTGCGCGTGGTCAGAAAGACCGGCCGTCAGTACAGTGTGTACAATGTGAATGAGTTTGACCAGGCACAGTTCTATATGGCTGACGGCGACTCGGTGAGCGTGGACTCAGTGCTCGTGCGCTATGAGAATATGGTGGAAGTGAAGGGCGGAGTGTTCCGTCCGGGAATGTACCAGATAGGCGATGGCATCAACTCCGTGCGCACCTTGGTGGAGCAAGCCGAGGGTGTGACCGAACAGGCGTTCCTCAACCGCGCCATCATTCACCGCATGAAGGCAGACCGCACATTGGAAGTGGTGAGCGTAGACCTGAAGGGAATCCTTGCCGGAACATCGGCTGACGTTCCGCTGAAGAACGAGGACGTGCTGTTCATCCCCACGCAGGAGGAACTCAACATGGAGAAGACCATAACCATTTCGGGCGAAGTCTACTATCCGGGAATATACAAGTATGCGGAAAACGAGACGATAGAGGACTTTATACTGCAGGCCGGCGGTCTGAAAGAGACTGCCTCCACGATGAAGGTAGACATCAGCCGGCGCAGGGTAAACCCCGGAGCGACCCAGGCAGACGGGGAATTGACCCAGACATTCTCGATGTCAATCAAGGACGGATTCGTGGTTGACGGCACGCCGGGATTCACTCTTCAGCCGTTTGACGAGGTGTATGTGAGGAAGAGCCCGGGCACAACCGATCCCGTGAACGTGACCGTTTCGGGCGAAGTACTGTTCCCCGGAGACTACTCGTTGGCTGCAAAGACGCAGCGGTTGAGCGATGTGATGAAGACCGCTGGAGGTGTCACGCAGTTCGGCTATGCCAAAGGTGCGCGTCTGGAGCGTAAGGTGAACGCCGAGGAACGTATCCGTCTGGAAGAAGTGATGAAACTGCAGCGCGAGCAGTATGAGGAGATGCAGCAGGAGCAGGCCATCTCCCTGGCGAGTGCGAAGGCAAGTTCCACCGGCATGAACGTGGATGCCAACAAGTCGGCTATAATGGACAAGTTCAAGGTGACCGACACTTATTATGTGGGTATAGAACTTGACAAGGCTCTGGAAAATCCGGGTTGCGACGAAGACATCATCCTCCGTGAGGGCGACAAGATAATCGTACCTGTGTATAACGGTACTGTCAAGGTGAACGGAGCGGTGCTTTATCCAAACACGGTGAACTATACCAGCGGAAAGAAATTCAGGCATTACCTCTCCCAGGCCGGCGGTTTCAGCAACAATGCGAACAAGAAAGGCGCATACATAATATACCAGAACGGCAATGCCGCCAAGGTCGCCGACGGAGCAAAACCCGAACCGGGTTGCGAGATAATAGTGCCCTACAAGAGCAAGAAGGTGCAGAATGTGCAGCAGTGGATATCCATCGGCACTGGCGTAGCCTCGCTCGTAACCATCATTGCCACACTGGCGAATATACTGAAATAGTCTGATATAGAAGCGATGACAAACAAAAGCAAAGACGTGATAGACATGGGGAAAGTCCTCAAGCGGCTTCTCACGAAGAAGAAACGCTTTATTGTGGTATGGGCGGCAACGTTCCTGCTGTCGTGTTTCTGGATTCTTCCCCAACCGAGATATTATGACGTGTCGGTAGTGTTGGCTCCTGAAATGGCGGGAGAACTGCCGTCGGGAAGCCTGAGTTCGCTCGCCAGCAATTTTGGAGTGAACCTCGGTTCATCGGTCAACGACGCCATTTACCCGCTGCTTTATCCTGACCTCATTTCCTCGAACGACTTCATCGTGAAACTGATGGACATTCCCGTAAAAAGCCTTGACGGGGAGATAAAGTGCGATCTCTACACTTATCTTGACAAACACCAGAAGATGACGTTCTACATGAAGCCGTTTTACGCCATGAAGAGGTGGATGCGCAACACCTTCGGAGATAAGGACGATGCGCAGAATGCGCGCCTCTCGAAAGGCAACGGCAGGCCGGACAATCCGTTTATGCTCAACAAACGCCAGACCACACTCGTCAACAAACTGAAGAAAGACATCACCTGCAGTGTGGACAAGAAGACTGAAGTGATCACCATAACGGTGAGGGCGCAGGACCCGCTGATAGCCGCCGAACTGACAGACTCGGTGAGCACCCGCCTTCAGACATTCATCACGGAATACCGCACAAGCAAGGCACGCGTGGATTTGCAGTACTATACCAAGCTCACAGCTGAGGCTAAGGCAGCCTATGAGAAAGTGCGCCGCTTCTACGGCAGTTATGCGGATGCCAACACAGATGTGACATTGCCGAGCTTCCAGTCCAAGCAAGAAGACCTGGAGAACGACATGCAACTGAAGTACAACACCTATTCGGCGATGAATACCCAGATGCAGGCAGCCGAAGCCAAGTTGCAGGAGCGCACGCCGGCATTCACCGTACTGCAGTCACCCACAGTGCCCATCAAGCCATCTGGTCCGAAACGCATGATATTCGTGTTTGTCATGCTGGTTATGGCGACATTTTTCACGTCGGTCTACTATGCAAGAGACTTGCTCTTTCCCAAGAAAACGGAGGAATAAAGACACGCTGCATTAATGCCGGAAGATGACAAGCACTAAACGGATAGTGGTAAATACCCTTGCCCAGCATGTGCGTTCGATAATCAACACGTTGCTGGTGCTCTGCGCCACGCGCCTCGTTCTGCAGGCGTTGGGTGTCGATGATTTCGGCATCTATTCCCTTGTCGGCGGTGTCATCATGATGTTGGGATTCATCACCAATGCCATGTTGGTGACTACCCAGCGTAATCTGGCTTTCCATTACGTCAATTCCGATGCGACAGGAGTGAGGCGCATATTTTCCAATTGCCTCATTCTGCATCTGGCGCTTGCTGTGTTGATGTCGCTCGTCATGCTCGTCTTGGAACCTCTGATATTCGGAGGCTCGTTGCTCAACATAATGCCTCACCGTATGCCTGTGGCACGTCAGGTCTACGAGATAATGGTTCTGTCGCTTGTGTTCTCCATGTTGGCAGCCCCATACAGGGGAGCTATCTTTGCAAGGGAGCGCATCGTGTACATATCATTCATCGATATACTCGACGGAGTGTTGAAGTTGCTGCTCGCCGTTTGGCTCATGCAAGCCTCCGGCGACCGTCTGTTGCTCTACTCTTGGCTTATGTGCGGCATTATGGCTTTCAATCTTGTGGCATTCGCCTGCTATGCTTTCAGGGCGTTTGACGAGTGCCGGGTGATGCCTGCGAGGAAGTATTTCGATGCGAAAATACAGAAACAGCTCGTCGGTTTCTCCGGTTGGACACTCTACAGCACCGGTTGCATCGTAGGCAGGACACAGGGCATGGCGGTCATATTCAACCGTTTCTTCGGCACTGCGGTAAATGCAGCCTACGGCATAGCCATGCAGGTGCTCAATGCAGTGCAGTTTGTCGCCCAGGCAGTAGTCAATGCCATGATGCCGCAGATAGTGATGGCGGAGGGCAGAAACGACCGGAAGAGGATGCTCGACATGAGCACCATGTTGTCGAGATATGCCTTTCTGCTGCTTTCGTTGGTGGTGGTGCCGCTCTGTGTGGAGATGGACGGCGTGCTCGACGTATGGCTCGGCCACTCCGTTCCGGCATATACCACGATGTTGTGTGTGGGAGTTCTTGTGGCGGCACTGGCCGACCAGTCCACCATAGGTTTGGGTGTGGCCAATCAGGCTATAGGCAGAATCAGGAACTACTCTGTCGTCATAAACACCATAAAGGTGCTGACGCTGCCGGCAGTGTGTGTGGCGTTGACCGTTGAAAGAAACGTCCTGGTGGCGATGACACTGTATGTGACGTTTGAGATTGTGTGCGCCGTTGCACGGATTCCGTTTCTTAAGGTTACCGCAGGACTTGATGTGCGCTCGTTTGTCAGGGGCACGCTGCCCTACGTCATAGTGCCGCTGCTGGTGGAAACAGCCGTCTCGCTGTTGGTGGTGCATTGGCTTGACATGAGGTTCAGGTTCGTCCTGACCGTACTGGTGTGCTGTGTGGCGACCCTGCCTGCCGTGTTCCTCTTCGGAATAACGTCAGAAGAGCGGGCATATATAATAAATAAGGTGAAGAGAAAATGAATGTTTTAGCCAACATACACAAACGGTTCAATGCCTTTATGGGGCATTATTTCCCCAAGACAATGATATCCTTGTTCTACTGGAGAATGACGGGCGAGCCTTTGGACTGGTCGTCTCCACAGGACATCGATGCCGTGATAGGGTGGATGAAGATATATGGCGACACGTCGATGTGGCCTCTTTGCGCCGACAAATACCGGGTCAGGGACTACATAAAGGAGAAAGGACTGGGCGACATGCTCATTCCCCTTTACGGCAAATGGGACAAGGCGGAGGACATAGACTGGGATTCGCTGCCCGACGAGTTCGTTCTCAAGACCAATCATGCCAGTGGTGACGCTTTTATCTGCCATGACAAGTCGAAAGTGAACAGGGCGGAAGTGACACGTTTTTTCCGTAAGACGCTTGCGAAAAAGTATGGCTATGACAAGGCGGAATTGCATTATGCCAAGATAAAGCCGTGTGTCATTGCCGAGAAACTCATGCCTGTGGAGGAACAGAACTATCCGTCCACATCGCTGATAGACTATAAGATATGGTGCTTTGACGGCAAACCGGAATACATCTGGGCTGTGCATAACCGCCAGGGACACTCCTGTGTGGTCGGCGTTTACGACAAAGAGTGGAACTTCCACCCCGAGTACTCACGCTCCACGCCTCACTATGTGTTGGCGAAAGAGGCTATAACGCGTCCCGCAACCCTTGACCGCATGTTGGAGGCGGCATCGGTTTTGTCAAAGGGATTTCCCGAGTTGCGTGCCGATTTCTATGAGATTGGCGGCAATGCATACTTCGGAGAGATGACATTCACCTCCAGTTCCGGCCAGAACGACTTCTATACGAAAGAGTTCAAGACCATTCTCGGCAGTTTCGTGACGTTGCCGGAGAAGAGGAAAAGATAAGTACAGGTTAAGCAAGAGACAGTCATGTCGATAGATTTGAAAGCCCAGAAATGGTTCATATGCTTTGCTTCCGCCGTTCTCATAACGGGGGTGTCGATATCGTATGACATCAGTCCGATGCTTCAGTCCATATACCGCTTCCAGAATCTGTCCGGGTTGCTCTGCTTCGCAGTGCTGTTCTACTTCTATGTAAGACAACGGCAGATGACGGTTTTCGACTTCGTTGTCATCACATACACACTGTTTCTGACGCTTTTTACGATACTTTCCGGCAACGATGTGGGTGGAGCTGTCCATCGCTCGATAGAGGTGTTGACGCTGATAATGATATTCAACTATTTCAGTGACAACCTGTCCTGCGTGGTAAAGACAATGGCTCTCACGTTCTCGTTGTGCATATATCTCAACAGCATAATAATGTTGCTTCTGCCCGACTGGATGTCCGAGGCATACAATCAGTTTGATTCCTATCTGATAGGAGGCAATTACAATCAGATGGGAGGGCGCATGCTGCCGGGTCTGGTGCTCAATATCCTGTGCCTCAGATATGGTGTCAGGTGGTGGATTAACATGCTGGTGTATTTCGTGATGTCGATGTGGTCGCTCGGAATAGTCGGCTCTATGACCTCATTGACCTCCCTCATACTGTTTGCCATCCTTTGTCTAATCAAGTCTCCGGCATTGCGGCGCATGGCGTTGGGGGGCTATCTGACCGTGTATGTCCTCTTTCAGGTGTTTGTGGTGTTCTACGGCGGCGGACTGAAAGACAACCCTTTGGCGGTCTATCTGATAAAGGACGTGATGAACAAGGACATGACCTTCACCAACCGCACCGTGTTGTGGGATGCCGCCGGCAGGCTCTTTGCCGAGTCTCCGCTGATAGGCTACGGCTGGGTACCGGGCGAATGGTACATCGCCAACATGACAAACGTTGCCATAGGACCGCACAATTTCATCTATTCCATACTGGTCAACGGCGGCATAGTGCTGCTTTTCACGCTGCTGCTGCTTGTTGCCGTGTCGTTGAGAAATGTCAACATCAAGTCCTCATACTATTCGTGGATAATGGTGTCGGGCATCGTTACCTATGCCTTCATGATGCTCATGGAGGTCTATCCGTTCTTTTTCCTGTTCCTGTTGCTTACTGTCGCCTATTATTATAATAGGAGTGAGGAAGCGGGAAACACAACACCTACAGATTAGAGCAATGCGAAAAGTAAGCATAATAATACCCTGTTACAACCAGGCGGAGTTTTTGTCAGACACTCTGACGAGCCTGAGCCGTCAGACACTCGGCGATTTCGAGTGCATAATAGTCGATGACGGCTCTACCGACAACTCCGCTTCCATAGCGGAAGAGTTTGCAAAAAACGACCCGCGTTTTTCGGTCGTAAGAAAGGAAAACGGCGGTACTGCCACGGCAAGGAATGCCGGACTGAAGCGCGCCACGGGCAAATACATACAGTTTCTCGATGCCGACGATGACATGGAGCATGACAAGCTGCGGCGTCAAACGGAGTTTATGGATAGCAGAGGATTGGATGTGTCGTACACGGACTTTGTTTATTTCAAGGAGGACGGCAGTTCCAACCGCACGTTTATACCCCATCCGCACGGCAAGTCGCGCACTACTTTCGGCCTGCACTTCTCCTTGCTCACACGCTGGGGCGTGGACTTCTCGTTGCCACCGTGTGCTTTCCTTTATCGCAGGGAGTTTCTTGAGGCAAACGGATTGCATTTCTCCGAGTCCATACGCTATCGTGAAGACTGGGACTTCCATCTGTCTGTGAGCAGTGTCTGCTCCAAGGCGGAGTGCGTGGACGGTTATGTGGGCGCATATTACCGCATTAATCTGAAAGGGAAAACAAGTTCGGCTGACAAGATAACCCGAGGTAACATCGGGTATATAGTATATAAATGTCCGCAGCTGAATGTCGTTGACTTCCTGCTGTTCGCCTACCGTCTGTCGTGCGAGGTGCTGCTTCTGTTGGGGAGATGTGCCAAATACAGAAAGCTGTCGCCGCTGAAGCTGTTGTCGGAACTGTTTTCCGGTGCACCGTCCACGCTCCTTTTCGTCATCTCGATAATATTTCTTCCGTTGTCAGCCCTGCACGTCTGTGTGCGTGTTGTCAATGAATACCTGCTGTAAAGACATGAGAGTCCTCCTTGCCTGTGTCACTTATAACTCCTACGAAGCGACATACCGGTTCGTCGCTTCGGTGGAGGCTGCTGCGCGTAAAGCCGGAAATGTGGCGGTGACTGTCGCTGTTGGCGACAACACGGAAGACAATGCCCGCGACCTGAATTTCCGTTCGGATGCCATCGAGGTGTGTTCTTACCCTTACCACACCAATCTCGGCTATCTTGGATGCGCCTTCCGCATGTTGACGGAAATGGGCAGGGAGCGGCTTGAAGCATACGATTATGTCTCTATTTCCAATGTAGACCTGGCGCTGGATGAGGATTTCTTTGTCAACCTTTCGCACGTTGATGCCGACGGTATAGGTTGGATTGCTCCCGACATCTATACTCCAGGACGCGGCACACACGAGAATCCGTTTATGATGCACCGTCCGGACAGATGCCATTTTCTGAAGTGGAGGATGATGTATGCGTCGCCTCTGTTGTACGGACTGATGAAACGCATCTCCTATAGTCGCCACAGTCACCGGCCGGACGCGGCGGACAGGGTGGAGATGTATGCCGGTCACGGCAGTTTCATGCTTTTCACGCGGGCATTCATAAGTACGTTTACGGTGTTTGAATACCCCTCGTTCATGTATGCGGAGGAGATTTTCTTTGCCGAGTTACTGTTGCGTTGCCGGCTGAAGGTGGTGTATATGCCGGAACTGAAAATAAGCAATGTCGGCAGTGTGTCCGTCTCTTTGCTGGGCAGGTCGTGGGAATGTAGGTGCAACAGGCAAAGTCTTGATGCCGTGCGACATATGTTTTTCGAGTGACGCTTCTTGTTTGCAGAAGCCGGTGACGGTATGTCCGCATGGCGGGAAAGGACGTAAAAAAGATACGCCTTGACATAATAATATGTGCGATTTGTACGTTTCTTGTAATGTAAAGTGTTATTTGAAACTTTATAAAACGCATATATGATATACGAATTCGTAGCCAAAACTAATATAGACAAGTATTTTACCAGCCGCCTTATGCTGATAGCAGACGTGTTCATGGCGGTGTTTTCGTCACTTTTGTCAATCACTTTCATAGCGATAGTGGCGCGCAATGAATATTCGTTGCAGTATATGAGCCTGTGGGTCGGCGGCTCTTTTGCCTATTCCGTCCTCGTGTTCATCTTGCTCAAGACATCGGATGCTTTCTGGCGGTACGGCTCTTTCCGCTTGGTGTGGACGCTCTTTCTGGCTGTGACAATAAAGCAAGTGTGCCTTGGACTGACCATTGTCACTGTGCACAGACATCTGGGATATTCTTTCCCTCATCTGTTCGCATTGCTCTTGGTCGACGGTCTGACCTGCATGACACTGCTCTTGGTCGACAAACTGCTTGTGGTCATGTTCAACGATGTGGTACGTAAAGGACTGCAACGCCGGCGCGCCACACCCACGGTAATGGTCTACAGCGCAAGCGGCAACGCCGTTGATTTCGGACGTCTGCAGTCCATAGCGTCGCAATATCATGTCGTGGGATTCATCGTCCCGGGTTCTTCTGCCAGGTCATACAGATTGGGCGAGACTCGGGTCTATGAATATTCGAACTACGACAACTTCCATAACTTGATGGATTGCAACTCTGTCGACTCTGTCGTATTTGTCAATGCGGCGGATCTCCAGCGTGAAGAGGAAAGACTGATAAAGTATTGCAACAGTCTTAAAGTAAAGGTTCTCTACAGTCCGCCGGTAGAAGACGTGTCCGGCAGAAGCCTGTCGGGACTGCGGCATCCACGTGAGGTGAGGATAGAAGACTTGCTCGGACGTCCTGAAATAAAGATATCCGAAGAAGCAGTGATGCGCGAGTTTCGCGGCAAAGTCGTCATGGTGACAGGTGCGGCGGGCAGTATAGGTTCGCAGTTGTGCCGCATATTGTCAACGTTTGGTGTCAGTCGGCTCGTCCTGTTCGACGATGCGGAGACACCGATGCACAATATCCGTTTGGAACTGGAGGAGAAATATCCCGAATTGGACTTGTGTCCCATAATCGGTGATGTGCGCAGCAAGAAGCGTCTTGACAGTGTCATGCGCGACCTGCACCCGCAGATTGTGTTCCATGCGGCGGCCTACAAGCATGTGCCGCTTATGGAAGAGAATCCCGCAGAGGCAGTTCTCGCCAATGTCGTGGGCTCACGCAATGTGGCAGACAAGTGCATAGAGTATGGCGTAGAGAGGATGGTGATGATTTCAACCGACAAAGCGGTGAACCCTACGAATATCATGGGGTGTACCAAACGCCTGGCTGAGGTTTATGTGCAGTCCGTCGGGCTGGCCATGGAGAAAGGTCTGATTAAGGGAAAGACCAAGTTTGTCACTACGCGCTTCGGCAACGTGCTCGGCTCAAACGGTTCTGTAATTCCCCGTTTCCGTGAGCAGATAGCCAAGGGAGGTCCCGTTACCGTCACACATCCCGACATCACACGCTTCTTCATGACCATTCCCGAGGCGTGCCGATTGGTAATGGAGGCTGCCACAATGACCACTGGCAACCAGATATTCGTGTTTGACATGGGCAAAAGTGTCAAGATTGCCGACATGGCACGCAAGATGATAGAGCTTGCGGGCTTTGTTCCCGACAAGGACATCAGGATAGAATACACCGGACTTAGACCTGGCGAGAAACTCTATGAGGAGGTTCTTGCCACGGCAGAAGACACTGTTCCTACCGACCACAAGAGCATCCGCATCGCCAAGGTAAGGCAGTATGACTACAACGAGGCATTGAGAGTGGTGGAGAAACTGGAGGCTTTGGCAAAGGATGCCGCCATAGACGACATGGTGAAACTCATGAAAAGTTTCATACCGGAGTTCAAAAGCCGAAACTCAGAGTTTGAACGCTTCGACAAATAACACCCCGTTTCCGCCCATGGTCAGCATAATTACCCCCGTCTACAATTGCGGCAGATTCATCGAGGACACCATACGGTCGGTGCAGAACCAGACGTTCCGCGATTGGGAAATGATTGTTGTGGACGACTGTTCCACAGATGACACCATGCAGACAGTGCGCAGGTGTGCGTCGCAGGACAACAGGATACGCTTCTTCTGCAACGCGAAGAACTCAGGTGCGGCAGTGTCGCGCAATATGGCATTGAGGGAAGCGAAGGGCGACTGGATAGCTTTCCTCGACAGTGATGACATGTGGAAACCCGAAAAACTGGAGCACCAGCTCAGATTCATGCAGGAAAACGGTTACTCGTTTACCTATCATGAATATGAGGAAATGGACGAGACGGGACATCTGCTTGGCGTGCATGTGGGCGGCAAACGAAAGATAGGCAGACTTGGAATGTATTCCTGTTGCTGGCCGGGTTGCCTGTCGGTCATGTATAACCGCAGCAAGGTGGGTCTCATACAGATAGCTGACGTAAAGAAAAACAACGACACGGCCATGTGGCTGAAGATAATAAGAAAAACGCCATGCTATCTCTTGCCTGAGACACTGGCTTATTATCGCCGCCGCCGGCAGTCCATCACACCGCCCGACATAAAGACGAAGATACTCTGGCACTACCGTCTGTTCCGCCAGGCGGAGGCGATGAACCCTGTCAGTGCCATGTTGTGGACTGCGGCAAACATCTGCGGCAACTTTTACAAGAAACTCTTTTATGTGAAAAAATCACCGATAACGAAAACTGAGAAATGAAAGATATGAGGAAGATAACATTCTCTCCGCCCGATATTACGGAGGCAGAGATTCTGCTTGTGGCCGAAACATTGCGCTCTGGATGGATTACAACCGGACCAAAGGTGCAGCAACTTGAACGTGAGATAGCGTCATTTGTCCACACGCCAAAGGCCGTCTGCATGAGTTCGGCTACATCATGCATGGAGATGATACTGCGTGCGCTTGGTGTGGGTGAGGGTGACGAGGTCATCACCTGCGCCTATACCTACACGGCATCTGCCAGTTGTGCCGTACATGTTGGGGCGAAAGTGGTGTTTGTGGATACCCAGAAAGACTGCGTGGAGATGGACTATGACAAACTTGCCGATGCCATCACTGAACGCACCAAGGTGATAATCCCGGTTGACCTCGGCGGTATAGTGTGCGACTATGACCGTGTTTTCGACATCGTGGAGAGCAAACGCAGCCTGTTCCGTCCTGCCAATGACATCCAGAAAGCTTTTGGCAGAGTAATCGTGATGGCTGATGGCGCTCATGCTTTCGGCGCATCCCGCCATGGAAAGATGTGTGGCGAGATAGCCGATTTCACCGCTTTCTCGTTTCATGCGGTAAAGAATTTCACTACGGCAGAAGGTGGCGCAGCTACATGGCGTAGTCATGAAGGACTGGATGACGACTGCTTCTACAGGCAGTTGCAGCTGCTTTCGCTCCACGGACAGAACAAGAGCGCATTGGCAAAGAGCAATTCCAAGAACTGGGAATACGACATCATCGCTCCTTACTACAAGTGCAACATGACCGACATCATGGCTGCCATAGGTCTGGCGCAGTTCAAACGTTATCCGTCATTGCTGAAACGTCGTGCCGAAATCATCGGACGTTATAATGATGGACTGCGCAACTGCAATGTGGCAGTGCTCAATCATTTCGCTGCCGACCACCGTTCGAGCGGTCATCTGTACATAGTCAGGCTGCTCGGTCTGGATGTGGAACAGCGCAATCAGGTCATCGCGCAAATGGCGGAACGGGGCATATCGTGCAACGTACATTACAAGCCGTTGCCGATGATGACGGCTTACAAGGCCATGGGATACGACATAAGCGATTTCCCTAATGCCTACAACCTCTACCGCAACACTGTCACGCTTCCGCTTCACACTCTCCTGACAGACGAAGATGTGGATTATGTACTGGAGAATCTGACAGATATTCTCAGTTCTATAAATGGTTAAGCGCACATTCGACATACTGGCAAGCTTGGCTGGATTGCTGGTGCTCTCGCCTTTGTTCGTCGTCATGGCATTATGGATAAAGTGTGATTCCCGTGGACCGGTGTTCTATCGGCAGACAAGGGTGGGGCGGGGCAACAGGGATTTCCGCCTGTTAAAGTTCCGGTCGATGTATGTCGATTCCGATAAGAAGGGACTTCTGACGGTGGGCGGACGTGACTCGCGTGTCACAAGGGCAGGCTATTTCATCAGGAAATACAAGATTGACGAGTTGCCGCAACTGATAAATGTACTCATAGGCGACATGAGCTTCGTAGGTCCAAGACCGGAAGTGCGTCGCTATGTAGACCTTTATAGCGAGCGGCAGCTTCATGTTCTTGATGTCAGACCGGGCATTACAGACCGGGCATCCGTGAAATACCGGAACGAAAATGACCTCTTGGCTCAGGCGTCAGACCCGGAGGAGTATTATATAAAGATGATTATGCCCGACAAGTTGGCTATAAATCTTGAGTATGTAGCCCACCATTCGCTGTGGTCGGACATCGGTATCATATTCTCTACATTTGCCGCTATCGGTGACAAATGACTGCTTTCGCAGCGTCATCACGGTGCTTTCGCGGCACAGTGTGACGCTTTTGTTTAGAGTTTCCGGTATGTTACAGTTTCCGTTCCGTTGTCGAGAACCAAGGCGGAACCTGTCAGTTTTTTCACAGTGAAAGTGCAGTCGGTGGACGTAAATCCCCATGGCTGTATCACGCTCAGGTCGTCGTCGGTCATCAACTTGTCCTCACTGGGGCTTCCGGAATAGTCTGATCTGAAAGTAAACTGATGAAACCGGATAGTGCCGTTCTTGTGTTCGAAGTAGCCGAAGTATGCTCTCGGACCATCCTTGGCAGAGCCTAACATGAAGAGATGCAGCTGAAAGGAGCAGTACATGCGGTTGCCTTTCATGTCGGTAACTGTGCCCGCGTTCTCTATCTCCATGAGTTGCCACAACCCGTCGAGGTCACCGTTTGCCGGAAGTTTGTCGCATGCGGAGAACTGAAACAATGCGACGAGGGCGAGCAATATGTGTTTTGCCAGTCTGTTCATAGTCGGAATGCCTTTCTGACGGTTATCTGTGCACCGAAATTGTTGCCTGTCAGTTTGCCGCAGTCGAATGCTATGCCTAACGTCGGGTTCCATCCTCCCAAGGCGGAGTGGCTGACAACGGTTTCGAACAGTATGTAGTTTTGGTCAAGAGGGTCGTCTAATGGTCTGTCGTATGTTCCCCAGTTGCGTGTGAGAGTGCCCAGTGCCCTCCAGTGAAGCCACGGAGCAGGTGTGCCTGACAGTCCCACATGCCATGCCGTGATGCGGTTGTTGGTGAACACGAGCGAACCGTTGCTGTTGTAGACAGGCGAGGTCAGAAGCGGATTGCCGAGCGTCTGTCCCCAGTGTTGGTAGCCTGCATACATGCTGTGGTTATAATAGTTGTCACGGCCGTTCATCTTGTCGGGTATGTTTTGTGCTGCATCGTGCAGTATGGCGCCGCTTTGGTCGCGTGTGCTCAGGTGTTCCACGGTTATTTCCGACACCCAACTGTTGTCGGGAAGCTGTATGTCGGCACCGAGCAAATGGTCGTAGATGCCATACTGGACGGTCAGCATGGACTGGTCCTCGAACATTCTCTCGAACCTTGCAGCCGCTTTCCACCCTTTGCCGTGCCATGTCAGGCGCATGTTGTAGGACCCGATATGGTTGCCGGCAGTGTTTTTTGAACTGCCGTCATTCTCGTCGCTGCCGCCGAAAGTGAGGGCGTCAATGAATGCGGTGAGGTTGTGGGAATGCCGGATATCTGTACTCTTGTCATATCCTCGCCCGGAAAAATTGTAGGTAGTGCCGCCAAACTGTGTGGCGAACTGTATGCCTATCTCGAATGTGAGGGGTACTTTGGGGTGCTCTGCCTTGCCGAATTTCCAGTAAAGGGCTTTCTCGTGATACAGCACGTTGCCCGTGTAGTGCTCATCGGACGGCACTACAGACTTTTGCCAACCTCCGTCGGTGGTCATGCCGTACGAACCGTAAAACGACCATTGCCACCAGTTGCCTGTATAAGGAATGCTGAACCAGTCTACATCAAGTCTTGCTTGGGGTATCGGGCGGGCGTTCCAACCTATGGTTAAGGCACCTGATGACAATTCCATATTTTTCATCACGGATGGCTGCTGCTTGGCTCCGAGTGTCAGATGCAGTTTCTTCCATGCCATCTCTCCATAGGCTTGCTGCACCACTATCGTCGATGTGTAGTTGGCGGCAGCCGCCACGTCGATGCCGTAACCCCACTTCCACTTCCTTGCCGTGTCGGCTTCAGCCGGGCGCAGGGCTGACATGCGCACATAGCCGTTGCTCTTGTCGAGCGATGAGAGGCCGTATTTGTTGGCGTTGAGCCACAGCGGTGTCTTGCCATGCGAGACGCTTGCCTGCGCCTCAAGGCCTATTTCCAGTCCGTCCGTCAGCCGTTCCTTCTGCGGGAAGGCTGATGTCGGGAGAAACCACAGCACCAAGATGCATATATGGAGATGTTTGTTCATGCGCACACGTTGTATGTTCATATAACGCAGAAAAAGCGGAAATATTTCCCCACGCCACCGCGGACGTGCCTTTTGACCGTGATTTTACGGACGAAAACGGGCGTTTAGGGAAATTCCCACACTCGTTAGGGGAAATCCTTTTGCATGGTGCAGATTGTTCCATACATTTGTGCCAAGAAAAAGAAAACACCGCCTCCGTGGAGACGGAAACAAGAATAAAAACAACACTCAAAAAGTTTCTGAATATGAAAAAGTTCTTACTCGCGATGACAGTACTGCTGGGAATGGCAGTTTCATCACAGGCAATGAGTTACGAGCAGGCACGCCGCCAGGCACTGTTTCTGGCCGACAAGATGGCATATGAACTGAATTTGACCGAGGAGCAGTATGAGGCATGCTATGAGGTGAACCTCGACTATTTCATGAGAATAAGTTCTGCCGACGACCTCTACGGCGATTACTGGACGCACCGCAACCTCGATTTGAGCTACATACTGCTGGACTGGCAGTACAGGGCATTCCTCGACGCTACATATTTCTACCGTCCGCTCTACTGGTCAGCAGGCTATTGGCATTTCGGAGTCTATGCACGCTACCCCCACCGCGACTACTTCTATTTCGGAAGACCTACCTTCTGGTCAACCTATCGCGGCGGTCACTCATGGCACAGCAACGGCGGCAAGTCTTGGTATCATGGACGTGACTTCGCCAGACGAGGTCATGACGAACCGGGAAGAAGCAATCGCGGCACGGCATTCCAGGGCATGCGCGACGGATTCAACAAGGGTGACTACGGCAGAGGCCAGACTTTCGGCAAAGACCACGGCAAAGACCGCAACTCGGACATGAGGGGACAGAGCAGCACACGCTCCACTGTCGGCAACACCGCAAGCCCTGACAGATTCAACCGCGGCTCGTCCGCAGGCGACAGGACTTCCGTGTCGACAGGTTCTTCCGACAACTCACGCAAAGGCTCTATAGTCTCTTCACAGCGCAGCATGGGCGGACAGAGCGTCAACCGCGGCTCGTCAAGCTTCACCCCAAGTACCCCAAGGAGCACCACAAGAATGGGTTCAGGCTCGTCAGTCAACCGTTCGTCAGGTTCTTCTTTCAGCCGTCCTTCCGGCACATCGGGCGGTAATTCCGGATCAAGAGGCGGATTCTCTGGCGGCAGTTCACGCTCCGGCGGCTCGTCATCCGGCGGTTCGCATGGCGGCAGAAGATAACGCAGACATATCTTGACAACAAGATTTAATAAACAGTTTTATTTTCTCGGGAGGAGGACAACAGCGGTTGCCCTCCTCCTTTATTGTGCTTTGTCGGATGTGTGACGTGAAGTCTACCCTTGGAAAAAACTTATGAGTATTGCTGTATCATCTGTTCCGTTTTAGTCTTTCCTTTGAAACAGATTGGATACAGCATAAAGAGGATTGACAATGACCTTCTTTTCTTTAGGGTTGAAAAATTCTCCGAAGTTCTCCAATGAGCACCGGATGCCATATTTGACGTGTTCTTTCTCCATGAAAACATAAAGGCTTGCCATTGACCCACGTACCCCTGATTTTACCTCAATGGGAACTATGTCTATGCCATGTGCCATGATGTAGTCTACCTCAGAGACTGTTCCGTGTGCCAAGTTTTGCCAGTAATAGAGGTCATGTCGCTCGTTTGTTGACATATATTTGAGCAATTCCAGACCTGCAACCAACTCTGTCAGGCTTCCTTTGTCCACCAAGTCGACAGTGTTAGCGACGAGTAACTCTTTGACCAATTCATTTGTGGTGTCGCTTATACCCAAAAGATTTAACAGAAAGCCGTGGTCTATCAGGTTGTATTTGACAAACTTCGGATTGATTTCTGCCCCGAGCGGTATTCCGTTGGCGGCAGTGTGCCACACGGGAATGATGATGCCGGCGTCTCTCAACATTTCGAGTGCGGACTTCACTTGTGCCGTACTGTAACCGCCATCTACCTGGCTATACATGAATTTTCTGCCAGTTTGATGCGCCACACTCAGCAAAGTCTGCCGTAACAAGGTGGGATTTGCCTTGGCTTTGTATTTCACAAAATCATCCATATAGGTTTGTTTCAGTTCTCCCAGTATCTTGTTCGCTTCCAAATAACTGTGGGTTTGCACAAACTTTGCTACGGTTGCAGGCATTCCGCCTATCAATAAGAAGGAACGGAATAGCTCTACTAATTTTTCATGAAAGACATTCAACAGCGGTTTTTGGGATGTCGCATCCTGCTTAACTCTAATCAATCCCTCTTCACCATTGGCCGACAAGAACTCGTCAAACGACATTGGATAGACAAACATGGAGCGTATGCGTCCTACGCCATAAGCCCCTATGTCCTTGAGGGCAAACTCCAACAAAGAACCAGCTGCAATGACGTGGAGTTCAGGATAGTCCTCTTTGAAGAACCATAGGCTATGAATGGCATTTGGGCAGGCTTGTATTTCGTCTAAAAACAAAAGGGTCTTTCCCGGGATTACGGGCTTTTGGTAATAGATGGACAACCGTTCCGCTATGACTTTTACGTTAAGGTCTCCTTCGAAAAACTCCTTTATGGTTTTGTCGCGCTCAAAATTTACCTCAAGAAAGTACATGAAACTTTCTCCGAGATGTCTGATTGCGCTTGATTTTCCCACTTGTCTGGCTCCTCTGACAAGTAGAGGCTTGTGGTCTTTTGCTTTTTTCCATTCAAGAAGTTCCTTGTCAATGTGTCTGCCTAAATATTTCATGAGAGTCAATGTTTTGATTTTCTTGTTATTGGAAAAGAATGTTCTTGTGCAAAGGTAAGATAAATATTGGAAAAGTAAAGGCGGTTTTGAGGGATTTTTGAAAAAAGGAAGAGGTTTTTTGGTGAGTAATTGATAAAAAAGCAGAGGTTTTTGGAGGTGTTTTTGATAAAAAGGCAGAGGCTTGCGGTCGGAAATGTCCCGCTTCGCCATACTTGTCCGTTTGTCGGGACAGTACTGCCGTAGGGGTGGCAGTCGTCTGGATTTCAGACATCCGGGTAGGGTTAAACAAACTGAAAAACGGAGTTTTCCTTTGACCTTGTGGTCTTTTTCCGTACCTTTGTATGTAGGAAACAACTAATTAAAAAACAGTATGAGAAAACATCTTTCGATTCTTTTTGTGCTTGCTTTCATGGCAGTCAACGCTATGGCAGAGGGCAAAGCCAAGTACGTGTTCTATTTCATCGGTGACGGCATGGGCGTCAATCAGGTGAATGCAGCGGAGACTTACCTCGGTGCACTCGACGGTAAGATAGGCATAAAGGAGCTTTGTTTCCCGAGCTTCCCCTATGCCGCACTGGTAAACACCCAAAGCGGCACCAACGGCGTGACCGACTCCGCTGCCGGCGGAACGGCGCTTGCCACGGGCCACAAGAGCCACAACGGCACGATAGGCATGCTTTCCGACATGGAGACACCTGTCACCAGCATTGCCAAATGGGCGCACGACAAGGGGGCGGCAGTAGGTATCGCCACCACAGTATCGATAGATAACGCCACTCCGGCTGCCTTCTATGCCCATGCACCGAAGCGCGGCCAGACATATGAGATAGGTTCGCAGCTTGCCACCAGCGGTTTCGAGTTCTTTGCAGGCTCCGATTTCGTGACGCCCGACAATCCCCGGCAGGGCGGCGACAACCTCTATCAGCAGGCGCAGAAGGCAGGCTACACGATAGCCAAAGGCTATGGCGACTACCGCAAAAAGGCCGCCAAAGCCGACAAGATGTTGCTTTTCCAGTCGGATGCAGCCAACAAGCTGGACCGCAACGAACTGCCGTATGCCGCCGACCGCACAAAGTCGGACCTCACCATCACCGACATCACGCGTGCAGCAATAAATTTCCTGACAAAGAAGCAGAACGAGAAGGACGGCTTCTTCCTGATGATAGAGGGCGGCAAGATAGACCATGCGTGCCATGCCAACGACCCTGCCACGTTCATCACCGAACTGATTGACATGGACGATGCCGTGAAGGTGGCTTACGAGTTCTACCAGCAGCATCCCGACGAGACACTCATCATCGTCACCGCCGACCATGAGACGGGCGGCATGGTGATGGGTACAGGTCCTTACGAACTGCATCTCGACCTCCTGCGCTATGCCAACATGTCAATCTACAAGCTCGGAAACGAACTGCACAAACTGCATGACAAGTACGGCGACAAGTACTCTATGGACGTGGTGAAGAAGTTCCTCAAGGAGAATTTCGGCCTTTGGGACAAGATAAAACTCAACGAGGGACAGGAGAAACGCCTTGAGACTGCATTCAACAACATCATGGCAGGCAAGGGCAAAAACGACCAGTCGCTCTATCAGAAGGACGACGAGCTGGCGACAACTGTGAAGAAGATTCTCAGTGAAGTGGCCGGCATATCATGGGCAAGCGGCGGCCACAGCAACGGATATGTGCCTGTTTTCGCCGTAGGAGTCGGTGCCGAGCAGTTCACCGGGCGCATTGACAACACCGTGATACCGAAGAAGGTGGCGGCAATCTCAGGCTGGACCGAGTAGGCGCAGCGTCCTTGCGAGGACGCGTCTACCACTACCATAGAAGGCGAAGCGTTCATGCTTCGCCTTTTTATGTCCGCTTCGGTTCGGAGCAACATCCCGGCGACATGAGGCAAACAAAGACATTCGGTTGCCCGGAAATGGCGGCGGCATCGGCAAGAGCGATGCTTGGGCGGTGCGAAAACTATGTTCGGGCGGTCTGTAAACGGTCTTCTTGCGGTGGCGCATCATATGCCGTACGCTCGTACACCGACCGTTGTACGCTCGTACACCGACCGTTGTACGTTCGTACATCGACCGTTGTGCCACCACGCAAACGGTGGTTTGGGATTACAAAAAAGGTGCAGCGGGGACGCTGCACCTACTGTTAAGAGTACTGCTATATTGCAAATCATAGTAGTTGACGCGTCCCCGCGTCAAACCATTATTATGGAATTGATTTTCGTTTACCGTAGACGCGGGGACGCGTCTACTACTAACCATAGTATGCGAAGCGTCCCCGCGTCAACCGCAAAGGCGGCAGTCTATTCCGCTTCGCTGCCGTCGTCAGCCGTCTCCACTATTTCTTCGGCGTCCGCCAGCGGTTGCGACATCTTGTTCAACCGGCGGCGTACGGAGTAGAGTTTTACTGTGTTGACCAGTGCCGCCACGGCATAGGCTATCATGGCGATGCCCATAAACAGGAATGGAGCGGAGGCTATGCTCGTGGGATAGATGATTGCCACGATGCCGAAGATGAGCAGCAGGGTGGGGATGACCCAGTAGACGACTCCGCAGCGCATGCCGAGTGTGGCGGCAGTGCGGTCCTCGAAGTCACGGATATTGCCGTTGCTGCTTATCAGGGCGGCATATTCGCCTATCGCCCCGAGTATCACTATCGCGGCGAAGACGTAGACCGTGTAGGCGATGAATGTCTTCGGCATGAGCGCAAGTATCGCTCCGAGTATGGCGCAACCTATTCCCACGATAGGGAAAGTGGGCTTGCGCACTGGTGCGGCAGCCGTTTCCGCATCGCCGGCACTCTGCGCCAGCAACTGTTTCTGCATGCGGTTCTTCGCCACGAAGTAATATACTACGGAGATAACTCCCGACAGGAAGAACATCGCTCCTATGGATATGGTGAGCCATGTCACCATGTCTTCGCGGTATTTGATCATGAGTATGCCGGCAATGGCGGCTACCAGGACTCTTGCAATTGACGTTTTCATATTTTCTTGGCTTTTATTTCTTGAATCCTTTGGCAAGTCCGCCCTCGCTCGTTTCCTTGTAGAGGGAAGGCAGGTCGTGCCCTGTCTGGCGCATGACTTCTATCACGCGGTCGAACGAAACGCTGTGGTGTCCGTCGGAGAACGAGGCGTAGAGGTCGGCATCCAGTGCCCGGGCGGCGGCGAAAGCGTTGCGCTCGATGCACGGAATCTGCACCAGTCCGCACACGGGATCGCAGGTCATGCCGAGGTGATGCTCCAGTCCCATCTCGGCGGCATACTCCACTTGCGACGGACTACCGCCGAAGAGCTGGCAGGCAGCAGCCGATGCCATGGCACACGCCACGCCCACTTCGCCCTGGCAGCCCACGTCGGCACCACTGATGGAGGCATTGTGCTTCACGATGTTGCCTATCAGTCCGGCTGTGGCAAGGGCGCGGAGGATGCGCTGTTCGCTCATGTCGTGGGCGGTATGCAGGTGGTAAAGCACCGCCGGAAGTACACCGCAAGCTCCGCAGGTGGGAGCTGTCACTATCGTTCCGCCCGATGCGTTCTCCTCGCTTACTGCCAAGGCATACGAGTAGACCAGTCCTCTGCTCTGGAGCGAAGAGCGGTAACCCTTCGCCTTTATATAATAGGTGGCGGCCTTGCGCTGCAGTTTCAGCGGTCCGGGCAACACTCCCTCATGGCTGAGACCGTGGCTTATCGCCTCTGTCATGGCTTGCCACACGGTGCCGAGAAAGTCCCAGATGTCCGCCCCCTCGCATTTCTCCACGTATTCCCAGTAGGAGCGGCCGTTGTCATAGCACCACTTCTGTATCTCCGCCATGGTGTTCAGGCCGTACACGTCGTCAGCTCCCAGCTCGCTGTTACCGTTGGTGCCGTCCGAGATGGCGCCTCCTCCGATGCTGTAGACCGTCCATCGGTCGATGACATTTCCGTCGGCGTCCTTGCCGGCAAAGGTCATTCCGTTGGGATGAAAGGGCAGGAATGTCTGCGGTTCCCAGTTGATGCGGATGCCGCGTTCGCCGAACACTTCTTCTATGGCGACGTCTGTCATGTGCCCTTTGCCTGTCGCGGCAAGCGAGCCATAGAGCGTCACCTCGTAGGATGAGGCGTTTCCGCAGCGGTCCAAGAACAGTTTTGCCGCGCGCTGCGGTCCCATCGTGTGGCTGCTCGACGGGCCTTTCCCGATTCTGTAAAGTTCCTTCAGTGAGTTCATCTTTTGTGAAAGAAAAGATTATAAAGACATTATTCTCCGCCTGTAAGTGTCATGACGGAAAACCAACTACAAAGTTAATAAAAAAGAAAGACACCTATGTGAAAAGTGCCGCAATCTTGCGAAAAAACGGGAAACACTGTCAACATGCGTCAATATAATGGAGGCGATGACGCCAAAACTCCGCATTCAGGTGTGCGTTTCCGACAGAAAAGGGCTAACTTTGCGTCAGAGAAGAGTCTCTGATGATTCGTCCGCCAATATGGGACATATCCTTAATTTACAATAATGACTACAAAAGACAAGATTATTTCATTCCTTTGGCAGCACCTGTTGCTGCTTGTTTCCCTCTATGTGATGACCTTCGGTGTGGCAGTGTGCGTGCGCAGCATGCTTGGTTCGAGCGTGATATCGACCCTGCCTTATGTGTTTCAGTCGGCTGGTGCCGTCATCCCGTCCATACCGGGCCTTACTATCGGTCAGTACACATACATCATGAATGGACTTCTTGTTTTGGGTCAGGTGCTCGTGCTGCGCCGCCAGTTTGAACTGATACAGCTTTTCCAGCTTGTCGTCGGATTTGTTTTCGGTTCACTGATAGATGTCAACATGCTCCTGACGGCGTGGCTTGTGCCCGACACATTATATTATAAGGTCATCGCGCAGGTGGCGGGCTGCGTCATCCTCGGCATGGGAATAGCCGTGGAAGTGCGCTGCGGGTCCATCACGATGCCCGGTGAAGGTTTCCCGGTGGCGATAAGCCGTGTCACGGGAAAACCCTTTCCTAAGGTGAAAATATGGACGGACATCTCGCTCGTGGTGCTCGCCGTGGTGTTCAGCTATGTGTTCTTCGGAGCATGGCAGTGGCACATTGTCGGCATCGGCACGCTCTTTGCCATGGTGTTTGTGGGCAATGTGGTGCACGTGACAGGCAAACATCTCGGCTGGTTTGACCGCTTGCTGGCTTACCGCCCCGGATTCCGGCGCTATGTGTTCGGACTGCTGCGCTTCATCAAGCGGTAGTCTTGTGCACAGGAAACAGTGGTACAGAAACATTGGAAAAATATACTTGACAACCAAAACCATTTATTACAACTCATTATGAAGAAATTTCCGTTAATCGCACTTGTGCTTGCCGCACTGGCTCTTGCCGCCACAGGATGCAAGAACTCTGCCGCCAAGCAGGATGCCGACACGTTGCTTGCCGACTCTGTCGACAGTGTCTGCGCCACCGTTTCCACCGACACCCTCGCCGTAGACAGTTTCGTGTGCAGGGTAAACCATGGTTCTGCCGTGAAGAGCAGCGTCTACATTGACTATCCGTCGGGTACTGACGCGTTCTCGAAAGCGGTGAGGGAGTTTGTCGCCGCACAGCTCAACGACATCTATTACCCCCGTGCCAACTCGCTGGATGAGGACAAAAACAAGTATCCCGGCTATAAGGGGAGCATCGACAAGCCGCAGCAGATGGTCGATTTCTACGGCAAAGGCGTGCTCAAATACCTTGTGGCGTTCCAGAAGGAGATGCTGGAGGGCATGGAAACGGACGAGAGCGAGGTGCCGCAATATGAGTATTCGCTGGAGGTGCGCAAGGCAGACGAGACATCAAAGTATGTCACTTACAACATCAGCTACACCAGCTATACGGGCGGAGCGCACGGTTCGTTCATCAGCTACAGCTGCAATGTCAGCAAGGCAACGTGCCGTCCGATAGCCAAGAGCGTGGATGCCGCACACACAAAGGCATTGCAGGGCATGCTCCGCAAGGGTGTCGTGAGCTATCTCAAGGATTGCGGGGAAACGGATGTGACCGCCTCCAATGTGGCCAACTATCTCATCCTGCCCGAGGAGAGCAAGGGCATCATTCCGCTTCCTGCCAATACACCGTATGTGAAAGGCGACAGCCTGTGTTTCATCTACCAGCAGTACGAGATTGCTCCGTACGCCATGGGACTTGTCAGCTTTAACGTGGCGCTCAAGGACATCAAGCCTTATCTGACCAAGGAGGCAAAGTCCATGTTGGAATAAAGGCAGTACAAATACACACCAGCCGGTTTGTACGGCTCATGCGAGAAAGGTGTGGCGGACTTCGCCACACCTTTCTCGCGTTATGAATGTAGCCAACGTCAGTGGCTTGAATATGCATGAGAGAACCTTCAGGAGACCGTCCGGCTGGTATATTTGTCCTTCTTTTTGTCCGTATTGGGCGGTTTTTTGTGTCTTTTTGTTTTTTTTTTAGGTAAAAGGTTGCATTTTGTTATTGTTTGCAAAAAATATTGCATATCTTTGCAAGTGTATTTGAATGTATTCAAAACCAAATAATATACAGCCTATGAAACTTAATTTTACTTCAGCTACTAAAAAGTTAGCCTTGTTAAGCATTGCGCTTATGACATCACTCTGTGCCAGTGCGGATGACGAGACGTCTTACTATGCCTACAGGTACAAGGCGTATCCGCTTCCCGCAGGAGCCGGAAAGATCTACAACGACGAGAGTAACGACGATTACGAGATATCCGAGATTACCGACTGGACGGATGAAGTCAACAAGACTGGAGCGTCAAGTTCAATCCTTGGATGGGCGTATTTCTACACCTATGCTCTGCCTAACGACGGTTGGCAGTATGCCGGCATCGCATCGGGAACAAAGGATGCGGACGGCAACTGGCAGGTTCTGCGCGACGAGAACAATGTGATAAAGATTTCGGAGACAGCAAATCCTGGCGCACAATATGTGGCATTCCACAGTGAATACCAAAAAAATGAAGAGGATGCGCTGAAGCTTATTCCCGAGGAAGCCGACACCGTGTCCTACATATTGTTCTGCCGTGTGCGCCCAGACTATGCTTCAGGCCACGACAATGCCGGCAAGGTCTACACCGACAACCCCACCAACGACTTGGGCGAGACCGTGACACTCACGGCCGTACCTACGCTGGATAACGGCAAGTTCCTCTATTGGACAAAGAACGACAAGGAGAACGGCGAGCAGATAACCGACAACCCGTTGACAATAAAAGTTACTGAGAAAGCCACTTACTACGCTCATTTCACCGGTGACAATTGCATCCAGATGAAGGGAGACGAAGGTTGGATGGTGTGGTATGACCAGTACACCTACCTCATGGGTAGCCTTGACGGCACTTCGCGCTGCTACCGTTTTGACGGAAGCAAGTTCGTTGACTCCAAATCAGAGGACGGCACACGCCTGACATACATCACTCCTGAAGAAGGCGATTACAGCATGTACGGCACAGTGCCTCACCTGTTGCACGTCACCGAGCCTGTTCTCCTCGTGACAACACTGAAGACTCCAAGCGCGGTTATCACCAAGAGCTACACCGCAAGCGGCTGGACCGGTGACGAAGGACTGGACACCGACAATGTGGAAGCCGACAACTACTACTATCTGATGGATGTGGCTTCGCTCTCGTTCAAGCGTTGCACCGACTACGTTCTTCCTGCCAAGCAGATGTATCTCGCCATAGAGAAGAAGAACTTCCTTGAGGGTGAGGACGCTCCGGAGGTGATCTATCTCAGCGAGAAAGCCGCTCAGGACGCTACCGGAATTGATGCGGTGGAGTTCAAGAAGGCGGTTGACAATGCCAAAGTCTACAATGTCCAGGGCATGGAGGTGAAGAATCTCGGCAAGGGCATATATATCCTCAACGGCAAGAAATTCGTTAACGAATAACATTTACCGGGTTGAACGCCATTCAGAACAGTGCATTCGTGTGTGGAAAACGCATGACAGCCTGTGACTGAATGGCGTTTGGCTTTCATTTACTTACAACAACCATTAATCGTTTCAAGTCAAACCAAGTTACATGAAGAACAGAATATTGGCCTTGCTGTTAGTCTTTCTCGCGTCGGCAGGTGCCTATGCGCAGAAAAACGAGCCGGGTTACTTCACCGGAAAAGTGGTTGATGCCAACGGCGAACCGCTGATAGGAGCCAGCATAACGACAAAAGGTAAGAAAGTTCTCGGTGTCACTGATGCTGACGGACTGTTCCGCATAGAGGCAGGAGGAAAGTCGCAACAGACATTCATCGTGAGCTATCTGGGAATGACAAGCGTGGAAAAGGTGGTCAAGAGCGGTACTGCCGTCACCATAACGATACTCGACAGCACTCACGAACTGGAGGATGTGGTGGTGACAGGCTACCAGACACTCAGCCGCAGGGAGAGCGCTTCTGCCGTCGTCACCAAGAAGATGGACGACATATTCTCTCCTGACGCCATGAGTCTCGACCAGATGCTCCAGGGAAAAATCCCCGGCATGTCGGTCATGTTGAGCAGTGGAGAGCCGAGTTCCACGGCTACTATCCGTATCCGAGGCAACTCCACCATCAACGGAAACAAGGCTCCCGTATGGGTGGTCGACGGTGTGATAATGAGCGAAACGGTGCCTTTCACCGCCAGTGACCTGACATCGCCCGATGCCACCTACCTGATAGGAAACAGCATCTCCGGTCTCAGCCCCCAGGACATAGAGAGTATCACGGTGCTGAAGGACGCTTCGGCTACCGCCATCTATGGTGTCAAGGCAGCCAACGGCGTCATCGTGGTCACCACGAAGAAAGGTAAGGACTCCGCTCCGCAGATTACCTACGACGCCAACTTCAACTACAACACCCGTCCGCACTATTCGCAGTTTGACCGGATGAACTCGCAACAGCGCGTGCAACTGTCCAAGGACATCTACGACGCACGTCTGGAATACCCGCGTGTTCCCACCCAGGAGAGTTACGAAGGTGCCCTGCAGATGCTGCTGAACAAGACTATCACCCAGAGCGAGTTTGACTCTATGGTGAAGCATTATGAGACGGTGAACACCGACTGGTTTGATCTCCTGTTCCGTCCGGTGGTGACACAAAACCACAACGTGAGCCTTAACGGCGGTACGGACAAGGTGCGCTACTACACGTCAGTGAGCTATAACAACAGCCCCGGTATTGCCCAGGGTTCCAACAGCGACCGTTTCACTGGACTTGCCAAGGTCTCGGTGAAGGTTAACCGCATCTTCGACTTTGACCTGAAACTCGATATCAGCAATTCGGTAAACAAAGGCTACTCCACGGTCAGCCCGTTTACCTATGCGTTCAACACCTCGCGTGCCGTGCCGTGCTACGGTTCCGACGGCAGCCTCTACTACTACAACCGCAGCACGCTGTCCTCGCGGACAATCACTTACAACGTCCTTAACGAACTTGACAATACCGGTCAGAAGAGCGTGACACGCCGTATGGGCGGACTGTTCAACTTGAATGCGCACCTGCTGCCGGGACTTACTTACCGCGGGACGGTTTCTTACTATTGGAACAACAACAACATCAACACCTGGGCAACGGACCACTCGTATCAGGTGGCGTCGCTGCGAGGATATGACTACGGCGCTTACGAGCGCGGTGACGACATGTTCAACAACAGCGTGATACCCTACGGCGGCACATACAATGCCTCCAACACACGCAGCCACTCCTATACCGTGCGCAACACTCTCAACTATATCCAGGAGTTTGCCGCCAAACACGAGGTCAATTTCATGGCCGGCATAGAGGCAAGATCCGAGAAATACGATGGCTACAGCAAGCTTTCCTATGGTTGGGACCCGCAGTACGGCCAGTCGTTTGCACCCGTCTATACCAACAGTTACCTGAACAGGCTGCAGTGGGGCTCGTTTGACCCGAACATAACGGACAAGATTACCCAGGTGGCATCGTTCTTCGGAACTGCCAGCTACACTTTTGACAATCGCTACGTGGTCAATGCCAACATCCGTTCCGACGGCTCCAACAAGTTCGGTTCCAACCCCAAATACCGCTGGCTTCCTACTTGGTCGGTGGCGGGAAAGTGGATTGCGTCCAACGAGAAGTTCATTCAGAACCTGCATCTGTTTGACAATCTGTCAATCCGTGCATCCTACGGACTGCAGGGAAACATCATCGATGCCGCCACACCTAACCTGATAGTGCAGATGAGCCGCTACAGCGACACCACCAACTGGCGTCCGGGAAGCATCTATGCGCTGCCCAATCCCGACCTCCGTTGGGAGAAGACCAAGTCCTACAACATCGGTCTGGACGTGGCAATGTTCCACAATCGCCTGAGCTTCACCCTTGACATATACCGCAAAAACACCAGCGACCTCATCACCAGCATGCGCGTTTCGCCGACGACAGGACGTACATCCCTCAGCATGAATGCCGGTGACGCAGTGAACAAAGGTATTGAGGGCGTGGTTAGCGTGGACATCCTGCGCGGCAAGACTCTCGATTGGAACATGTCGTTCAACTTCTCCAACAACACCAACGAGATACGCTACAGTTATGTGGCGGACCTCACGGAGACGGAAACCATACAGAATATGCTGTCGGGAAATGTTGCCGTGGAGGGCAAACCGCTCGGAACAATCTACTCTTACCGCTATGCAGGCTTGTCGAGCGAGAACGGTTATCCGCTGTTCTACGCCAAGGACGGCCGCCTGGTGCATGAAGGCGATGCGCAGGCACTGGAGCTTGTGCCGTGCGGAAGTATATATCCTGACCTGACAGGAGGCTTCGACACCCGACTGACTTACAAGAAGAACCTCAGTCTGACGCTCGGTTTCTCCTACCAGTTCGGCGGTGTCAAGCGTCTGCCGTCAATCTACAGCGGAGTGTCAAGCGCCTTTGACCCGACGATGAACGTGTCCACGGAGTTTCTCAACCGTTGGCGCAAGCCGGGCGATGAGGCACATACCGACATACCGGCTCTGTATGATTCGCGCATAGCAGATTCGTTCCCGGCGGAGATGAAGGCTCTCTACGACGAGGGAACATACGCTGACGTGTCGATGGTGACCTGTTATGACTACAGCGATCTGCGTGTGGCAAAGAGCGATTTCCTCCGTCTGAGGAATGTCACCGTGAGCTACCGTCTGCCGCGCAAATGGCTTGACAGGGTCAAACTGAAGGAGTGCACGCTGCGTTTCCAGGCAAGCAACCTCCATGTGTGGAAGTCTTCCAAGTGGGGAGGACTTGATCCTGAGACCGCTTATGCCAATATGCCAATCATGCCAAGCTATAACCTCGGCGTAAATGTGGGATTCTAAGACTATGACAACAATGAAACAACATATCACAATACTTGCATCTGCCGCCGCAGTGCTGTGCAGTTGCAGCGGCTACCTGAAGGATGACTCCGGCGATTTGCTCATACCTGAAAAGGTGGCGGAGTATGAAAGCGTGCTCTATGGAGAGGGTTACCCCAACAACTTGACCGGAAGCATAGAGTGGATGGACCTGATGAGCGACGACGTGGAGTGCTCCACGAGCGTACACCGCCCCTCGCAGAATACGTCAGGCGACGACAATGCCTACCTGTCTACAGGCCGCGGACCGTTCAGTTGGGCGCAAGACATCGAATATTACATCACGTCCTATTCTGCCCCTTATGAGAATGCCTACAGCAATATCATGGCCTGCAACATAGTGATAGAGAACTTCAAGACGATGATAGGTGAGGAGAAGGAGCGCAACTACGTCGCCGCGCAAGCCTATATGCTGCGTGCTTACGCTTACTTCTGCCTCGTCAATTGGTACGGAGAACCCTACAATGAGGCCACGGCAGCTGCCGACAAGGGCGTGGTAATCCGTACTCACAGCCAGGTAGTGCGTGACCAGCCTGTGCGTTCTTCGGTGGCTGAGGTCTACAACCGCATAAATACCGACCTCGACTCTGCCCTCTGTCTCTTTGACAATGCCAAGAAAGAGTCCAATGTGTACAAGGTTTCCAAGAAGGCTACGCAGTTGCTCAAGAGCCGTGTGGCCCTGTATCAGGGACATTGGGAGGATGCCGTGAAATACGGAAGCGCACTTTCCGATGACGACTACAACCTGTATTCCATTCACACAAAGACGCAGGCACAACTCACGCACGATGCCGATTTCGCATTCATAAGCCAGGACAATCCTGAGATAGTGTGGCTTTTCGGAGGCCGGAGTTCCGGGTATAATGCCTATATGTATAACGGATACATGATAAACGGTGCTGCCTTCGCCACGTCACAGACCGCTTCCAACGGTCTGATACGCCAATACGGGGAAGGCGACAACCGCATCTATGCATTCTTCTCGCAGGACGGCGACTACTGCTGGCGCTATCTTGCCTACAAGCACTGGACTTGGAATGACTATGCACAGGCGTTCCGCACCGCCGAAGCTCTGCTCAATGTGGCTGAAGCCAGTGTGCAGCTCGGCGACAACGACGAGGCCATACGGCTGTTGAACCTTCTCCGCAGCAAGAGAATCAAGCGCTCGCGTTATGTGGCACTGACTTCAAGCGACTTTGCGGGTAAGGATGATTTGCTGGAATATGTGCGTGCCGAGCGCCGCCGGGAGTTCTGTTTTGAGGAAACACACCGCTGGTGGGACTTGCGCCGTTACGGTTGCCCTGCGCTGACGCACGTGTTCTACTCTTCAAAGGACGCCTCTCCCCAGACCTACCGGTTGGAGCAGGGGGATGTGAACTACACCCTGGAACTGCCTAAGTCGGAACTTAACTACAACAAAAAGATAGAACAGATCAACCGGCGCGTAGTGACGGCTGAATAATCAGGACGAAAGGATTTCACGATATGAGAAACAATACATTATCATTTCTGGTCGCTGTGCTGTCGACAGCATCGTTCTTCAGTTGCTCGGAGGAAGAACTCACCCCGAAAATCGACACCTCCAACGAATATGAAGCACGGCTTGTGGAACGCTCGACCAAGACAGAGGGCGACGCCACGGTGTACTCCTGGTTTCAGAAGTACGGCACTGCGTTCGTGTATGACTTCACTGACGAGGAGTTCCATTGGCAGTGGGCAAGCCAGATAACCGACACTTACGAGCCGTTTGACATGACCGATGCCGAAGACCAGGCCAAGTACCAGGATTTCATAAAGAAGATTGACGAGGGCTTCATCCACAGTTTCACCGACGAAAGGCTGAAGTCCACCTTGCCGTTCCGCGTGTTCCTGTGCAAGAAACTGAACCCTAAGGCTTCTTCAATATCCGACAAGGACACCGTGGCAATGACCAACTCGCAGGACGCAATCATAGTAGCCTACGAGGGTCCGTCGGGTCAGCCCTACACGGCAAGTACCATCGGCAACGGCATGACAAAGGCTTTCGGCCTGTTCTTCTACAAGAAACTGGATGTGGACCCCACGGAATTCATAGAGAGCAGAACGGAGTGCAGGTTCAGTCTGGTGACTACTCCCACCGACGAAAAGGTGTCGGCGGAGTTCACCACCACCAAACGCCTGTCCAACGACTCGTCGGACCCGGTCTACAAAAACCACAATGCCAACGTCTGCGGCTACATACGCGCCTATCTGTTCACCTATGTCAAGCAGCCTACAGAGGAGCAGGACTTTGCCGATTACTTCGCTTTCCTGACTTGCAACGACAGTGAGTACGTGCGCAAATACTGCCGCAACTACTGGCGTATAGCCTGGCGCGCGACGCTCTACATGAACTATTGGAAGGAGTACATGGGTGAAGACCTGATGGAAACCCACAACAAGAAGTATGCCGACGACCCGTTGACGGCAAAGGACTTCTCTTACTGAAATAACAAAACACCGTAAACATTACAGAAAACAAACAAACCTTATTATTGAATTATGAAGAGAACAGCAATTCTTTCATTGGTATTGACGACCTCGATGTTGTCTTTCGCTCAGGTGCCATACAATATCCAGGGTGTCTGGAAGACCGGCGCAGGCAAGAAAATCACCCTTGTCGAAAAGCTGGAGAGCCAGAAACTCACGCTCGACTCCACAGTTGTGGCTTCCGACGGCACGTTCGCTCTCAAGGGCAACGTAGACAAAGTCAAGGGACTGTCGTTTGGCTATGACGGCAGAATGGACAACATATTCCTCGCCGGGCAGCCTCTCATCACTGTGGAGATTGGCGAAAAGACCGAGAAAAAACGCTCCGGCGAAGAGGTGCAGGTGCCTACGGCAAAGATAGACGGCGGCAAGGAGCAGCAGGTCTTTGAGGAATTCACCACCATGTACATGACAAAGACCATCTGCAAACTGGGTTTCATGCTCGCAATGTCACAGAACAGGGAAGACTCGGTCAAGCTTGACTCCATCAACGCAGCCTTTACCGAGATGCTCAATAACATTGAGGTGAAACTCGTGCAGAGCCTGAAGGACTACAACGACGTGTGTGCCACACCTTATTTTATTAATACGACCCTGCTGAGCGACTTCAGTCTGGACGATCTGAAGGGCTATTACAACGGCCTGACAGACCAGGTCAAGGCAAGTGAAGCCGGCAAGGAACTGAAGGCAAGTCTCGATCGTCTGGGACAAGTCAACGTCGGAGGCTACGCGCCTGACTTCACCCTGAAGACCCCCGACGGCAAAGACGTCAGCCTGTCGCAGTTCCGCGGCAAGGTGCTTCTGCTTGATTTCTGGGCCACATGGTGCGGTCCTTGTCTGCGTGAGATGCCCAATGTCATCTCCATTTACAAGAAATACCACTCCAAAGGACTTGAAATACTCGGCGTGTCGCTCGATGAGGAGAAGTCTGCCGACAGGTGGCGCCAGATGATAAAGGACCGCGGCATGGACTGGAACCACGGTTCTTCACTCAAAGGATGGGATTGCCCGGTAGCGAAAATGTTCAACGTGACCGCCATTCCGCGCATGTACATCATCGACAAGGACGGCAAAATCATTGCCCAAGACCTGCGTGGCGAGGCTCTTGCCGACAAGATGGCGGAGATATTCAAGTAGACCGGGAGGCTATAGCCGTTGGTGCGAGTGTGGTCAAGTCGGGTATTGCATAATAATAAGTAGTCCGTGTGCCCTGCCATTCTCGGATGTTTTGGCTACCTTTGCATAGCGTAAACAAAGACCATCAACAATTAATCAACAAAGCATGAACAGACTTTCAATTCTCTTGGCGTCACTTTTGGTGTGCGGCAGCACTGTTGCCGATGACCACACACGCTATGTCAATCCTTTCATCGGTACCCAGACCGACGACACGGGCGCACTCTCCGGTTCCACGTTTCCGGGTGCGTGTGTTCCCTATGGCAACATCCAACTCTGTCCGGAGACGGAGTACTATGTCACTTGGGACCCCTGTTGCGGCTATGACTACAACAAGAACCGCATCTACGGCATCACTCACAACCACCTGAGCGGTACTGGTTGCACCGACTTGCTTGACATCTCGCTGATGCCGTCGGTGGAAAAGATGACACCGGAGTACATCTCCGGCGAGGACTACTCGCAGACTTTCTCGCACGACGAGGAAGGAGCTGAGCCCGGCTACTACTGGGTCAACCTCAAGGAATCGGGCGTCAAGGTGGAGCTGTCGTCCACTGTCCACGCCGGAATCCACAAGTACACCTTCCCGAAAGGCGCTGACCAGAATGTGGTGTTCGACCTTGCCAAGATGGTCTACAACGGCGATGACGCCTACTATGCCACCAGCGGGTCGCGCGGATACAAGATTCTGCAGAGCCAACTGCGTATCGTCGACGACCACACAGTGGAGGGCTACCGCCTCATAACAGGTTGGGCAAAGGTGCGCCGGGTGTATTTCCACGCGGAGTTCTCAAAGCCTTTCACAAGCCACATGATGATGGACGGCAAGCGTAACGTGTGGGACGGCAAGGTCATCAACGGCAGGAAGCTGCGTGCAGCCCTCAGCTTCGACAACGGCGGACAGGAACTCATGGCGAAGGTTTCCATATCGGCTGTCGACATGGACGGCGCAAGACGCAACTTCCGTGCAGAGTGCACGTCGTGGGATTTCAGTTCTTACCGCAAGGCGGCTCACGACACATGGGAGAAGCAACTGGCGAGAATTGACATCAACGGCACTGACGTGGAGAAGACCATATTCTACACAGGTCTCTACCATACCATGATCCAGCCAAACGAGATGAGCGATGTTGACGGCAGGTACGTGACCACCAACTACGAGATAAAGCAGTTGCCGAAGGGCGAGAAATACTATTCCACCTTCTCGCTGTGGGACACGTTCCGTGCGGCACACCCCCTCTACAATCTCCTCGACCCCGAGATGACAGCCAATTTCATCAACTCCATGATTATCCATCAGCAGGACTACGGCTACCTGCCGATATGGGACTTGTGGGGACAGGACAACTACTGCATGATAGGCAACCATGCCATGCCGGTTCTGTCAAGGGCTATCCTCACGGGAATACCAGGCATCGACACCGAGAAAGCCTATAAGGCGATGGTGGAAAGCTCCACTTTGTCGCACACGAATTCTCCGTTTGAGATATGGGAGAAATACGGTTACATGCCGGAGACAAAGCAGCATGAGTCCGTCTCCATCACCCTGGAGCAGGCTTTTGACGACTGGTGTGTCTATGTCATAGCCAAGAAACTGGGCAAGACGGCCGATGCGGAGCGTTTCCACAAACGCTCTGAGTTCTACCGCAACCTGTGGGACAGCTCCATCGGATTCTTCGCTCCGAAAGACGAAAACGGCAACTTCATCCGTCCGTTCAGTCCGTTGGCTTACGACGAGAATGCCGGCTATCCGTTTGCTGAGGGCAACGCATGGCAGTACATGTGGTTTGTTCCGCAGAACCCGCAGGGACTTATCGGTCTTCTGGGCGGCGAGAAGAAGTTCATAGACAAACTGAACGAGAACTTTACACTGGAGGATAAGGGCGCCGACAAGAACGGAAACGCATCGGGATTCATCGGTCAGTACGCCCACGGAAACGAACCTTCGCACCACACGGTATACCTCTACAACTTCGCACACCAGCCCTGGCGTACGCAGGAACTGGTCAACGAGGTGCGCCAGAAGTTCTATAACGACAAGCCCTACGGCTATGCGGGCAACGATGACTGCGGTCAGATGTCGGCATGGTACATCTTCTCGTCGATGGGCTTCTATCCGTTCAATGCCGGCAGCGACGAGTTTGTCGTCGGCACACCGCTGTTTACAGAGACCGTCATACACCTTCCCAACGGCAAGGACCTCACGATAAAAGCCCCGAGAAAGTCGGACAAGGCCATCTACGTGAAGTCTGTCAAGCTCAACGGACGTGAGTTGAAGGATCTGAAATTCACCCAGCAGGACATCATGAACGGTGGAGTGATGGAGTTCAAGATGAGCACAAAGAAATAATACGCGGCATAACGCACGACCAAGAGCCTGGTCCGGAAATCCGGATCAGGCTCTTTCGGTATCGTGAAAGCACCCTTTCAGTGACGTTCGCACACCCTTCTTGCACCGCCCGAAGGCAGTCCGCACACGCCAAAAACGGTGTCCGTGAAAAACTCCGGGTATGTGCAGTGAACACTTACGAAAGATTTTGTTATCTTTGCCACAGACAAGACGCTTGTCACGGCACAAGTTGTCTGACGGAAAAGGGACATTATGACAAGAATGAAAATAAAGATTTTGCTGGCGCTGCTGTCCGTGCCGGTGTTGGTCTGTGCCCAGTCTGTGGGCTTCGGCACGCAGGTGGAGTTCAACTCAGGGTGGAAATTCGCGCTGAAGGACGACGCTTCCTTCAAGGACAGCGGGTGCGACACCGGCGTCATGCGCGATGTGGTGCTGCCGCATGACTGGAGCGTGGATTACACACCGTCCGACACGTTGGCTTCATGCCAGGGCTATCTGCCCGGCGGCATAGGCTGGTACCGCAAGTGCTTCAAGACCTCCGAACTGGGCAAGGCGGAGACCTACGGCATATATTTCGACGGCATATACAACCGCTCTGAGGTCTACCTCAACGGCCACCTGCTCGGGATGCGCCCCAACGGATACGTGTCGGTGCTGTATGACATGACGCCCTACCTGAAGAAAAACGGCGAAAACGTGCTCGCCGTGCGTGTGGATCACAGCCGCAATGCCGACTCCCGGTTCTACACGGGCAGCGGTATCTACCGCGACGTGTGGCTCGTGAAAGCACCTGCGACACGCCTTGCGCAGTGGGGGCTGACCTATGAACTGCGCTCGTTTGACGGCAATGATGCGGAGCTGACGGTCATTTCCGCCACCACTCCGATAAGGGAAAAGGGATATACACTCTGTGCCGAACTGCGCGATGCTGCCGGCAAGGTGGTGGCGACAACCGAAAAGCGGCAGCTTGACGTGGGGTGTGACACCGTGCAGCGCTTCTCCATGCGTGTGGCGGACGCACGGCGCTGGACACTTGACAGTCCCTATCTGTACACGTTGACAGCCCGTCTGTCGAAAGACGGCAGGGAGACGTGCAGCGGAAGTGTGCGTGCGGGTCTGCGCGAAATACGGTTTGATGCCGACAAGGGCTTTTCACTCAACGGCGAGAACATCAAGATGAAGGGCGTGTGCCTGCACCATGACTTCGGCGTGCTCGGCGCTGCCGTGCCGCGTGACGTGTGGAAGCGGCGATTCGAAAAACTGAAGGAACTGGGCGTAAACGCTGTCCGCACGAGCCACAACCTCGAGTCGCCGGCATTCTATGACCTCTGCGACGAGATGGGACTGCTCGTCATGGACGAGGCTTTCGACGAGTGGGAGTTCCCGAAGCGCAAGTGGCTCGAAGGTTGGAATGTCGGCACGCCCGGCTATCAGGGCACTTTCGACTATTTCGGGGAGTGGTCGTCGCGCGATGTTACCGACATGGTGCTGCGCGACAGGCATCATCCGAGCGTTGTGATGTGGAGCGTGGGCAACGAGGTGGACTATCCCAACGACCCGTACTCGCACCCTGTGCTCGACGGAAGTGCCATACAGCAGCCGATGTACGGCGGCTATAACCCGAAGCGTCCGGATGCCTCGCGCATCGGAATCATTGGAAAAAGGCTTGCAGAAGCTGTGCGCAGCATCGACACAAGCCGTCCCGTCACGGGCGCACTGGCAGGAGTGGTGATGAGCAACGAGACGGAATATCCTGCCGCTCTCGACATTGTGGGCTACAACTACACCGAAAACCGCTACGACCTTGACCACAGTAAATATCCTGAACGTGTCATCTACGGTTCGGAAAACGGCATGGGCTTCGACGCATGGAAGGCTTGCCGCGACCGTGACTTCATTTTTGGCCAGTTCCTCTGGACGGGTGCGGACTACTTGGGGGAATCACACCGGTGGCCGTCGCGCGGAATGGGTACGGGCCTGCTGGACTTCTGCTCGATGACAAAGCCCCGCGGGCATTTCCGTGAGGCTCTCTGGAGCGGACGGCAGGTGACTTACATCGGCACATACCCATTGGATGCCGGTCACGAACAGGACGCTCCGTCCATTGACGCCATGGATAACTGGAACTACCGTGACGGTCAGACCGTCCGTGTGTGCTGCTATACCAATGCCGCCGCAGCACGTCTGCTTCTCGACGGTAAGGTGATAGGCGAACGCAAACCCTATGACGACAACACGGGGATAATCTTCTGGGACGTGCCCTATAGACAGGGCAACCTCTGTGCGGAGGGACTTGACGAAGCGGGGCATGTGGTGTCGAGCTGGCTCATACCGGTGGTTGGCGATGTCGCAGACGTCAGGACATCGGCCGACAAGGCAGTGCTTGCCCGCAAAGGAGATGTCGCTCATGTGATGATAGAGGCTTACGACAAGAACGGAAACATCGTGACCTCATGCGACAAGGACGTAAGTGTGAGCGTGGGAAAGGGGCTTCGGCTGCTCGGACTTGAAACTGGTGACAACTGCGACATGGGCAATCCCAAGTCAACAAACCGCCGCATGTACCGCGGACGGCTCATGGCTTATGTGCAGGCTACGGCAGATGACGTGAAAGTAAAGGTTAATGTCAAATACTAAATGTAATACTATTATGATCAGACTGAATGCTTTTTTTGAATTGAAGGACGCCGCTGACGCAGCGGCAGTAGTGGCTCTCGGCAAGGAACTCGTGGAGAAATCGCGTCAGGACGAGGGCAACGTGTACTATGATTTGTTCCAGAGTGCGACTGATCCGGCACGTTTCGTGTTCTGCGAGACATGGCAGGACGGCGCCGTTCTTGCCAAGCACTCGGAAGCGGAGCACTTCACACGGCTCGTTCCGCAGATTTCTGCCTACACCAAGAATGGGCTTGAGACTGACCGTTTCGAGTTCGACAAGTAACAGTAAAGCAGTTGCAGCGGGAACGCTGCAACTGCTTTATGTCACGAGAGATTCTTTTGAAGGGCAAAGCGAGGACGCTTCGCCTACTTCTTTTGTCTGCATTTATTGGCAATCATAGTAGGCGAAGCGTCCTCGCTTTGCCTTTCAAACGGAAGTGCTGCAACCTTCAAGTAAGTATTTCTCCATGGAGTGGGGTGCAGCGAGGACGCTGCACCTACTAATAAAAGATACTGCAACTGTTGATGAAGGACGCTGCACCTACTAATAAAAGATACTGCACCTGTTGATGAAGGGTATTGCGGTTATGGCATAAAAGGAATGTGTGCAAAGCCGTAACAAACGAAAAGAGAGACAAGCTAACGCTTGTCTCTCTGCATTTCGGGTGCCCGGTGGGGCTCGAACCCACGACATTCAGAACCACAATCTGACGCTCTAACCAACTGAACTACGGGCACCATAAAGAAAAACCTTTGCAGGTGATTTCCGAAATCGACTGCAAAGGTACACTATTTATTTCTAAAAGCCAAACAAATCGGCTCTTTTTTGTCCGTGTCTTGTTATTTTGCCGGAGCGGCAGGAGCAGGAGTCTCGGTCTTTGCGCCGGTAGCTGGAGCTGCAGGAGTGGCTGCGGCAGCGTCTGTCTTAGGGTTAGCGTCAGCACCGAACTTTGGAGTTGTGACCGGATTTGTCTTCTCTGTCTGAGGTGTAACTCCCTCAAGGACGCTGCGGTCAGTAGATGCCTTAGGCGCTACATAGGCGCATGCGATGCTCAGAACGACCATTGCTGCCGCAAGTGACCATGTGGTCTTCTCCACGATGTCAGTGGTCTTGCGTACGCCGAGCACCTGGTTGCCGCTTGAGAAATTGGATGCAAGGCCGCCGCCTTTGCTTTCCTGGATTAACACGATGCCAATCATGAGTATGGCAACTATCACGATGATAATGACTAAAAGTGTGTACATCTTATTGTTTTTTATATTTGTTGACTTGCTATTTGCTTGCTTTGTTATGCGAAGTGGCGACAATTATTTTCTCCAGAAAACGCATTTGGTCTGCAAAGTAAGCGTTTTTTTCCGAATTATTCAAATTTAATTGGGTAATAATTTCCAAAGCTTTGGAATACTTGCCTTGTTTTATGTAAATCTTTGCAAGTTTCTCTGTGTAGAAGCCTTCTTCGAGTTCATCGCAGTCGTTCTCGAGTTTTACGTCATTGTGGGGTGCGTCCGACGTGTCGCCGGTTGTCTCCGTGAGGGTAATCTTGCCGCCTTCGTTCTCCAGGAAATTGTCTATGATGTTGGTAGTGGCGGTTTCCGCCTGTTGCGGAGCGGTGCTCTCACCGTCCTTCTTCACTGCCAGCATGTAGGAAACATAGTCGATTGTGGCATCGGCAACTGTCGGTTTCCGGCATGTTTCCTGCGGTTCTTCTTCGGGGATAGTCTCAAGGAATGAGCTTATGAGGGAGTCTGTGCGGTCGGTGCCAGCCGTTTCCACGGCGCTCTCCTGTCTGGCGAGCGTGTAGTGACGTGCCTCCACGAGTTTGAAAAGCGTAGTCCTGTCAGTGATGTAGAATGCCGCGCGCCTCAGTTCTTCGTCGAATGAGGGGTCGTGCAGCAGATACATGTTGTGGAGCATCAGCAGTCTTGCCGGCTGGTGATAGGGGTAGAGGGCCACATAACTGCGCAGATCGTAGAGTGTGTCTCTGTTGAGTTGTTCCGGATGTTGTATGTATCTGTTTAGTTCCATTCTACCAATTGGCTACTGTAGCGTTGAATATCTGGTCGCAAATCTCCTCTGCCATCTGTGTGACAAGTTCCTCCTGTACGGATGCGAGGCTCTGTGTCGTCTCGTAGGATGCGGTGGCGGTGAACTGGCGTTCGAAGTTTTCGCTCTGGTTGTAGGCGTTTGTGAATCTCACGTTCACCGTCATTGACAGTTCCGTCTGTGCCGAATAACCTTCCGAAGACACTGACTTGTTGCGCTGTGTGTACTGCGTTATCTCGCCTTCTATCTTCAGGTCGCCGTTGCGTTTCACCTGTATGAGTTTGGTGTGCGACGCAAACTGATCCTTCAGTTTGTTGTTGAAAAGTGGTGCCATAGGTCCCCAGACGTAAGACGCGCGTATGGGGAAGTCGGATATCTGTATGGTCTTGGTCTTGCTGTAGTCGATGCTTGCGCCGTTGAACTTGTATCCTTCGAATGCGCAGTCCGCGCACAGCAATGCGACTGTGCCGGTTACGGCCAGACAGAGTAGGGTTCTGAGTATGCTTCTGCTTGCACTCATGAGGCTGTTATGCTGTGTTGCGGTTACTTTATGTCAAATTCCTTGAGTCTCCGGTAGAGTGTCCTGTCGGATATGCCCAGTTCGTCGGCGGCTTTCTTGCGGTTGCCTCCGTTCTTCTCCAGTACCTTCAGAAGAGCCTGATGGCTCAGTTCCTTCAGGTTGAGACTTTGCGTTTCCTGCACTTCCACGGCGTCAAGGAACTCCGGTTTGTCTTTTTTGCCGCTGTGCTCGGCTTGCTTCGGCAGGTTGTAGACACTCTCGTCGGTAGGCGTGTTGAACCCCTGTGCTCCGGCAAGGGAGCGCTGCTCGTTTATTTGTGTGCGCAGTGACTTCACCTCAGCCTTCAGTGTGTCGACATTGGACTTCATGTCTATCAGTATCTGATAGAGCATCTCGCGCTCGCTGGCATAGGAATGGTCGCCCGGAGAATTGATAGTTGCCAGCTGCATGCTCTCGGTGTCGACAGGTATGAACTGCCGTAATGCTTCCGCATCTACGTCCCTTACCGGTGACAAGACGGATATCTGTTCGGTGATGTTCTTCAGTTGTCTTACGTTGCCGGGCCACTTATAGCTGGTGAGAATCCTCTTGGCGTCTTCCGTAAGGCGTATCTTCGGCATCTTGTAACGCTCTGCCATCTGGAGTGCAAAGAGACGGAAAAGCAGTGCGATGTCGTCTCCGCGCTGCCGCAACGGCGGCACTTGTATGGGGATAGTATTGAGTCTGTAGTACAGATCCTCACGGAAACGCCCCTCGCTAATGGCTTTCTGCATGTTGACATTTGTGGCTGCCACAATCCTCACGTCCGTCTTCATGATGCGCTGACCGCCCACACGGATGTATTCACCGGTCTCGAGCACACGGAGAAGGCGTGCCTGTGTCGCCATGGGAAGTTCTCCCACTTCGTCGAGGAATATCGTTCCCTTGTCGGCAACACCGAAATAGCCTTCGCTTTCGCCTATTGCGCCGGTGAAAGAACCTTTCTCGTGACCGAAAAGTTCACTGTCGATAGTACCTTCGGGAATGCTGCCGCAGTTGATGGCGAAGTATTTCTCGCGTCTGCGAGGAGAGTTGTCGTGGATTATACGGGGGAAGATTTCCTTTCCGACACCACTCTCTCCCACGACAAGAACCGACAGGTCGGTGGGTGCGACCTGCAGTGCTATGTCCAGGGCGCGGTCGAGTGCGTCGCAGTTACCCACGATGTTATAGCGCCGCTTGATGTCCTGCAGTCTGTTATTGTCCATTACTCTTCCTTTTTCTTGGGTATTGAAAAGCGCATTTTCTCGCCGCTGTCGGGTCTCTCCTTATAGAGTTTCTGCAACGGATTGGCTGTCGGGAGGTCAAATTCCTTGCGGAAACGGCAAGTGTCAATGGCGAGATAGATGGCGTTGCGCATCATGGATTCGTCAGCCAAACCCTTGCCGGCAATGTCGTATTGGGCGGTGGTGTTGACGAATGTGCATACTTCCGCCGTGCCGATAGGCAGCACGATGTTGTTGAGACCCGGTTTTTTGCTGCTGATGGACAGTACTCCGTCGAAAACTGAACAGTCATTGGCGGTCGTGAAAGTCTCCGCATCATAAGGTCCGAAAGCCTGTATGCCCTCGTTGAATACCAGTTGCAGTGCTGCCGCAACTGTGTCCTTACGGCTGTCGCCCTTGTCGGTGATGACGGCGATGCGTGGGTTGGTGATTCTGAAATCACGTCTCAGCGACTTGTGCAGCAGGCGTATTCTTCCGGCAACGACCTCGCTGTCGGTAGCCTCTGCGCAGGTCTTGTCCATGAACAGCGTTCGTGTGTCGCCGTCGATGTACAGTTCGTATGCGGAAGAAGCGGTCCTGTCCATCGGCGCACACACCATGGCGTCAAACAGTTTGCTGTGCAAATCGCCGGTGGCTCGGGTGAGGGCGTCATTTGCGGCAGCCGTTGCCGTTTCGGTGGAAGTGCCGAAGTCCACGCGGGAAAACTCGTCGGAACATTTCTGGAAATTCATTTTTCCGTCGGCTGCATCCTCCGCCTTGTCGATGAAATTGAACTGGCATTGCAATCCGAACGTCTTTGCGTGGAAGATAGCAGCCTTCTTCGACCCATATATAATAGGTGTGCAGATGTCCAGCATCTCCGGTTCGGCAAACGCCTTGAGTATCGTCTCGTAGCCGACACCGTTGATGTCGCCCTGTGTTATCGCTATTCTAATTATGTTGTTCTCCATTGTTCTGGGTTCTAAACTGTAGTTTTTCCTTTGCGGCAGTGGTCAGCAGACCGCACGCCGCATATATGTCCTGACCGCGTGAGGCGCGGATAGTGGTGTTGATGCCGTGGTTGTTGAGATAGTCGCGCAGCGTTTCCATGGTCTTGTCGTCCGCTCCGTGGAGTTCCACACCGGGTATCTGATGGAACCGGATGAGGTTGACGCGGCACTCCAAACCGCTTAGCAGTTTAACGATCTCGCGTGCATGGGTCATCGTGTCGTTGGTGCCGCCGAAGACAATGTACTCGAATGTCAGTCTGCGCTGGTGGGTGAAGTCATACTGCTTCATCAGTTCCACGATGTCGGTTATGGACATTTGCCGCTCGGCAGGCATTAGCGTGGCACGCTGTTCGGGTATGGGGGAGTGCATGCTTATGGCGACATGGCAGTCGCTTTCGTCGAGAAAGCGCTGCAGTTTGTTCCTTAGTCCTACGCTGCTCACCGTTATGCGCTTCGGACTCCATGCCAGTCCGTAGTCGGCTTTGAGAATTTCGGTGGCTTTGAGCACGTTGTCGAGATTGTCCATGGGTTCGCCTTGCCCCATAAAAACCATGTTCGTGATATTGTCGAACTCGGGTAAGGCGTAGAGTTGGTTGAGTATGTCGGTGACGGTAAGGCTGCCCTCGAATCCCTGTTTGCCGGTTTGGCAGAACAGACAGTTCATCTTGCAGCCCACCTGGCATGACACGCAGAGTGTCGCACGGTCATGGTCGGGAATGTAGACTGTCTCCACTTTCTTGCCGCTCTCGGTCGGGAAGAGATATTTGATGGTGCCGTCCTTGGAGTGCTGGGCGTCTATTGACGGCATCAGACCTACGGTGTAGTTTTCCGAGAGTTTCTGTCTGTTGGCAAGCGAGAGGTTCGTCATGCCGTCAATACTGTCTACACGCTTCTTGTAAATCCATGCGGCAATCTGTCCGCCGGTAAAAGCCGGCATACCGAGCGATACTGCCAAGGCTGTCAATTCCGCCTTGGTCAATCCTAAGAGAGGTTTCTTTTCTGTCACGTCACACATTACTCTGTCGCAGATAGCGCAAAGTTACGAAAAATCCAACAATAATTGCGGTTTCTGTTAACGATTTTTGCTAACTTTGCGGAATGGAAACTAAGAAAATGAGCGGTTTGGATGTGTTCACTTCCTACGGCTCTTTGATTGACGCTGCAGATGCAAACGGCTTTGCCGGCAAGTGGGTATTGCTTGTCACAAAGCCTGACATCGAATACGGCAGCAATGCTCTGCACAGAATGGTACAGGTGGCTGACAATGTGAACGCTGCGCTCCTGTACAGTGATTATTGGAAGATAGAAGCAGGAGAGAGGTATCCTCATCCCGTCATTGACTACCAGTGTGGCAGCATACGCGATGATTTCGATTTTGGAAGTGTCATGTTGCTTAACGCTGAGTTGGTGAAGGAGTTTGCCAAGACATCAGAGGCAAGGCGGTATGAGTATGCCGGCATCTACGCCATGAGGCTTTTCCTGAGCAGGAAAGGCTTGGTTTTTCACTTGGACGAATATCTCTACACGGAAAATGAAACCGACTTGCGCAAGAGCGGAGAAAAACAGTTTGACTATGTGGACTCAAAGAACCGTGCGGTTCAGATAGAATATGAGGCGGCTGCCACGCACCACCTTGGTGAGATAGGTGCGCTCGTTGACACCGGCAAGCGCAAGACTCCGGATTTCTCCGTGGGCACGTTCAGTGTGGAGGCTTCGGTCGTCATCCCGGTCAGAAACCGTGTGCGCACCATAGCGGATGCGGTGAACAGTGCGCTCTCGCAGACGTGTTCGTTCGACTATAACGTGATAGTTGTCGACAACCACTCCACCGATGGGACTTCCGAAATATTGGCGGAGTTGGGCGGAAAGCACCCCAATCTCAAGGTGATTGTTCCCAGTAGGCAGGACTTGGGCATAGGCGGCTGCTGGAATGAGGCTGTCAATTCCGCTGACTGCGGCAGGTTCGCCGTGCAGCTCGACAGTGATGACATCTATTCATCGCCGCACACGCTGCAGACCATAGTGGACGCTTTCTACAAGGAGAAGGCTGCAATGATAGTGGGTACTTACCGCATCTGCGACTTCAACCTTGCCACTCTGCCGCCGGGACTGATACGCCACGATGAGTGGACTGACAGTAACGGCGCAAACAACGCCCTGCGCATCAACGGCTTGGGAGCACCAAGGGCGTTCTTTACGCCAGTGTTCCGTGAACTGCAGATGCCCAATACAAGTTACGGAGAGGACTATGCCATGGGCTTGGCGGTGTCGAGACATTACAAGATAGGACGCATCTACGATGAGCTGTACCTCTGTCGCAGGTGGGAGGGCAACTCCGATGCCGCCCTGTCGGTAGACAAGATAAACAAGAATAACATGTATAAGGATCGGCTCAGAACAATGGAGATCCTTGCAAGAACGGCAAAGCACTGATGGAAAAGGATTGTTTGCAGTCGTTTTTTGACAACCAGTTGTCGTGTTGGGTGGACTGTGCCAAAAGATACGACGACCTCTCCAAGGCCAGAAGAAAGACGGTTGATGTCGACGGACGGCAATATCAGCTCGTGTTTAATCCTGCCCGTATGGCATCGGCAAAGGCGAAGGTGGATAACGGAAAGGTAGACCGCCCCTGTTTTCTGTGCCGCAACAACCGTCCGGAAGAGCAGAAAGACATAACGCTGAAACCGGATGGCAGCAGTTTCACTTATTCCCTTTCGGTCAATCCGTTCCCAATACTCCCCAACCATTTCACCATTATCAACGACGGACACTGCCGCCAGCAGATGACGGCGGAGCGCCTTCGTGACATGGCGTATATGGCAAAGGAGCTGCCGGGATATCTCGTTTTCTTCAACGGAGCGGCTTCAGGAGCGTCTGCTCCCGACCACTTCCATTTTCAGACAGTGCCGCAGAAACTTGTCCCGTTGACACAATGGAGTAATGGAGAAAAGTTGGATTTGGGAGTGCAAGTCTGCGAGGCGGACGACGTGAAGATAGATTTCGGCAGGTCGGACAACATGAATGTGCTGTGTTGGAACACTCCCGGCGGTTTGTGCTGGTGGGTAGTGGGACGGAAAAAGCACCGTCCGTCGCAGTATTATGCCGAGGGCGAGGCGCAGGTGATAATCTCTCCTGCGTCGTTGGAATTAGCTGGAGTAGTGCCGTTGCCGCGTGAAGAGGATTTCGAAAAGATGGACTCGGCTCTCCTGACCGACATTCTCGCCCAGTGTGTGGATGCTGAACCGTTGGTGGATGTGGGCATCGGCAAGGCTGACATGGACAAGACGGACAATGAGGACGGCACTTTCACGCTCGACAATGTGCGCATAGGCATAGGTTTCCATTGGGATCAGAAGAGACGGTTCACTTACGAAGGACAACTGATACACCGCATGAACGTGGAGAACGGCATGGAGTGGGCGGTCAACAGGATACCTGTGGAGCGCTATCTTCTAAGTGTCATATCATCCGAGATGTCGGCAACGAGCAGCCTCGAACTGCTGAAAGCGCACGCCGTAGTGTCGCGCAGCTGGCTCATGAGGCAGATTCGGATGAAGAGTCCGCTATATGTCAACAAGGCGATTGCTGCCTCTACGCCTAACGGAGACAAGGCTGATGCCGACGAGATAGTACGCTGGTACGACTCACATTCGCACCTTTCGTTCGACGTGTGCGCCGATGACCACTGCCAGAGATACCAGGGAATATCGCCGAAAATGAACCCTGTGGTAGTGCAGGCGATAGAAGAGACGCGCGGCGAGGTGCTCGTCTACGACGGCGAAGTGTGCGACGCACGCTTTTCGAAATGCTGTGGCGGCATTACTGAGGAGTACAAATACTGTTGGGAAAACCTTGATGTGCCCTATTTGAAATCCGTCCCAGATACAAGGGACGACGGTACTGTGTTTTGCAATACCTCCGACAAGAACATCCTGCGGCAGGTGCTCAACGACTATGACCAGACCACTGCCGACTTCTATGAATGGGATGTGGAGTACACACAGGGGCAGTTGAGTGAACTGCTTGAGCGCAAACTCCACCTCGGCGTAGGCTGCGTGGAGGCTCTGGAGGCTCTGGAGCGTGGCAAGAGCGGGCGCATTAGCCGCCTGAAAATTGTCGGTTCGCAGCGCACGGTGATTATAGGCAAAGAACTGGAGATAAGGAAAGGGTTGAGCGAAACCCACCTTTATTCGTCCGCATTCTCCGTCATTGTCGGCTATAGCGGCAATGGCGAAAAGGTATTCCGGCTGCACGGACGCGGTTGGGGACATGGAGTGGGAATGTGCCAGATAGGCGCTGCCGTGATGGGAGCGGAAGGCTATGACTACAAAACGATACTTTCACATTATTACAAGAACGCATTGATAAAAAAGATATGGTAAAGAAGAAACTTGCAAATCCGTGGGCATGGATTCCGTCACTCTATTTTGCGGAGGGACTGCCCTATGTGGCAGTGATGACAATATCACTCATCCTCTATAAACAACTCGGGCTTTCAAATGCCGAGATTACCCTCTACACATCGTGGCTTTACCTGCCGTGGGTGATAAAACCGCTGTGGAGCCCGTTTGTGGACATCATCCGCACCAAGCGGTGGTGGATTGTCACGATGCAGTTGCTTATCGGAGCGGCTTTCGGAGGTGTGGCTTTCACTATCCCGACCGCCTTTTGGCTGCAGGGAACGCTGTTCTTCTTCTGGGTGATGGCATTCGCCAGTGCCACCCATGACATCGCTGCCGACGGCTTCTATATGCTCGGACTGTCGGACCATGAGCAGGCTTGGTTCGTCGGAATCCGCAGTACATTCTACCGTCTTGCCACCATATTCGGACAGGGAGTGCTGGTTATGATTGCCGGCAACCTGCAGGTGCTCTTCAAAAACTCCATACCTTACTCCTGGAGTCTGATGTTCTATGGCGCTGCAGGCATATTCATCGCACTGTGGCTATGGCACGGCACGATACTGCCAAGACCCCAGTCGGACGCTCCGCGCAAGGATATAAATGCACAAAGTATCTGGACTGAGTTCCTGCGTACGCTGCGCACATTCTTCCAGAAGAAACAGGTCGTTGCAGGCATACTGTTCATGCTCTTCTACCGTATGCCCGAAGGACTGCTGGCGAAGGTGAGTGCACTGTTCCTTATCGACTCCGCCCACAACGGAGGACTTGGACTTTCACCGCAGGAATACGGACTTGTGCAGGGTACGGTGGGCGTTATCGGTCTCACGCTCGGAGGCATTCTCGGCGGTATGGCGGTGAGCCGTGACGGACTGAAACGGTGGTTGTGGCCAATGGTAATGGCCATAACGCTGCCCGATCTGGTATATGTGTTTCTCGCATTCGCCATGCCTGCGAGCCTGACGATAGTAAATGCGTGCGTCTTTGTGGAGCAGTTCGGCTACGGATTCGGCTTTACCGCCTATATGCTATACCTTATATATTATAGCCAAGGCGAGTACAAGACCTCCCATTATGCCCTTTGCACGGCATTCATGGCTCTGTCGATGATGATTCCGGGACTGTTTGCCGGCGCATTGCAGGAGGTTGTCGGTTACCGCATGTTCTTCATCATCGTGTGCGGTTTCTGTGTCGTGACCTATCTCGTCAGCCTTGTTGTCAAGATAGACCCTGCATTCGGCAAGAAAGACAGGTGATAATTCTCTTTTGATTCCAATGTGGCGGATTTTGAAAATGAGGTGAAAATAAGGATTTTGTGTAAATACGTTGCGTTTTGTCACATCCATTCAAAGAATTAATTATAACTTTGTAGCCGGAGGAGTTGGCGGATTGCATCCGAATATATCCGGATGCATGAAAACTGACACCTCCAAGCCTAAGCGCACACCGAGACTTTCTGTGGTTGTGTATTCCACGGACAAGGGCGGAAATGGTGGGTAAGAGGCAAGAGCATAATGAAAAAGGCGTTTACTTGACGCTCTGTTTGATACTGGTAGGAGTCCCGCAAATTCATTA
>CAVHUR010000020.1:0-47006 GCA_963639575.1 uncultured Spirochaetota bacterium
ATTGGACACTTGAATTGGCATCAAAACTTGAAGATGCTCCTTGGCCGGCAACAAAGGACGAACTGATTGACTACGCCGTGCGTTCCGGATGTCCGTTGGAGGTGCTTGAGAACTTGGAAGAGATAGAAGACGAAGGCGATGTCTACGAAGGCATTGAGGACATCTGGCCGGATTATCCCGACAAAGACGACTTCCTTTGGGACGAGGAGGAATATTGATTATCCTCGTCAGAACAGAAAAATCAACAGAATAAAAACAGGCAGTACAGGCTGTTTCGCAAAAAGCACCTGTACTGTCTGTTTCTCGTATCAGAAATCCTGCATCATGATGGTGTCCTTGTCCGCTGACGCATACTTCTGTAACAGTTCGGCAGCGAACTCCGCACAAGCATGGAGATTCTGCTTGTCACCGTCATAACCGTTGAAGAAACACATCAGGCGGTGTGTTTCCGCAGTTATCTTCGTGCGCTCGTTGTCACTCGTGGGAGTGCCTATGCCGCCCACAGCGTCACGATAGACAGGCATACCGGCAATGTTCAGTTTGCCACGGCCTATGCCTTCGTAGTCTTCACCCTCACATCCTATGCCGAGTACGATGCTGTCACCCACAACCTTATCCATGTCGAAGCCACCAATACTGTAGCCGTAGCGAATGGACGCAAGGTTGAGCAAGTCCACAACAGTGCTCACCCCATAGAGTTCCTTGCCCTGCAAAAGACGGCGGCACAACTGTTCGTTGCTCGGACGATAGCGGCTCGGATCTTTCCCGCATGCCTTGTATGCCTCTCTCGTACACCTTATTCCGCTGCGTTCCTTCACGTTATCGGGAGTGAAAGAGGTGCGTAGCCACTGTGTAGCAGCTGAAATCTCCTCCCAAAGGGCATCGTTGTGGGGAGTGTCCTTGACTGTTGCATAGAGTGCACACCCGCGAAACGTCGGGCAGGCTGCACGAAAACCTTCAGACAAAGTAATGTTTTTCTTTTCCATAACATCATTGCTATACGGGTGCAAATGTAGTGTTTTTTGTCTATTTCTATCCGTACAACACAATATTTTCACCCCTGTTGCGTTATACGTTGAGTGAAATCAAGACATGTCATACTGCTTTTGGTCATGCTGGCTACTGTCAGCGTGCGTGCCCAGTATGACCCTGCGTTCAGCCATTACTACGACATGGAACCGTCGTTCAATGCCGCCGCCGTGGGCAAAGCTCCGAAACTGAATATCAACGCCGTGTATAACATGTCGCTGGCAGGTTTCGAGAACAACCCGAAGACCATGTATGCCGCCGCCGACATCCCTTTTTACTTTCTCAAGACATATCATGGCGCAGGTCTGCAGCTGCTCAATGACCAGATAGGACTTTTCCGCCACCAGCGTTTGGAGGCACAGTATGCCGTGAAATTCAAACTCTTTGGCGGCACGATGTCGCTTGGAGTGCAGGCAGGACTACTCAACGAGAATTTCGACGGAAGCAAGATTGACCTCGAAGACTCCAGTGACCCTGCATTCACCACATCGAGTGTCGACGGCAACTCCATTGATCTCTGTGCAGGACTTTACTACACCAACGGCCCTGCTTATGCCGGTCTGTCTGTCCAGCACGCCAATGCGCCGACGATAGAATTAGGCGAAAGCAATGAGATAAAGGTCGACCGCACATATTATTTTACCGGCGGATACAATATAAAACTAAGAAATCCGTTCTTAACAATAAAGCCTTCGGTGCTGGTGAGGACTGACTTGACGGGATACAGGGCCGACATCACCGGACGTCTGGTGTATAACATGGAGAAGAAAAACATGTACGTCGGCGTCAACTACAGTCCCGGCAACTCCGTAGCAGTACACGTGGGCGGTTGCGTACATGGCATAATGCTCGGCTACAGCTACGAATACTACACCAGCGGCATCAGTTTCATCAACGGCAGTCACGAGCTGTTCATCGGCTACCAGATGGATGTCAACCTGACAAAAAAGGGCAAGAACATACACAAGAGCGTAAGAATACTATAAGAAAATGCAAGATATGAAGAAAATAATCGTGGTTTTCGGGGTCATCACCGTCATCTTCACCATGACGGGTTGCATGAGCAGCAGAAAGATGGGCTCATCGATAGGCTCCGGCGGAGAGGTGACCGGTGTCGGCGGACGTGCCTTCACCGAACCTACGCCCTACGGAATGACAAAGATTCCCCGCGGCTATCTGCACATGGGACTTAGCCAGCAGGACAGCCTGTGGGGTAAGGATATCCCCACAAAGGACATCTCCGTAGACGGATTCTGGATGGACGAGACGGAGATAACCAATTCCCAGTACAAGCAGTTTGTGTTCTGGGTGCGCGACAGCATACTGCGCACACGTCTCGCCGACCCTTCTTATGGCGGTGACGAGAGCTATATGATTACCGAAGACAAGAACGGTGAACCGGTCACGCCCCACATCAACTGGAAGAAGCAGCTGCCCCGCAAGCCCAACGAAGATGAACTTCGGGCTATCGAGTCGCTCTATACCACCAACCCGGTGACCGGCGAAAAGTTGCTCGACTACTCGCAACTGAACTACAGATACGAGGTTTATGACTATGTGACTGCCGCTCTGCGCCGCAACAGAATGAATCCCAACGACCGCAACCTCAACACCGACGTGACGGTAAACAGCGACGAGGTGGTCATGATTTCCAAGGATACGGCCTACATAGACGACGAGGGCAGGATCGTAAGCCAGACCATTGACCGCCCGAGATCAGGCCCGTGGGATTTCCTCAACACCTACATAGTCAACATCTACCCCGACACGACAGTGTGGGTGAATGATTTCCGCAACTCTGACAATGAGATGTACTTGCGCAACTACTTCAGCAACCCTGCCTACAACGACTATCCTGTCGTGGGTGTGACATGGGAACAGGCCAACGCATTCTGTGCTTGGCGCACCGACTACCTGCTGAAAGGACTTGGAGCAGAGGCCCGCTATATACAGCGCTACCGTCTTCCGACAGAGGCAGAGTGGGAGTATGCCGCACGAGGAAAGGACGGCACGGAGTTCCCATGGGACAACGCGGACACCAAGAGCGAAGAGGGATGCTTCTTTGCAAACTTCAAACCGGACAAGGGAAATTACACCAAGGACGGCAATCTCATAACTTCCAAGGTGGGCATATACTCCTCCAACTCCAACGGTCTCTACGACATGGCCGGCAATGTGGCAGAATGGACAAGCACCACATACACCGAAGCCGGTGTGGAAGCCATGAATGACCTCAACCCACAGCTCGAATACAAGGCGGCAAAGGAAGACCCCTATCAACTGAAACGCAAGAGTGTGCGCGGCGGATCGTGGAAAGATCCCGAGAGCTACATACGCTCCGCATGGCGCACATGGGAATACCAGAACCAGCCGCGCTCCTATATCGGTTTCCGGTGCGTGCGCAGTCTTGCCAACTCAACAAGCGAAAAGAACAAGAAGACAAAGAAATAACGATTATGCCAGGTTACAGTAAATTCAATATAGTCTACCGTTTGCAGAAATGGATGGACAGCGTTGCCGGACAGACTTTCATGAACTACGCTTATTCATGGGGTGCGTCCATAGTCATTCTCGGTACTCTATTCAAACTCACTCACCTGCCGGGAGCCAACGTGATGTTGTTCATCGGTATGGGTACTGAGGTGTTTGTGTTCTTCATCTCTGCTTTCGACCGTCCGTTTGACAAGACCCAGGACGGTCTGGAACTGCCTACCTCACGCAACAATGTTGCCAGTGAAGACACCGAGACGGAGGAAATCCCGTCACCGGCAAGTTCTGTTATCGTATCAGGAGGCAACCTTCAGGGCGGCACAGTCGTCATCAACAGCGCTGTGGGAGATACCAACGGGCCTACAACTCCTGCTCCTGCCGTGACGCAGGAGACTGCACAAGCTATGGAAGAAGCCACCACAACCTATGTGGACCGTCTCAACGAACTGAATGAGTTGTTGCTTAAGGTAGCGGCACAGAGTGAACGTCTCACGACCGACTCTATCGAAATGGAGAACCTCAACCGCACTCTCACCGGCATAGCCAAGGTATATGAGATGCAGTTGAAGGGCGCTTCGCAGCAGATAGGCACCATTGACGAGATCAATGCCAAGACACGCAAGATGGCAGAACAGATAGAATCGCTCAACAAGGTATACGCACGCATGATTGAAGCCATGACCGTCAATATGCCCGGAGTAAGCGGCACATCCGCCAACCAGACAGTTTAACGGTCAAACACACCACGGATATGGCAATCAAGAAAAGACCGGTAAATCCACGCCAGAAGATGATCAACCTCATGTATGTCGTCTTAATGGCTATGTTGGCACTCAATGTGTCCAACGAGGTTCTTAATGGTTTCTCGCTGGTTGACGAGAGCCTGCAGCGTTCAACTGCCATTTCGGACAAGGGCAACAAATCCATCTACAGCAATTTTGAGCAGCAGTTGAAAGCCAATCCACAGAAAGTGAAAGAGTGGTTTGACAAGGCGCAGGAGGTGAAAGAGATGAGCGACTCGCTCTACAACTTCGCCCAAACACTCAAGGTGGCCATTGTCCGCGAGGCCGACGGCAAGAATGCAGACCTCAACAACATCAAGGCAAAGGACAATCTCGAAGCAGCATCGATAGTGATGCTTGCTCCCGGCACGGGCAAAGGACGCAAACTGTACGACGCAATCAACAATTACCGCAACCGTGTACTGAAGATGATACCCGATGCGGAGCAGCGCAGCATCATCGCAGGCAACCTTTCCACAGAGGTGAGCAGCCAAGGCAAGGCTCTGGGAAAGAACTGGCAGGAGTCCATGTTCGAGAATATGCCTGTGGCAGCTGCCGTCACTCTGCTGTCAAAACTGCAGAACGACGTGCGCAAGGCGGAAGGTGAGGTGCTGCATGACCTTGTGTCGAACATCGACCTCAAGGATATCCGTGTCAACAAACTAAGTGCTTTCGTCATTCCGGAGTCACGCACCGTCGTCAGCGGCGACCGTTTTTCGGCACAGATAGTCATGGCTGCGGTGGACACGACCCTACAACCGCAGATATATATAGGTAACAGCCGTGTGGAACTGAAGAACTCCACATACGAGTTTACCGCCGGTGGCGTAGGCGAACACACCTTCTCCGGCTACATCACAATGAAGAACGGAGGCGGCGAGACCATACGCCGTGACTTCTCACAGAAGTACACCGTAGTGAATCCCTCTGCCACCGTGTCCGCCGATTTGATGAATGTGCTGTACGCAGGATACGACAATCCCATAAGCATCTCCATTCCCGGAGTACCCCTCAACGCCGTTTCGGCAAGCATGTCGGGCGGAAGTTTCCGCAGCATAGGCATGGGACGCTACATAGCAAAGCCGTCTGACGTGGGCAAGGATGTGACCATCACCGTTGCCGCCAACCAGAACGGACATGCACGGCAGATGGGTAAGTTCGTGTTCAAGGTGCGCAAACTGCCCGATCCTATAGCCTACATACCGATGGGCGACGACCGTTTCAAGGGCGGAAGCCTCACCAAGCAGGCGCTGATGTCGGCGTCGGGCATCAAGGCAGCCATTGATGACGGACTGCTCGACATACAGTTCCGTGTTGTAAGTTTCGAGACCGTATTCTTCGACAACATGGGAAATGCTGTGCCGATGACATCCGACGGAGCCAACTTCTCCGCACGCCAGAAGGAGCAGTTCCGCCGTCTGACCTCGCGCCGACGCTTCTACATCTCACGCGTGACGGCTGTCGGACCTGACGGCATCACACGACAGTTGCCGTCAGCAACCGAAGTTCAACTGAAGTAAACAAGGAAACACAAATATGAAAAGACTGTTTTTCATTCTGTTCACGGCATCTCTTGCCCTTGCAGCGAGTGCTCAGCCTGTAGCCAGGAAGGCTCAACAGCAGGCCGCCGGAGCAAAATCGAATGCCAACAACATGACTGTGCGCGCACAGATATCCTACCCTGCCGCCATGCATATGGCGGAGGATGTGGTGTGGAGACGCGACGTATACCGCGAGATAGACCTCAATGAGGGTGCAAATGCCGGACTTTACTATCCGGAAGAACCTGCAGGCGACAAGCAAAACCTGTTCACCTACATCTTCAAACTCATGCTCACGGGCAAAATCAAAGCGTATGAATACCGGCTTGACGGCAATGAGACGTTCGTGGACTCGGCACGTGTGAAACCGTTGGACTTCATGAACAACTACAACATATACTACGAGCGCAACGGCAAATCGCTGAAGATTGACAACAGCGACATACCGTCACGCGACGTGAAAGCCTACTATCTGAAGGAGAGTGCCTATTATGACCAGGCGTCAGCCACATTCCACAAGAAGGTGATAGCGCTGTGTCCCATAATGAAACGCACCGATGACTTCGGCGACGGCACCACCTCCTACCCTCTCTTTTGGGTGAAGTACGATGACCTCGCGCCATTCCTCGCCAAACAGACGATTATGACAAGCGACCTCAACAACGCCGCAACGATGTCTGCCGACGACTTTTTCACGAAAAACAAGTATAAGGGCAAGATTTACAAAACGACGAACATGCTCGGCAAGACCCTTGCCCAAATTGCCGGTGAGGACGAAACCAAGCTCACCGCAGAACAGAAGAAGATAGAGGCGGAGATAGAGGCTTTCGAGAAAAACATCTTTGGCAATCAAGCCCGTAAGGACTCCCTCGACAGCCTGAAGGTACAGACTGCACCCGAAAAGAAGGTCAAGAAGACTGCACGCAAGTCTTCCTCGTCTTCCGCACGCTCCACCAAGAAACCCAAGAGCACGTCTTCGTCATCTTCCACCGCACGCGTGTCGGCACGCAGAGAGAGACATTAATCGCGGTTACATCCGTTTTTCCTATAATGGCGCAGCATCCCGTTGCGCCATTTTTCGTATTGTCAACCACCGCATGCAGGCTGACACAACGACAAATCAACCGCTATTTTGGAAGCAAAAAACTGAAGTTTCACCCTACTCTTGATTTGGACTTGTCAACGAGTTTTAGTACTTTTGCAGTCAAAATGACAAGTTTTCAGTTATAAAATCATGAGAGAGAAACTTTTTACTGCAATTATGTTGCTTTGTGCAACATTCCGGTTAAACGCACAGGAAAGCCTGTCCGTTGTCACCAACAAGTTCGTGGCGACAGGCGCAACCATGGCATTCGCACGTTCCACCGTCATGTCTGACGATGCCATAACCGAGGAAGGTGTCTGCTGGAGCACCGCAAAAGAACCGACCATTGACGATGCACATTCCACCGACTGCTTCAACAAGAACGGCAAGATATTCAAAATCACAGGTCTGACACCGTCAACATTCTACTTCGTACGTGCCTATGCCAAGACCGAAAGCGGCGATATCGCATACGGCAACACGGTGAAAATAGCCACGCTTCCACAGGGCAACATCGACTACACCTACAACAACGGCGGGTCGGACGAGGTAAATGCACGCATCACAAACTCGCTTGAGGAGATGAAATACCTCTATGCCCAGCTCACAAGCCTGCGTGACGTGACCATCAAAGTGTATTTTGACGAGAACACGACGACGGCTGCCTGCTACTTCGGAGGGCCCATGAACGTGGGACCGAATCCGCGCAACCAACTCACAGGCACCATTCTGCATGAGGCTAACCATGCTTTCGGCGTAGGCACACAGAACAACTGGAAGAACAATGCCACACTGCGCGAAAACACCACAAGGGGTAAATGGCTCGGCAGAAGAGCCAACGAGATGGTGCGGTTTCTTGAGAATGACAGCCAAGCCTATATGACCGGAGACAACCAGCACATGTGGCCCGGCACCACAAGCGACAACCATTGCCTCAGCTACGGGGTCAACGGAGAATGGGAAGACGTGGCTACCGATGACGACAAACTGCTCTACTACGGCAACGTTCTCATCACCCATGCCCACCATCAGGACGGTCTTATAGCCAAAGCTGACCTCGATTTCGCCACACCTGCCTATGTCTTCACCCAGGATGACGATGCCAAGTACTACCTGAAATGCGAGAATGACAAGTACGGCACTACCACCGGCTTTCTCACCACCGACGGTTCCGACCTCATGCAAGTGGCTGAAGCAAGCAAGGGCGAGGCTCTCACCAACGACAACTACGCATGGCAAATCACCTACAACCCCGTGACTTGTCTCTACACAATAAAGAACATTGGCACAGGCAGATATTTTTCTTTCATCAAAAACCGAATCAGAAACGCCGAATACGCCGAGCCGGGAGAGACCGAAGAGTTCCAGATGATGCCGTCACAACAGGACTACCGGATAGGCTCTTTCTCCTGTCCGACCTACGGATTCGTCAAGTCAAAGACCGCTCTGCAGGGCGGCAGTCCGAAAACATCGTCCGTGCTGTTCTCCGCGAAACCGGCTTCCTCGGCGCAGAGATGGCTGGTTCTCGACGAAACAGAACTTGAGCAGTTCTATGCACAGGTAGAAGCGACAGCCATCCGCAGTGTCGATGTCAGCACCAGCGATGCCGACAAGGCTGTCTACAACCTCAATGGCGTAAAGATGAACACGGACAATCTGCCCAAAGGCATATATGTCAGAAACGGAAAGAAAATCATAGTGAGATAGCCGCATCCGTACTGACATTGATTCATAGAGTGCTGTTTTTCACGAAGATTCTTTGCTGACACTGGATAATTTACTACTTTTGCAGCAAATAATACTATTCGTAATAAAAAACAAACATGAGAAAACTATTTGCTATCATCGCTGTCGCACTTTTCACGACGACAGCTTCCGCCCAGTTCAACTTCGGTGTAAAGGGCGGTCTCAACCTGTCGAGCATTTCCATGAACGGAAAGCTCACCGACAATCTGAAGAGCGAAAACCAGGCAGGATTCTTCATTGGCCCTACCGTGAAGTTCACTCTTCCTATCGTAGGTCTTGGCTTTGACGCCGCAGCACTCTACGACCAGAAGTCCTCAAAGGTAGACGAGGTTACGGTAAAGCAACAGTCCATCGTTGTGCCAATCAACGTGCGCTACGGCGTAGGACTTGGTGACCTGGCTTCCATCTACGCTTTCGCAGGTCCGCAGTTCGGTTTCAATGTCGGCGACAAGGACTTCGACCTTAAGTCGCTCACCGCCAACTACAACCTCAAGAGCTCAAACATCAGCCTCAACCTCGGTATCGGAGTTGTCCTGGCAAGTCATCTGCAGGTGTCTGCCAACTACAACATCGCCATGGGCAAGACCGGCGAGTTTGACTCAAGCAAGGCTACCGACGCGCTCAAAGACCTCGTCGGCGACGCAAAAACCAACACCTGGCAGGTAGGCGTGGCTTACTGGTTCTAAGATTGCGCCCTATGATAAAGATGTATGTCATGCCCACTTGTCCCTACTGCGAATATGTGGAGCGGCAGGTGGAGGGTGATGACCGGTTCAAAGTCATCGACATAGGCAGCCATGTCAGAAACCTGAAGGAGTTTCTGCGCCTGCGCGAGACCAATCCGGCCTTTGACGAGGCAAAGCGGATAGGCGATATCGGCATACCTTGCTACCTCCTTGAGGACGGTACAGTGACGCTTTCGTCGGCCGATGTGGGGCTTGAGCCTATGCCCGAACCGTCATCATGCAGCATTGACGGCAGCGGATGCTGATATAAAACAGCACAAAAGACAAGAGGACTGCACCGCAACGGATTTCCGTCGGTGCAGTCCTCTTGTTTCGTATTCCCCCTACTCCACACGGAAAAGCACCGCATCGGTGAGCGTCACCTCTTTGTTCTGTTCACCGAGACATTCGCCCATGTAGGTATAGAAAACGGCGTTCCTGTTCCAGTCCGCCTTTTTGCGGCAGGGAACGACCGGCGACCACATCGCCGTCACACGCTTTCCGTCGGGTCTGACCCAACTCGCTTCATACACGTTGTCCTCCACACGCAGCACAGGACGTGTGCTGCCTGACGGCAACATCCCCGTCATCGTGCGGTAGGCTTGGCATGAAGGCTTTTCGGAAAAGTCCCTGTGGACAAGCCCGAAACTGTCTTCCGCCTCATTGGGGTCGTCCTCACGCGAACGCAGGTTGTACCAGAACACACGTTCTATACCCAGTCCGAGGGCTATGATGTGGGTTCTCGCCACACGCCGTGCCTGTTCCGCCTCCTTGTCGACAGACGGATTGAAGTACATTCGCGTCTGGAAAATTATGTTGCCGCGCAGTTCCGAGCGTAGTTTATAGATGCCTGCCACAATGCCATGCACACGTTCCGTACCGGCACAGACGAGAGGTATCAGCGTGTCACCCTCGTGCAGGTTCTCTCCGGAGAGGTATCTGGCAGGGCTTAGCGGCGTAACCTTCCATTCATACGGACAGGTGTTGCCGGCATCACGCCATGTCTGCGGCGGCACTTCCGACAGTTCCTCGCCTGTCAGAGGGTCGGTCTTGCCGCCAAGAAGCGACATGTGCAGTCTGCCGTAATTGCGGTCAGCCACAGCACGTGCCCCAAGATTGGACGCACCCGACGAGGCTGCATCGTAATAGAAGGGGCATCCTCCTGCCAAGACTATCGTACCGCCACGGCGCACATAGTCCACTATGTCGGGGAAAAACCTGTCGGGAAAAAACTCATCGGCAGAGACCACGAGCACCGGCACTTTCCTGACGCTTAACCGTCTTAGTTCCGTCAGGACGACAGGACGCACGCTGGCGGCACACGGTTTCAGATATTCGTCAGCCTGATAGGGGGTGAGTGCCGCATAGCCGGTAGTGCGGTCGGCGATGTAACCCACGCAGACACTGCTCTCGTCTATCCCCACACGCCGAAGCGAATAGGGCAGCATCTGGCGGTAGAAGCCGTCTGCCGCACAAGTATCACGGCAAGTGTTCATGCCGCATTCGGTGAGCCATACCGGTCTGTATTGTCCGTAGCGGCGCATCAGACTGTCAATCTTGCCGCAGACGAGGATGTTGTCCTCGGGCGAAAAATACGAGTGGAAATTCATGATGTCCACATCATCCATTGCACCGAGGAGGAACATCTCGTCCGTAAACGGTCTCTGCGCTCCGCCAAGACCGGTGAGCAGCACCTTGTTAGCTGAATCGACGGCATGCAGGCGATTGGAGGCTACCTTCAGCGAACGTGCGTATTTCTGCGCCAAAGAGTCTATGCCGTTCATGAAGTCCACCTCGTTCATCACCTCCCAATGCCCTATCCTGCCCCTGTAGCGGTTGGCAAGCGAGTCCACATAAGCCCCATACGTGGGGTCATCCCAGGGAAAAGGACCGAGCCAAGTGAGTATCGGCAACAGCCGTTGGCCGTGTCCCTCGACAGACGACAGCACCTCATCGAAAAATTGGGGGGCGAAATCGGTGGCATTGCCGAACACCGAACCGAAGTCAAAGTCGGACCTCACCCACCCTACGCCAAGGCTCCGGGTGAGCTGCAGTTCACGTTCCATATAGGGATAGTCCATGTGCGGACGTGTGATATGGGTACACATGCCATACGGATTGTCCACTTTCTCCGCACACGGGAACAGCGGATGAAGTGTCCGTCCGCCTTTCTTGTGCCCCGGAGGCAGTGCGGCGGAAGATGCCGTGATGCACATCAGCATCACGATGACGGTGAGTTTGGTAAACCGCAGTTTCATAGTCATGTAGCAATATAGGTCTTTTGCGAATCTGCCCGCAAGGTGCGGCACTACGCAAGCCGTCAGTTGACGGCGAACATTATCAGAACCTGCGCTATGAGCACACGCACGAACATGCCCAGAGGATACACCGAAGCATAGCTCACACTGGCATTGTCGCCTTCCAAGGTGTCGTTGGCATAACCCAAAGCCATGGGGTTTGCCATCGCTCCGCAGATTATGCCGCACACGGAAGCGAAGTCAAACTTCCGGCTCTTCAGTGCCAGTACGCCTATCATGATGCACGGCAACATGGTCAGCACCGCTCCTATGCCCACCCACATCAGTCCTTCCGGACGGAAGATGGTAGCGAAAAAGTCACTGCCGGCAACGATGCCGATGCACGCAAGATACATCGACAGTCCGAGTTTGCGCAGCATGAGCGAAGCCGAACGCGTGGTGTAGGAGATGAAATGCAGCCTCGGACCGAGAGCGCCCACCAGTATTCCCACCAAGATGGCACCGCCCGCCACACCGAGATGGACAGGTGTCTGCAGGCCGGGAATGGCTATCGGGATAGTGCCCACTGCCAACCCGAAGATGATGCCGAGGAATATGCTTCCGATATTAGGCTCTTCGAGCGTCTTCACAGCATTGCCCAGGAAACGCTCGACATTGTCTACCGCATCGTGTTCACCCACCACCGTGATGCGGTCACCGTACTGCAGGCGAAGGTCATCCGTGGCAAGCAACTTGATGTCACCGCGTATCACACGGCTCACGTTCACCCCGTAGGTGTCACGCAGGCGCAGTTTCCCGAGTATCTTTCCGTTCAATGCCGCACGGGTGAGCACTATCACGCGGCTCTCCAACTGCGCGTCTATCGCGTTCCAGTCTATCTTTTCCCTGTTCCAGTCCTTCTGGTCTTCCACGCCGAAGAGCAGTTCCAGCGCACGCTCATCGTCGCGTGTCGTCACCACAAGCATCTTGTCGTTGATTTGCAGGCGTGTCTGAGCCATGGGCAAGATGACCTGCTCGCCGCGCCATATGCGGGATATGATGAAATGCAGGTGGCTGTCCCTCGCTATCTCCGCTATCGTCCTGCCGCCCACAGCCGGGTTCACCACGTCAAACTCGGCTATGTATGTGTGGTCGTCATCGTCCTTCGACTTAGGCTTCAGGTCTTCATCCTTCACGCAGAACCGGCGCAGCAGCATCATGACAAATATCACGCAGACCACACCCAGCGGATAAGTCACGGCGGTAGCCAGAGCCACACTGCCGCTCGGCAGACCCAATGTCCCAAGCGACTGCGTGGCGGCACCAAGGGCAGGAGTATTGGTTGTCGCACCGCAAAGCAAGCCCACCATGTCGGGCAGGCTCACTCCCGTGAGGGGAATCAGCACTATCGCCAACACCGTACCCAATGCCACGAGTGCGAGACTCCACAAATTGAAGGCCACACCCTCGTGCTTCATCAGTCCGAAAAAGTTGGGGCCGACATGCAAGCCAAGGGTATATACGAAAAGAGCCAGGCCAAACGTCTCGGCATATCCCACCACCGTGGAATCCATAGCCAAACCGAGATGACCGGCAAAAATGCCTACGAAAAACACGAAAGCCACGCCCAGCGACAGTCCGCGGAACTTTATGCTGCCCAGGCACAGCCCGATGGATATTATCAGTGACAACACCACAACAGCCTGTATTGACGAGTGCTCGACGAACAAGCCGTTTATCCAATCTGTCATTGTTTCGAAATTATTTATTGATTGCACCGCAAAATTACGTATATTTATTTAATCCGGCAACCATTGCAACGGCAAAAAACAATGTGCAAGCACCGCTTTGGCAATACAGAAATTATGCTTTGGCTGTATGAAAAGCACGTTTCAGCAGTGCAAAATAGGTGTTCTTGCAGTGCGAAACAGGTGTTCCGGCGGCTGCCCACGGCCGTTATTCGGTCGAACCACGGTCGTGAACCGGTCGAATAACGGACGATAGCCGATCGAACCACGACCGTGAACAACCCGCAAAAACAGTCCTCTTGCCGTGCAATTTGCGCCAACGTGCATCGGTTTACAGCGAATAATGCGAAATAAACTGCCTGTTGTTTGGGCGTTAAATACATATTATATAACTTTGCAACAGTCAATATAACTAAAAACACCAGTCATTTCTTATGGAAAATAATTATCAGAAAATTTTGGAAAAAGTCCGGAGCAACAACAGCAGACTGTCCACATTGGCAGGTTTTATCACTGCTTTTGGAATTATAAGCATTGTTGCAGACATCATTTGGCTTTCTGCCATGCTCGGTAAGGAAGGAGTGTCAAGCTTTCAAGATTTTGTGCAGTTCGGTTTGGTAACAAGTCTGTTGTTCTCTCCTGGAATAATTCTGTTGTTCCTTGCAAGTATTGGCAAAGCTGTCAACGACATACGTATCCATACCATTGCAAGGTACAAAATCGAATATCACACAGAGGAAAACGAGGAAAAGAAGGAAATCCCTGCGGAAACAAAAGACGCAGGAGAGAAACACTGAGACCACGATTTCCAGACTGACGACATCGTTTCCCCTAAACATCACCTTGGAAAATTAACGATAATAGGCATCAATGGCAATGAAATAGTTTGTCGTGACGGAATGGTAACCGACAACTTAACCTATGATGCTTCCGAGTTGGAGCCATTCCAAGAATAACCGCCTGACCGACACGACTTGGGCTTTGCCCCTGGCCGACAAGACAAAAGAGGAGGACTATGCGCTGGCATAATCCTCCTCTCGGGCATTTTGTTTCCGTGTGATTCGGCTGGGGTTCGAACCCAGGACCCACAGCTTAGAAGGCTGTTGCTCTAATCCAACTGAGCTACCGAACCGAAAACGTTGCAAAGGTACTAAAAAAAAACATAACTTAAGGTACGCAACCGCAATGTTATAATTTCTTAACACGACCGACCGGACAGTACATTCATGCCACAAGCCGACCGAAATGACAGACACAAAAAGGGCTGCCGGTTATGCGGCAGCCCTTTTCTTGATATGTAAATTTACTTTGCGTATGCTATCGAACGTGTCTCTCTGATGACCGTAATCTTCACCTGTCCGGGATAGGTCATCTCGTTTTGTATCTTCGTTGCTATCTCGCTTGACAGCTTCTCCGATTCTGCATCGTCCATCTTGTCGGCTCCTACGATGACACGAAGTTCGCGTCCGGCCTGTATGGCGTATGTCTTCGTCACACCCGGATAAGACATTGCGATGGCTTCAAGGTCATTGAGACGCTTGATGTAAGCCTCAACTATCTCGCGGCGGGCACCCGGTCTTGCACCTGAAATGGCATCACAGACCTGTACAATCGGCGCAAGCAGCGTCTGCATCTCCATCTCATCGTGGTGCGCACCAATGGCATTGCAGATGTCCGGCTTCTCTTTGTACTTCTCTGCAACCTTGGCTCCGTAGATTGCGTGCGGCAGTTCGTTCTCCTCATCAGGCACCTTTCCTATATCGTGGAGCAAGCCTGCACGTTTCGCCTTCTTCGGGTTGAGACCCAGTTCGCTTGCCATCACGGCACAGAGATTGGCAGTCTCGCGAGCGTGCTGCAGCAGGTTCTGGCCGTAGGAGGAGCGGTATTTCATCTTTCCGACTATTCTCACGAGTTCCGGATGCAGTCCGTGAATACCAAGGTCTATGGCTGTACGCTTACCTGTTTCGATGATTTCGTTGTCCAGTTGTTTCTTTACCTTCGCCACAACCTCCTCTATGCGGGCCGGATGAATACGTCCGTCGGTGACGAGCTGGTGCAATGCCAGACGGCATATCTCCCTGCGGACAGGGTCGAATGCGGATATGACGATAGCTTCGGGGGTGTCGTCAACGACGATTTCCACTCCGCAGGCAGCTTCAAGGGCACGGATGTTTCGTCCCTCACGGCCGATTATGCGGCCTTTAATCTCGTCGTTGTCGATATGAAACACAGAAACGGAGTTCTCGACAGCCGTTTCTGTCGCCACGCGCTGTATGGTCTGGATGACGATTTTCTTGGCTTCCTGGTTGGCGTTAATCTTCGCCTCGTCCATTATCTCGTTGATATAGCTCTGGGCTTCGGTCTTTGCCTCGTCCTTGAGAGCTTCTATCAGCCGCGCCTTTGCATCCTCTGCACTCAGTCCCGAGAGGGCTTCGAGCTTCGCACGCTCCTGCGACTGCATCTTCTCCAGCTCCTGTTGCTTTGCCAAGATGAGCTTTTTCTCGTTCTCTATGCGCTGCTGAGCCTGATCTGTCTCCTGCTTTCTGCGTCCGAGTTCCTCCTGACGCTGGTTGAGGGAAATCTCCCTTTGCTTCAAGCGGTTTTCGTTCTGCTGGATCTTCTGGGTGCGCTGCTGCACCTCTTTTTCGAGTTCTGACTTCTTGTTCAGGAACTTTTCCTTCACCTCAAGGAGTTTTTTCTCTTTCACGACTTCGGCCTCTTTGTTGGCCTCCGCTACTATTTTGTTGTATTCTCCCTTTATTACAAAGCGGAAAATAGCGTAGCCTAAGGCTGCACCCACGGCGAGTGCCACCACAGCAACGATAATTGATATTAACATATTGGAGTATTTTAATTATTAAACGTTCTTTCTTTTGTCACTTCATAGCTTCCTCAATCTCCGAAGTCAACTTGGAAAGAATGTCATTCAAAGGCTTCATGTCCTTGCGCACAGTTTCCTTCTCATAGCGCAAGGCGATGTCGACAAGTGCCATATACATTATATCCTTGTCGCTCTTTATACCTTTGAAATGGGTTGCATAGCTGTTCATCACATCAGAAATCAACTTCGCGCCCTTCCTGTAATATTCCTCTTCGTCAACCGGAACATTCACGGAAAGGTCCGTATCATATAGATGTATCGTTATGCGTCGTTTTCTCTCAGCCTCTTCAGACATAGCTCAAATCACTTTGAATTGAGGAGTGTTATACACTTGTTGATGTCTCTGATAATCTTGGCGACCCTGTTTTTGGCACTTTCCAAATCCCCGTCGGTCACCTCAAGCATCTTTGCCATCTTCAAGCAGTCATAGTCGTGCTGCGCCTGAGCCAGTTGTTTCTGCAGCTGAACCACCTTTTTCTCGTTTTCCTCCAGCATCTCCGTGAGTACCTTGTTCTCCTGCACGGTTTCCTTGTACAAGAGTATCATCTGCCTCATGCGGGTGGTGAAAAGAGTTAAAGTTTTGTCCTCTACATCCATACAGCACGTTGTTTGTCTCTACAAATTTACATCATTCCGTTCTATTCAGCAAAGAATCCCTTTCTTTTTCACCTTTTTTACGGCAAAAAAGCCACAGAATCAGTCGTTGTCTGCCTTGTGCGATTCTTTTTTGGCAAGCATTACAACCTGGAAAACGAAATCCGTTATCCACGCCTGTGAGAAATTCAGACGTTTGTTGTACTGCCGGATTGCCATTGCCGTCCGCATGACTTCCGCATCGGAGAAATCGTTTTTGGTGAGGATGTCATTGACTGTCTTTTCGGTCATTGTGCGTATTGCACTCTTGAAAATGGACGGCATACGGAGCTTGAACTTCATGAGATTGCCGAGCAACATCATCAAATCCTGCGAAAAGCCTTGGAACTGGATCATGTAGGTCTGTGCATCCTGTATTTTATGGCAGTTCTTCCGGATGCTCTGATCTATCTCCTTGAAAAACGAATCGGGTGTTTTGTATATGTCCTTCATCATCTTTTTGCAGTGCGATTTCTCCGCTACGCCGAGCTTGTTGTTTGCCGTAGGCACATGAAGAGTTGCCTTAAACGTGCGCAGATCGGGCAGCATCGCAAGATTGTTGATACCCATTCCAGCCGCCATCGAAGCCTGGAAATAAACACGCACCAGTGTCATGAAATCTTCCATTCCACCCGTCCGGTTTTCATCAGAGCTTTTATGAAATATCTTAGAAAAAAGTCCCATGTTATAAAATATAATCCTACAATAATAAAGGTTAGGGCTTTCCCAACCACTATGCAAAAGTACAATAATTTATCCGAACGGCAAACGGATTGTCAGAAAATATGTTTGGCGGCGGCATTCGCCGACATTTTGCCGTTAATTCCCCTGTTCCAGGATTTTCCGGATTTCGTCGTCGGTCTTCTGGAGCTTGTCATTGCACAGTTTGATGAGCCGTTGGGCCTTCTTCAACTGCTCCATCAATTCATCGACGGAAAACTCTCCGGCTTCCATTTTCTGTGCTATCGTCTCCAGTTGGAGGACTGCTTCTTCGTAATCAACAGTTTTATTTGGCATATAATTTACAGTTATTCAAACATTAGACATTCATTTCACTTGTGACAGGACACGTCCTTTTTCCAGTATGGTTTCCAGTTCCTGCCCTGGCCGCAATACCGAAGCGTCACGCACAATCTTTCCGTCAGCGAGTGTCATGGAGTAGCCTCTTTTCAGCAAAACGGACGGATCAAGAGCATCCAGACGCTGACCGAGCAACTGAAGCCTGTGCCTTTCCGACATCAGCCGTTGCCGCAAGATGCCCGTAAACGTTGTTTTGATTTTCTCAAGCCGTCCGTTCTCACGCACCCGAAACAGACTCGCATTCATCGAAATCGCCGAGGACAATTTCTGCAAATGTGCCGTCTGCCTCTCCATTACGGCGGTCACCTCCAACACAATGGCATCCTGCGCATCCTCTATTCTTGTCTGCACCTTCACCAGACAGTCTATAAGATACGCAGCGGCAGCTGTCGGGGTCTTCACTTTGAGGAAAGATATGAGGTCGAGCACGCACTCGTCGCGTTCGTGACCGATACCTGTTATTATCGGCAAGGGGAAGTTTGCCACATTCTCCGCCAACACCAGAGAGTCGAATCCCGCCATGTCGGTGGTCGCTCCGCCGCCGCGGATTATCACGACACAGTCGAAATCGTCAATCCTAAGGTTTATCTCGTTCAACTGTTCCACTATGCTCTGCTCCACGGCTTCACCCTGCATAATGGCAGGAAACAGTGTCGGCGAGAAAGAAAAACCGTAGTCATTGTGAAGCAACTGGTTGCAGAAATCCCCGTAGCCGGCGGCAGTAGGACTGGATACGACCGCTATACGTTGGCAGAAAAGAGGCAAACGGAGTTCCTTCTGCAATTCATATACGCCTTCAGACTTCAGTATCCTGATAATCTCCTGACGTTTCCGTGCCATTTCACCAAGCGTGTATGACGCATCGATATCGTCAACAATGAGGGAGAAACCGTATGCAGGATGAAACTCGACACTGACTTTCAGCAACAGTTTCATACCCGGCGAAAGACCGCCTCCTGTAGCTTCCGCGAACGACGCACGCACCTTTTCCCACCTACTACGCCAGCACTTGGCGGACGCACGCGCCACAGGAACAGCCGAAAAAGCGTCTTTCTGCACCAGTTCCATATAGCAATGCCCCTTTGACTCACGGCAGTCCATGAGTTCAGCCTCCACCCAACACTTGCCGGGAAAGGCGGTTTCCAGCGTCTCGCGCACAAGAGCGTTAAGTTCAAAAAGGCTAAGTCGATCCATACACGGTGCAAAGGTAGTGCATTGCATCAACATTTCACCGACATATCTCAATTTTTTCCGCCGCAAAAAACATATTCCCAGATTACAATTGCACACGAAAACAAATATCCGTAACTTTGCAATATAATCAACAAACATATGGGAAACAACAAGCATACATTAGAATTGGGAACAAAGCCGGCAGGCCAGTTGCTCGTGCGTTACGCCGTGCCTGCCATCATCGCAATGGTGGCATCGTCCCTCTACAACCTCGTTGACCGCATCTTCATCGGTCAGGGCGTGGGGGCAATGGCTATCAGCGGTCTCACCGTAACATTCCCCTTCATGAACCTTTCGGGTGCTTTCGGAGCCGCCATAGGCGTGGGCGCTTCCACACTCATCAGTGTCAAGCTCGGCCAAAAGGACTACAAGACGGCGCAAAACATATTCGGAAACACCATTACACTGAACATTATTGTCGGTGTCGCATTTGCTGCGGTTTGCCTTGTATTCCTTGATCCGATTCTCATATTGTTCGGAGCGTCTAAAGACACATTGCCTTATGCACGCGAATACATGGAGTTCATCCTGTACGGAAACGCCATCACGCACCTCTATTTCGGCATGAACGCGGTGCTGCGCTCTGCCTCAAAACCGAAACACGCCATGGCGGCGACGATATTCACGGTGATATTGAATGCCATTCTCGACCCTATTTTCATCTACGTACTGCACTGGGGCATCCGCGGAGCAGCCTATGCCACTATCCTGGCACAGTTTGTCGCCATGCTGTGGCAGTTCTATATCTTCAGCGACAAGTCCCAGATTCTCCACTTGCAGAGGGAGTATCTCGTGCCCAAATGGCATCTTATAAAGAGCATCATAGGCATCGGAATATCCCCATTCTCCATGAATGCCTGTTCATGTCTGGTTGTCATCTTCATCAACAATTCCCTTGCGCACTACGGAGGCGACTATTCCGTGGGAGCTTACGGCATCGGCAACTCCATCGTTTTCATCTTTATCATGATTACTATGGGACTGAACCAAGGCATGCAACCTATTGCCGGCTACAACTACGGAGCCAAGAAATACGCCAGGATGATGCGTGTGGTGAATCTGACAATCATTTTTGCCACAATCACCACTACCTTCGGTTGGATCGTGTGCGAGTTTGCCCCGGAACTGTGTGTCAGGTTGTTCACCAATGATGAGGATTTGACGAAGATAGCAATCCGCGGTCTCCGCATAAATGCGCTGTTCTTGCCAATCGTGGGATACCAGATGGTGATTACCAATTTCTTCCAGAGTATCGGCAAAGCGAAGATAAGCATCTTCCTGAGTTTGTCGCGCCAGCTCATCTTCCTCATCCCCTCTGTTGTCGTACTGCCCCTGTTCTTCCAACTCGACGGAGTGTGGGCAGCACTTCCGACAAGCGATTTCCTCGCTTCGTTTGTTGCCGCATGGTTCATGATTGTGTACATGAAACGTTTCCGCAACCACAAGGAAGAGCCAGACAACACAGAGCGCAACTACAGCTATTACACCCCACGCACGGGTGCTGCACCACGAAGCATGGCTCCGCAAGCCGGCGGTGCAATATACGAGAGAATAGTCCGGGAAAGCACGGACACTATTTCCAAGGAACAATGAAACGGATCGGAATCATCAGCGACACCCATTCCTACTGGGACGAACGCTACAGGAAGTACTTCTCCGAGTGTGACGAGATATGGCACGCCGGTGATATCGGCTCGACAGAAGTGGCGGAACGGCTTGCGGCAATAAAGCCCTTGCGTGCCGTCTGCGGCAATTGCGATGGCGGAGACCTGCGGTTCAGATTTCCCGAAACACTCCGTTTCAAGTGCGAAGATGTGGATGTGTTGCTGACACACATAGGCGGCTACCCCGGCAACTATGACGCCAGGGTGCGCGGACAGATATATGCCAGTCCGCCGAAACTGTTTGTCTGCGGGCACTCGCATCTGCTCAAGGTGAAATACGACAAGACCCTTGACCTGCTGCACATCAATCCCGGAGCGGCAGGAATAACAGGCTGGCATACGGAGAGAACCCTTGTGAGGTTGGGCATCGACGGTTCCACATTCAAGGATCTTGAGGTCATAACGCTCGGGGAGAACAAGTCACGTTTATAGACGGACATACAATAATTGTCCACAACTATCGTTTTTAACAGTAGAAATCATCATCAGCAAAACTTAAATCATGAAAGCAATCGTTATCACAGGAGGCGCAGGTTTCATCGGAAGCCATGTCGTGAGACTTTTTGTCAACAAATATCCGGAGTACAAGATTATCAATCTGGACAAATTGACATATGCCGGAAACCTTGCAAACCTCAAAGACATTGAGGACAAGCCCAACTACAAGTTCGTGAAAATGGACATCTGCGACTTCGATGCCTTCTATCAGTTGATGCAGGACGAAAAGGTCGACGGCATCATACATCTCGCTGCGGAAAGCCATGTGGACCGTTCCATCAAAGACCCGTTCACCTTTGCACGCACAAATGTAATGGGTACACTCACCCTGTTGCAGGCTGCCAAACTCTATTGGGAGAGTTTGCCGGAGAAGTATGAGGGCAAGCGGTTCTACCACATCTCCACCGACGAGGTCTACGGAGCACTGACCATGACACACCCGGAGGGCATTGAACCTCCATTCTCCACCAAAGCGTCGAGCGGCAACCACCATGAGGCATACGGCGAGGACTTCTTTGTGGAAACCACAAAATACAATCCGCACTCCCCCTACTCCGCAAGTAAGGCGAGCAGCGACCATTTCGTGCGTGCCTTTCACGACACCTACGGTATGCCGACAATAGTTACCAACTGTTCAAACAACTACGGACCCTACCAGTTTCCCGAAAAACTGATACCTCTATTCATCAATAACATCCGTCACAAAAAGCCCCTTCCTGTCTACGGCAAGGGCGAAAATGTGCGTGACTGGCTCTATGTGGAGGATCATGCGCGCGCCATTGACATCATCTTCCATAAGGGAACGGTTGCAGAGACCTACAATATCGGCGGTTTCAACGAGTGGAAGAACATAGACATAATAAAGGTCGTGATAAAGACCGTCGACCGTCTGCTCGGACGCAAGGAGGGTGAAGACCTTGACCTCATCACATACGTGACCGACAGACTGGGGCATGACGCACGCTACGCCATAGACTCGCGCAAGTTGCAAGCGGAACTCGGCTGGGAACCAAGCCTACAGTTTGAAGAGGGTATAGAGCGGACTGTGAAGTGGTATCTCGACAATGAGGAGTGGATGAACAATGTCACTTCGGGCGATTACCAGAAATATTACGACTCGATGTACGGCAAACGGTAACAACAAACAAATACATTTACAGACTACGATGAACGACAGCAACGGCATTTCAGTACTTTCTTCCCAATGGAAAGGCATCAGAAGCGGCACAAAAATAATGCTTCTGGGTTCGGGAGAACTCGGCAAAGAGTTTACGATAGCAGCGAAACGTAAAGGTGTGTATGTGGTGGCTTGTGACAAATACGACAACGCTCCCGCCATGCAGGTTGCCGATGAGCGCGAGGTGTTCTCCATGCTCGACGGCAAAGCTCTGTCTGCCGCAGTGGCGAAGCACAAGCCCGACATCATCGTGCCGGAGATAGAGGCCATTCGCACGGAATGTCTGTTTGACTTCGAAAAGCAGGGCATACAGGTTGTACCTTCCGCCCGCGCCGTCAACTACACCATGAACCGCAAGGCCATACGCGACCTTGCAGCCAAGGAATTGGGACTGCGCACAGCCAAATATTTCTATGCCACGACATACGACCAGCTGGTCGAGGCATCCAAAGATATTGGTTTTCCTTGTGTAATCAAACCTCTCATGTCGTCATCAGGACACGGTCAGAGTACCGTAAAAAATCCCGAAGAACTCAAAAACGCCTTTGACGCAGCCATGGAAGGCGCACGCGGCGATGTCAAAGAGATTATCATAGAGGAGTTCATCCATTTTGACTCGGAGTTCACACTGCTCACCGTCACGCAGAAAAATGCCCCCACACTGTTCTGCCCGCCTATCGGCCATGTGCAGAAAGGCGGTGATTACCGTGAAAGTTGGCAACCGTTCGCTATCAAGGAAGAGACATTGAAACTGGCAGAGGACATGGCGGAGAAGGTGACAAAGGCGCTCAGCGGATACGGACTTTGGGGGGTTGAGTTCTTTCTCACCAAGGAAGGGGAGGTCATTTTCTCCGAATTGAGCCCCCGTCCGCATGACACCGGCATGGTGACACTCGGTCATACCACCAACCTCTCGGAGTTTGAACTGCATCTGAGAGCCGTTCTCGGACTGCCTATCCATGACATCCGTCTGGAACACGCAGGTTGTTCGGCTGTCATTCTTGCCGACAAGGACTACGACAAAGCCCCTGACTACAATCTCGGCGACGCCCTTTCCGAAGACTGCACAAGGGTAAGGATTTTCGGAAAGCCCGAAGCTCACAAGGGCAGACGTATGGGTGTGGTTCTTTGCTACGGTGAAAAGGACGCAGACATGGACGGTCTGCGCAACAAGGCAAAGCGGCTTGCCGCCACTGTGTTGGGCACTGACCCTTACATGGACAAATAGTTTGCTGACGCCACAACGGCAAACACCGGAAAAACGACAACTGCTACTGACATGGAAACAAACGGCAACGAAACAATAGGAAGGATTATCGAACTGCCACGGATTACCGATCCGCGGGGCAATCTCACCGTGGCGGAACAACTGAAGGAAGTTCCGTTTGAGATAAAACGTGTCTATTGGACTTATGATGTGCCAGGTGGAGAAAGCCGCGGAGGGCACGCCCACAGGAAACTGTATCAGTTGGTGGTTGCCATGAGCGGTAGTTTCAACGTCACACTCGACAATGGACACGCAACGCAGACCTACCTGCTCAACCATCCCTGGCAAGGTCTTCTGATAGGACCAGGCACATGGCGCACACTCGAAGATTTCTCATCGGGTGCAGTGTGCATGGTGCTGGCATCGGAACTGTTTGACTTGGACGACTACATATACGACTATGATCAGTTTAAGGCGATATACGGCAAGTGACGCAAACGTGTGGGACGAGTTCGTGGCAGGCGCAAAGAATGCCACGTTTTTGTTCTTCCGTGGCTACATGGACTATCATAGCGACAGATTCAAAGACCACTCTCTGATGTTCTATGACGACAACCGGTTGTATGCACTGTTGCCGGCGAATATCAGCGGAGATACACTGTATTCGCATCAAGGACTGACCTACGGAGGCATCATCCTCGACCATAGAGCATCGACACCCACTACTCTGTCACTCTTTGACATTCTCAATGACTATCTGAGGAACATCGGAGTAAGACACGTCGTCTATAAGCCCATCCCCCACGTTTATCACTCACTGCCAGCGGAGGAAGACCTCTATGCTTTGTTTTGGAGATGCAAAGCCACAATAACAAAGCGTGACATCGGCACGATGCTCGAATTTGGCAACCATCCGCGGTGGGCACGATTGAGAAGACGTGGCGTCAAACACTCCGAAGAGGCTGGTGTTGTCGTGACCAAGGACGACAACCTGGAGGATTTCTGGCATGTATTGGAACAGAACTTGTGGGATTGTCACGGAGTGAAGCCGGTACATACCATCGAGGAAATGCGGCTCTTGAAAAACCGTTTCCCCGACAATATCGTGTTGTACAACGCCTACAAAGACGGTGAATCCTTGGGAGGGATACTCCTGTATATATGTGGCAATGTCGTACATGCCCAATACAGTTCAGCCACTCCACAGGGCAAGCGGCTCGGAGTGCTTGATGCCATCTATGACAAAATATTGAACAACGATTTCAAAGACTACAAATACTTCGACTGGGGACGCTCCACCGAAGGCGACGGACACGTTTTGAACGAGAATCTCATTATGCAGAAAGAAGGTTTCGGAGGCCGTGCCGTCATATATGACACCTATGAATATACCGTATCTTAGTCTCAAAAACATCACGATGATGCATGTTGAAGAGATTCAGCAGGCAGTAAGCGCAGTCATCAACCGCGGCTGGTATCTTCAGGGAGACGCCGTCAGGGAATTTGAGACCTCTTTTGCCCGCTACACAGGAGCGGCACATTGTGTATCCACCGGCAACGGTCTCGATGCGTTAAGACTGATGATCATGGCTTATAAAGAGCTGGGCAGACTTCATGACGGCGACGAGATAATCGTACCGGCAAACACTTTTATTGCCACCATACTTGCAATAACGGACAACAATCTCACGCCAGTTCTCGTGGAACCACGCATCAGCAACTTCCAGATTGACGACAGTCTGATAGAGCAAGCCATAACTCCAAGGACAGGCGCCATAATGATTGTGCATCTCTACGGATACGATGCCTACACCGAGAAAATCGGTGACATCTGCCGCAAGCACGACTTGCTGCTGTTGCAAGACTGTGCCCAAGCTCACGGACTGACGATACGGTCACGTCAGCAGGGCATCAGCGGATGCGAAGCCTATTCTTTCTATCCCGCCAAAAATCTCGGTGCTCTCGCCGATGCAGGTGCCGTCACCACCGACGATGATGAGTTGGCAGAGATTGTCAGGGCTCTCGGCAATTACGGTTCACAACGGAAATACGTGTTCAAATACAAGGGGTTGAACTCGCGAATGGACGAAATCAATGCCGCAGTGCTCTCTGTCAAACTGAAATATCTCGACACTGACAACAGAAGAAGACAGGAGATAGCCGACCATTACATCGACAACATCAAGTCAGAGTTGTTGTCGTTGCCCCCACGCGACGGCGTACACCACATCTTCCCCATACTTTCCCCACGGCGTGACGACATTCTGGAGTATCTGAAAGGGCACGGTATACAGGCAGCAATCCACTACCCCATTCCGCCACACAAGCAGGAATGTTACAAGGAATGGCACTCCTTGTCGCTGCCGATAACAGAAAAGATACACAGCGAAGAACTGTCGCTGCCGCTCAATCAGGCAATGACCGACAATGAGGTGGAATATGTTGTCGACACCATTAACCGCATGTAACACTACTACAGCAGCATGATTGTTTGTATAGCAGAGAAACCGAGCGTGGCAAGAGACATCGCCCACGTCATCGGAGCAAACCAACCGCACGACGGTTATATAGAAGGCAACGGCTATCAGGTGACATGGACTTTCGGTCACCTGTGCACTTTGAAAGAGCCGAACGACTACACTCCCAACTGGAAAGTGTGGTCATTGGGCGCATTGCCGATGATTCCGGCACGTTTCGGAATAAAACTCATAGAGGACACAGGCATAAAAAAGCAGTTTGGCATTATCGAGAAACTGATGAAAAACGCCGATGAGATTATCAACTGCGGTGATGCAGGACAAGAAGGAGAACTCATCCAGCGTTGGGTAATGCAAAAGGCTGCTGCCTCATGTCCGGTAAAACGTCTGTGGATTTCATCTCTTACGGAAGAGTCCATACGCGATGGCTTCAGCAAGCTAAAGGACCAAAGCGAATACCAATCACTGTATCTGGCAGGTCTGTCGCGTGCTATCGGCGACTGGATTCTCGGCATGAACGCAACACGACTTTACACTCTGAAATATGGAGTAAACCGCCAAGTGTTGTCAATAGGCCGTGTACAGACCCCTACTCTTGCTCTCATCGTAAACAGACAGAAAGAAATAGAACACTTTGAACCCAAACAGTCGTGGGTGCTATCCACTCTCTACCGCAACACGAAGTTCAATGCCATTGCCCGGGACGAGGAAGCCGAAGCTGAAGAAAGGGCAGAAATACAGGAGGCGGCAGCCCAAGGCAAGACACTGAACTCCAAAGGTCCCATCTACCGACAAATGGAATATGCCAGTCAGGAGGAAGGACAGAAGGTGATGGATGCCATAAAGGACAATCCTTTCACGGTGGTCAGCACGAGCAAGAAGAAAGGAACGGAGACTCCTCCGCGCCTCTACGATCTCACATCTCTACAGGTTGACTGCAACAAGAAGTTCGGTTTCTCTGCCGACACTACCCTTCAGCTCATCCAGTCACTGTACGAAAAGAAGTTCACCACCTATCCGCGTGTGGACACCACATTCCTCTCTGACGACATCTATGCGAAATGTCCAGCCACGATGAACGGACTTTTCAAGACCTCATTCGCAGGCAAAGCGCCTTATGCCGAATTGGTCAAGGCTTTGGGAGGCAAGCCTCTGAAAAAGAGCAAGAAGGTGTTTGACTCCTCCAAAGTGACCGACCACCATGCCATTATACCCACTGGTGTACCGCCACAGGGATTGAGCGATATGGAACAACGTGTGTTTGATCTCGTCGCACGCGCCTTTATCGCTGCATTCTATCCGGATTGCAAGTTCGAGACTACAACCGTCATAGGACAAGTCGACACCCCGGACGCATCACCGGTCATGTTCCGCACATCGGGAAAAGTAATCGTCGAGGAAGGTTGGAAAGTGGTTTTCCAAAAGGCGAAAGACAGCGATGATGATGCCGTAACACAGGACAACGACTCTCCACTCCCGGTATTCACCAAGGGAGAGAGCGACCCTCACGTCCCGACACTTACAGAGAAGTGGACGCAACCGCCGAAACCTTACACCGAAGCGACCCTGCTCCGTGCAATGGAAACGGCGGGCAAGTTCGTCGACAATGACGAATTGCGTGACGCAATGAAGGAAAACGGCATCGGCAGACCGTCAACGCGCGCCGCCATAATAGAGACACTTTTCAAACGCAGATACATACGCAAGGAACGGAAGAACCTCATAGCCACACCTACCGGCATCGAACTGATTGACCTCATCCATGAGGAACTGCTGAAAAGTCCGGAGTTGACTGGCATCTGGGAGAAGAAACTGCGTGACATAGAGCACAAAACCTACGATGCGGCACAGTTTATCAATGAACTGAAACAGCAGATAACGGACATCGTACACTCCGTAATGGCAGACAACAGCAACCGCCGCATAAGTGTGGAAAAGGACGAACCGAAGGTCAAGACTACAAAGAGGAAAAGTACTGCACGGAAGAAAAGTGCCCCAGCAAAGAAATCCCTAAAAGAGGGAGACACTTGTCCGCTCTGCGGAAAAGGCCATGTCATCAAGGGCAAAACCGCCTTTGGGTGTTCGCGTTGGAAAGAAGGCTGTACATTCCGTGCGCCTTTGAATGGGCAATAAATAAGGATATTGTACGTTATAATCCAAGTTATGCACAGATTGAACCGCATCATATTGTCTATATTCGCATTGATGTTTGTCACCTCATGTGCGGTCGACAAAAACCTCAAGCGTGGAGAGCAGTATCTTGCTCTTGGCGAATACTATGATGCCGCCACAGAATTCAAGCGTGCATACTCCAAGACTTCACCCAAGGAAAAGCAGAAACGGGGAGAGCGAGCCAAGAAAATGGCATACTGCTACAGCATGTCCCTGCAAACGCAAAAAGCCATTGCTGCCTACAAAAACGCCATTCGCTACAAGGTCGCCACGCCCGAAGATCAACTGACTTATGCCCGGCTGCTGCTGAAAAACGGAGAATACAAGAATGCCGCACAGGAGTTTAAGACGGTATTGGACTCCTTACCCAACAGCACTCTGGCGAAAAACGGTCTCCAGTCCGCCCTTACCGCAAGCGAAACAAAGGAGAAAGGTTCACGCTATACGGTGAAGAAGATGGACGCATTCAATTCCCGCAGGTCGGAATACTCGCCAAAACTCTTCGGAGATCAGTACGAACAGCTCTACTTCACCTCCACACGCAATGAGGCAGAGGGCGACGAACTGTCGGGAATAACCGGCACAAAGCCTGCTGACATATTCGTTTCCACCAAAGACGACAAAGGGAAATGGAGCAAACCCGAGCCGGTCACTGGCGGCGTAAACTCCGCATACGACGAGGGAGCGTGCTGTTTCTCGCCCGACGGACGCGAGATGTACCTCACCCAATGCACCACAGATCCGTCATATCCGCGATATGCTCAGATTGTGAAAAGCAACCGTTCGGATGCCGCATGGGGCAAGGGTACAGAGATAAAACTCACCAACGACACACTGTCGTCATTCGCCCACCCTGCAATATCACCCGATGGAGAGTGGCTCTACTTCGTCAGTGACATGCCAGGGGGCAAGGGCGGACTGGACATCTGGCGCACCCGAATAACGCCAACAGGGTTTGGAGGCATCGAAAACCTCGGTTCACCCATCAATACGGAGGGGAACGAGAGTTTCCCCGTTTTCCGTCCGAACGGTGATTTGTATTTTTCTTCCGACGGACATCCCGGTATGGGCGGTCTCGATATTTTTATCGCAAAAGTCGGAAAAGACGGAAAGTATCATCTGGAACACCCGGGATATCCACTCAACTCACAAGGTGACGATTTCGGAATGACGTTCGAAGGGCCTTACAACCGCGGTTTCTTCTCCAGCAACCGCAATGACGGGCGCGGCTGGGACCACATCTATTCTTTCGAGAACCCCGAAATCGTGCAGAATGTCATAGGCTGGGTCTACGAACAAGACGGCTACGAACTGCAGGCAGCCGAAGTTTATATAGTGGGAAGTGACGGAACTAACCAAAAGATTAACGTCAAAAGCGACGGTTCGTTCTCCTATCAGGTAGAACCGGGAGTGGACTATCTGTTCCTTGCGACATGCAAAGGCTATCTCAACCACAAGGAAGAACTGAGCATAAAACCGGTAGACGAGTCGAAAGAATATACTCTCCAGTTCGCATTACCTTCCATTTCTGCGCCTGTAGTCGTTGACAACGTGTTCTATGACTTTGACAAAGCCGACATCCGCGAGGAGTCTACTGTCGCTCTCGACAAACTGGTCGCTCTACTGAACGACAATCCCAACATCACCATCGAATTGTCCGCACACTGCGATTTCCGTGGACCTGATGCCTACAACAAGCGGTTGTCGCAAGCCAGGGCAGAGTCTTGTGTCAACTATCTGATAGCCCACGGCATAGCGAAAGAGCGGCTTACGCCTGTCGGCTACGGAGAGGAGAAGCCGAAGAAAGTGCGCAAGAAACTCACGGAAAAGATTCCTTGGCTGAAGGAAGGCGATGTCCTCACCGAAGATTACATAAAGAAACTCGACGAAGAAAAGCAGGAAATATGCAATCAACTGAACCGAAGGACGGAGTTCATCGTACTCAGAACCACCTATGGAATGTTTGACGAGAACGGCAATCTGAAGCAGGAACTGTTGCCAAAGAAGAAAGCGGAAACAGTCACAGACGACTCTTTTGATATAGACTTTTAGGTATGGCTACTCTACCAAAGGATTTCGAAGACTACACAAGGGGACTTTTCGGTGAGGAAACGTACAGTCGTTTCCTCTTGTCCTTTCAGGAGAAACAACCTCTGTCGGTACGCGTCAATCCGTTCAAACCCGGCAGAGATTTTGACGGAACACCTGTTCCGTGGTGCAGAAACGGATTCTGGCTTGCCGAAAAGCCGGACTTCACCCTTGACCCACTGTTCCATGCAGGATGTTATTATGTACAGGAAGCGGCGAGCATGTTCCTCTATGAGGTGCTGAGACAGCATGTCACACATCCCGTGACCATGCTCGACCTGTGCGCAGCACCGGGCGGAAAGTCCACCTTGGCACGTGCTGCGCTGCCAGAAGGGAGTGTTCTTTTCTGTAATGAACCGGACCACAAGCGTGCCAACATCCTCATGGAGAACGTACAGAAACAGGGACATCCCGATGTGGTTGTCACCAACAACTACGCAAAAGACTACCGTAAGGCGAAACTGAAGTTTGATGTCATCCTCACCGACGTACCGTGTTCGGGCGAGGGAATGTTCCGAAAAGACGAGAACGCCATATCGGAATGGAGCGTCAAAAACGTCGTCAACTGCCACAACCTGCAACGTTCCATTATCGAAGACATCTGGCCTTGCCTCAATGACGGCGGTCTTCTGATATATTCCACCTGTACTTTCAACACGAGTGAAAACGAGGAAAACGTGAAGTGGATTGCCGAAACGCTGGGAGCGGAGTTCGTTTCCGTGGACACCAAGGAGGACTGGCACATCAGGCGCTCTATGCTTGAGGGGTTCGACAAGCCTGTGTACCGCTTCATTCCTGGCATAACCAACACCGAAGGACTATTCATGGCTGTGCTCCGAAAAGACGGCAATGAGACTGTCAGCAAACAGAAAACAAACATCGGAAATCTACAGAAGACACTGCGCATACTGCACGACGGCAATCCGCGACCCACCGTAAAGGGCAAGGACACCATACCTGCGCATGCCGAAGCTCTGATGACACGTCTTGACAAAAACAGGTATCCGCGGGTAGAACTCACCCTTGACCAAGCCCTCAACTACCTACGCCGCGAGGCTATCACGCTCAGCGAAGATACGCCGAAAGGATATGTCATCGTGTGCCACAACGGATATCCGTTAGGTTTTGTAAAGAACTTGGGCAACAGAGCCAACAATCTCTACCCACAGGAATGGAGAATAAGGAAAAGCATAAACCGATAACCGCAGATACAGACATGACTAACAACGAAGGAAAGACATTCCGCCTGTCGATGATTGCCGCCGTGGCGGAAAACGGAGCGATAGGCTTTGAGAACAAGCTCATATACTGGTTGCCCAACGACCTGAAGCGTTTCAAGGCACTGACCACAGGCAATACCATCATCATGGGACGCCGCACATACGAGTCATTGCCCAAGGGGGCACTGCCAAACCGACGTAACATAGTCCTCTCACGCACCGGAAAGCCCGGCGATTTTCCCGGTTGCGACCTCTACAAGAGCCTTGACGAAGCATTGGCAACCTGCTCCGCAGGAGAGGATATATATATAATAGGTGGAAATTCCGTATATAAAGAAGCCATGCCGATAGCCGACAGGCTCTGTCTGACCCTCGTCCATGACACTCCGTCTCATGCCGACACGTTCTTTCCTGATTTCTCCGAAGGATGGAAAGAGTGCCAGCGTGAAGACCACAACATCGACGAGAAGCATCACCAACGGTATTCTTTCGTAGACTTTATCAGAAAATGACAAGAGCAAGACTTACCCTACTGTCGCTCTGGACGCTCTGTTGCGCAATCGCATTTGCACAGACACCAGCCGACTCCGCCACTGTCGTAGGGGCGAAATGGGAAAAGCATAAAGTGGCTAAAGGCATCATCGCCAAGTGGTCTAAGTTCGACAACCTCTACGGAGGTCCTCAGGAAGTGTTCATCGTTGAGGTAGACAACAGGAAGCATACTCTGGAAGCGTTGCCGCACAACAAGCGTGAACTGACATCGGAGAAGGCTTTCCGGGAAAAGGCAATAGCCGCCATAAACGGCACATACTTTGACATCGGCAAGACTGACCTCTCCATTTGCTATGTCGCACACAAGGGTGTCGTCACCGACGAGCACTATGACGTAAGTCCTCTGTCAAACGGAGCGTTTGTCGCTACAGGCAACAATGTGTGCATAGTGCCGTGGACAGGACAAAAGGCAGAGCGTCCTTTGGGAGACGAAGTTATGGTTTGCGGTCCTCTGATGCTGCAACACGGTCAACCGCAAAGTTTTCCCGACTACAGCCACATTCTCGGCAAGCACCCCCGAAGCGGCATTGCCACAAGAGGAAACAAGACTTATCTAATTGTCATTGACGGCAGAGCGAAAGACAAGGCAACGGGTGTGACAATACCGGAGTTTGCCCATCTGCTCAGGATTCTCGGCATGCAGGATGCCCTCAACCTTGACGGTGGCGGTTCGAGCGTGCTTTGGGTAAATCCCGAAAAGGATGCCGGACATAACGGATGCGATGTTTCTCCGTCCTCAGGAATACTCAATAATCCAAGCGACAGACATGAGCGACCCGTCAGCAACTCGATAATCGTCAGATAGAACATAACATCCCACCGAAGAGAAAAATGAAAACATCCAATCTATACATAGTATTTGCCCTTGCCGCACTGCTGTCATTCACATCATGCGGCAACAAAACGAAAAACAACAGCACCGCCGCTTCCGGCACAGAGGTCACTGGCGAAGATACGCCAGAGCAAGTTCTGGAAAAAGTCTATGCCCTTGTCATCGATGACTACAACACAGAGAGCCTGCATCCCGACATCTCCAATTTGGAAGAATTTGTCACCAAGGAATACAAAGACCTGCAAAAGAAATCCGATGAAAAGTCCGCAAAACTCGGCACAGCAGGCCCTGTAGACTGGAACGTATGGATAAACGCCCAAGATTACCAAGGGTTGAAACTCCTCGGAATACGCAAAATGAAAGACTGCGACGGCGGTGTCATCATGATGGTGACCACCGAAAACTGCGGCAGTGAGAATGACGTGTATGTAAAGATGACCCGAGACAAGGGACAATGGCTAATCTCCGATTTCCTCTACAATTGGAAAGACAGCCTCTGCAGTACTGCCGACAACATGAAAGAGTGGCTGAAAGAGCCATAAAAAGAAAATAGGCTATCTCGCGACAGCCTATTTTCTAAAATTAACCTTAATAATCTAATACCATGAAAAACACGTTGCAAATATATGTACATTATTTTGTAATATCGCATATTATCGCAACAAAATCATCAAGTTATAACATTAGTTAAACTTTATACCGTTCCAAATTAACGTTCGTTTGCAGATTTTCCCCTTTATCTTGTCTTTTTCTTCAGTCGACAAGAAGGGTGTAGTCAAACTGACTATCAAAGACTTTGAGGATGAGACATATCTGTATGAGATCATTTTCGGACTGAACAACTTCACGTCAAGGGTATCCGCCGTCACGGAATCAGAATGCTGTACGAAGTCGGAAACATCCAGTTCCGGAAGTTTGTCCTGTGTCGATAGTTTTGTCCAGTTCTTGTCATAAAAACTCATTTCGCTCTGCAAGTCGGGAGCTTTGTATGTTTCTATGCACATGTATATGCTGTCTCCACCCTCAAAAGGCAGACGGGCAATATCCAGTTCTTTGGAGTTGGAGAGCAAAAAACGCCCGTAATCCGCAGACAGGCTATCCACCAACGTTTCACCCTTCATCCTGTTGGTCACCTTACTGACTGTTCCGGGACTATAACCCGCCACAAGTTCCTCCTTCATCGCCTTTGTCAGATAAGGCGTTTGGGCTGCCGGCATACCGACAAAGGCTTCGGCAACCGACTGCGCACTTGCGGTCAGCGAAACCAGAAACAGTGTGGTCATCAAACCGAATATCCTTATTTTCATATCATCAACACCCTTTTGGACGGTGCAAAATTCTCCAAAATACTTGAAATATGCAAGCATTTGGAAAAATAATACCATTTTGAAAAACACGCACTCCGCACTTCCGAAACTTCCAATAACCGCTTTGAAAATGCAAAACAACCATAAGTGCCGTTTCTTTTACATCAAAAAGGGAAATGCAGTACACCCGCTGTCATCTTCTGACACACATGTTGCAGGGTGCATAAAGCGCAAGTCTTCAATGTGACTAAGCAGCATATTGCGCTTCTCTACATTCTCCAATTCCATACGTCTCGCCTTTGCCATATCGCAAAAGTCCTGTTCCTGCTCTATACCAGCAAAGAACCGGCCGCACAGATTGGCGGCAATTCCCGTTGTACCGCTGCCGCAGAAAGGATCAAACACCCAGTCATTTTTATCCGTAGACGCCAGTATCAAGCGTGTCAGAAGTCGCAACGGTTTCTGAGTAGGGTGCTTCCCGCACGTCTTCTCCCACGTTCCTATAGCCGGCAACCGCCACACATCTGTCATCTGTCGGTTGCCATTGATTTCCTTCATCAGTTCATAATTAAACTTATGAGGCACTTTCTTGCTCCGTCTTGCCCAAATGACAAACTCCGTAGAATAGGTAAAGAAACGGCAAGATATATTGGCTGGAGGATTGGTTTTCTGCCATGTGATCACATTCAATATCTTGTAGCCCAATTCCGTAAGACAGTTTGCCACGGAAAAGATATTGTGATAGGTACCGCTAATCCATATTGTTCCACCATCTTTCAACTTATCACGGCACAAGGCAAGCCACTCCTTGTTCCAAGACATCATTTCCTCCTGCGACTTGGGTCTGTCCCATTCGCCCTTGTCAACACACACCACCTTGCCACTCTGCATTGATATTCCACCATCAGAGAGAAAATACGGAGGATCTGCAAATATCATGTCGAACTTGAAATCGAAATCTTGCATTATCCGGAAACAGTCGCCTTTGGCTACGGCAAAGTCGTGCGACGGAGAAGCGTAGTACGGAATGACAGACATAAAAACTATAGTGTCTTTATGAAATCCTTAATTGTGGTCAGGTTATACACGCTCGGGATTGTTTCGTAAGCTTCCTGCAACTTGTTCCTTGCCGACTTCCAGCCACCTCCATCTGTAATCCACACGAACTCGAAACCGTCCACGGCATTGATTTTCTGAGCGATGCCGGAGTAGGAACGAGCCACTTCATTGAGTTTCGAACCGCCGCTACTATAGAAGTTCACTTCTATCAGATACGTCTTTACCGGTGTCTCTATAACGAAATCAAAACGTTTCTTGTCACTGCCAAGAGCATTCGTGATAGCCGTCCACTCACTTGAGCGCACTTCCCTACGGTATTTCACACCGGCGTGAGAGAATATATTAGCCACCATATTCGCCATTGTATCTCCGCTTCTGTTTTTTCTTGCATTGGAATCAAGCCCAGTCTCAATCCCGAATACATAATCCACAAGATTGCCAACGGTTCTGTTTTGCAGGATGTCAGCAAGCCCTGTTCCCTGCAAGAAGTCCATAACACCATCCACAGAAGAGAACATTTCTTCAAGAGGAATACTGTTTCCGATAGCATCAAGAACCTTTTTCCGATCGTGTTTTCTCACTGCAACGAGGATATCCAATACAGAAAAAGCCCTCCTGTCCCTGTTCCATACTGTCTCAACGCTCCTTCTCAAGTCAGTAGAACCTATCAGACTGTTAAGTACACAGAGGCTTAATCTCACTTCATCTACATTCTTCGATATCTTATCAAAGTCGCAAATGACATCCAAAGTCAGGTTTGTCTCCTTCAGTTGAGACATGAACAGTTCGAAATCTTCAGGCATATCCTATCGTCTGCTCTGCCACTTGCAATGGTTCAAAGTCGAATTGCGAGTGGCGATATTTTGTGTCTGTATAGTTATGGACAAGTATTTCGGGTATCTTGCCACGCTTTGCACCGTTGGCATTCACGTTGCGTGAAGCCATGACACGGTCTATCGTGTAAGCATGATACAAGGCATCGAAGAACCCCGCAGCACCGTCTTGTCCCTTACAGTCGGAGTTGCTCAGCATGAACTTGTAGCCTTTTGCGTCCACCCTGTCGCAGAATGACTTCAGGCGAACCTGTGACTCATCATTGAAAGCCTCCTTTGTATAGTCGTTGAAATTTGACGTTTCACTAAGCGGACGGTATGGCGGATCAAAATAGAACAATGTCTGTTCGCCCGCATAGTCCATAGTCCGTTCAAAGTCACCCTCAATTATATCAACGCGTTTCAGCAGTTCGCTGTCGGCTCGGAGTGTGTCCTCATCACAGATTTGCGGCATCTGATATTTTCCGCACGGCACATTGAACAGCCCTTTTCTGTTCACGCGGTACAAGCCATTGAAGCAAGTGCGGTTCAGGAAGAAGAATTTCGCCGTGTTCTCCACCGGATCAAGGTTCTTCTCGTTGTACCTTTCACGAACCCGGAGATACATTTCGCGCTTGGCATCCATGTCCGGTAGCGCATGATAACAGGCTTCCATGTCACGCAACAGCGGTATAAGCATCTCCAGATTGTCGCGTACCGTCTCGTAACAAACGATGAGATCGTGGTTCACGTCATTGATTACGGCACGTCCTATGTTACGGTATGTCTGCAGCATATGGAACAACATGGCACCTCCGCCCACAAACGGTTCTATATAGGTCGCATTGTCCCAACTGCCGAAATCTGCCGGCAGCAGTGCGTCAAGTTGACTGATGAGTTGTCCCTTGCCACCTACCCACTTTATAAAAGGCTTCGCTTTTGACATCAAAATACCAATCCTTCTACAAAGATACATCTTTTAATCGTAAACAAGACGATATTTCCCGTTTATCCTCAAATTGGATTTTTTGTGTAAGGAGGAGTTTTGTGTGTGATAAAGGGGGAAACTCCTGCTTTGCAATGGCTATGCGTAGGAGTGCATGCCTGTGAGGAAATAGTTCACCCCGAAATAGGTCATCAGCACCGCAAGGAATGCTGCGGTGCAGTAGATGTGGTAGTTGCGTGGTGAGCGAACCCACTTGAAACTCTGTTGGTGCATGGGTACGGCATAGAGCATGAAGGTTATCAGTGCCCATGTTTCCTTGCTGTCCCAACTCCAATAGTTACCCCAGCTGACGTTTGCCCATATCGCTCCGATAAAGATACCAAAGCCCAGAGTGGTCAATGCGGGATACAGAAAGAAGCGGCTCAACGTCTGCAGTTCCGCGGAATGTCCTCTCAGGCAAAGTCCCGTTATGCCACAGATAAACGTAAGCGACAGCAATGCATAGCTCATCATTATGATGCTGACATGCAGACTCAGCAGAGGACTGTTCAATACAGGCATCATCTGTCCTATGGCAGGGTCCATCTGGTTGATGTGGCTCACCAGCAGGAAAAATCCGGAGAGCAGAAATCCGAACACCAGAACTATGCGTATTCTGAACTGCAGGCAAATTGAGACAAGCATGACAAACCATGCCACGGTGAGCATACTCTCATATCCGTTTGACATAGGCACGTTTCCGCTGACAATCCAGCGCAAGGCAATACCCACACTGAGTGCAACAAACGACAGGCACAACAGTGTCGGCAATGCAATGTCGAACATACGGATGCGGCGTTGCTTCGCTATGCGGTAGATGAAATAGAACAGGGCAATGAAGCCGAGGGTGAGATTGACCATGAATAGGATAGTGGCAAAGGGATAGGCATTGTACATCCGTTCCGCTTTTATCCTCGTTTCCGACGGCAATGACGCTCCCGCACTCACCTCCTGATAGCGTTTCATCTTGTCAAGAAAGACGTTCACACGGTCTGTGTTGCCGGCTTTCACGTCTTCATAGAGCAGAGAGAACACATTATTTATATATAGGGCGTGCTGCCGTTCCACTGCAGGATGCAACCTGTCAGTCGGCGAATACCACACTGTAGTGCCGGCTTTGACAAACGGAACGCCTTTTGCGGCTTTCACATTCCGCGGAAAAGTGTAAGGCAGAACCTTCAGCGAGACACCCCGGCGCAAGTCCATGATGAGCTGCACCTTGTCGTCTACGTCTACCGCCTGTTTGTGAAACTTGTCCTGATTGCCACTGTAATACTCCTGTATGTACGGTCCTATGATGTAGCCGCCCAAAGTCCTGTTGAACAAACTGCCCAACGAACAATAGCCATCCAGTTGCAATGCCTCCTTCAGAGCACCGCCCTTCACCTTTATGAACGGTTCGTTGTTCCACTCGTCGCCATAGAATATCCAACCGGAGACCACCTGTTCGGCAGTCAATCCCTTGTAGCTTCTTGCACCGTAGATTTTTTTGCAGAAATCGAGAGCGAAGGTCTGCACCGGACAGATACGGTCGTTATAGAGGATGTTCAACCGTCCGAACCGCTCTGCAGCTTCCTTCGGAAGCACATACTTCTCTATGCCTTCGTCAGAAGAACTGGCGAAACAGCCTGTTGCCGCACCCGAAAGCATAACCAGCATCAGCGTTCCTTTCTTGAATACAGGACTGCTGAGAATCTTCCGGTAACCGCCTTTAGGGTCGAACAGCATCCATACGAGCGAGATGAACAGCAGTGCATAACCGGTGTAAGTGACCGGTATGCCGTAGGGGTCGGCATTTACCGCCAGCACGCTGCCCTTGCCGTCCTCATCATAAGACGACTGATAGAAACGGTAACCGGCAACAGAACAGATGTGGTTCATAGACACTCTTTCCGTTGACGTGCCGTTTTTGCCGGTGACCTTAAACACCGAGACATAGTCCGCCACGGCATTTGTGCCATCGTGCATCTGCACGTCAAAGTCCTGGAGACACAGAGAGAACGGAAGTTTTGCCTCCGTTCCGCCCTCTGTTCCGTCGGACTGCATGTAGGAGTCCACAGGTTGCCCCACACGCAAGTGAACCATACCGGTCTTTGCCGACAAGTGTGTCAACAACGCACCGGCGAGAATGACGACAAAGGAAAGGTGCAGCAGCAATGTACTTGCCGCTTTCACCTTTCGTTTGACAATATAGAATATCCCCAAGGCTGCCATTACCGCCCACAGGAGAATGAACCACCACGCACCGTAGTAGTGGGTGTGGGCATAGTCTGTGCCATGGTTTTTCTCCACGATAGTAGCCGCCGCCATAGATATTATTATGGCGACATAGAGCAGGAATATAATCTTTCTTGTCATGTCTGTGTCGATACTGTTAGATTGAACGCAGGAACTTCACCACTGCATCACGGTCTGACTTGGACGCTTTGTAGAAGTTCAGTCCCGAGTTATATGCCTGGCTGTTCTTGCTATAGCAGTGCCACATGATTGCCTCCACCTCGTTGCGTGCGCGTGCGTCGTGCAGACGGTCTTCAGCGCCACTGTTTATGAGCGACAGTCCACGTCCCCAGAGTGGCGTGGTGCGGCACCATGAACCGTGGATATCGTTCTTCATGTCCAGCTTGTGCTGCACGAAGTCAGAGTAAGGATATATCTTCTGGTTGGCGTACTGAGGCAGTTTCTTGTTCTCGATAATCTTCGAGCGGCCATAGTTGTCGCTACCCGTTGTCCATGAAGGCTTGTGGCAGTTGGCGCAACCCCACGCCATGAAGAGTTTCTTGCCCTTCTGCACATCCGCATCATTCAGGTTGCGTGCGCGAGGCACGGCTATGCCTCTGTGCCATACGATGAAAGCATGGTACTGGTCATCGGTCATCTCCGGCTTGAAGATGTAGTACTTGTTGTCATAGAGGTTGGCATTCGGTGACAGCAGGTAGTTCACCGCCTCGGCGATCCCCTCCTTTGTGCCGTCGTTATAGTAGGGATGCAGGCGTGAAGACTCGTCCTTGCCCTGTGTCATAATGGTGTTTATGACGCCATTATTCTTCGACATTGCCTTTGCGTAAGCCTCTGTCGAACAGATGTGGCTGATGTCAGAGCGCAGGATGTTAAGCTCGTCCCACAGTGCGACATCGTTCTCCAGACAGCCTTCCAACAGGTCGTAGTTGAAACGCTTCACGAACTTTGTCCCGAAAGCATCTTCGGCGTAGGCGTCGTCTTTCAGTTTATTTGCACTGCTGTCCCAGAACTCAGGGTTCAGTTCTGCACCGTAAGAGGCCTCCAGTTTGTACTGTGCCTCGATGTCCTCGTTGCTGATAGCGTCAATCAGACCAAGTCCCTGAAAGTTGCAGGAGGCAATGAGGCGCACTGCATAGTTCTCCGGCTGAGGGTCAACATTAAAGGCACTCTGCGGTATAGTCACCTCAGGATATCTCAGGGAGAACGTCTCACCGCCATTGGGAAATTTCATTTCCAGACCACTGGGCATACTTGTCACCTCGTTCCAGGCTATATCCACCTTGTCAGGATCGAGCGGTGGAAGGAACGGACTGTCCGCCATGGTCATGGTGAATGTAGTCAGCTGGTCGATGGGAGTACCGTCGTTGCTGCCGGGAGCATCGGGATAATACACCGAAACGATGTATCCGTTGCCTCTGACAGGTTTGAAGTCGCTGCGGCTATGACCATGCGAGTAGCCTCCGGAGTGGCAGTGTTCGCAGGCACGACGCGATGCACACGGCCCCCAACCTTTGTAAGGGTCTGTGTCGAGGGTGTAGGTTGCGCTCGCCATGAGGTCGCCCTGGTTAAACAGAGCCGTAAAGCCCTGCTTTGTGACGGCAGGCGTCTCGTCCTCATAACAGTTGGATGACGTACTCATGGTCGTGCCCAGTTCGCCTCCCGGATACCACTCTTCGGCAGTAAAGTTGCCTACTTTCTCGCCGATATAATCGGCGTCAGTCTCCTGGGTCTTGGTGTCGTCATTGTCGTTGCACGAAGCAAGCATGGCGACAGCGCCGAGCAGGAGCAGTGAAGTCTTGGAAAATAATTTCATTTTATGGTTGTTTTGATTAGATGGAACGCAGGAATTTCACCACTGCATCACGGTCTGACTTGGATGCCTTGTAGAAGTTCATTGCCGATTTGTAGGCATGGCTCTTCTTGCTATAGCAGTGCCACATAATCGCTTCCACCTCGTTGCGTGCGCGACAGTCGTGCAGACGGTCTTCAGCACCGGTGTTCACGAGCGACAGTCCGCGTCCCCAGAGCGGCGTGGTGCGGCACCATGAACCGTGGATATCGTTCTTCATGTACAGTTTGTGCTGCACGAAGTCAGAGTAAGGATATATGGTCTGGTTCTTGTACTGCGGCAGTTTCTTGTCCTTGATGAGGTAGGACGTGATGTAGTTGTCGTCCTTTGTCTGCCACTTCGCACGGTGACAGTTGGCGCAACCCCACTGCATGAACAGTTGCTTGCCCCTCTGCACAGTCTTGTCATTGAGGTTTCGTGCGCGCGGAACGGCGAGACCGCGGTGCCATACCATGAATGCGTAGAAGTCATCCATGCTCTGCTCCTCGGTGAAATTGAGGATGTCGTTGTCAAACTGGTTGGTATTGGGGTTCAACAGCGTGGCAACGGCATTCTTTATGCCCTCGTCGGTGCCGTCGGCATAATAGGGAGGGGTTTTGTCCGCCTTGATTGCGTTGATTACAGACGGCGTATTTGCCATGCAGTCAGCCCAAGCCTTCGTGGTGTAAAGTACCGGGCGGTCTTTGCGGGTCACGTTGGTGATGTTCCAGATGGCGTTTGCGCCGGGACCGTCCTGCAGCGAACCGCGTGTCAAAGCGTAGGTATAACGCTTGATAAGTCCCGTGCCGTCGAACGTAGTGCCGTCGGCATGAACTCCGCCAGTGACGTATTTGCTGTCACGGCCGAATGTCGGATAGTAGGCGCTGCTTGCCATCTGCATGGCAGAAGCGTCCCAGAAATTCTTGTTGAGATACTCGTTGAGGTCGAGACCGGCACTCTTGAAGTAGGCTGCTTCCTTGGCATACTGTGCCGCAATGGAGTCGCTCGGTATGGCGTCGATAAGTCCTACGCCGATAACACCGATAGTTGACTCAAGCCGGACTGCGTAGTTCTCCGGTTTTGGCAGGGTATTGAATGCCGACTGCGGAATGGATATCTCCGGATAGATGAGGTCAAACGGCTCGCCGTCGGGGAACTGCATGGACGGTATCTCGTCGGTTTCCATTTGGGCGATGTGAGGCCATGACATTACTATCTGTGTCTCGTCGATAGGCGGAAGGAACGGGCTTACGGCCTGAGTCTGCGGCATTCCGGTCACTTCTTCTATGTAACCGCCGTCATTTGAACCCTCCGCATCGGGATGATACACCACAAGCAGATAGCCGTTGCCGTTGCCATAGCGTGTCTCATACTGGTCCATGCGCTTGCCGTGACCGTATTCAGGGTGGCAGTCAAAACATGACGAGCGCACGGAGGCAGGTCCAAGACCCTTGAAAGCGCCTGTATTCAGCGTGTACTGACGTTCAAACATCTGCTCACCCTTGAAGAACTGTGTCCTGAGATTGGCATCCGTGTTGATGACCGGAGCCTCATCGGAGTAGCAACTCGTACCCGTATTGTCCGTCGTTCCGAGTTCTCCACCCGGATACCACTCCTCTGCCGAGAAGTTGCCTGTCTTCTGTCCTACATAGTCGGCGTCGGTTTCCTGGTATTCCACCTTGTTTTCCGAACAGCTCGCCATGCCCATTGTCAAGGCAAGAGCGGCAGACAAAAAAGCGTAGTTCTTGATTTTTCTGTCCATAATAGTCATTTCTGATATAACAATCCTTTTATGCAGGATACGTAGCCTCGCATTCCTTTGGAGGGAAGCAAGGCTACGTCACCCATTTCAAACCATTCTATTGTGTAATTACTTCGTCTTCAACTTGCGGAACCAAGCGCTTGCGTTGTTGAGTTCATCGTCCAGTTTGTTGATCTTTTCGATGCAGGTCTTCACGCGTGCATTGCCCGGATCGTCCACGAAAGCCACCTTGCTGTCGATAGCGGTCTGCAGTGCGGCAATGGCTTCGTCAAGTGCAGTGCTCAGTGCAGCGTAGCCTGTGTAGTCGTAAGTCTTCATTACCGTCATCAGAGAATTTGCTACAGGAGCGGTGGCTGTGATGTCACGGGTGCCGTAGAGCACATTCTTGATAGAGTAGATGTTGTCCTGGTAGTCGGTGAAAGAACGCTTGCTGTAGGGCGATTCGATGTAGTCACGCGACTGGTCTTCATTCTCCACGCCTGTCGTAGCCACATTATAAGCCTGACCAAGTTTCTGGGTGTAAACCTCCTGGCAGATGTTGGAGCAACCGCCCTTCAGCACATTTTCAAGTGTCTCCTGCCATGTCTGGAAGAACGCGTTGGAACCTGTGGCGTTGAGGAGGAACTGTCCGTAGCCGATATTGGCAGACGACAGACCTGCGTGCTTGGTGTTGTCAAGTGTCCACTTGCAGTTGCTCTTCAGCCAAGAACCGGTAGTAGCGTCGGCAGTCCAGCCGTAATAGAGCAGCGAGGTCATGTTGTAGATGTCGCCTGAAACGGCTGCAGCGAATGCCAGTTCATCGATGCCTTTCACCGATGTCATGCCAGTTTCGGTGTCATTGGTCTTGAGTGCGTCCACTGTACGGTTAGCTCCGTTGCGGAAGAGCACGAACTCCAGTCCGTGGAAACCGATTACAGACTCAAAGTCACCCTGCTTCTCATAGAGGAACTTGGCTGCGTCCGAACCGTGTATACCGGCGAGAAGAGTGCTGCTATTGAGTGCACTGATGAGCTGTCCGTGGTCAAGAGGCCATGAATCTATGTGCGGGTCAATCTCGTTATCGGTGGCTGCACCATAGAGGAACGCCTCACTGCGCTCCCACTCACGGCGTGCATTCTTGAATGCCTCACATGCCGCATCGACATCAGCCTGCGACCATGAACCGGCAGAAGCATGCTGATAGAGAGCCGTACAAGCCTCGTTGAGGGTCTTGCAGTTTTCTGCCAATGCCTGGTATGTAGGATAAACCACGTCGTTGACATAGGTCTGTGATACTGATTTCAACTCAGATGCGTTCACAACAGTTCCGTTTTCCGGGTCATCGTTGCTGTCGCAGGATGCGAAACCCACCGTCAGAACCGCTGTTGCCATGAGGAACATGGCGCTTTTGAATGTCTTTTTCATTTGTTATTAATTATTACTTGAATTTGTTATAGCCTTTTTACCGTATGCTTTTCAGAGGAAGAAACCCTGGTAGACGATGCCGATGTTGATTGACGGCTCGTTGTTGTAGGCTGCCTTGAATATTCTCTGGCTGTACTCAGCCTTGACGCATATCTGCGGCACGGGGCAGTAGTTGATGCCGGCTGCCACGATTTTGCGGTTGGTCCATGTGGCGGAAGCATTGTGTATGGACGAGTCATAGTACTCGAAATGGCCGAACACGTACATCTTCTGGTTGTCAGCACGGAGTTTGGCAATCTGCGAGAACACGTCGTAGCCTGCCTCTACCATCGACGCGATGGCGTGGCTGCCGAAGTATTTGCTTGCTCCTGACTCGTTGGGCTTTACTGTTGATGTGCCGGGATAGACGAGATTGGTGATAGCACCGGCGTCACTCACATAACCGTAGTCGATGTTTCCGCGCACCTTCCAGTTGTATCTGTTGAATGTGAAGTCGAATGCGCCGAGATAGACATTGCCCTTGATGCTCTTGTGGTCCAGGTCCGCAGGGGTCGTGTTGCCGGCTGCCTGACCGTAGTAGCCGCTCAGTCCGATGCGCAGACCGGGGATTGTGTAGTTGTCGAGGCGTGCAGAGACAGCGTATTTGTTGGCCACCTCAAACTCGTAGGGGCTGTGTGCGCCGCCCTGAATCCAGTTGCTGCGGCTGAAACGGTAGGCGTTCAGACCGGCGAGGAACTGTGCCTCATAGCGGAAGTCGCCCGACTTGCCCCAGAAGCTGACACCTGTCTGATGCCATGTGCAGGGCAATATGGTGTTCTCGCCCTCGGGACGGTAGACCGTGAAGAAGTTCAGCGGTTCGTGATAGGCGTTGGTCAGTCCCACCGGAACGACGATATGTCCTGCACGGATGTTGGCAAAACGGCCGAAAGACTTCTGAAGCCAGAACTGCTCAAGTTCCACTTCGCCGCCCTTTTCCGTCTCAAGTTCATACTCAATGGCCTCTTCTGCCTCGTACTCTATGGACTGTCCGGTACCTCCGTGCTCAAATTCTATCTCGGTTCCCATGGTCCATCCCTTGCCAAAATCATAGCCCATGTAGACCACAGCGTGCGGAATGTCGAAACGTCCGTGGTCGGGAGCGTTCTTGTAAGCGTCCGGCTGGGAATAGCGTTTGCCTGCATCAGTATAGAAATTTCGCGACATGGCCACCTCGCCATAGCCGCCCACGCTGAACCTGTGTCCGTTTGCATGCTGCATCACACTGTCAGCAGCGACAGTCTGCGCATTGGCCACGGACGTTCCGGCAACCAGTACGGCAGACATCAATCCAATCTTAAGTATATTCATTTCGTAGTTATGTTATTCTGGAAATTATCCATCCATTTGAATCCGAGTGCAAAATTACTGCCGTTTCCAGTGCTGCACAATACTGAAATGTTATGAATGAAAATGTGCGAAAAAACGTTCTGTTACCCACATATCGGTATTTGGCGGCACGGAAAAAGGCGTTTCGAAGGTATAGGAATACAGGTCTTGCGATACGAAAGGACAGTTTGGGCAACGGTACAACGGTCGTTGTACGTTCGTATATCGACCGTTGTACGAACGTGCGGCAATTGCCGCACGAACGTACATCAACCGATGTACTACCGCAAGAACGGCGTTATGACAGTGCCATAACGCCGTTCTTGCATAATCAAAGCGGTGTTTTCACCGGCGTGCGGCGAACTTGTGCTTGTCGATGAGTTTGCCGTTGACGGCATTGTAGACGCGGATGCGCAGCTTGCCACCATGGATGTCGCAGTCCATGAGCGTGGCTGCGTCACGGGCAGAGGCGTCGGTTCCCTCCGGTCCTCCGCCCACTATCTGCGCCCAACTGCGTCCTTCAGTGGGGGAATCGAAGCGGTAGGCGTGTTGATGGGCGGTGATGACGACTTGGCAACCGGCGCTCTCAAGCAGCGGCGACCACAGTCTGGCGCAGGTGCGTTGCCATTCGGCATAGTCCACAGAATAGCGTTTGTCGCGGTCATCGGGCATTACGTCGCCGGGATTTGCCTTGGGATTGTCGTCGAAAAGGGGGATATGGCAGAATGCGACAAGATAAGGAGCGGAGGCTATCTCGGGCTTCTGCAGCGCGTCGGCAAGCCACGCCACCTGTGCCTTGCGGTATTCGGCGGAACTGAAGAGGTTGGCGAAGATTGGGTTTGTGTCCTGCTTGTCCTCGGCAGTGTCAAGTCCTATCATGGCGATGTCGCCCATGCGCACTGCGAAATTGCGGCCCAAGTCCCAGTCGCGCGACGCCCGCTCCTCGGGCTGGCGGAACATCCACACCCGCTCAAGGCTGCGGTTGGCAAGTCCGCGCGAATCATGATTGCCGGGAACGAGCATGTAGGGCACAGTGGCGGCATAGTCCTTCAGCGGCATGTCCGGTTTGAGGAACGTGCGCTTCAGAGCCTCCATGGTCTCGGAAGTGTTGCAGGTGTCGCCGTTCCACACCACGCACGACGGCGCAAGC
>CAVHUR010000021.1:0-329 GCA_963639575.1 uncultured Spirochaetota bacterium
CGTTTGACCTGCTCGACGAACTGGAACAGGAACTGCAGATAAATACCATACCGCTGTCGTGGCCTATCAACCAGGGCATGAGGTTCAAGGGAGTCTACAATATCTACGAGCAGCAGCTCAACCTCTTCGTGCCCGACAAGCAGAGGGTGACGGAGAAGATGGCTGTCGACATCGACTCAGAAGAACTTGACCGCCAGGTGGGAGAATCCGACGCACAGAAACTGCGCGAGGACTTGGAACTGGTGAGCGGCGTGTATCCGGAGTTCAAACTGGAGGATTACCGCAGTGCGGAGGTCGCTCCCGTGTTCTTCGGTTCGGCTCTCAACAAC
>CAVHUR010000021.1:416-44751 GCA_963639575.1 uncultured Spirochaetota bacterium
GCACTCAACAATTTCGGCGTGCAGGAACTGCTCGACTGTTTCGTGGAGATAGCGCCGTCGCCGCGCCCTACCAAGGCAACGGAACGCATGGTCAATCCCGACGAAAGCAAGTTTACGGGATTCATATTCAAGATAACCGCCAACATCGACCCCAACCACCGGTCGTGCATCGCCTTCTGCAAGGTGTGTTCAGGCAAGTTCGTCAGAAACCAGCCTTACCTCCATGTGCGTGAGAACAAGACCATACGTTTCTCCTCTCCGACGCAGTTTATGGCGCAGAGAAAGTCGACCATCGACGAGGCTTGGGCAGGTGACATCGTGGGATTGCCCGACAACGGCATATTCAAAATAGGCGACACGCTGACCGAAGGCGAGGCCCTGCACTTCCGCGGACTGCCATCATTCTCGCCCGAACTGTTCAAGTACATAGAGAATGACGACCCGATGAAGTCGAAGCAGTTCCAGAAAGGACTTGAGCAACTCATGAACGAGGGTGTGGCGCAGATGTTTGTCAACCAGTTCAACAACCGCCGCATCATCGGCACAGTGGGCCAGTTGCAGTTTGAGGTCATACAGTACCGTCTGGAAAACGAGTACAACGCAAAGTGCCGCTGGGAGCCCGTACACCTCTACAAGGCTTGTTGGGTGGAGAGCGACGACGAGAAGGAACTCGAGAATTTCAAGAAAAGAAAATACCAATATATGGCAAAGGACAAGGACGGACGCGACGTGTTCCTCGCCGACTCGGGCTATGTGCTGTCCATGGCACAACAGGACTTCGAGCACATACGCTTCCATTTCACAAGCGATTTCTGATTTCAGTTTTTCGTGTCGTGCCTGTTGGCAGGACACGAAAAGCCCTTACCGGCACAAGACACTACAAAAAAAGACCGTCTATCCTTCACGGACTGACGGTCTACAAAAAATTAATCTGTGTAAAATCTATAATTTATGAATAGTCAATGTGCTGATTTGAATTCGTTCAAGAAACGGACATCATTCTCAGAGAACATTCTCAAGTCCGATACACGGTACTTCAGGTTGGTTATTCTCTCCACTCCCATACCGAAAGCATAGCCTGTGTAGACCTTGGAATCTATGCCGCAAGCCTCCAGAACATTGGGGTCGACCATGCCGCAACCGAGAATCTCCACCCAACCGGTGTGCTTGCAGAAGCCGCAACCCTCACCTCCACAGATGTGACAGGATATGTCCATCTCGGCAGAAGGTTCGGTGAAGGGGAAATAACTCGGACGAAGACGAATCTTTGTGTCGGGTCCGAACATCTCGCGTGCAAAAATCAGAAGCGCCTGTTTCAGGTCAGTGAAGCTCACGTTCTTGTCCACATAGAGACCTTCCACCTGATGGAAGAAGCAGTGAGCACGGGCAGATATCGCCTCGTTACGGTAGACCCTGCCGGGGCAAAGCACACGAATCGGCGGCTCGTGAGTGCTCAGATAGTGGCTCTGGTCATTGGAAGTGTGCGAACGGAGAAGAATGTTTTTCGTCACGTCAAGATTGCTTTTCTCCACGAAAAACGTGTCCTGCATGTCGCGTGCGGGGTGGTCGGCGGCGAAGTTGAGGTTGGTAAAGATGTTCAAGTCATCGTCAATCTCAGGGCCTCCGGCCAGAGTGAAACCCATACGCTGGAATATATCGATTATCTCGTTCTTGACAATGGTAAGCGGATGACGTGTGCCGAGCGCCACGGGATAGGATGTGCGGGTGAGGTCAAGGTCCTCACTGCCCGTCTCGACAGTCTCAAGTTGAGTACGCAGATCGTTGATTTTGGTCTGCACAGCACCCTTCAGTTCGTTGATTTTTATACCTATCTCTTTCTTCTTGTCAGCTGCCACGCCACGGAATTCCTCCATTAGCGCATTCATCTCGCCCTTCTTTCCGAGGAAGCGGATACGCAGTTGCTCAAGTTCTTCGGCATTGTTTGCTTTCAGGCTACTTACTTCCTGCAAGAGTGCTACTATCTTATCCGAAATCATATTGTTGCGTTTATTTGCTGCAAAGTTAGCAAATTCCAAGGAAATAAGGAAATCAATCCAAAATAAAGTGGTAATTTTGCACGGTTTTAACGAAACACTTCTGATGAAAAAACTTTTGTTTGTCGCGGTGTTTTTCGCCTTGTGCGCAATGTTTGCGGCAGTGTCCGTCAGTTGCACCGGGAGGAAACCGACGCAAGATTCGTTACTTGTCGACACGCTGACCAGCGACTCCTCCGAGGAGGACTCTGAGGAGCAGATTATCACCGACACCCCGATGCCCGATGCTGCCGACGAGTTGTTCGACGATTTCATATTCAATTTCGCCGCCAACAAAAAACTGCAGTTCAGCAGAATAGCCTTTCCGCTCAATGTCACGACCCCTTCCGGCAAGAAGACAGTGGACAAACGGCACTGGAAAATGGAGCATTTCTTCATGCGGCAAGACTACTACACGCTCATCTTTGACAACGCCAAACAGGCCGAGGCAGCCAAAGACACAAGCATAAGCCACGCCATTGTGGAGAAGATACATCTGGAACGCAAGACCGTGGAGCAATACATCTTTGACCGCAAGGGGGGCAGATGGATGATGACCGCCGTCAACACCACGGACTTCTCGTCGTCTCCGAACGCATCGTTCCTCAATTTCTACAGCCGTTTTTCCGTAGACAGCGATTTCCAGACGAAAAGTGTCAACGACCCCTTGCATTTCTCGGGTCCTGACCCCGACAACGATTTCGAGAACATGGAGGGATTTCTTCTGCCGGAACAGTGGCCGTCGTTCGCTCCGCCACTGCCGTCGAAGATGATCTACAACATCATATACGGAACACAAGGACGCGGCTCAAACCAGAAGATATTCATCATCAGCGGCATCGCCAACGGTCAGGAGTCGGAGTTAACATTCCGCCGGAAAGGCGGCAAATGGAAACTTGTGGAACTGCACATATAACCACAGCTGACCGGAGCGTCCACTTTCACAACCCCAACTGCACATGACTGACAAAAGCAACTACAATCTGTTAAGGCACAACACATTCGGCATTGACGTCAAATGCCGGCGCTTCGTCGAGTTCTCTTCTGCGGAAGAGGCCGCGGCGGCATTGCCGGAAATAGCGCAAGGCGACTACATCCTGCTTGGCGGCGGCAGCAATGTGCTGTTTACGAAAGACTATGACGGCACGGTCATACACTCCGCTATCAAAGGCATAGAGGAGCAGGTGCATGACGACTATGCTGTCGTGAGATGCGGAAGCGGCGAGTGCTGGGACAAAATAGTGGAATATTGCGTCAGCAAGAACTACCATGGAGCAGAGAACCTGTCGTTGATTCCCGGTGATGCGGGAGCGTCGGCAGTGCAGAACATAGGCGCTTACGGAGCCGAGGTGAAGGACATTATCGAGACGGTGGAAGCCATCGAGATTGCCACCGGCAAGAGCTTCACGTTCACAAACGAGGACTGCCAGTACGCTTACAGATACAGCAGATTCAAGTCAGAGTGGCGAAACAGATTCTTCATCACCCATGTGAGCTACAGGCTTTCACTCCATTTCACGCCGAACATGGGCTACGGCAACATCCGCAGCATACTTGCCGACAAGGGGATATCGCATCCGACGGCATCACAACTGCGTGATGCGGTGATAGAAATACGCCGCGCTAAGTTGCCCGACCCTGCCGTCCAGGGTAATGCAGGGTCTTTTTTCACCAACCCGATAGTAGACCGCAGCAAATTCGAAGAACTGGTTTCGCTCTTTCCCTCCATGCCGCACTATGCGGTTGACGACACAAAAGAAAAGATTCCCGCAGGCTGGCTGATAGAGCAATGCGGCTGGAAAGGTAAGTCTCTGGGCAAAGCAGCTGTGCACGACAAGCAGGCTTTGGTGTTGGTAAACAACGGCGGAGCGACAGGCGACGACATCGTCAAGTTGTGCGAGACTGTCCGCAATGACGTAAAACAGAAGTTCGGCATTGACATAACACCTGAGGTCAACATAATATAAAGGTATGTCCCTTCACGCCGCAACTATCCCGTCATCGGAGGCAACGCTTGCCAAACTGCCAGAATACACAGGTCCGGACCGTCCCCGCCTGCGTTTTCTCGGAACAGGAACATCCGCCGGTGTGCCCATACTCGGTTGCCGCTGCAAGGTGTGCAGGAGTTCCGACCCGCACGACAGGCGTTTCCGCACGGCGGCACTGCTCGAAACGAAGCAGGCGCGCATCCTTATTGATGCAGGACCGGACATAAGGCAGCAGCTGATGCCACTCGATTTCTACCCGTTGGATGCAGTTCTGCTGACGCACATACACTACGACCACGTCGGGGGAATCGACGACTTGCGGGGATTCTGCGTATTTGGCGACCAGCACATATATGCAGACAAGAACACATCGGAAGGGTTGCGGCGGCAACTGCCCTACTGTTTCGCCGACAAACTATACCCCGGTGTGCCGCTTCTGAAGATGCACCGGATAGAGGCGAACAAGCCTTTCAGGGTGAAAGACACCGAGATTATGCCCATCGAAATCATGCACGGCAAGATGCCTATCCTTGGCTTCAGGATAGGGAAACTGACCTACATCACCGACATGAAAACCATCAACGACGACCAATTGCCGTACCTTGAAGGGACAGAAACGCTTGTGGTGAACGCATTGAGGTGGGAAAGGCCTCATCACAGCCACATGCTGGTAGACGATGCAATAGCTTTCGCCCGAAAGATAAAGGCAAAACAGACCTACCTGATACACGTCACACACCAGATAGGACTACACGATGAAGCGGAAGCGAAATTGCCTTCCGATATACATTTGGCATACGACGGACTGGTCATCGAGGTGTGACCGTCAACATCAAGCTGCCTGCTCCGACATCAGTTGACGCTGTAAGTCAGTTCATCCTTTGAGTCCACGAAATTCACCAACTTGCGGTTGACATCAACTCCGGGTATCTTTGACAGAATCGTCTTCTTGAATTTCGAATCGTATATATTGAAGAACAGGGGCACTGTTCCCGCATTGTCTTCCACGACAGTGAACAAGTCGTTCACGAGTTCCTCGGTGAGTTCATCCGACTTTGCCGAAATGGTGAACTTGTCGACATACTTGTCCTTCATGTCGGACATGTACTTGACACTGCCCAGTTTGAAATCATAGTATTTGCTCGTTGGAAAACGTTTTTTGCATGTCGCGGTTATGTACAAGGCTACTCCTGCCACGAAATAACCGCTCCATGTGCCCCACTCATCAAAGATTGCGAGTTCTCCGGAACCGCTGTAATCCTCAATGGTAACTATGCCGTAGGGCTTGCCTTGCTTGGTAAAGCCTGTTCTGACACCTGAAACGATGCCGCCGAATATGGCATTGTCCCTCGTAGAGAGCAGTTCCTTGTCACCCAATTCCGTGCAGTTGGTATTGCACATCTTGTCCAGAACGAACTTGTAGTCATCCAACGGATGAGCCGAAAGGTATATTCCCACCAGGTCTCGCTCACGGTTGAGCAGTTCCATAGAGCTCATCTTGGTGTAGTTCTTGGGTACGGGCGGCTTGCCTATGGTGTCGTTGAACCCGTCGAAACCGAACAGTGACGACTGCGCCTCGCCCACTGCGTTCTGATAACTTTGCCCGAACCGCACCAGGGTATCAAGGAACTTGTCGCCTTGTTTGTTGGCTATCTCCATGTATTGTTCGCGTGCAAGCCCGAAACTATCGAAAGCTCCGCTCGCCACAAGCGATTCATAGCAACGGCGATTGACCTGCGAGAAGCTCACGCGCTGGGCGAAATCATATATGTCCTTGTACGGTCCGTTGTTCTTTCTCTCCTCTATTATGGCTTCGGCAGCACTCTCCCCGATGCCTTTAATGGCTGCAAGTCCGAAACGGATTTCACCTTTCTTGTTCACACCGAAGTTGGAGAAGCTCTCGTTGACATCAGGCCCCAAGGTCTTGACACCAAGCGATGAGCATTCGTCCATGAGCTTTGTGATTTCCTTGATGTCGTTTTTGCGGCGTGTCATAATGGCAGCCATGAACTCGGCAGGATAGTGCGCCTTGAGGTAAGCGGTCTGGTAGGCTACCCAAGAATAGCATGCGGCATGCGACTTATTGAATGCATAGGAAGCGAATTTCTCCCAGTCTGCCCAGATTTTCTCAAGTACTTTCGGGTCGTGTCCGTTGCTCTTGCCGCCCTCAATGAACTTGGGCTTCATGGCATCTACTATGGCTTTCTTCTTCTTACCCATGGCCTTACGCAGGGCATCGCTCTCTCCACGCGTGAAATTGGCCAGTTGTCGCGACAGAAGCATGACCTGCTCCTGGTACACGGTGATGCCGTAAGTGTCCTTGAGATACTTCTCCATACAGGGAATGTCATATGTTATGGGCTCTTTGCCGTTCTTTCTCTTGATGAAAGAAGGGATGTAGTCCATAGGTCCCGGACGGTAAAGGGCATTCATGGCAATAAGGTCCTCGAACACCGTAGGGTGCAGTTCCTTGAGATATTTCTGCATTCCGGGCGACTCAAACTGGAAAGTTCCGATGGTCTGACCCTTCTGGTACAACTGATAAGTCAACTCGTCATCAATCGGAATATTATCAAGGTCGATGTCAATGCCCTGTGTCTGCTTGATGACTTTCACGGCTTCCTTCTGCTCGGAGAGTGTTTTCAGTCCAAGGAAGTCCATCTTTATCAATCCGGTAGACTCTATGACGTGTCCGTCATACTGCGTCACGGCAGTCTTTATGCCGGGGAAATCGGGGTCGTCGGCAGTCGACACAGGCACATGATCAGATATCGGGTCACGGCAAATGATAAATCCGCAGGCATGGATACCTGTGCCGCGGACAGTTCCCTCAAGCATTTTGGCATACTTGATAGTATTGCTTTCGCGAATGTCCGCACTCGTCTCGGCATCCCTGAGTTCAGAAACGGTCTTCACGACATTGGTCAGGTTCATCTTCATACCGTCGGGCAAACGGTCAGGAATAGCCTTGCACCAGCCGTTGGAAACCTCAAGCGGCACATTCTCCACACGCGCCACGTCGCGCAGCACGTTCTTCGTGGCCATCGTACTGTAGGTAATGATGTGCGCACAGTTCTCCTTGCCGTACTTGTCCATTACCCACTGGAGCACCTTGCCGCGTCCATCGTCATCGAAATCTGTATCAATATCAGGAAGAGAAATACGGTCCGGATTGAGGAAACGCTCAAAAAGCAAATCGTATTTCAACGGGTCTATCTTAGTAATTCCCAGGCAATACGCCACTACAGAACCAGCGGCAGAACCACGTCCGGGTCCCACCCATACGCCAAGTTCGTTGCGGGCGGAGTTGATGAAGTCCTGAACTATGAGGAAGTAGCCCGGAAATCCCATCGTCTTCATTATGTGCAGTTCGAACCGGATGCGGTCGACCACCTCTTCCGGCAACGGGTCTCCGTATATGCGCCGTGCTCCATCGTAAGCCAATTTGGCAAGATAGTCAGCCTCGAACTTTATCCTGTAGATTTTCTCATAACCGCCGAGCTTGGCTATTTTCTTCTGTCCTTCTTCCTCTGGAAGCGGATTTTCGCCGTTCTCGTCACTCGTAAACTCACGGAAAAGGTCATCTTCGGAGAATTTCTTCCGCCATTCTTCCTCTGTTCCGAAATCCTCGGGGATGGGGAAGAACGGCATTATCGGGTCGCTCTCTATGTCGTAGGTCTCCACCTTATCGAGAATCTCGCACGTGTTGGCAAGTGCTTCCGGAATGTCGGAGAACACCTCGTTCATCTCCTCACGGGTCTTGAACCACTCCTGTTTGGAATAGAGCATACGCGTCGGGTCGTCAAGGCTCTTGCCTGTATTAAGGCACAGCAAATGGTCGTGAGCCTCTGCTGTGTCCTCATTGACAAAGTGGCAGTCGTTGGTACACACCAGTTTGATGCCGTATTCGCGTGCAAGTTCGATGATGACCCTGTTGGCTCTCTGCTGCAAAGGGTATGTCTCGCGGTTCGCCCTCTGGTTAGGGTTCTTCACTTCATGGCGTTGCAGCTCCAGATAATAATCGTCTCCCCAGAGCCTTTTGTGCCATTCTATTGCCTCACGGGCACCTTCTATGTCATCATGCAGTATCTTTGCGGGCACCTCGCCGGCTATACAAGCCGAGCAAACAATAAGTCCTTCATGGAAGCGTTCAAGGTCTGCGCGATCCGTACGCGGCCGTCCGTAGAAACCGTCTGTCCACGCACGCGACACGAGTTTTATCAGATTGTGATAGCCAAGTTCGTTCTTTGCCAATACGATAAGGTGGTAGCCGCCACGGTCACCCTTGTCATTCTCCTTCTGCATCATGCCCCGGCGTGCGACATACATCTCGCATCCGAAAATCGGTTTGAACGGTTCGAGCCCTTCCTTCTTCCTGGCTTTGTTGACCATATTGCAGTAATCAAAGAGTTCCTTGATGCCGAACATGTTGCCGTGGTCGGTAAGTGCCATGCCCCGCATGCCGTTTGCCAACGCCTTGTCAACAAGTTTGTCTATCGGAGACTGACCATCGAGAATAGAGTAATAGGAGTGGACGTGAAGGTGGATAAAGTCTTGCATGATACGATTATATTTGTCTTGCGAAATTACTCTTTTAATGTCACATTGCCAAAAGATTAATTTGGAATTGTTGCACGGATTAGGAAAAATATATCTATCTTTGCAAAGATAAGCAGAACACTCAATGTCAAAGAAAATAGAGAAACTCAAAAAGCTAAAGAAAATCCGCATCCACCGCGAAGGGACCAATACTCTGGTGTGGGGCGGAATACTCATAGCTACGGTTGCCCTACTGTTATGGCGCTATATAGACACCCACATCCCATTTTGGATATTCCTTGTCATATTCGGCGCAGTCTACTGTGTAGTCATCAATTTCTTCCGTTGCCCGAAGCGCACATTCCCTCATGACAACACCGACAATATCGTCGTAGCTCCCGCAGACGGCAAGATTGTCGTTGTGGAGGAGGTAGAAGAGAACGAATATTTCCATGACAAGCGAATCATGGTCAGCATATTCATGAGCCTGTTCAACGTTCACGCCAACTGGTTTCCTGTAGATGGCAAGGTGATATCCGTGCGTCACCAGAACGGAAACTATCACAAAGCATGGCTGCCAAAGGCAAGTTTGGAGAACGAACATGCCGACGTGCTCATAGAAGCGGACAACGGCGAGCGCATCCTGTGCCGTCAGATAGCAGGAGCAATGGCAAGGCGCATCGTGACTTACGCGAAAGAGAACGACTACTGCTACATCGACGAGCACCTCGGATTTATAAAGTTCGGTTCAAGAGTGGACCTTTATCTCCCTCTCGGCACTGAGGTATGCGTGTCTATGGGACAATTCACCACAGGCGACCAAACCATTATAGCAAGACTGAAATGAAATCACAGTTTCCAAATATAGTCACGGCATGCAACCTTATCTGCGGTTGCATAGCCATAGTATTCGCCCTCGGTTCCGACGCACACATGGCTCTGCTGTTCATAATATTCGGAGCAGTGTTCGATTTCGGCGACGGACTGTCGGCACGCGCACTGAAGGTGTCGTCCCCTATCGGTAAGGAACTCGACTCGCTTGCCGATGTCATCACGTTCGGACTTGCCCCTTCAGCAATCCTATTCAACGAACTGTCAGTACTCGACTACCCCTCATTCCTGACTGGAGTAAAGGATTACATACCCTACTTGGCATTTGTCATGGCGGCATTCTCCGCTTCGCGTTTGGCGAAATTCAACCTTGACGAACGTCAGACCACATCTTTCATCGGACTGCCGACGCCTGCCAACGCCCTGTTTTGGGCATCGCTTATCGCCGGTTACCGTCATTCACTCGAGAACATGAGCAACATTGTCCTGCTGCTTGTGCCTATGATGTTCGTCAGTTGCTATCTCTTGGTTTGCGAAATGCCAATGTTCGCCCTGAAATTCAAGCATTGGGGATTCAACGATACTGCCAACAAGGTGAAATACAGCTTCATCCTGTTCAGTTTAGTGATCTTTTTAGCCTTTTCTATAAACGGAATGGCGGAAAGCAGTATCGCCCTGATAATATTGGCATACATTTTGGTATCATTCATAATGTGGCGCATTAACATCCACAAGAAGGCATTATGATATTACTGAAACTAGTCTTTCTGATTTTCATGTCCGCAGTCTTCGCTGCGCTGTTCTTCATCGTGGCAACTGTCAGCAATATCCGTTCGATAGTGCGGCAGTTCCGAGGCACGTCGGGCAACAGTTCCAATAACAGGCACCAAACCTACCGCAGGGAAGGCCGCAGGGCAGAAGAAACCGTCTACAACAGCACATCTACGCAAAAGAAAAAGATTATTCCGCACGACGAAGGCGAGTATGTGGACTACGAGGAAGTGAAATGATGTCCACCGGGCAAATTGACTTTGCGGGATACAATGGGAACAGACGAGAACTCGGCGAAAGGAATTTCTCGCATCATGAAGCAGACTGTCAACATCCAGTATTACGACACGCCTTGCGGAAAGCTTACTTTGGCTTCCGTGAATAGCGGTCTTTGCCTGTGCGACTGGTACGGGATGCCGTGCTCCGAGCGCAATATACGAAGCTTGACACGACTGCTGAACGCCGAATTTACAGAGGTATCGTCAGCCATAATTGAGCGAACAAAGAAAGAACTCGACGAATATTTCGCCCTCAAACGCAAGTCTTTCGACATCCCTCTTCACCCCATGGGCACAGAGTTTCAGAAGCGTGTATGGGACGCACTGCTCGAAATCCCCTACGGCGAGACGCGTACATATAAGGAAATAGCCCAAAAGGTGGGCAACATCAAGGGCGTGAGGGCTGTGGCTGGAGCAATCGGAGCCAACGGCATCAGTATCCTCATACCTTGCCATCGCGTCATCGGCACAGACCGTTCACTTACAGGTTTCGCTGGTGGAATCAAGGCGAAACGGCTGCTTTTGGGCATAGAGGGACTGGATATACCAAAGTAAAAAGAGCCAGAAACAAAACACACGACAAACAAACGTTGACAATGAAAAACATGAAACTGCACGGATTGTGCATCGTCACACTCCTGTTTACAACCCTTTCACTTTACGCCTGCAGCGGCGACTTGTCCGAAGACAACGATCACAAAGAGAATATAAAAGCCCTGGACTTCGCTCCGGGCGACACCGTACCGTCAGCGGCAGTAGAGAAAGCCGGTGTCAAGAACTTCTTTTTCTCCGTTTCTATCCCCGACACCATATTCGCCCTTATGAAAGGCAAGAGCTTCAAGGACAACTGCACAGTGCCGCGCTCCGACCTGCGCTACCTGCGCTGTCTGCACGTGGACAAAGACAATCACATACTCGTGGGCGAGATGGTCGTCAACAAGAAGATAGCCGACGACGTGCTGGACATCTTCTACCAGCTCTATCAGAAGAAATACCCGATAGAGCGGATGCGGCTGATAGACTATTGGGATGCCGACGACGAGACGGCGATGCGCGCCAACAACTCGTCATCATTCAATTTCCGCTTCATCTCCCACACTACAAAAGTGTCGAAGCACGGCAAAGGTACAGCCATTGACATCAATACGCTCTACAACCCATACCACAAAAGACTGGATGACGGCACGGAAATCATCGAGCCAGCCACCGGTGAACCCTACCTTGACCGCACAAAGGAATTCGACTACAAGATAAAGAAGAATGACCTCTGCTACCGGTTATTCAAGGCAAAGGGCTTCAACTGGGGCGGCGACTGGTCCGACAGGAAGGACTATCAGCATTTCGAATTGCCGTAATTATAGCCCACACGACACGGGCAAGTACACGTTTTATTTGACCTAACGGCGTTTTCCGGCTCAGTTGTGTACCAATGTGCCGATGTTTTCTCCGTCCATCACCTTCTTCAGATTGCCCGGTATGTCCATGTTGAAGACATATATGGGCAGGTCATTCTGCATGCACATGGCTGTGGCTGTCATGTCCATGACCTTCAGGTTGCGTGCTATCACATCACTGTAGGTTATGTCCTGGAACTTCACCGCCGTGGGGTCTTTCTCCGGATCAGCGGTATAGATGCCGTCAACGCGTGTACCCTTGAGCATCACATCTGCTTCAATCTCTATTCCGCGGAGGCTTGACCCTGTATCAGTAGTAAAATAAGGACTTCCTGTTCCTGCCGAGAAGATGCACACTTCGCCCCGAGCCATTGCCTCAAGAGCCTTCCATTTGGTATAGAACTCACCTATCGGCTCCATACGGATAGCTGTAAGCACACGGTTTTTCTGCCCTATTGCGTCGAGGGCGCTGGAGAGTGCGAGCGAGTTGATGACCGTTGCACACATCCCCATCTGGTCTCCTTTCACACGATCGAAACCCTTTCCTGCACCCGTAAGTCCACGGAAGATATTGCCGCCGCCTATCACGATGCCAATCTGAACACCCATATCGGCAATCTCCTTTATCTGTTGTGCATACTGGTTGAGACGTTCCGTGTTGATTCCCTGTTTCTGTTCACCTGCAAGACTCTCGCCCGAGAGTTTGAGAAGAATACGCTTAAACTTAGCCATAAGAATATTTTTATATTATGAATTTCACTTCTTTCAGTTCGTAATCACGTCTTTTGCCGTCACTGTCGCACAGGACAAGGTGACCGTTGGGCAATATTTCCGCTATCTCCGCACAAAATCTGCCGTGGCAATCCTCGTATTCATAACGGCCGACACGGCGGTAAAGGCAGTCGGCATACTCCGCTGCAATGTCGTCATAACGTTGCTTAGCCAGAGTATCCATGCGGTTTTCCAATCGTTGGAGGAACTTTTCGAGCACCTCCTCCCTGTCAACATCGTGTCCGACAACGGTGCACAGCGAGACAGGATTCGGAGCATCACTTGCAAAAACACGTTGGTTCACGTTGATTCCTATGCCGTAGATGCATTGACCGATAACCTTTCCGCTAATGACAGTATCTATTATGGTGCCGCTGATTTTACTATCCCTCCAGTATATGTCGTTAGGCCACTTGAGGGAAAATCCGTCAGCATAGTCTTCCAAAACGTCCTTCAGGGTGAGTGCACCTGCCATTGACAACAGAAACTGTCGGTTGGCAGGAATTGCCGGGACAGGCATCTTTGCGGAGAAAAGGAGGTTTTTGCCACGCTCGCTCTCCCACTTGTTCTGCCCCTGACCATGCCCCGCATTCTGGTAGTCGGCCGTCATCACCACCCTTTCACCGTCAATCCGCCTTATGGCATCATGGGTAGAGTCCGTCGTGTCAAGCCTTATTATCTTCCAGTTCATAGCAGACAGGGATTGAAAGCATCCTCCATGTGGCTGATTTTCATGTCCTTTTCCGGAGACCCTACAATTGTAATGATGTCAAACCGCATCTCCATATCGACATTAAAACCCTTTATGTACGCATCGGCACAATAGCCTATGCTCTTTATTTTCTGTCTGTCTACAGCCTCCGCAGGGTCCATCACGTCATCATACTGACGTGTCTTTACTTCTACGAACACTATGGTGAGCATGTCGGGAGTATAGGCTATGATGTCGATGTCACGCTTTCCGAGATGCCAGTCACGGGCACACACGGTGTAGCCTTTTTGGGTGAGATAGGCTTCCGCACAGTCCTCTCCCCATTTGCCAAGCTCGTTGTGTTTTGCCATTACCTCTTTGCGCTAAAGAATTTCTGCATCAGCGCCCGACATTCCGCCTCAAGCACACCGCCCACAATTTCCGTTTTGGGATGCATGGCTTTGGGAGCGAAAACCGTAAAACCGCGTTTTGCGTCTGCTGCGCCATAGACCACCCTGCTTATCTGCGCCCAACCTATAGCCCCGGCGCACATCACGCATGGTTCGACAGTAACGTAAAGGGTACACTCACGCAGATATTTACCGCCAAGCATATCAGCTGCCGACGTTATAGCCTGCATCTCCGCATGGGCTGTGACATCATGCAGAGCCTCGGTGAGATTGTGCGCACGGGCGATAATCCGGTCTTTGCACACCACCACGACACCCACCGGCACTTCGCCGGAAACATAAGCCTCCTCCGCCTCCTGCAGGGCTTTGCGCATGAACTGCTCGTCCTTGCTCTCCATGGACTACTTCACCAATATGACAAGATATTTGCTTGTGCTCCAGAAACTTTCAGGATTGGTTATGCGCAACACATACTGTTTGTTTGCATCTTGTTGCAGTGTGTAGCTTCCGGACGGATGACTTGTCAGGATACTTGCCGACTTCGAGTAGAGTTTTATCTCCTTGTCAACCCTTATGTCAAGCTTTGTGAAGTAGCTCTTGTTGAAACTTGACTGGAGGACTTTGCCGTTTTCGATGATGCGCTGGTCCTTCAGCTCTTTCTTTGTGCCGAATACATACCATGCGGTATTGAGCTGTTTGTCCTGCGCCGCAATGGTCTGGCTCTTGACATTGCCCTCCTCTGTCAGTGAGTTTACCGATGTGTTGAGGTTGTCAACCATGTTGTCAAGTTCGGCTATGTGTACATTTTTCTTCTCAAGTTCGGCTCTCAGCTGCTGCAGTTCCCTGTCTTTCGCATCGAGTTGCTGCACCAGTCCGTTGATGGTTTCCTTCATTTGGTTGCCCCTGACGGTGCTTTCACGCAACTGCTGGCGCAATTTCGACACCAGTTCGCGGTTGCGTTTCATCTGCTTGGAGATAAATTCCATGTCGTCTTTTATGCGCTGCGAACCGCTATAACCTTCGCTTCCGCCCATGACGCTGACGCGGTTTTCCGCCTCACTTATCTGTTGCAGTCCCGTCTGAATCTCGTTCATGGTACCCATCATGTCGTCTATCTCATTGTCTTTCTGTACGATGATGCGCTGCAAGGAATCCACTTTCTCTTGACTGACCGTAGACTCTTGAGTTTTCTTCTCGTTGCACGATGTGACACTGAGTGCCACTGCCGCCAACACTAAAACTAATAACCTATTCATCTGTATTTCGTTTTTTGTTGTTTTTCTCCTTTGTTTTCTTCGCCGTGTCGCCACCCACCACGATTACGATTTCACCCCTCGGGTCAGTCGTGGTGAAATGTGCCACCAACTCTGCAAGCGTTCCGCGCACACTCTCTTCGTGTATCTTGGATATTTCGCGGCACACGCACGCCGGACGGTCGCTGCCGAATGTGTCGGCAAACTGTTGGAGGGTCTTGAGCAATCGGTATGGTGATTCGTAGAAAATCATGGTTCTCGATTCTCCCTTGAGTGCCTCAAGATGCGTCATGCGCCCCTTTTTCTGCGGCAGAAAACCCTCAAAACAGAAACGGTCACACGGCAGTCCGGACGACACTATGGCAGGAATACAAGCCGTAGCTCCCGGCAGACACTGCACCTCTATACCGGCCTTGGCAGCCTCACGGGCAAGAAAAAAACCGGGGTCGCTTATTCCCGGAGTTCCGGCATCGCTTATCAACGCCACCGTCTGTCCGCTTTTCAGCCGTTCCACCACGGCGGCAGAGGCTGCATGCTCATTGAATTTATGGTGCGACACGAGATGATTGTGAATGTCAAAATGCTTGAGCAGGATGCCCGAAGTACGGGTATCTTCTGCCAACACCACATCCGCTTCCTTCAGTATGCGGATGGCACGCATCGTCATGTCTTCCATGTTGCCCACCGGAGTAGGTACAATATAGAGTATGCCCATAGTATCTGCAAATATAGACATTTAATTTCCATTACCAAAAAAAGGTGTCTTTTCTTTTGTTTTTTTAAAAGTCTTCGTACCTTTGCGACACGTATGACATCCCTCAATACCTTATTATGAGAAACGACACCAACGGAGAGTTTCATCGGTTTGGGCGCATCGAAGTGATATGCGGTTCGATGTTCTCCGGCAAAAGCGAGGAACTTATCCGGCGAATGAAGCGCGCCAAGTTCGCCAAGCAGAACACGGAGGTGTTCAAACCTGCCATTGATACCCGCTATTCGGATGAAGACGTGGTAAGCCATGACCACAATGCCATCAACTCCACACCCGTGGAGTCCTCCGCATCCATACTTTTGCTTTCCTCTGAAATAGACGTTGTGGGCATTGACGAGGCTCAGTTTTTCGACGATGGGATAGTCGACGTGTGCAACGAACTCGCCAACCGTGGCGTGAGAGTTATCGTTGCGGGACTTGACATGGACTTCCGCGGCATACCGTTCGGACCGATGCCGGCTCTCTGCGCCATTGCCGACGACGTGACAAAAGTGCATGCCATCTGCGTGAGATGCGGTTCTTTGGCGTATGTTAGCCACCGTCTCGTGGAGAACGAAAAACGTGTCCTGCTCGGTGAAGCGCAGGAATACGAACCTCTGTGCCGCGAGTGTTTCCGCAAATTAGAGGAGAAATAACAGCAGAAACGCAATAACTGACATAGCCTATGGACTCAAAAATATCACTTGACAAACTGTTGCGTTGGGTCGGCATAGCCCTTGTCGTAGTGGCAGTCTACTTCATCGTCAGACGGCTCAGCACCGTTTTGCTGCCTTTCTTCATAGCATGGTTCTTTGCATACCTGCTCTACCCCATCGTGAAATTCGTGCAATACAAGCTTCATGTCAGGGTTCGTGCCATAGCCATCATCATTACCATGCTGGTCACAGTAGCGGTCATAGGCGGTGTATTGTGGCTTATAATCCCTCCAATGATAAGCCAGTTCGACCTGTTGGGCAAGTTCATATCAAACTATGTAACCCATCAGACCCACACACACAACATCATGGCGTATATACAAGAGGTACTTATTGAGAACCAGAGGGAAATAGAGAAATTCTTCAAGAGTCCTGATTTCACCAATATACTGAAGAATGCTCTGCCCAAGGTATTCTCTTTCCTCGGACAGACGGCAAGTATCCTGTGGAGCATCGTTGCCTCCTGCATCGTCATTCTCTACATGTTCTTCATCCTTCTCGACTACGAGTACCTCTCCTCAAAGTGGGTCGCCATATTCCCCAAGAAAGTGCGTCCGTTCTGGACTGATGTCATGCACGATGTGGAATGGGCTCTCAACTCCTACATAAGAGGTCAGGGACTGGTATCATTGTGCATGGGAATAATGTTCTGCATAGGCTTCACCATTATCGATTTCCCCATGGCGATAGGCTTGGGCATACTCATCGGCATACTCAACCTTGTGCCCTATCTGCACACGTTCGCCCTTATCCCCACGGCATTTCTCGCCCTGCTGAAGGCAGCTGACACCGGTCAGAATTTCTGGATAATCTTCGGTCTGGCCGTGCTTGTGTTCTGCGTGGTGCAGGCCATATCCGACTCGGTGGTCACGCCCACCATTCTCGGCAAGGCTATGGGACTGAATCCCGCAGTGCTTCTCCTCTCCCTGTCCGTTTGGGGCAGTCTTCTCGGTTTCATCGGACTTATCCTTGCGTTGCCGTTGACCACGCTCATCTTCTCTTATTGGAAACGTTATGTCACCAAGGAAGATAGCCAGTCGGAGAAGCCACAGCAGAAACAGACTACTTGAAGAACGGAGCCACCTCTGCTGAATGGCGGTTGTCGACTATCACCTTGTTCATGTCATAGAGGATAGTCACCTGCTTTTTCTCCTCGTCAACGGTGAAAGCGTCCAGCAATCCGTCTGCAGGCACGAAGTCAGGGATGACCGCTTTCATGTAGGAATCGGCGTTGCCGACATTCGCAGCCTCAACATCCGACAGCGGCAGGCGTATGCCGAGGTCGGCAGGACGGCGTCCCTCCGCCATGAATATCTCCTGACGCATGAGATAGACCGTGTGGAGCAGTTCCTCCACAGACGTGGCTTCGGCAATCATGTCTTCCGTTACCGACGTGCCGGAGATAGAAGGCACGGTGATGAGGTGCGGTGACGTGCGGTCAAGAACAAGCCCGCTTCTGAACGGCGCACCCTCGCATGACGCCACCACATAGTCCGTTCCCATAGGATAATGCTTCGCTCCGCCGTTGTATCTGCCCTCCAAATGGTCGTCGAGGTCAGTCTTTACAGGTCGGTTTTTGACGAGACCGAGCGGTTGCTGAAGACTTTTTTGGGCTTCCTGCACATTGCCGTCGGCAAGCGAAGCCTCTGCTATAATGAGATAGTTTTCCTCCGCCTTGGCTATGTTTATGGCACACTGGTCGGTCGATTTCACCTGATAGTATTTCGGATCAAGGAAGTCGAGGCGCGGCAACGGTTGGAACCAAGTGCCCCAGATAGCCTCCTGCGCCACATTGGCGACATTGTTTTCTCCGTCAAAAGTCACCTGACGACACAACTCGCCGTCAAGTTCCAGTGCTTCTTTCGCCTCCGCCACAGCCTTGGCTTTGTCCCCCTGACGGTAATACACCCGGGCTTTCAGCGTATGCACAAACGACTTGTCACCGTCTGTTTCGGCATACCCCAATGCCTCGTCAAGGGTTTCGAGCGCAAAGGCGAGATGTTTCTCCCACGGCAGCACCTCACCACCGTCCTCGGCAGGCAGTCCTGTGAAATACTCTCCGGCAAGGATATACGAATACGCCTTTATGTAGCTGAGGGTGAACTTCTCCTTGCCGGTAAAGTTCTTGTCATGCTTTGCCACAACATCAAAACCGTAGTCTGCCGACTCACGCAACGTGCCGACATAACGCTGCAACTGTATTATATTGTCGTCTGACGGCAACAACTGCAGCAAGTCAAACACTTTGCTGCTGCGGGAATAGTTGTTGTAGTAATTGTCGGAAAGGATTTCCATCAGCTGGCAGTATTCACCGACAGCCAGTGCGAACTGCTTCTCCGTGCCGTTGACCCATGTCTGCATGGCATTGTCGGAATCGAGAAAATCGTCTTCCACTACATTCGGGTTGACAATCTCGCCCGGACTGACCAATCCGCACGAGGAAACGGCAAGGCTAGCGATTACCGTATGGAGTATGTACAGGTATCTTTTCATAAATTCGAACGCTTAGAAATCAAACTTCAAAGAGGCTACATACTGTCGCGGAGATGAGTATGTGGCATAGTTAAATCCTCCCGTGGCGACCGCACCCTGTGACAGTGCACCGGGCAAAGTGGCTTCGGGGTCGACGCAAGAGGCGGTGAAGGAGAACGGATTGTACACATTGACCGCCACATTGAGCCTCTTCACTATGAAGCGAGGAAATCTCAGGGTGTAGTCGATGCCGATGTTCCTTATCTTCAGATAGTCCGCCTTGTCGACAAAATAGTTGGTAAAATACAGCCATGACGCACCTTGGGTAAGCCCAGTGAGAGCCGATTGCGGTATCTCAGCATCCTTAATGCCTCTCTTGAAGCGGAACTGCCGGTCGAAAGAGTGTACATAAGAACCGGTCTGATAGTCTCCCGACACAAACAATTGCCAGTCTTTATATTTCACATTCAGCGACATGTTGCCATAGAACGTAGGCAGCGTGCTGCCCAAATCCTGCAGTGGCAGCACCTCCTTGAGAGTGCCGTCGGCATTGAGCACTGCCTTGTTGCCGCGCAGAAAGCCCACAGGCTTGCCCACCTCCACCACAGTCTGTATGGTAGAAGAGTCAAAACCTCCGATGGCAAACGCCGGTTGTCCGCCGGTGCTGAGCACCTCATTGCGGTTCGTATTGAACGATGAATTGAGCGACACCGTCCAGTCGTGCGTCCTGACGGGGGTAAGTCCCACGCTTATCTCTACGCCCTTGTTCTCTATGTCGCCGACATTGGCAAGGTATGTAGACTGTTGTCCCGACGAGGGAAGTGTGGGTATGTTGAATATAGCATCGCGCGTGCGTGTATAATAGTAGGTAAAACCTAAGGAGATGCGTCCGTCAAGGAACGTGCCGTCAAAGCCCATCTCAAGTGAATGCTTCTTTTCCGGACCGAGGTTGGCATTGCCGTACTTGCCGAAAGTGGCTGCCTGCTTGCCGTTATAGGCCGATATGTCTATGGTCTTCTGGTATGCGAAGGCTGCCGGATAACTGCCGGCAACGCCGTAGTTGGCAAAGATGCGGAACGAATTGACGATGTTCATGTCCGTCAGCCGGCGCATGAACGCCTCCTCCGACACCACATACGACAGGCCTGCCTTAGGATAGAACTGCCAGCCCACATTGTCGCCAAAAGCCGTATTGTGGTCTATGCGCATACCCAAGTCGAGGTAATAGCGGTCAGAAAGTCCGAGATTGTCCTGGGCATAAAAGCCGTAGTTGTAGAGATAACTCAGCCATTCATCGGCGATAACGGTGCCCGCACCGCTCATGACCATTGCGCCATCGCGCACATTGCTTCCGTTGTACGAAGCCTGATGGTCGCGGGTACTGAAGAACTGAAATCCTCCTGTGAGTATATTGCTTATGCCGTTGGCGGTACGACACCTGTATTCGCCGTTGGCATCCATTGTCAGTCCGAAATAGTTGCGGTTGTTGTTGAGAATCCAGCCTGCGTCGGTAGTCCCGGCAGGCTTCACTTGAGTGAGGACAAGATACTCGTTGGTGATGATTTCCTTTGTGTTGCCGGCACGGTAGTCCACTCCCATTGTGGCTTTGAAAGTAAGGTTCTGCAACGGAGTAAACAGTAACGTGTGAGCCGTCTGGAATCTCTTGATGTCCTCACGGTTGTTCTGCAGCGCCTCCGCCCGGCTGACGAGCGACTTCAGTTTCATGTATTCATAGTCGGAAGCGGCGTCGATATCGGGATTGAAATTGTGCGTCATGCCGTCCGCACCGGTATATGTGAGCGAGGACGCGGCACTGCATTCCGTAGTCCACAGTCCGGTATAGAGACCTTGGTTGCCGTTTCTGCTGCGGCGGAAGTTGTCCGCCACCAGTCCGAAAGAGTTCTGGTATTCGAGCATACGGTTGAACTTGACGTGCGAACCGAACCTCAAGTCATACTTCTTGCTGTCGTTGCCGTTGTTGACAATGATGCCCGTGTTGCGGCTCATGCTCGCACTGAGACTGTATCCACTGCGTTCATTGCCGCCACTGAAGGCTATGCGGTAACGCTGCATGAAACCAGTCTGGTTGAGCAAGTCCTTTGTCCGGTCGAAGAAATAGAACTGTGACGTGGCGTCTTCCACCCCCAACTGTGTGGTGAACGAGGCGTTACATTTCCCCTCACCGCCCTTCTTGGTGTAGATGAGTATCACTCCGTTGGCGGCGTCCGAACCGTAGAGTGTCGTCGCAGCGCCTCCGGGCAAGTACTCTATATGGTCGATGTTCTCCATGGAGAGATCGCTCAGCGTACCCGAAGAGGCTGCATTTCCCATAGGAATCAGCGATGCCGCATACGGCGATGTGGTGCTGCCGCCCGACGAGGCCAGCGTAGCACCGGTGTTCATGTTGTCGGCTCTCACTCCGTCAATATATATAACTGGGGTGGAATTGCCGTAAGCCGACGACAGTCCGCGTGATTTGAAGAGCGATGTCGTGCCGGTCTGCGCACTGGTAAGGTTTATCTGCACATTGGGGAGGGCATCCTGCAACATCTGGTCGATGCGTGCCGACGGCATTTTTTGCAGCTCGGCGGCATCCACCTTGGTTATTCTCGAAGACAGGCGACGTCGCTGGACGGCACCGCCTTGACCTGTCACTACGACCTCGTCAAGATAGAGTGTGTCACGGTCTGTATCCTCTTTGTCGCCCAAGACTGCCTTCACGGGATTAACGTCTGCCGTTGCTGACGCAGACACAAATCCGGACAGGCATGGCAACAGTGTCATGCAGACCATCGTAAAAAATCTCATATTAATTGGTGAATTACAATATCCCGTTTATATCTACTAACATCCATTGAGTGGGCAAAGTTCGTTGTTTTACAAGAACCTACCAAATTTTATACAATAAAACAGGGTTTTGCGCCTTAATTTGCAAGATTATGCACCGTTATATTCATTTGCAGGCATTGTCAACGGCAAGACCGTATCCGTCGTAACAGATGCAGCCAATGCCGGCAAAAGGCAAAAAGCGTTGACTATAATTGGGTATTTTGTCAAAAAGGAGTAATTTTGCAACACACAAAAAAGCACGTTTCACTATGACACTATACCCCAAACTCATAACGGACACACTCGCCACAGTGATGTATCCGGGCACGAAGAAAAACCTTGTAGAGAGCGGCATGGTAGCCGAAGACATCCGCATCGACGGCATGAAGGTGGAGTTCACGCTGATATTTCCGCGCGACACCGATCCTTTTCTGAAGTCCACGCTCAAGTCGGCAGAGGCTGCCATACACTACAACCTGTCGCCCGACATCGAAGTGACCATTCATCAGGAGTTCAAGTCAGCCCCTCGCCCTGAGGTGGGCAAGTTGTTGCCGCAGGTGAAAAACATCATTGCGGTCAGCTCGGGCAAAGGCGGCGTGGGCAAGAGCACGGTGTCTGCCAACCTCGCCATTGCGCTTGCGAAACTCGGCTACAAGGTGGGATTGCTCGACGCCGACATCTTCGGTCCTTCCATGCCGAAGATGTTTCATGTGGAGGACGCACGTCCCTACGGCGTGGAGAAGGACGGACGGCAACTGATAGAGCCGATAGAGAAATATGGGGTGAAACTCCTGAGCATCGGATTCTTTGTCAATGCCGACACGGCAACGGTGTGGCGGGGCGGTATGGCGACATCGGCGCTGAAGCAACTCATCGGCGATGCCGACTGGGGAGAACTCGACTACTTCATCCTCGACACTCCTCCCGGCACGAGTGACATACACCTCACCCTCCTGCAGACACTCGCCATAACGGGTGCCGTCATAGTGTCGACACCGCAGAACGTGGCTCTTGCCGACGCACGCAAGGGTATCGACATGTACAAAAACGAGAAAATCAACGTGCCAATCCTCGGCATTGTGGAAAACATGGCGTGGTTTACGCCGGCGGAACTGCCCGAAAACAAATACTACATCTTCGGGAAGGGCGGCTGCCGATGCCTGTCGGAAGAACTGGGAATACCCCTTTTGGCGAGCATTCCGCTTGTGCAGAGCATCTGCGAGAGCGGTGACGACGGCGAGCCGGCGGCACTCAAGACCGACACCGTCACAGGTCAGGCTTTCCTGTCGCTCGCCCAGAGCGTGGTGACAATGGTCAACCGGCGCAACAGGGAGATGCCTGCCACGAAGATTGTGGAGGTGAAATAGTCCCCCACTCTACCTCCTTTTTATTATGACATAGAGTATCACCGGCACTCCGATGAGCGGAGTGACGGCGTTGATGGGCAGCACTGTGGCTGAAGGCACGGTGCTTATCACGCTGCACAACAGTGCCACGGCAGCACCGGAAAGCAGTGTCACCGGCATCAGCGACAGGAAATTGTCGGTGCGGACAATCATGCGCGCTATGTGCGGCACGGCAAGGCCGATGAACGCCACAGGGCCGCAGTAGGCTGTGGTCAGCGCTGTGATGCACCCGACGATGAGCAGCAGGGCATTGCGTGTGCGCCTTATGTTCACCCCGAGGTTCTCTGCATACTGGTCTCCGAGCATTATCGCATTGAGCGGTTTTGTCATCATGAACGACAATACCATCAGTATGACAAGAGCCGCCGACAGCCACGGCAACTGCGAAAGGCTGACCGACGAGAAATCACCCATTCCCCACAGCACATAACTCTGCAGGTTTTCGGCGGTAGCGACGACGTTGAGAATGGTTATCGTGCCTGAAATGAGATAGCCCAAGAGCAGTCCTGCCACAAGCAGCACAAGGTTATTGCGCAGCAGGGAGTTGAAGACGAGCAGCAGAAAGGTCACTGCCAGCGCACCGGCAAGGGCGACAGCGGTGACGGAGACGCCCGAGGCGAGAATGGGAATACCGAGCCACGACGCACCCAAAGTGACGAGTGCCACTCCGAGGGAGGCTCCGCCGCTGATGCCGAGAACCGATGGGCCGGCAAGCGGATTGTGCAGTGCGGTCTGCAGAAGCAGTCCCGCCACGGCGAGGGACGCTCCGACCAACAGTGCCGTAACGGCCTGCGGAAGTCGGCTGTCGACAACTATGAAGTTGACCATGGCGTCGCCGCAGCGTCCCGACAGCGATGACAGCACATCGGCGAAACCGATGTGTACCGAACCGAAAAAGACATTTGCCAGAAACAGCAGTGCCACGGCGAGGGTCAGAAACAATATTTTCTTCACTGCAATCTACTGTAATTTCACTGCAACTTACTGTAATAGTGCATCCGGGCTGACAGTTTCACCTCGGGATGCAGGATATTTATCATGTCCTCCAAGAGATAGTCAGGTCGGAAAGGGGCTTCATCGAAATAAGCGACCTTGGAGGTATTGACACCCCACACATTGCCTTCACGGAAAGCCCTGAACTGCGAATACACCGGAGAAAGCGAGGACAACTGCTTCAGGGTCATGGGTCTGTCGCCCTGATAGCGTATTATCCACACCTCCGCATCGGCGGCGGCACTGAGCACCTGCTCCTTTGACATGGCGAGCGAACCGCCTTTCAGATTGATGTCAAATGGCAACCTGCCGCCGGCATCCGCCACCATGCTGCCGGCAGTACTGTGCTTTGACGGCTGATACCACATGTTGCCGTACATCGTGTCAAAGAACACGGCAGGCCGTGACGCTGTCTTGGCGACACGGCTTTTCTGTGCAAGATAGCGTTTCTCCACCACCCGGTAGAGGCTGTCGGCACGTTCGCCTACGCCCCACAACTGTCCGTAGCGTTTCATCCATGCCGCCCTGCCGAGCGGCGTGGTCTCCATGAAGTCGCGGCACTCCACTATCGGCATGTCCATGCGGCGGTATTTGCTCAGGTCAAGTCCGTCATAAGCGGACACCATGAACATCTCCGCTCCCGACGCCACTATCTTTTCCACGTCGGGTTTCATCTGGTCGGAGAAGTCTATGCAGCGGTCACCAACACCGAGCATCTGCATCAGACCGCGGTAAGGGGTGGCATCGACTGCCACCAAGGGACATTTCTGCCGGGCAGACGCCTCATGGCGAGACGACGTGAACACCGTTTCGGGAGCACCGGGGCGGACAAGCAGCCACGCTGCCGCCGCCACGACGACTCCCAAAAACGTGAATATCGCTATTTTACTGTTACGCGACAGTCGCATCGAGACTATTCCTTAACAACGGTTTTCTGGTTGAACACGACGGTGCAGGGACCTACGCCGGCATAAAATCTCCACGACTTGTTGTTCTGGAAATCAAACACGCACACATAGCCGTCAGCCTGATAGTCGGCATGGCCGTATGCATCCATCACATAGGAAGAGATGAACACATAGCCGGTATTCGGGTCTACGGCGATGGCGCAGGGCGAAGCGATGGTCTGTGTCGGTGTAAACTCCGTCTTGTCGTCTGCCGAGACATAGCGTGTGTAGGTGGTTGTGGTCTGGTAGGTCGTCCAGTCGGTCACGCTGTTGATGACGTAGAGAGTGCCGTCAACGACATCGAAGAGCGTGCCGTCGAGCAGATAGGTGACATTGTCGGCAGCGTCTATCTTCTGTATCTGCGCCTGAACGTCAGCGTAGTTGCCGGTGGAAAGCACATAGAGGTCATCGCCTGAAGCCTTTATCGAGGTAGGATTGCACGCCACGGTGACGTCCTTCAGTTTCTTGAGAGTGGAGGCATCTAGTTTCACCACATTGGTGTTGTAGGTGTAATCGGCATTGTAGGCATTGCATACATAGAGGTTTCCGTCACGGTAGGCGATGCCTTCGAGGCAAGCTCCGATGGTTTCGCTCTTTGCCACAACCTGATGTTTGGTGCAGTCGATCTTCGACACCGTGCCGTCATAACTGGTCACGAAGACGCTCGTGCCGTCGGTTGTCAGCTCGCGCGGCTGGGTGACGGTGACCGAAGCCACCGATGTGAACGTCTGGTCGATGATTTCCACGCGGTTCTCATCGGTGCAGGCGATGTAGCCTTCGCCGTCAACGAGAATCATGGAGTTGGGAGTTCCGCCGAGTGAACGGTTGTTTACCGACTGGAACAAGCCGTTGTGGATGGTGTAGTCGGAGTAATCCACATACGACAGAGAACCGTTGATATTCTTGTAATAACTGCCTTCATTGAGCACATAAGCACCAGATGACACCGTGTAGGTGGTGGGCTTTTTCTGTCCTTCGGGGTCATCGTTTGAACAAGAGTTGAATACGAGGCAGGTGCCGAGGAGGACTGCCCAAATCAAAAGATACTTTTTCATTGTTAATCAGATATTGTATGTTAAACTAAATTTCCAACTTCTGCCGGGCATGGGATAATGTGCCACGATGCAGTAATGGCGGTCAAACAGGTTCTGCACGGTGAGTGTCACCGTTGTCATGCCGCTGCCCGCCGTCTTGCCAAGGCTTGGCAAACGCAGCGTCCTGTAGACCGAAGCCCCCCATTCGGCATATCCGCCGATGCGTGTGCCGCGATGGTGCTCGTTGGTGGTCCATGTCTCCGAGGCGAAGGTGACCGAGGCGGAGGCGTTGACCCACGGATTTTCCCACGCCACACTGCCGCTACCGCTGTGCAGGGGGACATAGGCTATCTGCAGGTTGGCGTAGTCCTTGTTGGCAGGACAGTTGTCTATGCTCTGCAGACTGTAGTTGGCGGTGAGCAGCAACGAGTGCTGCGGATGCACATGCCAAGTGACATTGCCGAGGAAGTCCATACCTTTGCCGTGCACCGTCTCAAGGTTCACAAACTGCCACACGAACATGTTGAACGGCATGGCGACTATCTTGTCGGATACATTATTTATATATATGTCGAGGCTGACGGAGGCTTCGACATCCGCTTTCCTTAGCAGGGCATCGCCGGAAGTCCACGTCACGCCGGCATTAATCTGGCGTGTGGTCTCCGGACGGAGGGCTTGCGAACCGAGATGCCAGTAGTACATCTCGGTGACAGTGGGCATGCGGAACACCTCCTTGGCGGAAGTGCGGAGGCGGAAACCCTGCGGCAACCGCACCGAAGCGGAGACCGACGGCGACAGGTGGTTCTCTCGGTCAATGGCGGAGTGCAGCAGTTGCCCCTGCAGGGCTATGATGCCGTGATGCCAACGGGCTGAAAGGCTCTGCATGAAACTGTTGCGGTGAGGGTTGGGATTGGAGGCAAGGGTCGTGGTCAAGGTGTTGTTCCAAAAGTCGGCGGAGTAGCCCACGTCCACATTGCTCAGCGGAACACAGAGCAGCGAGGCGGTGGCATAGTATTCACGCTGGACGTAACGCTCCGTGCGGATGCCGCCGCTCGGTATGCCGTTGTGGTAGTTCTGGTCGGTCCAGTTCCAGCGCAGGGAGGACTTGAACCACCAACGGGCAGAGAGCCGGGTGAGGAGTTGCGTCTGCACCAATGCCCCACGGTCGCGCAGGGTCTCGTCATTCTTGTTGGTGTAGAGCCGCACCATGCCTGGCAGTCGGCGGTCATTGTCGTTGAGGCGCGCCGTTGTCTTGAGCGTGGTTTCGTCGCCGATGCGCCAGAGAGCGGCGAGATTGACGAAGCCCTGCTTCATCTGCGAGTTGCTGCGGCGCTCGGTATGCGTGGCGACACCGTTCTCCACGACAAACGGATAATCGTTGTCGGCACGCGTGTAGCCGCCGTGCAGCGACAGCGAGAGGTGCTTGGCCTGTGCCGAGAGGCGTGCCGAGGGCGAGAACAAACCCCAACTGCCGGTCTCAAGCGACAGGCGGGAGCCGGGAGCGTCACCTGTCGTGATGGCAAGAAGCGACGCCTTCGACAGGCTGCGTGCCGGCTGGAAGATGTCGGAAGTGCCGGCGGTCTGCAGTTCTATCGCCGATATCTCCTGCAACTGGAACTGCTGCAGGTCCACCTGTCCGGACTGCACATCGGACAGGAGCAGTCCGTCGAGGCTCACGCCGGTGTGGGTAGCCCCCAAGCCACGCACGCTCACGGTCTTCATGCCCCCTGCTCCGCCGTAGTCGCGGAGCGTGACACCGGGCAGACGGCGCAGGACTGACGTCATGTCCACGACGTTGAGGCGGCGGAAGTCGCCGCTCTTCAACCGGTAGGCAGGCACAAGGCTGCGCTGCGGAGAGGCATAGTCGGCAGTCACGTCCACCTCACGGATGTCGTGTACGGATACGCTGTCCGTCTGCGCCAATACCTTGGCACAGCACAAAAGCGACGCTATAATGATATAGTATCTGTTCAAATCTCAGCTGGAGATGCTTCCCCTTCCGTCGGTCGCGGTGTCCGGGAACTCCTCTCTGTGGGAGACAACGGCAGGTCTTCTGACTTTGCAGCCGGAGCAAACGCCTTCTCAGGTCAGTTCCTAATGGCATCCTGTTTGCTCGCATAAAGGCTGCTCACAGCAGCGGGACTGTCCGGGACTTGCACCCGATTCCCTTTTAATCGCCCTCCGGAAGTGGAGCGGCGAACCGATTGCAGTGCAAAGGTAGTGAAAATTTGGCAATTCTTCAATAATCGTTAAACTCTCCGAAATATTTTAGGGTTATAATTTTATTACCTAACTTTACAGCGCAAAACACAAGAAACATACAAGTATGCCTGAGATATTGCGGATATTCGGACTGAGATTTTACTTCTATTCCCGTGAGCACGAACCCATGCACGTCCATGTCAAGAGCGTTGACGGAAAGGCGAAGTTTGACATTCGCCTCGACGAAATAGTGCTCGTGTACAACAAAGGCATGAAACCCAAGGACATAAAGTGTGCGGAAATGGTGCTTGAAGAAAATCGGGAACTTGCCATTTCCAAGTGGAAGGAGTATTTCGGAGGTTCTGTAACAGAAGAAGAGGAGGAATAACACATGACACTTACAAAGATTTGGTTCGACAAAGACCGTCTATACGGCCTGACCGATGACGGCAAGACAGTATGGCAATCGCTCTTGTGGTACAAGCGTCTTTATGCAGCGACGGACGAGCAACGTAATGATTACGAGATGGACGACGAGGGCATACACTGGTATGCGCTCGATGAGGATGTCTCGTTTGAGAGTTTCGAATACGACGACCCGGAACCCCAAGGCATCTCACGCATCTTTCTCACCCATCCGGAACTAAACGCTTCCGCTGTGGCACGGCGTATCGGCATCAGCCAGAGTCTGATGGCGCAGTACATCAATGGCATGAAAAAGCCCTCCAAAGACCGCGAGAAACTTATTCTCCAGGAAGTGAATACCATTGGCAGGGAATTGGTTGCCATGTAGGCGACAGCCATTACACGCAGTAAACTTCTGCTTTTTGTTCGGTGCGGGGACGCGTCGAATACTGTAAAAACGCCGTTCGGGCGGTGGTGCAACGACCGATGTACGAGCGTATCACGGTCGAAGTACGAGCGTACAACGGTCGGTGTACGAGCGAACATCGACCGTTGTGCCACCACAAGAACACCGTTTAGGAACTGCAAAAATGGAGATTAGAGGGAACAAGAACACCTGTCACAGAAAACATACACGCCGCCCACGGGGCACAAAAAAAGAGAAATCCGGTCGCCAGACATATCGTCTGACGACCGGATTATGATGTTTGTCAAATCCCGGACTTGCCAGTTGGCAAGCCGGGAGGAGTGGTCTTATTTGCCGGTATTGGCACTGCTCTCTTCCTCAGTGTCCCAACCGGTGTTCTGCACGATAGACGGACAGCGGTTGACTTCGGTCTGAGGTATCGGGAAGAGCTGCATACGACGTGTGTAGATGCGCTCCTGCTGAACAAGTCGCTTGTAGAAGTTCACGTTCTTGTTCTCGGTTGTGCCGCCGGCGTCCATGACATTGAAGCCGTGGAATTCGCCGCCTTCACCGCCTTTGTGATAAGCAGGATAGATCCAGCCGTCGGTCATTTCCTCACCGCCACGCCATGTGCCGTCAGCCACACACCAACGACGCACGTCGAAGTAGTGCTTGTCTTCATAGGCGAGTTCGAGGATGCGCTCACGGTAGATAGCCTTCAGCACGAGCTCCTTGGTGAGTGTGCCGAGGTCGATACGGGTCATGCCCCAAGCGTCCGTGGCAGTGTTGTCGGGTGCACTCGGACCAAGATAGCCAGGCACACCGGCACGCTCGCGGATGAGGTTGAGGTAGTGTATAGCCTCACCGAAGTCGCCAAGCTCGGCGCAAGCCTCGGCATAGTTGAGGTAAACCTCACCGAGACGCATCATGATGGCCATATCCCAGTTGCTCTCCTTGGCATAGTACATCTTGCGGGTGATAGTACCGAATACCGGATAGTCGTGGGTATTGCCGTTTGAACCAGAGTTTCCGTTGAACTGCATCTGTACTGCCGTGCTCTTGTCGAAGTCCCATGGACGGTTCTGGAAAGTGATGGCAGCATAGAAACGCGGCTCTCTATCATAGAATTGCTTCATGACTGAGGTCGGTGCAGTGTAGGAACCGGAAACAGGAGTAAAGTATGTGTAGCTTGACAACTTGTCTTCGCATTTAGTGGTTTTCACTATTGCTTTCGGGTTACGTGCCGGAAGATCCACCGGATTCTCCACATCGTAGGTGAAATAATCGGGGTCATTGTCGATGCTTACACCCTTATTGGTGAAATAGAGGTCGACAAACTCGAGCGGAACGGAGAATGCGCCACCACCCTTGTCATAGCCTGAGCCAAGGCTCTCGAAACGAGGAACCATGCTGTAGGTTTCCTTCGATGCATTGGTGCGGCCGTAGATAAGCTCCTCGTTGTCTGTATTGCCGAAGCTTGCATAGCGTACAGACTTGAAAGGACATGACTTGGTGACGTCGGAAACCAGTTTTCCGGAAGCGTCACGGAGCACAAGCTTGAACTTGCCACTGTCGATTATCTTCTTCGCAGCATCACGTGCATCAATCCATTTCTGTTCGTCACGGCTCTGCGGGAAGAGCTTCTTGCCGTCCGCATTGGCAAGATCCTTGTAGAAAGTATCGCCGTTGAACAAGTAGCTTGCACGGAACAGATATACCTCAGAGAGAAGAGCTTCGACTGCCTCCTCGGAGAAGTTGCCCATCATCTTGGAATAGTACTGACCGCCACTGAACTGTGATGCGAGTTCGCCACTTTCCAATACGGTCTTCAATTCACTGATGATGTAGTCGTAACACTCGTCTACTGACGAACGTGGAATCATCATGCTGGACAGCGGATCATCCACGCCATAGACCTTGTCACCTACCAACGGCACTGGACCGTACTCCTTGACGAGGTTGAAATAGAAGTAGGCACGGAGTGCACGGCACTCTGCCTTGGTCCATGCCTTGTCGGTATCGGACATCGGCTCGCACTTGTCAACGTTGGCAAGATAGATGTTGGCATACTGGATACCGCGGTAGTACTGGGTCCATATACGCTCCACGAAACCTGTAGAAGGGGTCATTGTGCCCTGGATGAGGTAGTGTGTCTCCACCCAATCCCATGGCAGATAGCCCTCAATGGTGCCGGGTCCCCAGTACATGGCAGTACCGCCCGCATAGCGGTTGGTGTTGTCAGGAATATATGAATATACGTTTGTCAGCCAGTTCAAGGTCAATCCACGGTTTGAGAAGACGTCCTTGAGCGACGTGGCGTTGTTGGGCACGTCGTCAAAGTAGTCATCGCATGATGTGAACGTGAACGTTGCCAAACCGGCAAGCATTATTCCGAAAATATTTCTTTTCATAATATGCAAGATATTAATCATTTAAAAGTTAAAGTTCACACCGATAGAGAATGTCCTCACGTTAGGATATGAGATTCCGTTATCGGTATTCAACTCAGGATCCCACAGCTTGAATTTGCTGAAAGTAAGCACGTTCTCACCCATGAAGTAGAAACGTCCGCCCTGCAGCAAGCCTCCTAACGACCATGACTTCGGGAAGTAATAGGAAATGGTAAACTGCTTCAGACGCATGAAGCTGACGTCTTTCTTCCACCATGTACTTGTCTGGTAGTTGTTGATATTTGACGGATCGGTAGCTCCCCATGCCAGACGCGGATAGAACACATTGTCGTTCTCCGGATTGTCAGCTGACCAACGGTCGGTGATGTTGGCATAGAGTGTACCGCCACCCTGTGAACTTTCGAACGGACGGATACCGCTTCCGCGGAGGATGCGCTCTGCATCAGCCACGCCCTGGAACAGGATGCCCAAGCCGACATTCTTGTATCTGATGTCTCCACCAAATCCGTAGTAGATGCGCGGGAGGTCTCCACGGCTGATAGCAACCTTGTCGTACTCGTCTATATGACCGTCACCGTTCATATCCTTATACATGATATCACCAGGCTTGCAAATCTGTCCCGGGTAGGTCTCACCGAACTGTGTGATGCCGCGCTCCTTGATTTGCTCCTCGCTGGAGTAAAGTCCAAGAGCCACATAACCCCACTCTGCAAGCACGTTATGGCCGCGCTGGTCGAGCCAAGGATATGCAGGAGTAGCCTGTCCGTTCTCAACTACCTCGTCCTCATTCTCGGTCATGTTACCGCGAAGAGACACAAACCAGTCCTTGCCAAACTTGTGATTGTACTCGAAGCTCAACTCGTAACCCTTGTTGTTGACGATACCCATGTTGGCTGAAACGGTCTTTGCGAAACCTGCAATCAGCGGAACGTTGTTGCGGTCAACAAAGATGTTGGTGCGGCGCTCCTTGAACAGGTCGACAACGAACGTCAAGTCATCGTTGAGGAAGTTGATTTCTATACCGAGGTCATGCTTGTGTATCTTTGACCACTGGGCCTTGTAGCCGTAGTTGCTGTAGGCGAGACCGCCTGAAGCACCGTTGCTGCGCCAGTATGTGGTGTAGTCGTTGCCACCCTCAATCTTGGTAAAATAGCTGAAACGGTCGCCTGACGAGTCATTACCTACAATACCGTTGGAGTAACGTATCTTGAGGAATGAGATGACCTTTGACAGCGGTTTCCACCACTTCTCGTTTGAAGGTACCCAACCTGCTGCAAATGCAGGGAACAGACCGAAGCGGTGTCCCGGCTCGAAGTTCTCACTTCCCGTGTAGCCGACATTGGCTTCAGCGAAGTAACGGTTGTCATAGTCGTAGGTCAAACGTGCCGAGAGGCTCTGCTGTTTGTAAGGCAGGGTCTGGAACAAACTTGCATTGTTGGCGTCAAGATAGTTACGCATGTTGAACAGAACAAGTCCGCTCACGTTGTTGCGCTTTGCGAATGTGCGGTGATAATCGAGGGCTGCCTCGAAGTAGAAGGTACGGTACACCCACTTGTCTGCCGACACGCCCATGCTCTTGTTACCCTTGTACTGCTCGCTGAGTACGAGGTTGCCGTCCTCATCATAGAGGTTGGCATCGTCGAGCCATACGCCTGTGACAGGATCTTTGGAACCTGTCGGTTTCCAAGTACTGTCGTCTACAGAATAGTGAAGTGACTGTGTAGCCTTCACGTCGAAAGAGACGAGGGCACGTGCACTAAGTCCTTTGCTCCAGTTCCAGAAGCCCAGGTCCTGAGTAAGTTTCAGGTTGGTGTTGATCTGTGTCTGGTGCTGCGTCTGGTAACCACGGCGTGTAAGTGTCACCCAAGGGTTGTCCAACTCTCTGTTGTCAGGAGAGATACCAGGGTTCTCGCCGTTAGGATACTGCACCGGATAGATTACCGGGTTGGTACTCATGGCACGCGAATAGATATCGCTAAGAGATACGTTCGGGTAATTACCGCTTGAGAGCCATCCGCTCACACCTACGTCGACGTTGGTGGTCTTGGATGCCTTCAGGTTAATGTTGGTCAGGAAGTTGTAGCGGTCATAAGTAATCTCCGAACTGTAGTCCTGAATCGGGTCAGTTTTTGTCAGACCCTTCTCCTGGTAGTAAGACAATGAGATGTAGTAGCTGGCATTTGGCGCACCACCACGGATGTTGATGTTCGCACGGCGGTTCCAACCTGTATTGTTGTACAGTTCCTTCATCCAGTCTACGTTAGGATAAAGGTACTTGTTTATGGTGCGATCGCCTGCGACAGTGTTGGCATATTCCTGCTCCGCAGCAGTCAGAGCCATGCCGTTGGCAATCTTCGTATTCATTATGTACTGGTCTGTGTAGTACTTCTTATTGTATGTGTTGGTGTAAGCCTCATTGACTGCGTTCATGTAGTCAATGCCGTTTACCAGTTCAGGAAGTTTGGTCAACTGCGTGATTCCCTGGTAGAAGTCTACCGAGAACTTCGGTTTGCTGACGATACCGGGCTTTGTGGTGATGATGATGACACCGTTTCCGCCTCGTACACCGTACACTGCCGTAGAGGCAGCATCCTTCAATACCGTGATGGACTCGATGTCCTCAGGGTCCAGGTTGTTGAAGCTACGCTCGATTCCGTCCACAAGAACCAGCGGTCCTTCATTGCGGTTGGTAAGCGTGGAGAGACCGCGCACCCAGATATCAGCGTCGTCCTGTCCCGGCACACCTGTGCGCTGGACTGACATCACACCCGAAACACGGCCTGCGAGGATTGAACTCATGTTGCCGACAGGCGCTTTCACATGTTCCATCTTCAGTGAAGACTGTGCTCCGAGCACTGACACCTTCTTCTGAGTGGTGTATCCTGTGACGACGATTTCATCGAGTTTGCTGACATTCTCAGTAAGGAGGAAGTCCACAAGAGTGCCTGTGACTTTCTTCTCCTGGGTTTCAAAACCGATGTATTCGGCAACAAGCACAGCGTGTTGTGCTGCACATGAGATGTTGTAAGTACCGTTCACATCAGTGATGACACGGTTTTCAGTGCCTTTCTCGGTCACTGTCACACCTATAAGAGGGTCGCCATTGACATCCTGTACACGTCCGGTAACATTTACCTTTTGAGCGAACACTTGCGTGGAAAGCATGCACATCAGCAGCAGCATCACATACTTCCCAATTTGTTCTGTAGTAGTTTTGAACATAAAACAAGATTGTGTTTATATCGGAAGCGGCTCTGGCCGTCGGTCGCAAGACGCTTCTCGACAATTGATAAATTAAATAGCAGTCGGACCGCCCGAGGCAAGTCCGACTGCAGTGGATAATATGTGATTATTTGTTTATCACCTTGTAAGCTGTTGTCACGCCGTTGCCGGTAACAGAGACAATGTAGAGGCCTGCGCCCGGCACTGTCACTGTGCTTGCTCCAACAACTGAGTTGACAACCTGACCGGCGGTGTTGAACACTGTAACCTTAGTGTCCGCACCTGCACCAATCACTGTCACGACATTGTCGCATGCATAGACTGCATAGTCAGCAGCTGTGTCTGAAGTGGTGTTCTTGATGCCTGTAGCCTCCTTGTCGTAGTCTACATAGCCAAGAGCCTTCAGTACAGGATAGCTGTAACCGTTTGCTGCATCGAATGTCCAGACATCAGAGAAGTCCCAATCGATGTTGGTGTAAGTAGCCTGCTGAGCCAAAACAGTGGCATTGACGCTCTCTGCTGCGGTTACATCTCCACCGTCTACGGTCTCGTTCTTTGAAGGCCAAGCCTCGTCAGTACCGTCCATAACAGCGTTCAAGTTGTATACGTTGTCCTTGAATATCACTGTTGCGTTAGGTGTGTCGCCTGCGTTGTTGCCGGCAATGAACGGAGCAGTGGTGTGAGGAGTACCGCCACCAGTAGAGCTGCAGTCACCTATTGAAACACAGTTGGTGATGGTGATGGTGCTCTCAGACTTGTCTACCAAGCCTACGAAGCCGCCTACCCAACCACGGGTTGTAGCTGCTGCAGAACCGTTATAGTAAGAGTTGGTTACGGTAGCACCGCCTTCGAGCGTACATCCGAAGAATCCGCCGACCTGGCTGTATGCCGTTACGTCACCCCATACATAGCTGTTGTTTACGGTAGCACCGTTTCCGTCACCGGCGAGCAGTGCTGCGTGGTCGTTACCGAGTACCTTACCGGTAACCGCTACCTGGTCGAAGGTTACGCTGGAAGCGCTTCCTACGAAGCCTACATGGTTACAGCTTGGTGCATTGACAACCATGTTCTCGAATGCGATGTTGCTGAACTTAGCACCAGAAGCCTGGCCGAAGATACCCTTGTCGGTACCGCTTGTGTATGCTACACTAAGGTTCTTCACCTTGTGACCGTTTCCGTTGAGTGTACCAGAGAACGGTGTGCCGTTGACAGCGAAGCCTTCGAATGTCACACCCTTCATATCGATGTCGTTAGACAGTTCGTATGAGCCCTGGAGATTCTTTGCTATGGCGAGGAATTCCTCCGGAGTTGAAATCTTGGTAACCTCACCGTTCTGTCCTACATAGAATGTGAAGGTGTCATCACCGGAAAGTGTCAGAGTCGAAGCGAGAGCCTCGTCGACACCAACCTTTACAGCCACATTGCCTGCGCCTTTGTAGTAGCCGTCCTCATCACCTGCGTAGATGACGTTTTCGTCTGCCACATAGGTAGCCTTGTCAGCATTTTCGGTGATGGTGAAGGTCAGAGCCTGACCCCATGAGCCGTGTATTGAGGCGAGAGAGATCTTCTCACTTCCGTCGCTGTAGAGGAGAGACAGATCCTTCGGCAGATCGTAAATGCATGTCGGCAGAGGAGCCTGCATCCACTTCAATACCGGATACATCTTGCCTTCTGCACCCTCGAAGAACTTCCAAGTGTTGGTGAAGTCCCAACCGAGAGTAGTCTCATAGAATGCCTTTGTCTTCACTGTAGCGTCGTCAACAGACTCTCCTGTGACGCCGTCCTTGTCACCTGCATCAGTGTAGGTTGCACCGTTGGCGTCAAGAATGGTAGAAGCCAGAACATAGTTGTTGGTGGTGTTAGCGCCACGTCCAGCCAAGTGGATCATTCTGTCTTCCAATGTCACGCCACCGAACAAGTGTGCCGGAGCAGAGAAACAGTTCTCAACTGTTGTGGTGTAGGTCTCCCAGTCGTTGTTGTCGATAAGAGATATCAAACCTGCAACACCGCCTGAGTTGTCCACTGTACCAGAGAAGAGACAGCGCTCCATAGTTCCGCCGTTGGCAACACCTGCGATACCGCCTGCCTGATAAGAGCGAGACTTGATCTTTGCATCAGAGATACAGTCAGAGATAGTCATGCCCGTATCGCCGTCACGGTTCATGTCGCCGGTGATTGCAGCCACGTGGTCGCGTCCCTCTATATAGGAATTGGTGACATAGCACTGTGAGATTGTACCGCCGTAGCATCTTCCTACGAGAGCGCCGACATTGGCGTTACCTACGAGGTTAGCACCGTCGATACCAAGATTCTTTATAGTAGCGCTGCGCATAGTAGAGAACAGACCTGTCTGGTCATGGTTTGCATCGTTGTACGAGAGGTTCTTGATGACATGACCCTGACCGTCGAGAGAACCGGTGAGTTCACCGAGCGGCGAGAATTCCACACCACTCATGTCGATGTCTGCCACGAGTTTGTAGTCACCCTCAAGGTTGTTCTTTATGTTGAGGAGGTCTTCTGCCGTAGCGATGTTGTAGTTCTGTGAAGTCACGATGAATGTCTGCGTCAAGGTAGCGCCGTTGGAGAAACCGTCAGCAGCGGTCGTATAGGTGACCGTAGCAGTACCGACACCGACAAACTTCAGGTCTGTGCCGTCAACGACAACTACGTCGGTGTTGTCGCTTGACATGGAGACTGCCTTGCCGATGGTGGATATCGGGTTTGGAGAGAATGTGAGATCCTTCACGCAAACCTCAGGTGCCGTCTGGACATAGATGGCGTCAGCGTCTACAGGATATGTCATTCCTGCGAGCACCGGATACTTTCCTGCGGTGAAGCTCCACTTGGTCTTGTTGAATCCTACAGCAGTGTATGTAGCCTCAGCTGTCAGTTCCTCCGGAGAAATCGGGTCGCCCTGAAGCTCATAGTCCAAAGATGACGGGTCATCAACAAGATTGCCGCTCTCATAGAACTGGGTTGCTGTGGAGTAGTAGTTGTCCGTAGAGCTGTTGATGGACTGGTCGCCATTGACAAATCCGACAATAGCGTGTGTTCTGTGATTGCTGTCGTCACCGTATCCGGAAATGAACGATGCAGCCACGATGTTGCCAGTAATCTCGGCAGTACCATTATCTATAATAGGTGTAATACCGCCTGCACCGTTGCCAGGAGCGGAAGCAGAACCAATCACAAAGTTGTTGGTTATAGTTCCTGCGTTGACCCAACCCACGAGCACACCAGCCTGGTGTGTCGAGCTGTAGGCACCCACTGCAGACATACAGTTGGTCACTGTGGTGTACAGTCCTGCGCTTGCGTCGCCTCTCACGTCACCGACGATACCGCCTATATGGTCATATCCGGTGATTACACCCGATGCGAACACCTGGTCGATTTCTGAGGTTATAGCCTGTCCAGCCACCGCACCTGCCTGCCTGTCGCCGGCAATGTTGACGTTCACGAAGCGCACGTTCTTCACGATAGCGTCCTTAATGAAAGAGAAAAGACCCAGGTTGTTACCCTTTGTAAGGATCTTCAAGCCTTTGATAGCATGGCCTGCGCCATCAAGAGTACCGGTGAAAGGTGCGCCCTCAGTAGCCAGAGGAGCCCACTCGCCGCTCAGAGTAATGTCGTTGGCGAGCACATAAGAACCTGCCAAGTCATTGGCAATCGCCTTCAACTCCGCCTCATTGGTAATCTTGGTCTGGGCGGATGCGCTCATGCCAAGCATCAGGCATGCCAGAGATACCAACGTCTTTTTCTGTCGAAATAAGTCTCTCAACATAAGATAAATGATTAGATTGTTTCTTAAGATCGTTTGAATTAAATGTTAATTTCGTTGTGATTTATCACAATTTGGTCATGATAATGTCAAGCAGATGTTCTTAGTCGTTTTTTACCATAGGCTATCGTTTTTTACATATTACTATTTATATAAAATCAAATTAATTCTCTCCGTTTCAAAACGCAGACACTGCGACGAATGTCCAACACCTATTTTAATATTTGCAAAGATACTACACGTTTGACATTTTTTTACCGTCAAACCGCTAAAATTCGTTAATTTCCGGTAAAACAATGCATTTCTCGGGTAATATTGTCCATAAATGCAAAAAATATGCACACACAAGCGAGGTCACCCATGAGGGCGTCTCCGCTTGCATGTGCTTGGATTTTTATACGGACAAATGACTTTCCCGTGTCAGAATTGAGACATAAAGCCTGCCTTTCCGAGGAATATCAGGAGCGAATAAGCGAGAACCATGGAAATCACGCCCACCAGCAAGCCGACCTTCGCCATTTGGCTTGTCTTCACCAGACCAGTGGAATAGGCGATGGCATTGGGAGGTGTGGAAATGGGCAGAGCCATTGCAAACGATGCGCACATGGCGATGCCGACTATCAGGGTGGTAAGTCCGCCTATCGGCGCGAACTGGTCTTCCATGCCCTGCCCCACGGGGATGAGTATCGGAATCATGAGTGCCGCCGAGGCAGAGTTGGAGATGAACGTCGACAGAAGCCAGCATATCAGACCCGCACCGACAAGAACCACGAACACGGGGAAGTCGCCGAACGGAATGCTTTCCACCATTGCCTTAGCCAGTCCCGACCCTTTCATGCCGGTGCCGAGGGCAAATCCGCCAGCGACCATCCATAGTACGGACCAGTCAATCTGCTTGATGTCCTCGGAGTTGACTATGCCGAGAGCCGTGAAAGCTCCCACCGGGAACAGCGCAACGACATAGGAGTTGATGCCGAAAATTTTCTCGCCGCACCACAGGGCAATGGTTATCACCATTATTATATATATGGCATTGGTCTCCCAACCCTTCTTCGCTCCGCCCTGAATGTCGAATTCGAGTTTGTCGGCGGTAAACTTGTATGAAGAACACAATATCACCCACGCTATCAGAAGTATGGCTATCATCAGCGGAAACGTCATGACAATCCAGTCGAGGAAGCCTATGTTCACCCCGGCATCCTTCAGCGCGCCGAGCGCAATGCCGTTGGGAGGCGTGCCGATAGGCGTGGCTATGCCGCCGATATTGCTGCCTATGGGTATGGCGAGGGCAAGTGCCACACGGCCGCGCTCCTTTTCTGGGAGCGAGCGGAACACCGGCGCAAGGAACGTGAGCATCATCGCCGCCGTGGCGGTGTTGCTGACAAACATCGAGAAAATCGCCGTCACGAGCATGAAACCGAGGAGTACAATCCGCGGATTTGTGCCGAACGGCCGCAGCATTATGCGCGCAAGCGTCACGTCGACACCGCTCTTCGACGCCACGAGAGCCAGGATGAAGCCGCCCATGAAGAGCATCACCGTCGGGTCGGCAAACGCCGCTATTATATCTTTATAAGGTATAATGCCGGTCATCCGGGTAACTTCCTTGCCCGCCTTGGTGACAGTCTCCACGTCAATGCCGCTGTAGTAGTGCGTGTCGATGAGCGTCCCTATCGCCGAATCGCTCACCGTGAACAGCATCACCACTATGATCAGCACCGACGTGACCCATGCCGGGACACCCTCGAGTATCCACATCAGGGCGGCAAACACGAAGATGGCAATCATGCGCTGCTGGATTACCGTGAGGTTTTCGATACCGAATGCCGTGGAAGGCAACATCAGGACGAGAAGCGTGACGAAGAGTACAAAAGCGATTTTGAACACTTTCACCACCGTGGGGTCTATTGTTTTCATCAGTCGTATAGTATTTAGGTTTGTTCAGGACATCCTGTGCAAAGATATATAAATATTGATAATACCGATTGCAAAAATCGGTTCTTTTTATAGCAAACTGCCGTTTTTCGCCCCAAGAGACCGATTTTTACACAAAAAGGAGGGTTTCTGCTATTTCTTTCACGCATAAAGCCATAACTTTGCAACGGTAAAAAACAACACGACTACAGATGAGAACAAAAATCCTTGCACTGCTTGTCATTGCCGCACTGCCCGCAATGGCGCAGAAACGCTCAGTGTCCGTGCTGGGCGACTCCTACAGCACATACGAGCGCTACACCACTCCTGCCACTAACGAGCAATGGTATTTCGAGCCGTGGCGCGACAACCGGACCGACGTGAACGACGTCACGCAGACGTGGTGGTACAGGTTGTGCAAGGACAAAAAACTGAAACTCGACACCAACAACTCATACAGCGGTTCGACGATATGCTTCACCGGCTACAACGGAGAGGACTACACCGAACGCTCGTTCGTGACAAGAGCCGCCAACCTGGGGTGTCCGGACATCATATTAGTGTTCGGCGGCACCAACGATTCATGGGCAAACTCGCCGCTCGGCGAGCTGAAATTCGACGGCACTGACCGCCAGGAGCTATTCAACTACCGCCAGGCGGTGGCCTATCTCGCCAAGTATCTCAGCACACGATATCCCAACACGGACATCTACTTCATACTCAACGACGGACTGAAAACCGAAATCGGCGACGCCATGCGCAAGGTGTGCAAGCACTACGGCATGACACTCATCGAACTGAAGAACATAAGCAAGACCAGCGGACACCCCAACATAGAGGGCATGAAGCAAATAGCCGAACAGGTGGGAAAGGCCATCAAGTAGGCATTAGACCAACACAAAAACCAAACGACAGGCTGCCGGCGGAACGCAAACCGCCGGCAGCCTGTTTCTTTCAGGTCGCACATCTCATGCATGAAGGGTGTTTTCATGGTGCGAAAGAGGCGTTCTGGCAGTGCGAAAACACCCTTCTCGCAATGGCGCAACACATGAGGGACAAGCGTACAACGGTCGTTGTACGGTCGTACATCAGTCGTCATACGTTCGTACATCGGTCGTTGTACGGTCGTACACCGACCGATGCGCCACCGCCAACAGACCGTCTACGGACAACGAAAACGGTCTTGCCGCATTGCAGCAAGACCGTTATTGAGTGACGCCGGCACCGTCATGATGCCGACAGTTGACAGTTCCTATTTCTTGAAGATGTAGAATGTAAAGTCGCGGTCCTCATATTCCACGCGGTATTTGGGCAGAGCCTCGGCATAGCCGCTCCACGAGTCGATGCCGCCGACACCCGCCATTGCACCGTCGATGTAGAGGTTGGTGAACTTGCTCTTGGTGAGCTGCTCCGGATGACGCTGCTCTTTAGCGTCGCCATCGTCCATCTCGTCCACGGTGTAGTGCAGGGCCGAGGCAGAGAAAGACTGGTCGGACATGAAACGGAAGCCGCCCTGATCCCACCAGCGGATGCCGGTCTTGGTGCCCGTCTCCTGCGGACGCACATAGGGGAAGAACTGTTCGTCGGCGGTCTGTTCATAGACTCCGAGCGTCTGACCGCTGCAACGGTCGCAGTAGTTCTCCACCGGACCGAGACCGTAGAAGCGGCTCTTGTCGGCGGTGTAGGGCATCTCCACCACCATGCCGAAGCGGAACATGCGGCTGACATCCGCCCCCGGGGTGGTCGTGAGTTTCTGGTTCACCTTGACGAAGCCGCGCTTGTCCACGGTGTAGGTGAGGGTCAGCTTCGCCTTGACATCCGGCATATCATAGACGGCAGTGGTCACGTTCTTCTTGGTCTTGAGGCTCTCGAGGTTCATGACAGGATTGCGCCACGCCTTCAACTGCCACTGCAGGCCTGCGCCCATGTCGTTGTCGGTCACCGCACGCCAGAAGTTTGGCTTTATGGTGCCGCCCTCGCCGAGCAGGTTCTCGCCGTCGATGGTCAGCGACGAGATGAATCCTGTCCGCTTGTCGAACGTCACTTCCGGTGTGTGAGCGTCCTCGCTGCTGACCTCAATGGCATAGTCGTAGGGGTAATCGAAGATGACAAACTGCTGGTGAGCCAAAGCATGACCGGCGGGAAGGAGCGGTTCGGCGGTCTTCAACTCGTAATATACATTGAGCGTAACCTCTATGTCGGGGTCGTAGAGTTTATATGGCAGTGTGTAGGTGCGTGTCTGCTGTGCCGGGATGTCGAGGTCGTCGATTGTGCCCTCCTGGTTTTTCTCGCCCTCGGCGAGGAGTACCCAGTGCAGGCGCACGTTCTTGAGGTCGCGGAAGAAATACTCGTTCTTCACGCTGACCGTTCCCTTCTCCTTATCCAAGAGTTCCGTCCAGATGTTCTGGTACTGGTAGCCTATCTCGTAAGCCTGCGGCGTCAGCCGGCGCTCGGCATTGATGAAGCCGTTGCAGTTGAAGTTGTTGTCAGAGGCATCGTGGGTGTTGTAGTCGCCTCCATAGGTCAGTGTCTTCACCTGTGGGCCCACTCCCGTCTTCACCACTCCATGGAGAGCCTGGTCGACAAAGTCCCAAATAAAGCCACCCTGGAAACGTTTGTTTTGGCGCACTATGTCCCAATACTCCTTGAAACCGCCGCCCGAGTTGCCCATGGCGTGGCTGTACTCGCACTGGATGAGCGGTTTCTGGTCTTCGGGAGCATTGCTGTCGGCATATTTCTGGCAATATTCCTGACTGGCATACATCGGGCAGCACACGTCGGAATTGGCTCCCTTACCTGCCCTTTCCCAATGAACGGGGCGGCTCGGGTCTTCAGCCTTTATCCAGTTGTAGACCTTCGTGAAGTTCGGACCGTCCACTGTCTCGTTGCCCATGGACCACATGATGATGCTCGGATGGTTGAAGTTGACACCCACATTGTGCTGGTTACGCTCCATGATGTGCGGCAGGAAGAGTTCGGTCTTGGTGATTGCGTCATCGCCGTAGCCGAATCCGTGAGCCTCCATGTTGGCCTCGGCTATCATGTAAAGACCGTATTCATCGCACAGGTCATACCACACAGGGTCGTCGGGATAGTGGCATGTGCGCACGGCATTGAGGTTCAGTTGCTTCATTATCCGGATATCCTGAATCATTCTCTCCCTTGACACGACGTAACCTCCGTCCGGGTCCATCTCGTGGCGGTTGGTCCCCTTAATGTAGACAGGCTTTCCGTTGACGAGGAAACGGCCGTCTTTCACCTCCTTGCGGCAGAAGCCGACCTTCTGGGTGGTCACTCCGAGGAGTTCGCCGGCATTGCCTTTCTTGTCGAGAGAATATACGCTTGCCACCAAGGTATAGAGATTTGGCGTCTCGGCTGTCCACTTCTGCGGGTTCTTCACCGTGAAGTTGACATCCATCACATCGCTTGCCACACCGTCATCTGTAGCGGAACGCACGGTTTCCGCCAACACCTTGTTACCTTTGAGGTCCAGCAGTTCCAGTCCGACAGCCACCTTTCCCCGGGTCTTTCCATGGACGGTGAGGAGACCGTCGGTGTAGTCGTCGGTCAGGTTGGCAGTGATGTGTATGTCGGTGAGTTGCTGCTCGGGGGTGAGTGCATAGAGATAGCTGTCGCGCGCCACGCCGGAAAGACGCCAGAAGTCCTGGTCTTCGCAGTAGCTGCCGTCGCACCAGCGGAATGTCTGGAACGCTATGAGGTTCTCTCCCGGGTGCACATAGTCGGTGACGTCAAACTCCGCTGCCACCTTGGAGTCCTCCGTATAGCCCACGAACTTGCCGTTCACATAGAGGTAGATGTTGGAAGTGACACTGCCGAAATGGGCTATCACTTGACTGCCATCCCACGTTTCGGGAATGGTGACAATGCGC
>CAVHUR010000022.1:0-41026 GCA_963639575.1 uncultured Spirochaetota bacterium
ACGAAACAGGAAATGACGGCAGCCGCAAATATATAATAATGTGTATGCACCGGAACGGCAGTATCCGCATTGCGGCAACGGTGCGGTTTTCCGCCTCAGAGGCAGTGCAGCGCCGCTACTCCATGCGTTTCACCGAGTTGCGGGCATAGTCGGCTGGCGTGATGCCGTAGGTTTTCTGGAAGCATTTGGAAAAATAGCTCGAATTGGAATATCCCACCATGTACATCACCTCGGACACTGTGAACTTGCCCTTGCGGAGCAGCGACGCCGCATGCTGCATGCGTATGTGCCGGATAAACTCCACCGGTGTCTTTCCCGTAATCTGTTTCACCTTGCGGTAGAGCAGTTTCGAACCAAGTCCCAAGGTCTCCTGCAGGCGCGTGACATTGAATTCCGAGTCCGCCATGTTCTGTTCTATGGCAGCCGTCACCTTGGCGAGCAACCGTGCATCGGCACTTTCCGACTCAAGCGCAGTGTCTGCCGCACCGTCCTTCTCCTGCGTTGAAGACTGGTGCACAGGACGGCGCACATCGGCAAACGCCAGCGTGACGACAAGTCCCGAACCCTCCAGTGCGGCTGCGGCAGTCGCCCCTTCCGCGTCGGCGAAGTCCTTGACATCCGCCAGAATCCTCGACTCCAGCGCACTGCGCCCCTCTTCCGTTGCCATATAGCGGTTGAACACGAACGGCACTTCGGCTTCCGTGACAGGCATGTGCGGCACTGTGACGCTCACCGAGATGCGCACGCCGTCATTGCCCACCGACAGCACAACCGGTTCGGCTGCGGCATCAGCGCCGGTTTCACTGCCCGACTGCGCTGCCGCCAACATCAGCAGACGCTCCAGCACAGCCTGAAACCTCGTGACATCCGTGTCGACGTACGCATTCAGCACATCGGTGCGGAAGTCGAACGACACCCTGCGCCCGTATTCCGACCTCGCGTCACTGACCACACGACGGCAGAAATCCACTATCTCTATGTGTGCCTTTTCCGCCTGATCGGGCATTTCGGAGCTCACGAGCGGACTGTCGAGGCACTCGCCCACAAGCCTGTTGATGACCAGCACGTCACGCCGCACGCACTCCAGCTTGGGGGCGTCCGCCGTACCTTCCGCGCGGTGGAGCATGCCCAGCACCGAGGAGAAGATGCGTCCGAGTGGTTCCTTGAGTCTGCGCGACAGGTGTCCGAAGAACGCCTGGCGTGCTTCCGACTGGCGCAGTATGCGCTCGCGCTCCTCGCGCTCGCGCTTCAGACGGCGCCGCATCACGCTGAACTTGACAGCCCACAGCAACATTGCCGCGGCAACAAGCCAGTATATCAGTTTCATCCACACCGACAGATACCACGGCGGGAGTATTTTCACATCGAGCGTATACACGTCCTTCGCCTCGTCGACATTGCCGCCGACAACCCTCACGTGCAGTTTGTAGTGTCCCGGCGGCAGCGAGTTGTAGCTCGCCCGCAGGTCGGTGGCGTCCACATACTGCCATGTGCGGTCAGCCCCTTCGAGCTTGCAGGCATACATGCGCGGCGGAATGCCCTGCATGGGCATATCCGTAAAAAGGAAGTCAAGATTGTTCTGTCGGTATGTGAAAGTGACCGACGACGCGAAGGAGATGTTGCCGCCGGCAGGCACAAAGGCTTTTCCGTCCACCTCGACGGCAGAGAGCATGAGCCGGCGCTGCGATTCAGCGTCCTTGGCGGACTTCACCGGAATGTCGAGCACACAGTCGTTGCCGCCGAGAATCACGCTGCGCGTCAGTTTGTCATAGTACGCAGCGAGCGGCATCAACGCCTTCACGGCGAAGCATGACACCGTGCCGTCACTTCCTATGACGCTGCATTGCCGTCCGCGGAAAGCCCAGATGTCACCCTCGACACTTGCCAGAAGCGACACGCCGCAACTCTCCGACCCGGCTATTTCCACTTTCCGGCTGTCCTTGCCGTCCATGCCGAAACAGCGCACCGCATCGTCCATGGCAGCCCAGATGTTGCCCTTGGCGTCAGCCACCACCCCGTTGGTGCGCACATTGCCGTCCGTCATGTGGCTCACACGCATTGTCCGGGTGTCGATGCAGTCCAGTCCGTTGTCGTACATGCTCGCCCATATGCGCCCCTTACCGTCGAGCGCCAGCTGCCACACGTGCAGTCCCTGCAGTTCCCCGAGCAGGTGACGGTCAGCCACTACGGTGCTTTCGGCAGCCAAGAGCCGCCGTTTGTCCACCACGAACACGCCTCCCATGTAGGAGGCAATCCAGTACCTGCCCTGCCGGTCGTCCACTATGTCGTAGGCCCACGACGTGGTGTAGCGTCCCGAACTGTCGGTCACGATGACATTGCGGAACTGCCGTGTCGCGGGGTTATAGATGTTTATGCCGTGGTCCGTACACACCAGCAGGTGTCCGTCGGCATCGCTGGCGATGCGGCGCACACGGTTGTGCGACAGTGGAAATGCCTGTGAATTGAACCTGTACCATGCCTTTGCCCTCGGCATGCCGTCCGCACTGCCGCCGTCACCGCCGCACGCTATCAGTCCGTTGCTGCCTCCCAGCCACACCGAACCGTCCGCTTGGCGGAATATGGCGTAGATGCTGTTGCCGTCACCGTTGCCCGTGATGTCTGCCAGGGGTACGCTTCCCGTGCGGGTCGGGCGCAACTGCATCGACAGTCCGTGGTCGGTGCCCGCCCACAGGTTGCCCCAACTGTCGGAAAACAGTGACCACACGATGTTGTTGGCTATCGACCGCGGTTCGCGCGAGTCGTGCGTGGCGTGGCTGACGGCATGTGTCTTGGGGGAATATCTGTAGAGTCCGTTGTCCGTACCCACATACACGGCGTCTGCGCCAGCGGCGAACGACTTGATGGAATTGCCCTTCAGTTCCGCCACCGGTGTCAGGACGCCTCCTTCGAGACGGTACATCGCACCTTCCGTGCCCACCCACACGCACCTGTTCGCTTTGTCGGCACACAGGGCATTCACCAGTGTCCGCCTGTTTCCGGGCATATCCACGGCACTGGTCTTTCCGCTCTTGTCCACTGCGTTCAGCCCCCTTATGGTGCCGACAAGCAGCTTGCCGCCTTGAGGAAGCAGCGAATAGACGTTGTGCAGGTCTTTTCCCACCGGCTTCACGGCGAGTGTCGACTTGTCCATGCGGTAGAGACTGGCAGCCGAACCCAGCCACACATCGCCCTGCCACACGGCTATTGTCCTCACCTCCGGCAGCTTCTCGGCAGGAGAAGCCACATAGCGGCCCCGCCTGATGTCGTATATAAGCACCCCGTTGTCGGTGCCGAGATATATGCTGTCGGCGTCTACGCACACGGAATAGATGCGCACGTTCTGCTCCGAACCGCGCACGAACCTCTCCACCTCGCGGTAGCCGTCATAGGAATACAGTCCGCTGCCGGTGCCGACCCACACCATGCCGTATCTGTCCTGACCCATGCCGTACACTGCGACGTCGCCACCGACGGCGATATTGGCAAACTGCCAGTCTGCGGCACAAGCCGTCACGGCAAGGAAAATCCATGCTGCAAAAAGGCACAAAAAACGTCGGGCGGTTCTCATAGGTCAGTACACATTATATATAATATAGCGTGCAAATATACGGAAAATATCATAACACGGACAACGGAACGCCGTTTTTTTGTCCGTGTCCACAGTTTTTGCGGTGGCGCACCGACCGTTGTACGAACGTATATCGACCGTTGTACGAACGTATACCGACCGTTGTACGTTCGTATATCGACCGATGTACCGTCACGAAAGCGCCGTTTACGGACTGCCAAAAGACCGTGCGGAGGGCGCTAAAAGGCAGTTTCCGCATTTTTCGCATACAGGTTTGCCCGGATGCGGCATCTTAGTCCGATTTGTTTCCAACCGGCAACAAATTGCCCAAAGCGCACTGTTTTTCAGCTGTTACGGACACGTTTGTCCAATTTGTTGTGTCATTTGTCCGATTTGTTTCAGTTGATTTATATCAACAATAATAATTTTGCACCCGGACAAAGCCTAAATCTCCGACGGAAGGACAATTGTCCGCTAAAGACAGGAGAAAAATCAATTTACCTAAATAAAACCAATATGAATCTATCTTCATCAAAATGCATCGTGGGCAAAGCGGCACTATGGCTGTTTCTCATGATGACGATTTTCAATCTGTCGGCTTCGGCCCAGAACCGCACCGTCAAGGGTGTGGTGACCGACGCCACCACCCAAGAGCCGCTCATGGGCGCCTCTGTCATGATGGAAGACGGCAAGGTGGGAGCTGTGACCGACCTTGACGGTAACTTCAGTATCACAGTCGCACCGGGAGTAAAGAAGCTCAAGGTGTCGTACATCGGTTTCGTGGACAAGACAGTGGCTGTCACCGACGGCGTGATAAACGTGGTCATGGAGCCTGACGACCGCCAGCTCGGCGAGGTCGTGGTAGTGGGCTACGGTACGGCACGCAAGAGTGACCTCACCGGAAGCGTGTCTACCATCAACTCAAAGGACTTCAACAAGGGTTCGATTTCTTCTGCCGAGGAACTCATCAACGGCAAGGTGTCGGGCGTGCAGATTACGTCCAATTCCGGTTCAACGACGGCAGGAAGCACAATCCGTGTGCGCGGAGGAGCTTCGCTCAACGCTTCCAACGACCCGTTGATAGTTGTCGACGGCGTGCCACTGGAGCTCGGAGGCATTGCGGGAGCAGACAACAACTTCCTGAGCCTCATCAATCCGCAGGACATAGAGTCGATGACAGTGCTCAAGGACGCCTCTTCCACCGCCATATACGGTTCGCGCGCATCCAACGGTGTCATCATCATCACCACCAAGAAGGGTTCTGACGCAAAGCCGAAGATACAGTTCACCACCACCAACACGCTGCAGACACGCGCCAACACGATAGAGGTGCTGACGGCAGACGAGTTCCGCAGCCTCATCAACGCCAACGGCACTGACGCGCAGAAAGCGCTGCTCGGCAACGCCAACACCGACTGGTATGACGAGGTTTACCGCACCTCTTTCTCCACAGACAACAACCTGTCCATCTCGGGCAGCCTTGTCAAGGGTCTTCCGTTCCGCGTCTCGCTGGGCTACTCCGACCAGAACGGTATCGTGCGCAAAGACCAGGCTGAGCGCTACACCGGCAACATCGTGCTGTCACCGAGTTTCTTCGAGGACCATCTGAAACTTACGGTCAACGCGAAGGGCACCATATCGAAGAACTACTTCAACAACAGCAACGCCATCTGGGCGGCTGCGACGTTCAACCCGACCCTGCCTGTCTACACGGACTACAGCGCCAACACCGGCGCAGGACAGTACACGGGCAAGTACACCGAGTCCCTCGACGCCAGCGGCAAGCCTATCACTGCCGGTTCTGGACAGCGCAACCCGCGCGGACTTGTCGACCAGTATGACGCAAGCAGTACTGTCAAGCGCTTCATCGGCAACTTCGACGTCGACTACAAGGTGCACTTCTTCCCCGATTTGAAACTGCACGCCACTGTCGGCACCGACATCTCAAGCGGCAAGGGTAGCGAATACATCCCCGAATACGCCGCTTCAGACTTCACCAATGGCGGCAAGAACTATCACTACGGCCCGCAGAAGAACACCAACAACCTGCTTACCCTCTATGCCAACTACGGCAAATACTTCGAGGAAGCCAAGAGCAACGTCGACGTGACGGTGGGTTACGACTGGCAGCACTGGAAGTCCACCAAGCCGGCGTCAATATCCTACAACATCGCAGGCGACCAACTGAACACCTACAAGGAAGAAGACTACCGCCACACACTGCTCTCCTACTACGGACGCGTGAACTATTCCTACGACGGACGCTACCTGCTCACAGCCACAATACGCCGTGACGGTTCGTCACGCTTCGGCAAAGACTACCGCTGGGGTACGTTCCCGTCAGTCGGTCTGGGCTGGACGCTGACACAGGAGAAGTTCCTCCAGGATCAGAAAGTGCTGAGCAACCTCAAGCTGCGCGCCTCCTACGGTGTGACAGGCCAGCAGGAAGTGGGCGGCAACTACAACTACCTGCCGGTCTACACCTCCGGTTCCAATGGCGCAGAGGCATATATCAACGGCCAGTGGATCTACACCTACCGTCCGGAAGCATACGTATCGAACCTGAAGTGGGAGACTACCACATCGTGGAACTACGGTTTTGACTTCGGGTTCCTCGACAACAGAATCAGCGGTTCGTTCGATTTCTACACACGCAAGACCAAAGACCTCATCGCCACAATACCCGCCGCAGCCGGCACACAGTTCGGCAAGACCATCACGACCAATGTGGGCAACGTGGACAGCCACGGTATCGAGGTGACCCTCAACGCCACTCCCATAAAGTCGAAGGACTGGGAATGGAACCTGAGCTACAACTTCACATGGCAGAAGATGACAGTGAAGAACCTGTCGAAGGTGGCAAGTTCGGAAGTGACCAACATGACCACCGGTCCGGCAGTGAAGGACTCTGAGACCGTACAGGTACTTACCGAGGGCTACACCCCGAACATGTTCTATGTATATCATCAGCTCTACGACCGTTCGGGCAAGCCTATCGAAGGCGCATACGCCGACATCAACGGCGACGGAGTCATCAACGAGAAGGACCGCTACCGCTATCACTCGCCGATGCCCGACTACATCATGGGCCTGTCAACGTCGCTCCGCTGGAAGCAACTGACACTCGGCATGAGCTTCCGCTCCAATATCGGCAACTACGTATACAATGCCACAGCCATGAACACAGGCGCATGGGAACTCGAAACATGGGCTAACGGACTGCAGCTGAACAACCTGAACCGCTCTTATCTGAAGACCGGATTCAAGACACGCCAGTATCTGTCAGACTATTATGTGGAGAACGCCTCGTTCCTCAAGCTCGACAACATCAACCTGAGCTACAATTTCGGACAGGTGACCAAGTGGTTCTCACTCACCGCATCGGCTATGGTGCAGAACGTGTTCTGCATAACCAAGTACTCTGGCCCTGACCCGGAGGTTGCCAACGGTGTCGACAGCAGCCTCTATCCGCGTCCGCGCACCTACACCATCAGCCTCGGACTGCAGTTCTAAGGTGTGAAGCCGTAACAAAAAAGTCAACTTTCAACAAAAAGAAAACAATATGAATATCAAACATATAATGACCGGTTGCGCAGCCATGGCAGTCCTCTCGCTCAACACTGCCTGCACCGGCGACCTCGACCAGTACCCCCACACCGAGACAACCTCGAAGCAGGTGTACACCTCAATCGGGAATTACGAGGCAGTATTAGGCAAAATCTACGCATCGCTTGTAGCCAAAGGACAGACCACAACCGACAATGACCTGTCGAGCAACCGCGGCGAAAACTACATGCGTATACTCACCAACCTGCAGGAAGGACCGACAGACGAGTTCGCTTACTCATACTGCACGGGCGACGTGCTGACCAATATCTCGTTCATGAAATGGGATGCCAACGACGTGTGGGTCAGCGACATGTACTACCGCATCTACTATAACATCTCGCTGTGCAACGAGTTTCTGCGCAACTGCACGGAGAGCAAGACGGGCGCCTTCGGCGAAGAGAACAAGTCGAAAATGGAGCGTTACAGAGCGGAAGCACGTTTCATGCGCGCCCTGTTCTACTATCACGCACTCGACCTGTTCCGCTACATCCCGTTCGTGACGGAGAACGACCCTGTGGGAAGCTACACCCCGCCACGCTACACCCCCGCACAGACATTCGAATACATAGAGAGCGAGCTGAAGGACTGTGTCAACAATATGGCTGACCGCAGTTCCTGCCCTTACGGCGAAGCGTCACAAGGCGCAGCCTACACGCTGCTGGCAAGGCTCTATCTCAACGCTGAGACCTACACTGGCGAGGCCAAATACACCGAGTGCATAGACGCCTGCAACAAGGTAATCGCCATGGGCTACTCGCTGAACGACAACTACAAGCAGCTCTTCAATGCCGACAACTACAAGCGCACCAACGAAATCATCTTCGCACTGCCGCAGGATCCCGACCATTTGGTAGACTGGGGAGCAGCCACATACCTTATCTGCGGTTCCATAAGCAGTTCTTCCACGAAACTTGACTGTGCCGACTGGGGAGCAGCCTCTGCATGGGGCAACTTCCGTTCACGCGGTCAGCTGGTGGAGAAGTTTGAGGATGGCGACGCCGACGGACGCTACTGCTTCTTCACTGACGGTCAGGAGCAATACATCAGCGACTTCGACAACCAGCAGCAAGGCTACCTCTTCACCAAGTGGACCAACCTGACAGATGCCGGAGAGGCCGCTTCCAATACCGGCAGCTACGGTGCGGCAACCGACTTCCCGATGTTCCGTCTGGCAGAAGTCTACCTGATGTACGCAGAAGCAGTGCTCCGCGGAGGCCAGGGAGGTTCTCTCGAACAGGCTCTGACATACGTGAACGACCTGCGCAAACGTGCATACGGCAACACCAGCGGCAACATATCGACAAGCCAGCTCACCAAGAACTTCATCCTCGACGAGCGTGCACGCGAGCTCTATCTTGAGGGCGTACGCCGCACGGACCTCGTCCGCTACGACAAGTTCACCACCTCTTCTTATGTATGGGAGTGGAAAGGCGGCACACAGTCAGGCATGGCAGTAGACCCGAAATACAACTACTACCCCATCCCGACCACCGACCTGACCGCTAACCCGAACCTGCACAACGACAACTATTAAATCACAGACAAGGGAAAAGTAGCGAAACATGAAGACTGAAAAACTTCAGAGCAACTTTATATCACAACAAATATTCATTATGAAAAAGATATTCAGCCAAACATTACTATTCCTCTTCGCACTTGTGATGTGTACAAGCTGCGAGAAGGACGGCGACATGGCATACGTCGACGGATTCGAAGCGTCTGACCTGATAGCCTCTGCCTCAGAAATCAACCTCGACGTAAGCCAGAGGGCATCGGTGGTGCTGCAACTCGCATGGAAGAATCCGACACTGCTCTCGAGCGACGAGAAGCAGCCCGTAGTGGACGGTCTGCTCTCCACATACATGGAGGTGTCGAGCACCGAAGATTTCGCCAGCGTCTCACAGACGCAGGTCACAGGACTGTCCAAGTCCTACACAGGTACGGAACTCAACACTCTGGCACAGAACATGGGCATCGCCATCAACACGGAAGGCACGCTCTATTTCCGCATAAAATCAACAGAGGGTGACAACATGACACCGGCCTACAGCAACGTGTGCAAGGTGACAGTCACTCCTTACTTCGTGGACATGACCCGCATGGCAGTACTTGCGAATAACCAGACCGACACCCTGGCTTACCTGAACTCCCCGAAGGAGAACGGCATCTACACCGGCTACATGAATGCAAACGCATGGCTGAACTGCTACTTCTTCGAGTACTCCGGCGTGACATGGGGCAACTACGGCGAGGCAGGACACCCATTCGAAATCAGCAGCGACGACAGCCACTGGAATGCATGGTTCGGCAACGGCACAGGACAGTGGTTTGTGACCGTCGACACCCAGGCTCTCGAGTGGAAGTGTATGAACTTCTCGCAACTCAAAGTCAACGGCAACGACATGACTTACTACACCAAGAAGCAGCAGTGGGGCTACTACATCACCACGATTTCCGCCAACGAGACCTTCACAATCGAGGCTACAGGAAATGAATTCAGCAAGTCCACCGGCGACAGCAACGGTCAGGAGAAGGACGTGAAGTTCGCCCTCAACGACGGCATCATGACCCAGGCCGACGCCACAACGGCAGCCACGATAGCGGCAGCCGGCGACTACACGATAATAGTAGAGCCTAACGACAAGGGCGAATACACCTACCGTGTGGAGAAGGGCAAGGTCAGCTTCACCGACGGAGACACTCCACAGGTAAGCTATCCTACGCAACTGGTCATGATGGACAAGGACTGCAGCTCCGACCTGACTATCCTGACAAAGACCGGAGACAGCACCTACAGCGGCACTTACACCGTCCAGGCTGACTGGGAGAACTTCAAGATTGTGGACAAGGAGAACGGCATCTACTACGGTTCCGACCCTTCAGATCTCTACACACTGTCTTCTGACGGAAACGCCTATAACATCTGGTTTGACGAAGGCGCAAAAGCAGGCGAGACTGTCACTATAACCGTAGACCTGAGTACGCTCAAGTGGAGTTACACGAAGTGACATTCAGGCATAAAGAGACACAACAACAAAGAAGAACCAAGGGGTAAGGGAGGCAGCTCCCTCCCCTATACAACAAAACCGAAACAATGAAAACATCATTTATAAAGACAATGCTTCTTGCCGCTGCCTGCGTATTCTCGTTCACAGCCTGCAACGACGACACCGACACGACACCGCAGAAGCCGAAGGAATATGACATGACCGGATTCGCCAAAGGCGCTGACGTAAGCTGGCTGACACAGATGGAAGCTGCGGGCTACAAGTTCTACAACGCTGCAGGAGCAGAGCAGGAGTGCATGGCATTGCTGCGTGATCTCGGCATGAACTCTATCCGTCTGCGCGTCTGGGTAGACCCGACTAACGGCTGGTGCAACAAGAATGACGTGCTCATCAAGGCGTGGCGCGCGAAGAATCTCGGCATGCGCGTGATGATAGACTTCCACTATTCCGACTCATGGGCAGACCCCTCGAAGCAGACAGTCCCGGCTGCATGGGCAGACTACGACCTCGAACAGCTGAAGACAGCGGTGGCTGACCACACCAAAGAGGTGCTGCAACTGCTCAAGGACAACGACATTGACGTGGAGTGGGTACAGATCGGCAACGAGACGCGCACAGGTATGCTGTGGCCTCTGGGCAAGGCGTCAAGTTCCAATTTCGGCAACTTCACCGCCCTTGTCAATGCCGGCTATGACGCTGCGAAGTCAGTATATCCTAACACACTTTGCATCATACACATTGACAACGGTCATGACCTAAGCCGTCTCACGTGGATGTTCAACGGTCTCAAGGCCAACAATGCCAAGTATGACGTAATCGGCGTGTCGCTCTATCCTACTGACGAGGACTGGGAAACGAAGACCGACAACTGCCTGAGCAACCTCCAGACCATGGCAACGACCTACGGAAAGAAGGTCATGGTGTGCGAGATAGGCATGAACTGGGAGTCGGAGAATGCCGAAGCGGCACTCAGCAAGATGGTCAAAGGATGCGAAGCCATCAGCGACTGCCTCGGTCTGTTCTACTGGGAACCGGAATCATACAACGGCTGGCAGAACTACTCGATGGGCGCATTCGACAATGACGGCAAACCGACAGCCGCCCTCAATGCTTTCGCCTCTACTGCCGAATAAAAAGACAACATAAGACAATGATTGTGGCGGCGGGGCACTAGCATGGGTGTACCTGCCGCCGTTTGTAACAATCGAGCAGAAAACCTACGGACTTAGAAATGAAACGACATCTGATAACAGCAGTCGCGATAGCATCGGTCATGACTGCCACGGCACAGACACGACAAGTCTTGAACCTGAAGACCTGGCAGTTCTCGCGCGACAGCGTAAACTACGAAACGGTGACAATACCCCACGACTGGGCGATAAACGGTCCTTTCGACAGGAAACACGACCTGCAGTTTGTCGCCATAGAACAGAACGGCGAGACCGAGAAGACCGAAAAGTCGGGACGCTCGGGCGCACTGCCGTGGATAGGACGTGGCTTCTACCGCACCACCGTCAACCTCCAGAGCGTGCCCAAGACGGCTTTGCTATGCTTCGACGGTGCCATGGCGGAACCCCATGTCTACATAAACGGCAAGTTCGCCGGCTGGTGGGCTTACGGCTACAATGCCTTCCGCATTGACGCGAAACCCTATCTCAAAGAAGGAGAAAACATCATCGAGGTGAGCCTCAACAACCGTGAGGAATCCTCACGCTGGTATCCCGGCGGCGGTCTGTTCCGTCCGGTAAAACTGATAACCACGCAGCAATATGCCTCCATCGACACTTGGGGCAACTGGTTCCGCACGGATTCCATCGCCGACGGCACTGCATTCGTGACCGTCAACACACGTCTTGCCGACTACGACAAGGGACACAGCATTGCCGTGAAACTGTATGATGCCGCAGGAGAGTGTGTCGGAGGATTCGGTTGCGGCGGTTTCGACGAACAGGGCAACGCCGCCTACGGATTCAAAGTGAAGGATGCGCACCTGTGGTCACCCGAAACGCCCTATCTCTACACCCTTGTGACGGAACTGTTTAACGACGAGAAACTCATCGACAGGACATCCATGCGTGTCGGGATACGCACCGTGAAAGTGTCGAAAGAGGGCGGATTCCAACTCAACGGCATCAGCCGCAAGTTCAAGGGCGTGTGCCTGCACCACGACCTCGGTCCTATCGGGGCGGCGGAAAACAAGGCGGCATTCATCCGACAGGTGAAACTGATGAAGGAGATGGGGGCCGACGCCATACGCACCGCCCACAACATGCCGTCGACAATGGAGATGGAGGTGTGCGACTCGCTGGGCATGATGGTCATGGCAGAGAGTTTCGACATGTGGATATATCCCAAATGCAAGAACGGATACGCCCGGTTCTTCAAGGAATGGGCTGACCGCGACATCACCAACCTGGTGCTCAACCACCGCAATCACCCGAGCATAGTAATGTGGAGCATAGGCAACGAGATTCCCGAACAGTGGAGCGAGGAGGGCAGACAGATAGCGGTGCATCTGCAGGACATCTGCCACAGGCTCGACCCCACACGCCCCGTGACACAGGGAATGGACAAGGCGGAGGAGTCCATCAAGTCCGGTTTCGCACAGGCAATGGACGTTCCGGGCTTCAACTACCGTGTCCACAAGTATGACAACAGCATAAAGAGCCTTCCGCAGGGCTTCCTCCTCGGATCTGAAACGGCATCGACGGTCAGCTCGCGCGGCGTGTACAAGTTCCCTGTATTCCCGAGCGATTCCACGACATACGCCGACGGACAGTGCTCAAGTTACGATGTGCAGTACTGTTACTGGAGCAATCTGCCCGATGATGACTGGAAGATGCAGGACGACCGCACCTGGACTATCGGAGAATTTGTGTGGAGCGGCTTCGACTATCTTGGCGAACCGTCACCCTATGACGAATACTGGCCTTCGAGGTCGAGCTATTTCGGCATCTGCGACCTTGCCGGATTGCCAAAGGACCGCTACTGGCTCTACCGCTCACACTGGCGCACCGACGCCGCCACACTGCACATCCTGCCCCACTGGACATGGCCCGACCGCAAGGGAAAGGTGACACCCGTGTACTGCTACACGTCATATCCGTCGGCAGAACTCTTCATCAACGGCAAGAGCCAAGGGCGCATCAGCAAAGACCCGACATCACGTCTCGACCGTTATCGCCTGCGTTGGAACAACGTGAAATACAAGAAAGGCGAGCTGAAAGTGGTGGCTTACGACGAGAAAGGCAACATTGCCGCTACCGAGACAATACGCACTGCCAAAAAGCCTGCACGCATCGTGCTTACGGCAGACCGCGACACGCTCTCGTCAGAAGGAGGCGACCTGTCATTCGTCACGGTGCAGCTCGTCGACAAGAACGGCACACCCTGCCCCACTGCGACAAATGAGATGACATTCAAAGTGGAGGGTGCGGCAACCTACCGCGCCGCCTGCAACGGAGACGCGACATCCCTTGTGCCGTTCAACTCCACATCGATGCCGCTCTTCAGCGGTCAACTCGTTGTGGTAGTGGAAGCCAAAAGCAAGGGCAAAGCCACGCTCACGGTGAGCGCCAAGGGGCTGCCCGATGCCACAATACCGATTATCGTGAAATAGATTAAAGGCGGGTTTCAGCCCGCCTTTAATCCATTCTGTACTTATAGTCTTCATAACCGTAACGGCGAAGCGTCTCCAGTTCGCCGTCGGAATGCAGCAACGCTATCGAGGGATGATGTATTCCGTTGAACATGCACGTCTTCACGGTGGTGTAGTGTATCATGTCCTCGAAGATGATTTTCTCGCCTATGCGCAGTTCGTGGTCAAATCTCCATGCGCTCATATAGTCACCCGACAGACACGAATTGCCCCCCAGCCTATATATATAAGGTGTATCGCCGGCGGCATCACCCGGGTGGAAGTCTTCCAAAGTCTCGGCTCCGCGCACCGCAGGCCAATAGGGCATCTCCAGACAGTCGGGCATGTGGCAGGTGAAACTCACGTTGAGTATAGCCGTCCTGATGCCTTTGTCCTCCACAATGTCCACCACTTCCGACACGAGAGGACCTGTCTGCCATGCGAAAGCACTGCCCGGCTCAAGTATAATCTTCAGATGCGGATAGCGTGAATGCAGTCCACGGAGCAGTGAAACGAGCAGATCCACGTCATAGTCCTTGCGTGTCATCAGATGACCGCCACCCAGATTGAGCCACGAAATCTGACCGAACCACTTCGAAAACTTCTCCTCGATGTGTCGCAGCGAGCGTTGCAGCACATCGGCACCGCTCTCGCAGTGGCAGTGGCAGTGCAGTCCTGTTATGTCGGACGGCAGTGTGTCGGGCAACTTGTCGGCGGTCACGCCGAATCGGGTGCCGGGAGCACAGGGATTGTAGAGGTCTGTGCCCACCTCGGAATATTCCGGATTGACGCGCAAGCCCAGTTTTATGTCACCGTTGGCAGCCTTGGCCTTGTCGGCAAAACGCGTGTACTGGCTGAGCGAATTGAATGTCAGGTGACTTGAGCAATGCGCTATCTGCTCTATGTCAGCATCGGTGTAGGCAGGCGAATAGGCATGCACAGGAGCACCGAACTCCTCAAAACCGAGCCTCGCCTCATAGAGGGAACTTGCCGTGACAGACGATATGTACTCGCGGAAAATGGGAAACGTGCGCCACAAAGCAAATGCCTTGAACGCCAGGATAATCTCAACGTCAGCCTCACGGGCGACAGTGGAAATCAGCTCAAGATTGCGACGGAGAAGCGTCTCCTCCATTATGTACACAGGTGTCGCCACACCTTGAAAAGTCAGGGAATCCGTTTTCATCGACAAAGGTTTGATAATTGTGCCGCAAAGAAACGGCATCTGTCAAAAAACAATGCAAAGTTAGTTTTTATTCAGCATATAATTGCAAATGCAAACGGATATTTGTACTTTTGCAAGACAAATGAACTTTTCTCAAAAAATAAAATATTTCATTTCAAACAACACTTTCTTCAATGAGTGAAAACAACTCCTTTTCGGTATTCTCGGGCACAAGCACGAGGTATCTGGCAGACAAAATCTGCAAGTCATTGGGATGTGAATTAGGTCACATGTCAGTGACAAGGTTCGCCGACGGAGAATTTGAGGTGTGCTTCGAAGAGTCAATTCGCGGCAAGGACGTGTTCCTTGTGCAGAGTACATTCCCCAATGCCGACAACCTGATGGAACTTCTTCTCATGATTGATGCCGCCAAGCGGGCTTCCGCACGCACAATCAACGCAGTGATTCCTTACTTCGGCTGGGCACGTCAAGACCGCAAGAGCAAACCCCGCGTGAGCATTGCCGCAAAGCTGGTGGCAGACATGCTGTCGGTGGCAGGCATCGACCGGTTGGTCACAATGGACCTCCATGCTGACCAGGAACAGGGTTTCTTCAATGTGCCTGTTGACCACCTGTATGCCAGCAGCGTGCTGATTCCCTACATCGAGACCCTGAAACTGGACAATCTCGTCATCGCCGCACCTGACGTGGGCGGTACAAAGAGAGCCAGCTCCTATGCCAAATACTTCAACTGCCCGCTCGTTTTGTGCAACAAGACCCGCGAGAAGGCCAACGAGGTGGCATCGCTCCAGATTATCGGAGACGTGAAAGGTGCTGACGTGGTGCTCATTGACGACATGGTGGACACGGCAGGCACTATCACCAAAGCAGCCGACATGATGATGGCGGCAGGTGCAAAGAGCGTGCGCGCATGTGCCAGCCACTGCGTGATGAGCGGTCCCGCATCGGAGAGAGTACAGGCTTCGGCTCTGGAGGAAATGGTGTTCACAGACTCCATCCCCTACTCCAAGCGCTGTGACAAGGTGAAGCAGCTCTCCGTAGCAGACATCTTCGCCGAGACCATACGCCGCGTGGAGAACAACGAGAGCATTTCTTCGCAATATCTGGTATAGGACAACCGTACCGCAAGAAACAGGCAGGGGCATACACGATGCATCGTGTATGCCCCTGCTGCCGTCATGGCGCAAGTCAGCGCTTCTGCGCCTTGCGCGTAAACATGATTGTCTGCGGCAGTTTCTGCCACTTGCCGTTGCGCGCTATCTTCAGCGTGCGACCGTCGAGTTGCTTGAGTTTATAGAGTGTGTCATTCTCGTGCGTGAGCAGCGCTTCGAAGTCTTCGCTGCCCTCGTCATTGCTGATTTGCAGTTTCAACGACGTCTCCGATGCCGGTTCGGAATCGAGAATGAGCCACTTGCGGGAGTCTTTCTTGTCGCCTATATATCCCACCATTTTGCCCATGAAATCCTGTCCCGGAATGACCACATTCTTGTCAGTGGCATTGATTACCATGTATATGCTGTACTCCTGATTATACACCGTGCAGTTGAAGATGCCGTCACCCTGCACCAGAGCGCACAGGCTGCATGGCAGAAGAAGCATTACCGCAAATATTAACTTTCTCATACTGTTAGATTTAACCGAACGCAAAGTTAACTATATAAATCAAGAAAAGGGTTTATTTCGTGTTTTTTTGTATTTCTTGCACATATATTTTCATTCATTTTATGGTAACTTTGCAGCAAAATGTATATTGTACATGAATCATGAAATTCTGTTTCCCGACGTCATACTCGAGTCAAGTTGGGAAGTATGTAATAAAGTGGGAGGCATCTACACCGTACTGTCCACAAGGGCAAAGACCCTGACAGAGCGTCTCGGAGACAACCTCCTGTTTATCGGGCCTGATGTTTGGGACAAATCTCCATGCCCTTATTTCACTGAAGACACGGCGCTTCTCGCCGACTGGAAAGCCCAAGCGGCAACGGAAGGACTGAACCTGACAATCGGGAGATGGGACATTCCGGGGAAACCCATTGCAGTGCTGGTGGATTTCAAACCTTTCTTTGAACAGAAAAACAGCATCTATACTCATCTGTGGGAGGATTTCCAAGTGGACAGCCTCCATGCTTACGGCGACTACGACGAGGCGAGCATGTTCTCGTTTGCAGCCGGCAAGGTGGTGGAAAGCTACTGGCACTTCTTCCTCGACGACACCAAACGGGTGGTATATCATGCCAACGAATGGATGACAGGTCTCGGTGCGCTATATATAAAAAAGGTGTTGCCGCAAGTGGCTACCGTCTTCACGACCCACGCCACCAGCATAGGCAGGAGCATATGCGGCAACAACAAACCGCTCTACAACTACCTTTCAGCCTACAACGGCGACCAGATGGCAGGCGAGCTCAACATGCAGAGCAAGCACTCCATAGAGAAACAGACCGCCCTGAACGTGGACTGCTTCACCACTGTGAGTGACATCACCGCCACGGAGTGCAGGGAACTGCTCGACAAAGAGTGTGACGTGGTGCTGCCCAACGGCTTTGACGACAGTTTTGTTGCGAAGGGTCCGGCGTTCACATCCAAACGGAAGAAGGCACGGAAGGCGCTGTTGCGTGTGGCAAACTGCCTCACCGGCGTCGACTTCGGCGACGACACCGTCATACTGTCGACAAGCGGACGCTACGAATACAGGAACAAAGGCATCGACGTATTCATGGATGCCGTCAACCGCCTGCGTTATGACGACCGGCTGAAAAAGCGTGTCCTGGCATTCGTGGAAGTGCCGGGCTGGACATCAGGACCGCGCGGCGACCTGCAGGAAAGGCTCAAGTCGGACACCGTCTACGACACTCCGCTCGACTGCCCCACCCTCACCCACAACTTGCATAACTTCTGCGAGGACAACGTGATGAACGCCTGTCTGCGTTTCGGGATACACAACGGCAAGGACGAAAAGGTCACACTGATATTCATGCCCTGCTATCTCACCGGCGACGACGGCATCCTCAACATCTCCTATTATGACACCTTGCCCGCCAACGACCTCTGTGTCTATGCGTCATACTACGAGCCTTGGGGCTACACACCACTGGAGGCGATAGCCTTTCATGTGCCGTGCGTGGTCACCGACCTGGCAGGCTTTGCACTGTGGGCAGACAGCGAGTTGGGCAAGACAGGCGAGCTGAAGGACGGAGTGAAGGTCATTCACCGCGATGACTACAACTACAACGAGGTGGCAGACGCCATAAAGAACTCCATTGTGGACTTCTCGCTCATGACCGAGGCGGAGGTGACAAAAGTCAGGAACAACGCCTCGAAACTCTCAAAGAAAGCGTTGTGGAAACGATTCATCGCCAATTACTATACAGCATACGACTTTGCACTGCGCAAAGCCGAAGAAAGAAAAAACTGAAAACAACAAAACAATACAAATGAAGATTAAAGCAGACTACACAAACGCTCCGCAATGGAAGGAGCTGTCCGTGAAATCGGCACTGCCGAAAGAGTTGCAGTGTCTGAACGAACTGGCCCACAACCTCTGGTGGGCATGGAATTACGATGCGCGCGAACTGTTCTGCAGTCTCGACCCCACACTCTACAACGAGGTGGGAAAGAACCCTGTACTGTTGCTTGAACGTCTTGCCTACGACCGCAAAGAAGAGATCGTGAAGGACAAGAAGATAATGAAGAACGTGAAGGACGTGTGCGCCAAGTTCAAGGAATACATGAGCGTGAAACCAGACAGCAAACGTCCGTCTGTGGCATACTTCTGTATGGAATACGGCATTGACCAGACTGTGAAGATCTATTCCGGAGGTCTGGGAATGCTCGCCGGCGACTATCTGAAGGAAGCATCCGACTCCAACGTGGACATGTGCGCCGTAGGTTTCCTCTACCGTTCGGGATATTTCCGCCAGAGCCTGTCGATTGACGGTCAGCAAATAGCCAATTACGATGCACAGGACTTCAACTCCCTGCCTATCGAGAGAGTGAAGGATGCAAACGGCAACCCTCTCATGGTGGCTGTGCCATACAACAACTACCAGGTGTATGCCTGCGTGTGGTGCGCCAAGGTGGGCCGTGTCAACCTCTATCTGCTTGACACTGACAACGACATGAACTCCGAATACGACCGTCCAATCACACATGCCCTCTACGGTGGCGACTGGGAGAACCGCATCAAGCAGGAGATACTGCTCGGTATCGGCGGTATGCTCACGCTGAAGGCTCTCGGCATCAAGAAGGACATCTACCACTGCAACGAGGGTCATGCGGCATTCTGCAACCTGCAGAGACTGTGCGACTACATCGAGCAGGGCATGTCTTTCAACCAGGCAATGGAGGTTGTGCGTGCATCAGGACTGTACACTTGCCACACACCGGTGCCGGCAGGACACGACTATTTCGACGAGTCGCTGTTCGGAAAGTATATGGGCGGCTACCCAGAAAAGCTCGGCATATCATGGGATGAGTTCATCGGCATGGGACGTACCAACCCCGATGACCACTCGGAAAAGTTCTCCATGTCGACCTTCGCCATAAATACCTGCCAGGGAGTGAACGGCGTTTCCAAACTCCACGGATGGGTTTCGCAGAAGATGTTCGCCGGTATCTGGAAGGGCTACTTCCCCGAAGAGAACGCAGTGGGATATGTCACAAACGGTGTACACCTGCCGACATGGACGGCTACGGAGTGGCGCAGGGTCTACGACAAGTACTTTGACCCTTCATTCATGGCTGACCAGTCGAACGAAAACATCTGGCACGCTATCTACAATGTGCCCGACGAGGAAATCTGGGCTACCAGAATGACGCTGAAGAAGAAGCTCACCGACTACATAAAGGAGCAGTTCCGCGGCACATGGCTGAAGAACCAGGGTGACCCGGCACGTGTTGTGTCTCTCCTTGAGAAGATTAACCCCAATGCACTGATGATCGGTTTCTGCCGCCGCTTCGCTACTTACAAGCGTGCGCACCTGCTCTTCACCGACCTCGACAGGCTCAACAAGATTGTCAACAACCCCGACTATCCTGTGCAGTTCATCTTCTCCGGCAAGGCGCATCCTGCCGACGGAGGCGGCCAAGGTCTGATAAAGAAGATATTCGAGATAAGCCAGCGCCCTGAGTTCTTGGGCAAAATCATCTTCCTCGAGGACTATGACATGCAACTGGCACGCCGCCTGGTATCGGGCGTGGACATCTGGATGAACACCCCGACACGTCCTCTTGAGGCATCAGGCACATCAGGCGAAAAGGCCGAGATGAACGGTGTGGTCAACCTGTCGGTACTTGACGGTTGGTGGCTTGAGGGCTATCGCGAAGGCGCAGGTTGGGCGTTGACAGAGAAACGCACCTACCAGAACCAGGCATACCAGGACCAGCTCGACGCAGCGACTATCTACGGACTGCTCGAAAACGAGATTGTGCCGATGTATTACAACAAGAACAAGAAGGGCTTCTCGGCTGACTGGATAAAGGTAATCAAAAATTCCATTGCCACCATTGCGCCTCACTACACGATGAAGCGCCAGCTCGACGACTACTACAGCAAGTTCTACTGCGCACAGGCAGAGCGTTTCCACAAGCTCGCAGCCAACAATTTCAAACTGGCGAACGACATTGCCCTGTGGAAAGAGACTGTGGCAGAGCGTTGGGACAGCATCAAGGTGGTAGCCAAGGAGACCGATTTCCCTGCCGACGGAGTGAAGACCGGTACCGACTACACATTCAAGTTCACTATCGACGAGGCAGGTCTCAACAACGCCGTAGGGCTGGAGCTTGTCACCGTTGCCAACGTTGACGGTGAGGACAAGATAGACAGCATCTATCCGTTTGAGATGATTTCGCAGGAAGGAAACCTCTTTACATTCAAGGCTATCTACAGCCCTGACAAGGCCGGAACATTCAAGGTGGGTGTCCGCATGTATCCGAAGAACGACCTCCTGCCCTACCGTCAGGACTTCTCTTATGTGAAATGGCTTGACTAAAAGCCACTTCTCTCTTAATAAAACAAGCAGGGGCTGTGCCGGAAAGCACAGCCCCTGTTTTGCGTCTGACCTGAAACGGTTCAGAACAATATGTTCATACCGAAGGCGAAATTGGAGTTTCCGCTCAACGGAATGCCTTCCTTACTTACCTTTCCGAGTATGTGGTCGGAAGCCATAAAGAAGTTGAAGCCTCCCGGATGGATGTTTATTATCCAACCTGTGCTTGCCGTGAAACTGTTCAGGGCGAAGCTCAGACCTCCGTCAATCCACTTGAGCGGTTCCCAGTTGGCACTCAGGCGTCCCTCCGTCCAGGAGTAGATGCCGTTGATGCGAGTAGAGCTCAGAGCGCCGAAAGTCACCTTGCGGTAGGCAGGCAGATTGTATGTAGCGCCGATGTTGAGTGTTGCGCCGATGCCGGTGGTGCGTCCGCCCTTGTCGCCGTTTTCCCTCAGGTTGAAGAAGTCGGCCAGCTGGTCACTGTAGTCGTCGGCTTTGTCGTCAACGGTAGAACCCGAACCGGAGTTTACGGACACGTCGTGGAAACCTTCAAACTCGAATGTGCTCGTTGCCGTCACAGCCTGCATGTTGTTCTTCCAGCTGATGAAGCCGAGGTCATTGACAGCCGCACTGACCGTCCAGTCCTCGTTTATCTTGTACACGGCACCGAGATCGAGAGCCAAGCCGAAGCCTCCGAGACCGGCTCCATCCACGTTTATGTCATCAATCTCTTCATATTGGTCGTCACGCGAGTTGTAGTCTTTCTCTTTGCTTTCGTATGAAAAACCTGCCATAGACACATTTGCCTCGGCGCTGCCGCTTATCACCCATTTGTCGGATTGGGACAGATCGGCCTTCGTGTTCTTGAACTGGATGTTTGCATCACCTATTCCGAGGAGCAGTTTGACCTTCGCTCCCACACGCAACTGCTCGTTTATGTCGCGCGAATGGCCTAAGCCCACTTCCACATACGACTGTGCATGTGCGCTGATGTCGCCCATGTCATAGTTCTTGTTGCCCGTATTTTTGGCAAAAGAGAACAGGTCATAGGGCAGTGACATGCCGATGTTGGTGCGCGACGCAACCTCTATGGTGTTGTAGCCGCCGAATGCCTTGAAACCGGCAGAGAGCAGCATCATGTCCACGCTGGCAGTCATGCGGTTGTTTCCCTTGCTGAATCCGCTCAAAGCCTTGTCTGCCGAGATGTACGGATTCATAAAAGTCGTGGTGCGTGCCGCATCAGCCACCTTGCCGTACTGCGGGTTCTTGTAGAATATGTCCTCATATCCGAAGTTTCCCTGCACGTTGGCATTGATGTTTCCGAGCAACGGTATCGCCACATACCCATGGTCATTGCCGAATGCGGGATTCATGTAATTGCGGTACATGTAATCGCTTGTGAAATATGCAGTATTGAGATTCTGCGCTGCGACAGAAGCCGATGCCGTCAACAAACAGGCAGCCATTATACCTTTCAAATATTGTGATTGTCTCATAGCTTTCAATAATTGCCGTTTTGGATAATTGTTGTCAGTTAATTCTTTCCTGTCCTTCGCATCAGTTGAGGTCTTCCACCACCTTGCCGATAAGTGTCGCCTTGAAATTCTCGACCTTCATTTTCTGCGTCTTCGAATTGAGGGTGACACCTGTCACTGCGCCGTTCTTGCCGGCCGCACTGCCGGTGACGGTCAAGATGATGCCGTCGAAATTGTCCATGGCATCCTCGGTCATCATTGTCATACGCGCCGCTACGGAGGTCGTGGTCAGGGTCTTGCCGTCGGAAGCTGCCACCGTCTCGGGGTTGTCGACATTTATCACGTCACTGCCGATAGCATTGCCGTCCTTGTCGATGGGCTGGATGCTCAGGGTGAGATATGCCGGTATGCGGCTCACGATGTCGGCGGAAACTTCCACGGCGGTATTCTTTGACGGGTCTTTGCTGTCTATAAACGGTGTAACATCCTCCAGCTCGGTGTCCCAACCGTCGAGTGTGTCCTTATACACGATGCATCCTTCCTCGCCGAAAGCCAACGGTGCATAGATTTCATAGGATGGATCTATGGTGTAGGTGTGACCAAACTCGAGCGTGGAAACCTTGGTGTTGTCTGCCCTGGCATTGATGTGCTCCACACGCACGGCATCGGGAATAGTCTTGATGAGGGTCGACAACTCCGGTATCTCCTTCAGTTCGTCGTAACCTTCCGACACCTTCGCCGCACTGCGGCAGATGCATATGGAGGTCGTCACGGGCGATGCAATAGAGCCGCTCTTTATGCTTATCTCCGGCAGATCCACGCTTGCTATGTCACGACCGTCCTTCATTGCCACGATGCGGGTCTGCTTACCTTCATAGTAACCGCCGATTTTCGCAGACGCGTCCATATCGTTCTTTACCGTGAAGTGTATCTGCGGATTGTCAAGATCGGCTATCACGTTACCGTCGGACAGGAAATCGGGGATATTGCCTACCTGCGTTTCGCCTATTTCAAAGTCTATGTCGGGATTCAGTATGCCGGTAGCTTTCTTTATTGTCATGTGATTGGCGGAAACAGTAGAGGTGATATACAAATCAGTGGGCAGCGTTCCCGATGCAAGAGACCAGTCCGCCTGTATCGCCACATTGTATTTGCCCGTCAGCGTGATGTTGTGTCGGCTGTCGATGTCAAAGCTTCCGTATTTGTTGCCGGAGGTCACTTTCTCAAAGTCAAGGCGCTTTACGGTGAGGTGGAGCGTGAGGTTCTCCGATGTAGACACGTTGCTCAGCGTAATGCTTCTGCCGCCATACTCTGTGCCGACCTTGGGATTAACGTTCTGGCTTGCAGTGATGTCACTGGCTGAAAGGTCAATATATCCCGGGACAATGAGTTTGAGTTGGCTAATGGAAGACATTATGCTTCTCACTCCCTCAAACGACAGTTTTACGGTAATGTCCGTAGGAGCCAGTTCAACGGAATATACATCTTCCATCACGTCCGAATATCCCTCATAGTGAATCATGTCCTGCAGTTCCGTTGTCTCGTCGATGTGGCCGCCTATGCGATTGGCGTTGCGGCTGCCCTTTGACGATGAAGACACCGTGATGGGGAATCTGTTGGTCTGTTCGTAGCTTGACTCCAGTTGCACGGTGTTCACATTCGGATGCGCGCACTCCACGTTCTCACCCGCCATCTGGAACACATAGTCACCGTTGGGCATAACCTTCACGTCACTGTTCTCGTCCAGATTAAGCACATCCGACAGCATGATAGAGTCGGTAGAACTTACAGGAATGGAGATTTTGTCTCCCCCGATGCCTATCGTAAGGTCAAGGTCACTGAGGTCATAATCCTCCACACCACATCCTGCCAGCGTCAGCATACCTGCCGCAAGCATCATGGGAAACATCCCTTTCTTAGCGAATGTCTTTCTCATAGTTTGTAATGGCTTTTCTTGTTTTCCTTTGTTTTGTCATTGAAATCACATTGCAAATATAAGCATAAATATTCTTAATGAAGCAAAAAAACGTCAAAAAGGCGACCTTGGAGAGGGAACTGGGTGCTTTGACAAAGTTTGCACGCCACTTTGGTACAAAGAGAAACATTATCGTCACGCACGACAGCGAACATGAGACTTTGGTTGACGGCATAACGATTGAGGTTAGCCCCCTACCTATTTTGCCGCCACTGGACGGATATTCATGCCTGACCAGCGATATGCATCCCATACGTTGTGATAACAGCTATTATCCTTTTCATAAGCATTAAGACAATAAGCACGGCTGCCGCCATTCAATGTACTGGTCCAAAGATAGCAGTTTTCCTTCACACTACAATAGTCACTCCCATATTTATAACCGGCAATCGGGATGAATATGGTATTGCCAGTGCATCCGTTCTTGCCGCTGATGGCATAGTATGGAATGTCATATGTCGAATCATTATATTCGTAAGGGATTATTGTTTTCTTCCAAGTACACGTAAACAACTCTTCAAATTCCGCCTTGGTTGGCATGCGACAGGGCGAGCCCCAATTTGCACTGGCGGCATCATCCTCTTCCTTGAGAGTCGTCAGACCGTCTGTAGAGTTGTATCTTGTGAACGTTTGGCCGTTGTCATCCGTCCATTTGTAGTTGTCGTAAAAATAATCGTAGTTGTGGCTATAATTATCATCATACTTAGTTTTTGTCTCTCCCCACATATAGTGACCTCCGGCAACATCGCCATCCTCTACTCCCACGTTGGTCTCAGCCCAAAGTACGCTCAGCCCAAGGTCCACAAATACATGACCGTTGACGAGGTATCTGCCGTTGCCGTAGTAGCGAATCAGCTGCCCCTTGCTTGTGGTGTACAGTGCGAGAGAGGTAACACCGGCGCGCGAAATGGAGAGTGTGCCGCACGAGGCGCTCTTGGTTTCCCCACCGTCAGCCGCCACCGTGACAGTCACATCGGAGTAGTCGCCGGTTGCCAAAGGGAGGTAGAACACGCCGACAGCGCCCTTGATGGCGTTGGCGAAGCGGAATGTCACAGTCTTGTCGGCGTCATCTTCTGCCGTGGAAGTAGTCATCTCGACATTCTCTACGGATATGTCCGCCACGCTGAAGTCGCCCGACAGTCTCTCTTCGGAGGTGACGGTGAGCGTGCCGGAGGCTGCCGGCATCTTGTCAACGCGTATGACGGCGAGACCGCCGAGATGCCTGAACTCTATCTTGCCGTCGCTTATTGTGCCGACCATCGGCATGTTGGTGCTGTTGGCAGGATAGGTCGTCAAGTCTCCGTCCGTGCTGGAGAATATGCTGCTTCCGGGTTCGTAGTTGCCGTATGATGCAGGCAGATTGAATGTGAGAGCCTTTTCCGACGTGAACTTGTGGTTTTCGCAGTACGGATAGACGGCGTATGCGCCCAACTCGGCATCCTCGTCAATGCCGCCCGAGAAGGCGGCTGTCGCCGTGCCGGTATCGTTCGGGGTGGTCAGTTTGGCGGTGGAAAGATTGCCGCCGGCCTTTGTCTGCACGAGGATTGAATCGTCCTTGTGCCAGTAGAACGTGGCTGTGGCGTTGCCTTCGTCACGTGACATGCCCACACGGCTACGGCTGCCGTCGTCCGTGCCAATCGTCGCCGTGAGCGTCACGGTCTTTGTTCCGCCCTTGTCTTCGGGCTTCTTGTGACCTCCATCATCGGTCACGCCGTCGCCCGAGCACGATGCGGCGAGGGCAGCAAGTGCCCATGCAGCGGCACAGAGCACTTTGCCTGTCATTGTGTTTCCGTTCATTTCCGTTTTCCTTTCCGTCTTTCCATGCTGCCACTGCGCGGCTTTGTCATTTCCAGTCGCCGTCAAAGCCTTCCATCTTACCCCTTTCTATAGTGGCTTTAGGTGTACCGCTGTCTTCGAGCAGGAAGTTCCCAGACGCCAGCTCCACAGTTTCCGCTGCCGGAGCTACATAGTTTTTCCTTTTCATAATCGTCCTTTTTCTTTGAAAAACAAGTCCTTTTGCGTTCAAGTTACAAAGTTACGCAATTCCACAATTACCCACCCCGAAAATCTCAGGAAAATTTCGGAAAGACGGGGAAAACGGAAGCCACAAAATGCGGAAAAACGGATTTTCATGAGCAAAAGTTCTTGGGGTTAGGAATAAATTGTGTACTTTTACATTACATAAAACATGTAACGCAAAATACAGAACAAGGCAGGAGTCATCAAGGAGGAGATGATTCGGAAAGCTGACACTTACTATGGATACAAAGATAATTACGGATTACCTACGCGACATAGCCGCACACAACAACCGGGACTGGTTTTGGGAGAACCGCAAACGCTATGACGAGGCGCACGGAGAGTTCGAAAAGGGTGTGGAGGAACTGCTCCGCGCCATCACGGAATTTGACCCTTCGGTGATGCATCTCACCGTGAAGGACTGCACTTACCGCTTCTACCGCGACGTGAGATTTTCGTCCGACAAGTCGCCATACAAGCGTCACTTCGGCGCATACATCAGTGCCAAGGGGAAGAAATCGCTGCACGGAGGCTACTATATGCACATCCAGCCCGGCAACTGCTTCGTTGCCGCCGGGTCTTACTGGCTTCCCACGAACATCCTCACGGCGTGCCGCAACGAGATAATGGCAAACATCGACACATGGAGAAAGGCCGTGGAGAACGGCAAATTCATCAAACTGTTCGGCTATGCAGGCGGAAACGAGATGGGAGAATATACCGATGGCGACAAGATGCCGCCCAAGGGATTCGGCACAAGCCACCTGAAGAAAGCTCCGAAGGACTTCCCCAAGGACTATGAACATCTCGACTACCTGAAGATGAAGGACTACTGTTGCTGGCACTCCGTGCCCGACGACTTCTTCGGAAGTGCCGGTTGGATTGGCAAGACCGTGGACATGTTCAAGGCGGCAAAGCCGATGATGGACTTCATGAATGCCGTCATCGATGACTACGAATAGTCTGCGCATGATGCCGGCACTGCCGTTTTCGGCAGCATTGGCTGTCGGCATCGCCGGCGGCTACTACATACAGGCACTGCGGTTCGGCTGGATTCTCTCCGCCGTAGCCGCAGTGCTTTGCATCTACAGCTACTTTCTGCGAAACAAGACACTGCGCACCCTGTTTCTCTGCGCAGCGAGCCTCTTGACAGGCATCGTGCTGATGACCGTCCAGAAGGAGCGCATCCACACGCCCCTACCCCGCCAATCCGTACAGATTAGAGCCATTGCCACAGAGTCCGCACACAGTAGCGCCTCATCGTGGGTGACCGATTTCATTGTCACGGACGGGCCTTTAAGCGGCAGGAAACTGCGCTGCTACATCCGAAAAGAGGCTGGCATCGTGCCGCAACCCGGTGCGACATACATGATAAGAGGGCGTCTGCGGCACTTCGGCACAGACCGCTCCGACGGCAATTTCAACTATCAGAAATGGGCTGACAGCCACTCGCTCACGGCGCAGATGACCGTCTACGGCGGCGACATCACCCCCGAAGCCGACGCCATGGAGCAGCTGCCGTTCATGGAAAGGGTCATGCTGAAGTCAAAGCTGCTGCGTGCCGCACTGCTGAAGAGCCTCAGCGACCAAGGACTTGGCGGCACTGACCATGCCGTGGTGGCAGCCATGGCGTTCGGCGACAGGAGCGGTCTGTCGAGAGACACGCGCGACATGTACTCCCGCACCGGCACTGCCCACCTGCTGGCACTGTCGGGCATGCACCTCGGAGTGCTGTTCATGCTGCTCACCTTGGTTTTCGGCCGACTGCGCAACAAGCTCCTGCGCTGTGTCATCATCGTGGTCACGGTGTGGGCATACGTCATTTTCGTGGGCATGCCATCGAGCGTGGTGCGTGCCGCCACGATGCTGACCATCTACTCCTTGGTGGCAGTCAGCGGCAGGGACAAGATGTCGGTCAACGCCCTGTTCGTGACTTTCGCCCTCATGCTGATGTGCAACCCCATGATGATTTGGGATGTCGGGTTCCAGTTGTCGTTTCTTGCCGTGCTGTCGATATTCGTGTTTTTCCCACCTATATATAATATAGTGCCCGGCACGTTGCTGTTTGAGCATCCGCTGTTGCGGTTCGTGTGGTCCACCATGACGATGTCCCTGGCGGCGCAGATAGGCACGTCGCCGTTGTCGGCATACTATTTCGGACGGTTCCCGCTCACGTTCCTGCTCACCAACATCGTAGCGATACCGCTGGTCACGGTGCTGCTCTATGCCGTCTTCCTGCACGTTCTGTTCTCGGCAGTGCCGGTTCTCGGCGGCATGACGATGTTTGCCGTGAAGGGCTGCTCCTCGCTGTTGTCGTCAGCCATCGGCATCTTTGCGTCATGGGAATGGGCAAGCATAGAAAACATCAGCATCAACTGGATGCAGTTGATGCTGATGTATATGATTATCGCAGTGCTGACCTACATGTCAGCCCGGCTTATCCGACATTGAAGTAGCTCTCCAGTTCAGCTTCCGCCGACCTGTTGGCGTTGGGCAAGTCCTTCACTATCACGCCGTGTTCGAGCAGTGCTATGCGGGTGGATATCTCCACCGTGTGCTGCAGGTTGTGGCTGCTGACTATCACCGTGGCGTTCTTCTCGTGCGCATAAGTCTCGAGCATTTTTTTCAGTATGTTCTGGCTTGACGGGTCAAGGAAATTGAACGGCTCGTCGAGAATCACTGTCTGCGGTTCCGACAGCAGAGCCGCCACGATGCCTATCTTCTGCTTGTTGCCGGCGGAGAAGTCGCGTATGAGTTTCTTCTGCCCCATGATTTCGTCCGCCATGAAGCGTCCGTACAGGGCCAGACGTGCGTCGATGTCCTCCTTCTTGAGGTTTGACACCCTGCCGATGAAATCGAAATACTCTTCCGGCGTAAGGAAATCTATCAGAAAGCCGTCGTCTATGTAGGAGCCGACAAAGTGTTTCCACTCCTCGCTTTCCGCCGGATTGATGTCGCCGATGGTCACCTTTCCGCTGTCAGCCGACACGAGGTCGAGCATCAGTCGGAAGAGTGTGGTCTTGCCGGCACCGTTGTTGCCGACAAGACCGAGTATTTCACCTTGGCGGATGACAAACTCGCTGATGTCAACAGCCGTCTTTTCGCCGAAACATTTCTTCAGTCCGGAAATCGTGATGTCCATGTCTTATACGATACCTCTGCCGTGGCAGTTCTTGAATTTCTTGCCCGAACCGCACGGACAGGGCTCGTTGCGTCCCGGCATCTTATCCTTCACGATGGGCTGGACAGGCCTGCGTGCCGACTCACGGGTGTCCTGTGCGGCAGCCTGCTGCATGCCTCCGCCGCTCTGCACCTCGTCGGCGTCGTCCTTCTGCTCGGTGTAGCGCTGTGAGTGTTGCTCCGGTGCTGCCTCGCGCACCTCCTGTGTTGCCACCTGCTCAGGTATCATTGCGCGCTGCAGGATGGACGCTATGCGGTTGTTCATGTCGTTGACCATGTTGTCAAACAGCTTCACGCTCTCGAGTTTGAAGATGAGCAGCGGGTCTTTCTGCTCGTAGGAAGCGTTCTGCACGGAGTGCTTCAGTTCGTCCAGCTGGCGCAGGTTCTCCTTCCAGCAGTCGTCGATGATGTGGAGGATGATAACCTTCTCAAACTCCTTTACCACCGACTTGCCCTCGGTCTTGTAGGCTTCCTCCAGGTTGCAGGGGATGTTGAACACCAGTCTGCCGTTGGTTATCGGCACCATGATGCGCTCGTAGACTGCGCCCTGCTCCTCATACACCCTCTTGATGACAGGCCATGCCACCTCCTGGATACGGTCAGTGCGGCGCTTGAAGTTGGCCATTGTCAGTTGGAAGGCGTTCTCCTGCAGTTCCGCCATGTTGCCGTTGATGAACTGCTCCTCAGTGAACGGGCACTCCATGGCCAGCACCTTGAGGAACTGCTCGCGGCATCCCTCGTAGTCATTGGATGTAGTTATGTTGACGACACGGTCCCACAGGATGTTGGCGATGTCCATTCCGAGACGCTCGCCCATGAGTGCGTGGCGGCGCTTTTCATAGATTACCGTGCGCTGCTTGTTCATCACGTCATCGTATTCCAGCAGGTGCTTACGTGTTCCGAAGTGGTTTTCCTCCACCTTCTTCTGCGCTCTCTCGATAGACTTTGATATCATCGACGACTCGATACGCTCGCCGTCCTTGAACCCGAGCCTGTCCATCACGCCCGAGATGCGGTCGGAACCGAAGAGGCGCATGAGCTTGTCTTCGAGGGAAACATAGAATACAGATGAACCAGGGTCACCCTGACGTCCGGCACGACCGCGCAACTGACGGTCCACACGGCGGCTTTCGTGGCGCTCCGTACCGATGATTGCCAGACCGCCGGCATCCTTCACCTCCTGGGTGAGCTTGATATCCGTACCGCGTCCTGCCATGTTGGTGGCGATGGTTACCACACCGAGCTTCTTCTCCACGGGCTTTCCGTCCACCATGACAGTGCCTGTCACCGAGTGGCCGGCTTCCGCCACGATGTCCGCCTCACGCTTGTGCAGCTTGGCGTTGAGCACCTGGCACGGTATGTGGTTTTGGTCGAGCATACGCTTGAGCAGCTCCGATATCTCCACGGATGTAGTACCCACCAGACACGGACGGCCCGAATTGCGCATGTCGATGATCTCCTGGATGACGGCCTTGTACTTCTCGCGGTTGGTGCGGTACACCCTGTCCTCCATGTCGCGGCGCAGAACCGGACGATTGGTAGGTATCTCCACCACGTCAAGCTTGTAGATGTCCCAGAACTCGCCGGCCTCTGTCACAGCCGTACCGGTCATACCCGCCAGCTTGTGGTACATCCTGAAGTAGTTCTGCAGGGTGATTGTGGCGAATGTCTGTGTGGCTGCCTCCACCTTGACGTGCTCCTTTGCCTCCACAGCCTGGTGCAGTCCGTCGGACCAGCGGCGTCCTTCCATGATACGTCCTGTCTGTTCGTCGACGATTTTCACCTCGCCGTCGATGACCACATACTCGTCATCCTTGTTGAACATGCAGTATGCCTTGAGCAGCTGCTGCAAGGTGTGGACACGCTCGCTCTGCACTGCATAGTTGGCCAACAGCTCGTCTTTCTTCTCAAGGCGCTGCTCCTCGCCGAGTTCCTTCTGCGCTTCCAGAGCAGACAACTCGGTCGTGATGTCGGGCAGGACGAAGAGTTTGTCGTCCTTCACCTCGTTGGCGAGCCATGCAGTACCCTTGTCGGTGAGGTCGCAGGAGTTGAGTTTCTCGTCCACCACGAAGTAGAGAGGCTCCACGGCCTTCGGCATCTCGCGGTTGTTGTTCTGCATGTAGTATTCCTCTGTCTTGAGCATGCTGCTCTTGATGCCCTCTTCCGAGAGGTATTTGATGAGAGCCTTGTTCTTCGGCAGAGCCTTGAAGGAGCGGAAAAGGGCAAGGAATCCTTCCTCGGAGAGTTTCGCGCCCTCGTCCTTCTTGCCCTGTTCGGTGAGTTTCTGTCCCTCGCTTATCTTTGTCTTCGCCTCTGCCAGATACTGTGTGGCGAGAGTGCGCTGCACGTTGACCAGTCTCTCGACGAGCGGCTGGTATTCCTCGAACATCTGGTCGTCGCCTTTCGGTATGGGGCCTGATATAATAAGAGGTGTACGCGCGTCGTCGATGAGCACGGAGTCCACCTCGTCGACAATGGCGAAATTGTGCTTGCGCTGCACGAGGTCGGCAGGCGAGATTGCCATGTTGTCACGCAGGTAGTCGAAACCGAACTCGTTGTTGGTGCCGAAGGTGATGTCCGCCTCGTATGCGCGGCGGCGTTCGGGAGAGTTGGGGCGGTGCTTGTCGATGCAGTCGACGGAGAGTCCGTTGAACATGTAGAGCGGTCCCATCCACTCGGAGTCACGCTTTGCCAGGTAGTCGTTGACCGTCACCATGTGCACGCCGTTGCCGGTGAGAGCGTTGAGGAATACCGGGAGGGTTGCCACGAGGGTCTTTCCCTCGCCCGTGGCCATCTCGGCTATCTTGCCCTGGTGCAGTGCGATGCCGCCGAAAATCTGCACGTCGTAGTGCACCATGTCCCATTTCACCTTGTTGCCTCCGGCAGTCCACTCGTTGTGATATACCGCCTTGTCGCCGTCGATGGTGACGAAGTCGTGGGCAGGGTCGGCTGCGAGGTCGCGGTCAAACTCGGTTGCGGTGACCACCACCGTCTCGTTCTCGGCGAAGCGGCGTGCCGTATCCTTCATGATACTGTATGCCACGGGCATTATCTCGTCGAGTGCCTTCTCGTAGATGTCGAGCACTTCCTTCTCGAGCTTGTCGATCTGGTTGAAGATGCCCTCCCTTTCGTCGATGGGAGTGTCCTCGATTTTCGCCTTCAGTTCTTCGATTTTCTTTTTCTGTTCGGATGCGGAACCCTGCACATACTGCTGGAGTTCCTTTGTCTTTGCACGCAGTTCGTCGTTCGACAGTGCCTTTATTTCAGGATAGGCAGCCTTCACTTTCTCCACGAGAGGCTGGATAAGCTTCATGTCGCGTGATGACTTGTTGCCGAACATTGACTGCAGGAATGTTACAAAACTCATATTGTTGTCTTATTGTTTTTCTTGTTTGGTTGTGTGTGAAAGTCTCTCCGGGGCTGTTGCCCCGTGTCTGCGGCATCGCCTCTGCCGCCGTCAGAACAGCGGAGCGGCGCTGCAGGCGTTGGGCGCACGGATGTGTATGCACTTTGCGATTGTGGGCGCTATGCGCTCTGTCGTTATCTCTTGCTGTATGTGTTCAGCCTTGACGTTTGCCCCGAGGAATATCACCGGGAACGGAACGAACGCCGTGCGTGCCTGGTAGCTCTCGCCGGTGTCCTCGTTGTAGATGCGCCAGCCCGGCGTGACCTCCACTTTCAGGTCGCCCGAAATGGCGGTGTCGTAGGATGACTCTGCCACCGCCGCCACTCCGGAGGTCATCATGAGCAGGTCCTTGGAGCGCTGGAGCACCTCGGAATAGCTTGCCTTGCTGTTCTCTATGAGCTTGTGGTTGAGGTAAATCTGGTTCTTGAAATACGACTCCACCCAGTTGCCGCTGCCGTAGACCGCCGCCAGATACATGTTGAGGAGCTGTGCGGTGCGGTTGATATAGAATGTCCCTGTGGGAATCTTGTACTTGGCGTAGTCGACTTCAGGCTCTGACGTGTAGCCGGTGGAGGTCAGCACGAACATCACGTTGTCGGCTCCCACCTTCTCCTCTATGCCGTCGATGAGTGTGGCGAGTGCCGTGTCGAGTGTGGTGTAGACCCCTTCCATCTCGGTGCGCGTGCCCATGCCGCCGCCGAGAGATGCCGACAGGGTCACCGCCAGATAGTCGGTCACGTTGTCCTTGCCGAGGGCGTTGTCGCCGACACAGCTCAGCGCAGCCTTCACCACGATGTCGTTGGCCAGTTCCTTGCCGCGCTTGGATGTCGCCGCATTGTAGTTTTTCGCCCACGCCTGTGCGGCTGACGGATAGTAGGACGACGTCGTCCACTCTGCCGTGCGGTCGTCCAGCCAGAACGCACCGTTGGCGGCATGGCCGGCAGAGAGTATGGCTGCGTCCTGCGACTGTGCTATGCCGTAGACCAAGGCGTTGCCGTCGGTCTGCACCTTCAGTTCGTCACCGATGGTGGAAGTCGCCATGTGTGCGGGCGACACCACCGTCTTACGGTCGTAGACGCAGTATTCCGGGCGCAGGGTCTCGCGGTTGAGCCACTGCTGCGACACTATCTTGTTGTACTGCGGAGTGGTGCCCGTAGCCACGCAGGCTATCGCCGACGCGCGGTCCACCGGCGAGAACGGATAGCTCACCGCCTCGTAGATGCGTCCGTTTTGCAGCAGCCGGCGGAAGCCGTCCTGCTTGTAGAGTGGCGAAAAGTGCTCTATGTAGTCGGTGCGCAGCTGATCTACGGCGATGTTGACCACAAGCCGCGGCGCAAGGTTCAGCGTCTGCGCCTCCGCCTCAAGTCCGTAGATGGCGGCTATGAGCGCTGCCAGGCAGAAGCCCGGCAGTGCCCTTGAGGGACTGTATGTATGGTTGTTTTTCTTTCGTTTCATGCTTTTGCAAGTCCGGTTTTCCTCATGTAGGTTTCCAGCAAGAACAGTGCCAAGAGGACTACGCCCTCCGCATAGTGCTGGAAGAACACCCCTAAGACTATCCCGACGGCGGTCATCACGGCAAGCCACATGAGCCACGGCGACCGCTTTCCCTGGCGCAGGCTCTTGGTTATGGGTTTCAGGAACACCAGTGACAGTGGGTTGAACACCAGTATCTGGAAGTTGAGACTCACCGTGGGGTGCTGCGAGAACACCATTGCCAGCAGTACAAGTCCCATGACACCCGTCACGGCAAGCACGAAGACGTCAAATTGCCAGAGGCGTCTCTTGCGCCGGTGCTCCGCGAAAATCACCGCCAGCAGGACGAGGAGATACGCCACGGCGACGGAAAGGGGGCGCAGCAGCCAGTTGTCGGCAAACGTGCCTGTGCTGTTGACATACATCGGCGGTACTGCCCAGCGTGTGGTCTTGACCAGCTGGCGGTCGGCTTTGCCGTCGGTGACGATGCGTGCCGTGCTGAAGTCGTCGGACAGCATGCGGGGCAGGAACTGCGCCTCCTCGCGTGTGGTCTTGCGGTCCGCCTTCACGCCGAGCAGGAAGTCGTTGCCCCAGCGCGCCCAGAGGTGTCCGCCGTTCCACTCGTGTATGAGTTCGCGGAACGACTTTCGGCTGTCGGGCTGTCCATAGACTATCTTGCCGTCTATGCTCGCCTCTATGATGTCGCGCACCCTCGTGGTGCAGTTGTCGTAGAAGTAGTTGTAGCGGTAGTATTTGTTTTCGGGTTTGTAGTTTTCCGAGACGGCGGCGATGAGCCGCAGTTTCTCGTCGGCGTTGAGGTTGAGCACCTGCTCCTGCACGCCGCTTCCGTAGGACTGATACCTCCAGCAGAACTCCTCCCACAGCTCAATCTCCATCTTGTAGTCGGTGAGTCCGAAGGTGAAACGCAGCACGAAGAACCGCTTTCTCAGGTCAAATATGCCCCAGTTTACCAGTGCGTCGTCTCCGCGAGCCTTGTCGTGGATGCGCAGGCCGGTGTGGCCGTAGAGGCTGTACACCCTGTCGTAAGGCTCGCAGGTGACAAGGCTTATCTCCACGCTGTCCAGCGAGAGCGTGTCAGCCGCCGTCTGCTGCTGCGGGACAGTCTCTCCGGCACACTCGGCGAAGTGGTGCGCGGGGAACGCAAGCAGCATGGCGAAAACCATGAGAAACCGCAGAGCGTGCGGCAAACGTTTTTCCGTATTCATTATTAATTGCAAAGTTACTCGTTTTTTCCCGGTTCGCCAAAATAATAATGTGCTATTTGCCGCCTGTCGGACAGCGGTTTCGGCAAAACGGAAACGGCCTGTCACGGCACCGGAGAGAGCGGCAGGGAGGCGGAAAGATGTGCGCAAAAATGCAGCATGTAAACTTTTGTGACAGAAAAACGCATTTTTGAAAAATCGCCGAATAAATCGCCGAAACGCGAAAAAAGTGGTTCAGAAAAACGAAAAATGGGGACGTGTTTTCCAAAAGCACCGTTCTTGCATCGCGAAAACACCGTTCTTACCCTCCAAGTAGATAGTATACGGTATACCAAGAAGGGTGTTCTTGGCATGCAAGAACGGTGCTTTTGCAATGCGCGGCCGAGGCTCCGGAAATGTCCAAACGCCAACCTTCTGAAACACAAGATGTTCTGTAATGGCTCCATTTTGCGATATTTTCAGCCGGAAGATTTCGTTTTCGGAAAAACGCAAAATAGAGCGTTAAGCGAAGTTAAAGTGTAATTATTATTCCAATACCGCCCTCCCCTCTCCGGAGAAAGCGGAACAAGCAGGGCGAAACTTCACGGAAAATAGCACGGACATTGCCGCCGGCTATGAAAGAATATTATTACCTTTGTGGCAGCCTAAAGGTGACAACACAACCTATATTACATAATGAAACGGACACTGACTTTGTTTTTCTGCGTCCTGACGGTCTTCGCATGCAAGGCCCAGGGCAAACTCACATCACTCGTAAACCCATTTCTCGGCACGGCAACACTCTGGAACAAGGCCGACCTGCACTATGACCGCAAGCGCAAGGCGCGCACATGGGGCGGCGAAACGTTCCCCGGCACGAGCGTGCCCAACGCCATGGTGCAGCTGTCGCCTGTCACGATGTACAGGAGCGGCTCCGGCTACCAATACGAAGACACCACCATCTGCGGATTCGCACACACCAACAAGGGGCACTGGAACCTGCTCCACGCGCCTTTCATGCCGGTGAGCGGCGACAGGTTCAACCCCGACAACCTGGCGTCGAGGTTCTCGCACCAGAACGAGGAGGCACATCCCGGCTACTACCGTGTGCACCTGCAGGACTATGACATCGATGTCGAACTGACCTCGACGCTGCGTTGCGGATACCACAAGTACACGTTCAACCGCCCGGCAGAGAAACTCGTCGTCGCCGATCTCGCCCACAGCAACAACGACGTGTCGGAGTGGTCGATAATCCAGACTGGCGAAAAGAGTTTCGAAGGCTCGCAGCGCACAGGCGAAGGATGCATCTATTTCCACGGCGAGACATCGCTTCCGATAGTGAAGATCGCACAGTGCCAAGGGCGCAAGCAGTGCGTGTCGGTGATAGACTTCGGGCGTGACGGCGGCAACACGGTGGAGATGAAAATCGGTTTCTCCTTTGTCAGCGAAGCCGGGGCGAAGGCTAACCTTGAGGCAGAGATGCTCGCCATGGACTTCGACGAGACACGCAAGGCGGCGGACGAAACTTGGGAGCGCACGCTCGAACAGATAAAGGTCGACGGAGGCACCGATCGCCAGCAGCGGATATTCTACTCCTGCCTCTACCGCTCGCTGCTCTGGCCCGCCCTGCGCAGTGACGTCAACCACGACTACACCGACGCAAGGGGCAACGTCTGCAACGGCGGATTCCACTACTACACCGATCCCTCGTTCTGGGACGACCACCGCAACAAGCTGGTTCTGCTGGAACTGCTCCAGCCGGAGGTCACTGTCGACATCATCAAGTCGTGCATCGACCGCGGCGAGAAACGCGGCGGATACATGCCGACATTCTTCCACGGCGACCATGCGTCCACCTTCGTGTCGGGTTCATGGCTGCGCGGACTGCACGGCTTCGACCTGCAGAGAGCCTACAAGCTGCTCCTGAAGAACGCCACAGTGCCCGGACGGGGCGGCCGTCCCTATCTGGACGAATACCTGAAACAGGGCTGGATAGCGGAGAAAGACACCGTCAACGTGCCCTACTACGACGAATACAAAGGGGCGGTCACAAAGACGCTGGAGTACAGCTATGACGACTACGCCACGGCGCTGGTGGCAAAGATTCTGGGCGACAAGTCCAACTACAAGATGCTGACGGAACACTCCAAGTACTACAAGAACGTGTTTGACGCGTCGACAGGCTTCTACCGCGGCAGGATTGCCGACGGCTCATGGATAAAGGACTTCGATCCGTACTACCCCTACTTCCAGTACATGTACCGCGAATCCAACGCCTGGAACAACCTGTTCTACGCTCCCCACGACATAAAGGGCATGATGGGGCTCTACAAAAACGACAAGAAGAAGGTGGAGAGCATGCTCGACACGATGTTCAGCGAACCCTGGCGCGGATATGAAGTGGAAAACCTGACGGGATTCATCGGCAACTACTGCCACGGCAACCAGCCCGGGCACTCCATACCTTATGTGTACTGTTTCTGCGGAAAGCAGGAGAAGACACAGGCGGTGCTCGACTCGCTGATGAACAACTACTATGACATGGGCGACGACCACCTGGCACTGGCGGGCATGGACGACGCCGGCGAGATGTCGTCGTGGTTCGTATTCAACGCCATGGGCATCTACACCTATTCGCCAGCCGACGCCGAATACCTTGTGACAGTGCCGCTTTTCGACAGGATAACCGTCAATACGCCGGCACGCAAATTCCGCATCTTGCGACAAGGCGAGGGACGCAAGATAAGCAAAATCACCATCGGCGGAAAGCCATTGAAGGGTTGGTTTGTCGAAGACAGCGATTTCCGCAGCGGCAAAGACCTTGTGGTGAAGGTCGGAAAAGGGAAGTAAAACGCGAGAAACTGACTTTTTGTAAGTTTCCGAGAATATTTTTAAGGATTTTCTTGGCGGCAAAAACAAAAACACATACATTTGCACCAGAAGTACAACACATTTTGTAAACTACAGTGTAATATGAATGTAAACAAGATTATGCAGCAGTTGGAACAGAAGCATCCGGGCGAAGCTGAGTTCCTGCAGGCAGTACATGAGGTGCTGTTATCTATAGAAGATGTGTACAACCAGCACCCAGAATTTGAGAAAGCCAAGATTATAGAACGCCTCGTCGAACCGGAGAGAATCATCACGTTCCGCGTGCCGTGGGTGGACGACAAGGGCGAAGTGCAGGTGAACATAGGCTACCGGGTGCAGTTCAACTCGGCTATCGGACCGTACAAGGGCGGTCTGCGCTTCCACGCTTCAGTCAACCTGAGCATCCTGAAGTTCCTCGGTTTCGAGCAGACATTCAAGAATGCCCTCACAACCCTGCCTATGGGCGGAGGCAAAGGCGGCTCGGACTTCTCGCCGCGGGGAAAGAGCGACGGCGAGGTGATGCGGTTCTGCCAGGCTTTCATGACCGAACTCTACCGCCACATAGGGCCTGACGAGGACGTCCCGGCAGGCGACATAGGCGTCGGTACACGCGAAATCGGCTACCTGTTCGGCATGTACAAGAAACTCACACACCAGTTCCAGGGTGTCCTCACAGGCAAGGGACTGGAATGGGGAGGCTCACGCATACGCCCCGAAGCTACCGGCTACGGCGCTCTATACTTCGTCAACCACATGCTGAAGGAGCACGGACTTGACATCAAAGGCAAGACCGTGGCGATAAGCGGATTCGGAAACGTGGCGTGGGGCGCAGCCAAGAAGGCCACCGAACTGGGGGCTAAGGTCATCACCATCAGCGGTCCCGACGGCTACATATACGACCCGACGGGCATCAACGGCGAGAAGATAGACTACATGCTCGAACTGCGGGCAAGCGGCGAGGACATCTGCGAACCTTACGCAGAGAAGTATCCGGAGGCCACGTTCCATGAGGGCAAGCGCCCATGGGAGCAGAAAGCCGACATCTGTCTGCCCTGCGCGACGCAGAACGAGGTGAGCGGCGAGGATGCGGACAACATCCTGCACAACGGCGCACTGTGCGTGGCAGAGGTCAGCAACATGGGTTGCACAGAGGAAGCCGTGGGCAAGTTCATCGCCGCCAAGCAGCTTTTCGCTCCCGGAAAGGCAGTCAACGCCGGCGGCGTGGCCACATCGGGTCTGGAGATGACACAGAACTCGGAGCGTCTGAACTGGAGCAACGAGGAGGTGGACAGCCGTCTGCACCAGATCATGCAGGGCATCCACGAGAGCTGCGTGAAGTACGGACGCCGCAAAGACGGATACGTGGACTATGTAAAAGGCGCCAATGTGGCCGGCTTCATGAAAGTAGCCAAGGCGATGATGGCACAGGGTGTGGTTTAGGAGTATGCTGTCGAATTCATGTGCGAGGCGGTGGCGGAGATTACTTTTACCAAGGAAAGTTTGGAAATCAGGAAGAAAATACGCACTTTTGCGGTGGAATTGTGAAACAATCGTATATGAAGAAGGAACAAGTCATAGAAGCCATGCACAACATATTGCATGAGATAGACCCACAAGCAAGGGCTATCCTTTTCGGTTCACGCGCCAGAGGAACGGAAAAGGTTGGGAGCGACTGGGATGTGTTGGTTCTTCTTGACAAGCCCAAGATTACGCTTCAAGACTACGACAAATATTCCTATCCATTAAGAGAACTTGGATGGGACATTGATGAAATCATCAACCCAGTACTCTTCTCGCAAAAAGAATGGGAAGAGAACCACTACACCTTATTCAACCATAACGTAAGAAGGGAGGGGGTCGCAATATGACAAAGGGACAACTTTCCGATGCAGATAGAACCGAGGTTGTAGAATACAGATTGGAAAAAGCCCATCGCACCTACCAAGAAGCTGTTGGTTCAATAAAGAACGGCTATGTAGAAACGGCAGCCAACCGCTTGTATTACGCCGCCTACTATGCCGTTTCCGCCCTGCTGATCTCCTACAAGTATGAATCCAGCACCCACAATGGTGTCATTCAAATGTTTGGAAAGACTTTTCTAAAAAACGAAATTATTGACAAGAAATACGGCAAGACGTTCAACCAGCTTTTCTCTTTACGATTAACCGGCGACTATGAAGACCGCCATATCCTTGACATGACTACCGAAGTACTTCCTTTGGTTGAACCTGCCAAAGAATTGATAGAACTCGTATCAAGAATGGCAAGGAAGCAAATACACCTCGAATAATTACAATCTGCTCTTCTCCGCATTACCTGCACCAGTACCCTTGTACTTGCTGCTTGCCGTATTGAAACGATAGCTTACCGTCAACCTCACGGCTTGTGAGTTACTATAGTTCCACTTGTCGAGAAGCATATTGGTGC
>CAVHUR010000023.1:0-39347 GCA_963639575.1 uncultured Spirochaetota bacterium
TGCGCACTTGATGACATCCATGTTGTGCTCAATCACTATCACCGTGTGGCCTCGCTCAATGAGGGAGTTAAAGGCATCGAGCAGTTTCGTTATGTCATGGAAATGCAGTCCTGTCGTCGGTTCATCGAATATGAAAAGGGTTGGGTCATGCTGCTCCTGCCCGAGATAATACGCCAGTTTCACACGTTGGTTTTCACCCCCTGACAGGGTGGAAGAACTCTGCCCGAGTTTTATGTATCCAAGTCCTACGGACTCCAAAGGACGCAACCGCCTGACGATATTGTCCTGACCGTTATCACCGAAAAACGCCATGGCTTCGCTTACGGTCATGTCCAGTACATCGCTGATGTTCTTCCCTTTGAACTTGACATCCAGAATCTCATCCTTGAAACGTTTGCCGTGGCACGACTCACACACCAGTTCGAGGTCAGCCATGAACTGCATCTCTACGGTGACAGTGCCTGCACCGTGACACTCCTCACACCTTCCGCCGTCTGCATTGAACGAGAAGAACTGCGGAGTAAAGCCCATTTGCTTTGCCAATTGTTGCTCGGCAAAGAGCTGACGTATGGCATCATAAGCCTTGATGTAGGTTGCAGGGTTGCTGCGGGTGCTCTTTCCGATGGAATTTTGGTCCACGAACTCGACCCTTCGGATAAGTTTCGTGTCGCCGGTCATGCCCCCGTATTCGCCTGGAGCATCGCACACTTCACCCAGATAACGCTTCATGGCAGGGTAGAGGATACCTTTTATCAGTGTGGACTTACCGCTTCCGCTGACTCCGGTGACCACAGTAAACGCATTCAACGGGAATCTGGCGTTTACGCCTTTCAGGTTGTTCATGCGGCAGGAGTTAAGGTCTATGTGGTGATTCCACACCCTTCGCGATGCCGGCACTTTGATGTTGTCGCTGTGAGTGAGATATTTTATTGTGCGTGAGTCGGGAAACATGGTTACAAGTTCCTTGCCTTTTTCTTCCAATAGTTTAGTATCACCTTGGAACACGATGTTGCCTCCGCACGTTCCTGCACCCGGACCGACATCGATGATGTAGTCCGCTGCACGCATAATCTCCTCGTCGTGTTCCACCACAACCACGGTGTTGCCGAGTGCCTGAAGCTCTTTCAGAACATGGATGAGCTGCTGTGTGTCACGGCTGTGCAAGCCTATGCTCGGCTCATCAAGTATATAAAGACTGCCGACAAGGGAACTTCCCAACGATGTAGTGAGGTTTATGCGTTGGCTTTCACCTCCCGACAGAGTGTTGGACTGGCGGTTGAGTGTGAGATAGCCCAAACCCACGTCCAACAGGAACTGCAGGCGTGAACTGATTTCCTTGAGCAGACGTTTGCCGATTGCAGCGTCATGGTCGCTCAACTGCAGTTCGTCAAACCAGCGTTTCAGTTCCGTTATCGGCATGTCCACCAAGTCTGTGATGCTCTTGCCGGCAATTTTCACCCAGTTGGCTTCTTTCTTCAACCGTTTGCCGTGGCAGTCGGGACAGACCGTCTTGCCTCTGAAGCGGCTCATCATCACGCGGTACTGTATCTTGTACTGGTTGTCTTTGACCATCTGGAAGAACGAGTCTATGCAGACTTTGGCATCCGTTGGCTTGTTCTTGTCTGACGGCAGACCGTGCCAAAGCCATGACTTCTGTTCGTCAGTCAACTCGAAATAGGGGGAGAAGACCGGGAAATTGTCTTTCGAAGCCCTGCGGCAGAACTCCGTGTTCCACTCTCCGAGTTTCTCGCCATGCCAGCATTGCACGCACCCTTCGTACACTGACAGCGACGGATTGGGTATCACCAGTTTCTCGTCAATGCCGATTATGCTGCCGAATCCCTCACAAGTGGGACATGCTCCGGCAGGGGAATTGAAGGCAAACATGTTGTCTGAAGGTTGTTCGAACGTGATGCCGTCAGCTTCGAAACGGGTGGAAAACTCTTTCGTCTCGCTGCCGTTGCCGAATATGACACGGCAAATGCCGTCGCCTTCATAGAATGCCGTCTCGACAGAATCGTAGAGACGCTGCATGGTCTCACGTTCGTTTGACACACGCATGTGGTCTATCACGATAGACACATCTTCCGTGGCGTATTCACCGGCAGCATCTTGGTTGTCATCGAGGAAGTTGTCTATCCTGAGAAACTGCCCATTATGGAAAATTCGGGTGTACCCTTGCTGATTCTTGACACGCAGCTGCTGCAGGAGAGTACGTCCGTTTGTGATTTTCAGCGGGGCTACTATGGCAAAGGAGTCATTCTCTTTGTGGTTGCCGACATATTCCAGCACGTCATCGGGAGTATGCCGTTTCACCTCGTCTCCACTGACTGGCGAGAACGTGTGTCCGATGCGCGCGAAAAGCAGGCGCAGGTATTCGTAGATCTCGGTAGATGTGCCCACTGTGGAGCGTGGATTGCGCGCGATTACTTTCTGGGCAATCGCTATTGCGGGCGGAAGTCCTTTTATGCTGTCACATTCTGGCTTTCCCATGCGTCCGAGGAACTGACGGGCATAGCTTGACAAGGACTCTACATAACGGCGCTGGCCTTCGGCATAAAGCGTGTCGAAAGCCAGCGATGATTTGCCGGAGCCACTTACTCCGGTGATTACTATGAATTTGTTTCGTGGGATGTCGAGACTAATGTTCTTGAGATTGTTTACCCTCGCTCCCTTGATTTCTATGCTGTCTGCCATCAGAGGATGATTCCCGACTATGAATTCATCGATATGAGGAACTCGTTGTTGTCTTTTGTGCGCTGCATACTTGTGTGTATCGTGTCCATTGCTTCGATTGCGGTCATGTCGGTTATGTGTTTGCGCAGTATCCACATGCGTCGGATAGTGGTGTCGTCCTGAAGCAGGTCGTCGCGACGGGTACTTGAAGCCACCAGATTGACTGCAGGGAAGATGCGCTTGTTGGAGAGTGAACGGTCAAGTTGCAGCTCCATGTTGCCCGTGCCCTTGAATTCCTCGAAGATAACTTCGTCCATCTTGGAGCCGGTATCTATGAGTGCGGTGGCTATTATGGTGAGAGAACCGCCGTTTTCGATGTTTCTTGCCGCACCGAAAAATCTCTTCGGCTTCTGTAGGGCATTGGCGTCCACACCGCCGGTCAGCACCTTACCTGAAGCAGGAGCCACGGTGTTGTAGGCGCGGGCAAGTCTTGTTATGGAGTCAAGGAATATGACAACGTCATGACCACACTCCACGAGACGCTTCGCTTTCTCCAGTACAAGACCGGCTATCTTGACGTGGCGGTCGGCAGGTTCGTCGAATGTGGATGCTATGACCTCCGCATTCACGGTGCGTGCCATGTCTGTCACCTCCTCCGGACGCTCGTCGATGAGCAGCATCATGAGGTATGCTTCGGGGTGGTTGGCTGCTATTGCGTTGGCTATGTCCTTCATGAGGATAGTCTTACCCGTCTTCGGCTGTGCCACGATGAGTGCGCGCTGTCCTTTTCCGATAGGCGAGAACAGGTCGACAATGCGTGTACTGAGATTTGTTGTCGCCGGATTGCCGCAGAGATTGAACTTCTCGTCAGGGAACAATGGGGTGAGATGCTCAAACGGAACACGGTCTCTTACCTCGCTCGGCTTGCGGCCGTTTATCATTTCAGCACTTGTCAGAGGGAAGTATTTCTCTCCGTCTTTAGGTGGTCTGACCTTTCCGTAGACCACATCTCCGGTCTTCAGACCATAGCGGCGCACCATGTTTTGTGACACATAGATGTCGTCTGGCGAAGACAGGTAATTGTAATCACTGGAACGAAGGAATCCGTAGCCTTCGTTGAGCAACTCCATGACACCGTTGCAATCTATCAGATCATTGAAATCGTAGTCTGTCTTTTTCTGGTTTTCAGGCATGTTGCCTGTTGTTTCTGCCGGTTGGCTGACCGGTGCATGATAGTATGACGGTGTGTCAAACATGTCGTAGTTTGGTGTCATCTCCGTGTCTTCGATAGGAATGTCAAGTACCGGGATGAAGTCAGTTCCGTCACCAGGGTCGCCTTCCCAACAGTCTGGATTGGTCACAGTGTTTGTTCTCGTTTTGGATGGTTTGCCGTTAGAGGGATTTTCCTCGCGGTTGTTCTCCTGTTTTTCCGGCGCTTTTATCGTGTTGATGTCATCTTCCGATGTCTCGTCCTGTGACTTCTGTGTTTGTTTCTTCTCTTCTATCAGGGCGAGAAGTTCCAATTCACGTTTGGTTCTCCGCCCTCTGTGTTTCGGCATGCTGGCGAGTTCTTCTTCCGGAGACATGGCGTCGGAACTGTTTTCCGGCTTTTCGGAAGATGCTGTTTCTGTGGCTTCGTTTTCGGTGTTGTCCGTATTGACCGTTTCGGAGTGTATGTCCTCAAATAGAGAAGGCTGTTTCGATTCTGCCGGTTTGTCGTTCTCACTGTCAGAATCCTCTTTTTCTTTGCCTTTCACTCTATATACCCGATTTGGTTCTTTGGTTATTCGTGTGCGCTTTCTCTTTACTCCAAGCGGATTTTTGTTGCCTTCCACTTCGGCTTGAGTGTCGAGGATGGAGTACATAATCTCTTCTTCTGAAGAGCCGTTTTTGTATTCCGCCCCCAGTTTATTGGCGATGTCAATAAGCTCTTCGTGGCTTTTGGACATCAAGTCGTCTTTGCTATACATCATTAGTATAAAAGTATGTGTGATTGTAAAAAAGGATTTAGGAGAGTACGAAAATCCTTCTAACTTACAGTTCTGTGTAAAACCTTCTGCAAAAGTAGCAATTTTATTCGGATTGCAAGGGACTGTAAGTGAATATAGATTTGCGTTTTAACGTTTTTTACATAAAGATATGGCTGTTTTATAGCATTGCCACAACGTCTGAATACAAATGGTTTCAGAGTTGTGGCAATGTCGTTTGTCATATCATATTGATAAAATACTGATGTATGCGAGGGTCAGTGTCGAGTTCGGGATGAAAGGCTGTGACGAGTTGGTTGTCCTGTCTTGCCGCCACGATGTGGCCGTCTACCGTCGCCAAAGCCTTGGCATTACCTTCCACCTTATATATATAGGGGGCGCGGATGAATGTCATCGGAACATCATCGCCGACTTCCTCCACTGCGGAACGGATGTGGAAACTGCCCAATTGCCGTCCGTAGGCATTGCGGCGGACGTGGATGTCCATGGTTGACAGACGCTCTTTTTCCTCGCCTTCGACATGACGGGCGAGCAGAATAAGTCCCGCACATGTGCCGAAAACAGGCAGTCCGTGCTCTATTTCAGTCCTGATGGGCAGAAGCAGTCCCAAGTCTTTGAGCAACTTCAGTTGGGTGGTGCTTTCTCCTCCGGGAATTATCAGACCGTCTTTGGGCTGTTGCCAGTCAGACAGTTGGCGTATCTCGAAACTGTCGACACCAAGTTGCCGCAGCATGTTCCTGTGCTCTATGAATGCACCTTGTAGTGCCAATACAGCTATCCGCATAGTTTCCTATTTGCCGCGTTCTGCCATTAGCAGTTTGATTTCACTCTCGTTAATGCCCACCATAGCCTCTCCGAGGTCTTCGGAGAGTTCTGCAAGCATCTTCGCATCGTTGTAATTGGTCACTGCTTTCACTATTGCTGCAGCACGTTTTGCAGGGTTGCCGCTCTTGAAAATGCCAGAACCAACAAACACGCCCTCTGCTCCGAGTTGCATCATTAGTGCCGCATCGGCTGGAGTAGCCACGCCTCCGGCTGCGAAGTTGACTACTGGCAGTTTGCCGTTTTTGTGGACATATTGCACCAAATCATATGGCACCTGCAACTGTTTGGCCGCTTCATACAGTTCATCTTCACTCATTGACGTAAGACGACGTATCTCACTCTGCATCATACGCATATGTCGCACCGCCTGAACTACATCTCCTGTGCCCGGCTCACCCTTGGTGCGAATCATCGTAGCCCCCTCTGCTATGCGGCGCAACGCTTCTCCGAGATTCTTCGCACCACACACGAAAGGCACGTCAAACTTGGTTTTGTCGATGTGGTACACGTCGTCGGCGGGGGAGAGAACCTCGCTCTCATCGATGTAGTCAATCTCTATCGCCTGCAGAATCTGCGCCTCTGCAAAGTGTCCGATACGGCATTTCGCCATTACGGGGATAGTAACCGCTTCCTGTATGCCGCGTATCATCTTCGGGTCACTCATTCTTGACACGCCTCCGGCAGCACGTATGTCCGCGGGAATACGCTCAAGTGCCATTACAGCACATGCTCCCGCCTGTTCTGCGATGCGTGCTTGTTCGGGTGTGGTCACGTCCATAATGACTCCGCCCTTGAGCATCTGGGCGAGATTGCGGTTGAGTTCTTGTCTTTCGTTTGTCATTTTTGTATTGTTTTTAAGGTTGTTTCCTGTTTCTGTATTCAGTCGGCGAATAACCTGCAAGTTTCCTGAAGAATTTGGTGAAATGGGCTTGTGAGTTGAAACCAAGACCGAATGCAATCTCCTGGATGGTCTTGTCGGTGGTGCGAAGTTGTATTTCTGCCTGCTGCACCACATATTCGTCGATAATCGTCTTGGGCGTTTTGTCGGCTATACGCTTTGTGACTTGTGCCAGATAACGTGTGCTCACGTTGAGACAGTCGGCATAATAGCTCACGTCATTACTGCAATGGCAGCGTCGTTTGAGCATCTCCATGAACTCGCCATACAGTTCGCTGCTGCGACCCACAAGTCCCATTTGTGCCGCTGCGATGTTGTTCACATGACTGTATGCCATGCTTACGGCCTCGTTCATGTCATGACCTATACCGGAAAATGTGGCAATCGCTGATGTGAGAAGGCTTCCTTTGCCGTGATGGTCAGCCACTGCCAGACCGCTTCCAATAGAGGGAAACAACAGTGTCTCACCGCTTGAACCGCACATGAACAAGTCATTGTGGGTGTGGTTGTTGCCGTTGATATTGCGAATGAGTACGTTTTTGCATCCCAAGTCGGTCAGTGACTGGGCCAAACTACCGCCGTCCATGTCGTCCATCGGAATTGTTCCGAGCAGATGAGGGGCATCACTTGCTTTGACGGCGACGAGATCGCAGAGCGGAAGAAGTGACTTCTTGATTTCTTCAATCACGTCTTTCTGCATCAGCACATCACCTTTGGCGGAACAAACCACCGGGTCGTAAATGATGCGACACGTCTTGTTGCGACGCAAAATTTCTCCCAAGGCTTTCACGACATCTGCTTTCCGTAACATTCCCACCTTTATGATATCGGGACGCACGTCGTTGAGTATGGTTTCAACCTGACTTGCCACAATGTCGGAGGGCAGGTCATAAAACTCCTGAATGCCGAGTGTGTTTTGCACAGTTATGGACGTTATCGCAGAAACGGCATATCCTCCCAATGCCGTAATCATCTTTATGTCGGCCTGAACACCTGCTCCGCCTGTTCCGTCAGAACCGGTGATGGTGAGGATGGGCTTGTTTCTGTTTGCGTCTGCCATTGTGAGTGCAAAGGAAAGAAAAAAAATGGAATAGGAAAAATTTTGTTCTCATTCCGACAAAGTTTCCGTAAATATGTGCAAGAACATCGTCAATAATGGGACAAAAGAGAAAAAACAAGAGGTGGCAATTATGGTTGTGGCAGAAAAAGAAAAAGGACTGAAGCAGGCAGCCCCAGTCCTTTGTTTCTTCAGAAAAGTGTTTAGCCAAGCACGGCTGCCACACCTGGGAGTGTCTTTCCCTCGATTGCCTCGAGCAGAGCGCCACCACCGGTAGAGATGTAGGACACCTTGTCGGCGAGACCGAACTTGTTGACACAAGCCACAGAGTCACCACCACCGATGAGAGAGAATGCTCCTTCGGCTGTAGCTTCGGCGATAGCTTCGCCTATAGCACGTGAACCGGCTGTGAAGTTGTCAAACTCGAATACACCTGCAGGACCGTTCCAGAGAATTGTCTTCGCACCCTTGATGGCTGCAACGAATGCTTTCTGTGTGTCAGGACCTGCGTCCATGCCTTCCCAACCGGCAGGAATCTCGTTTGAAGGATATACCTTGCGGTTAGCGTCATTTGAGAAACTGTCGCCGCAAACAGAGTCTGTTCCGAGGACAAGTTCCACGTTGTTCTCCTTTGCCAACTTCTCTACGCCAAGTGCGACATCAAGTTTGTCAAGCTCAACGATAGAGTCACCGATGCTGCCGCCATGGGCTTTGGAGAATGTATAGGTCATGCCTCCGCAGAGAATGAGCTTGTCCACCTTGCCGAGAAGGTTCTCGATGATTCCTATCTTGGATGAAACCTTGGAACCGCCCATGATAGCTACGAACGGACGCTTGATGTTTCCGAGCACTGCATCGACAGCTGCCACTTCCTTTTCCATAAGAAGTCCGAGCATGCGGTCTTCCGGTTTGAAGTAGTCGGCGATAACTGCGGTAGAGCCATGCTTGCGGTGAGCTGTTCCGAAAGCGTCCATTACCCAGCAGTCAGCGTAAGAAGCGAGTTTCTTTGCGAACTCCTTCTGCGATGCCTTCATGGCTTTCTTTGCCTCCTCGTATGCAGGATCTTCCTTGTCAATACCTACTGGCTTGCCTTCCTCTTCGGGGTAGAAGCGGAGGTTTTCGAGCAGGAGAGCCTCGCCTGGCTTCAGTGCAGCAACCTCAGCATCTGCCTTCTGGCAGTCAGGAGCGAACTTCACGGGCACACCGAGCTTTTCGCTTACTGCGTCAACTATCTGCGACAGTGACAGCTCTGGCTTGACCTTGCCCTTCGGCTTGCCCATATGGGACATGATAATCAGCGCGCCGCCCTTCTCAAGAATCAGCTTGAGGGTAGGGAGAGCACCGCGGATGCGGGTGTCATCAGTGATTTTGCCATCCTGAAGAGGCACATTGAAGTCTACACGAACGATTGCCTTCTTGCCGGCGAAATCGTAATCATTGATTTTTGTTGCCATGTTTCTTGTATTTTTAGAATGTTTCTAAATGTCGTTTTCAACTATGCAAATTTAGCCAAAAATCCCGAATTATAAGTTTGTTGGACGAAAAAAGTCAATTAAGAAAAACATATTGTTGCGTGACTTTGGCTACAGTCGTTGGTAGCACAGGTAGTACTTGCTCTTCTTGTGTGCCAGAAGGTTCATGTTTATGAGGTCAGACACCTCGGTCACATCTTTCAGCGTGCCGTCATTGAACAGTATTGCTATGTGGTCGTCGTTCATGTCATACATGCCTTTCTCGGCTGATGTCTGCGACATGAAGTAGGTGGTGTCGTCCATGCTGATATGCAGAGCCTCAGCCAGTTCTGCCTTTTTCTGCTGCAGATAGTCTTCACTGAACGGCTCGTCGCTGGTTTCCACCTTGAACAAACGCCGGTCTGTCAGTCCGCGTGACAACTTTGCGAGTATCGGGTCGGCTGATTCCGTCCATACTTTAATGGCAGTCCAGATGTCGTTGTCATCGAGTTGACTGTAGAATTTCAGTGTACAGTCGTCATTGACGAACCGCTCACGGTTGATGTCATTGGCGAGAAAATGTTTCAGGGCAGGTGTCGCGAACACGTCATTGCCGTCTTTCACAAGGTCTTTTGCCCTGCGCAGGGTGTTGATAAGAAGCCGTTCTGCCCCGACCGTAGTCTTGTGCAGGTAGACCTGCCAGTACATCAGGCGGCGTGAAGTCAGATAATTTTCTATGGAGTAGATGCCTTTGTGGTCGATGCATAGTTGGTCGTCCACCACGTCAAGCATCTTGATTATGCGTGCCGAACCGATGTTTCCCTCGTGCACTCCGGTGAAGAAACTGTCGCGTCGGAGATAATCGAGCCTGTCCATGTCAAGCTGGCTGGATATCAACTGGTGGAGAAACGGTTTGGGATGTTCTCCTTTGAAAATGGTGATGGCAAGGCTAAGCTGTCCGCCAAGGTCGCGGTTGATTTCCTCCATCATCATCAACGATATGTCTTCATGGGAGATGCCGCTCACCAAAGTGTGCTCCAGAACGTGCGAGAACGGTCCGTGCCCGATGTCGTGCATAAGTATGGCTGCGCACACTGCCTCCGCTTCGCTGTCGAAGATGAATGTTCCCTTCTGCTGAAGGGTGAGAAGGGCTTCGCTCATCAGGTGGAATGCGCCGAGCGAATGTTGGAAACGGGTGTGCTGGGCACCGGGAAAGACCATAGAAGAAAGCCCTAATTGCTTGATTCTTGACAGTCTCTGAAATAGCGGATGCTGTATAATCTGCAACAACAGTCCGCGTGGAATCTTTATGAAACCGAAGACCGGATCGTTTATAACCTTAAAGTCTTTCAAACCGATTGCGTGTTATGATGATTCCTCTACTGTGCTTTCGCCGGATATTGCCCGTGATTCCACCTTATATAATATTATGTGCCGCCAGCTCCGCTGCCATTTCTTGCTGGAGTTTTTGGGCTGCTTTAGCCGCAGCTTCGGCAAAATCGGCATCCTTGCCGGCATATATTATTCCGCGTGAAGAGTTGACGATAAGCCCGCATTCGTCGGTCATGCCGTATTTGCATACCTCCTGCAGGCTTCCTCCTTGCGCTCCGACGCCCGGAACAAGCAGGAAGTGCCGCGGTGCAACCTTCCTTATGTCCTCAAACATCCTTCCCTGTGTCGCACCTACAACATACATCATGTTGTCCTCGTTTCCCCACTGCTGGCTTTTGCGGAGCACGCTTTCAAAGAGTCTTTCACCGTTTTCCGCAACGGTAAACTGGAAGTCGTTAGAGCCTTTGTTGCTGGTCAGTGCCAACAGAATGACCCATTTCCCGTCATAACCGAGGAACGGAGTGACAGAATCCTCGCCCATATAGGGAGCTACGGTGAGGGCATCGACATCGTATTCTTCAAAGAATGTCTTGGCGTACATACTGCTTGTGTTGCCGATGTCGCCACGTTTCGCATCGGCAATGATAAACTGTTGCGGATAGTTCTCGTGTATATAGTCGACCGTTTTCTGAAAAGCAGTCAGTCCTTTAATGCCGTAAGCCTCATAGAAGGCGAGGTTTGGCTTGTATGCAACGCAATAAGGTGCAGTGGCATCGATTATTGCTTTGTTGAAAGAAAATATCGGATCAGGCTCATTGAGCAGATGTGCCGGTATCTTGTTGATATCCACGTCAAGTCCAACGCATAGGAAACTTTTCTTCAGGCGTATTTGTGAAGCCAACTCTTTTCTGTCCATCTTGTCAAGTGCTTTATATCGTTGATTCTATATTTTCTTGTCTTACGGGTTCCTGACGCTTCTTGTTGAGCTCGCACATACGGTCTATAAACTCCGTTGCATTGACTGTATGCTCTTTCTTCTCGTCATTTTTCTTTGTGTAATGTAGTGCCATAGTTATAACTGGTTAGCTTTCATTTTCTCCGCATTTTCGGCTACTGTGAGTGCGTCAATCATCGGTTGGATGTTCCCGCCCATAAATCCGGGAAGGTCATGAGTGGTAAATCCGATTCTGTGATCGGTGACACGGCCTTGCGGAAAGTTGTATGTCCTGATCTTGGCGGAGCGGTCTCCCGTAGACACAAGGGTCTTTCTGCGGCTCGCTATGTCGTCCATGTACTTCTGGTGCTCCTTATCATATATATAGGTGCGAAGTCTTGCCAATGCCCGCTCTTTGTTTTTGGGCTGGTCGCGGGTCTCTGTACACTCGATAAGTATTTCTTCAGTCTCGCCGGTATTGGGGTTTTTCCACATGTAGCGCGCTCTTACTCCGGACTCCACCTTGTTCACGTTCTGTCCACCGGCACCCGACGAGCGGAACGTATCCCATTTTATCTCGCCTTCATTAATCTGCACGTCAAAGGGCTCAGCTTCGGGCAGAACAGCCACAGTGGCCGCTGACGTCTGCATGCGGCCGTTGGATTCCGTCACGGGAACACGCTGTACACGGTGTACGCCCGATTCGTATTTGAGCACTCCATACACTCCGTCGCCACTAACTGCAAAGTCTATCTCCTTGAAACCGCCAACTGCGCCTTCGCTTTCAGATGTCACTGACACTGTCCAACCTTTTGATTCGCAGAACTTCTTGTACATTAGGAATAACTCGCCGGCAAACAGACAAGCTTCGTCACCGCCTGTTCCGGCACGCACTTCCATTTGTACATTCTTGTCATCTTCCGGGTCTTTGGGAATCAACGCTATCTTGATGTCTTCCTCAAGTTTGGGCTGCAGTTCCTCGTTTGCCTGCAATTCCTCACGGGCCATATCCTTCATCTCCTGGTCCTGCTCATTGATGAGGATGTCCTTAGCCTCTGCTATGGCATGCAGACACTCCAGATAACGCTTGCGAAGCTTGACGATGCTTTCCAAATCCTTGTATTCCTTCGTCAGCTTTACGTAGCGTTGCTGGTCTGAAATCACAGAAGGGTCTGTGATGAGAGTGGCAACTTCCTCGAAGCGTGCCTCCAAACCGTCAAGTTTCTGAATAATGTTATTGTGTTCCATTGGGTGTCAATATTCAAATGTTCCGAACTCTGATTCTATGCGAAGTCCCTTGTTGCCTTCTTCAATACGTCCCACAATCTGTGCGTCAATATTGAATGACTTGCTTATTTCGATGACTTTCTCGGCGTGTTCTTTTGGCAGATACACTTCCAACCGGTGTCCCATGTTAAATACCTTGTACATTTCCTTCCAGTCAGTTCCGCTTTCTTTCTGAATGGCACGGAAGAGTGGGGGAACAGGGAACATGTTGTCCTTTATCACCTTGCAGTTGTCTCCCACGAAGTGCAGTATCTTCGTCTGTGCTCCACCGGTGCAATGCACCATTCCGTGAATGTCTTTGCGCATTTCCGAAAGCAGTTTCTTTACCACCGGAGCATAGGTGCGTGTGGGTGAAAGTACCAGTTTTCCCGCTGTCACAGGCGAACCCTCCACGTCGTCAGTGAGTTTGTAGCTTCCGCTGTAGACCAGTTCGTCGGGGATGGACTGGTTGTAGCTCTCCGGATATTTTGCTGCCAGATACTTCGCAAACACGTCATGTCGTGCGGAGGTCAGTCCGTTGGACCCCATGCCGCCGTTGTATTCCTTTTCGTAAGTGGCCTGTCCGCATGACGACAGACCCACAATAACATCGCCGGGACAAATGTTCGCATTGTCAATGACATCAGAACGTTTCATGCGGCAGGTTACCGTGGAGTCCACTATTATGGTGCGCACGAGGTCGCCGACATCGGCAGTCTCGCCGCCGGTGGCGTATATGCCTATGCCCATTTCCCTCATTTCGGCAAGCAATTCGTCCGTTCCGTTGATTATCTCGGATATGACTTCGCCGGGAATGAGCATCTTGTTACGTCCGATAGTGCTTGACACGAGGATGTTGTCCACTGCGCCGACACAGAGCAAATCGTCCGTGTTCATTATCAGTGCATCCTGCGCAATGCCTTTCCACACGGACAAGTCACCGGTTTCTTTCCAGTATACATAGGCCAACGAGGACTTTGTGCCCGCTCCGTCGGCATGCATGATGTTGCAGTACTCCGGATCTCCGCCGAGGATATCCGGTATTATCTTGCAGAAAGCTTGTGGGTACAGTCCCTTGTTGATGTTCTTTATCGCGTTGTGAACGTCCTCTTTTGCGGCGCTGACACCACGCATCATGTATCTGTTGTCCATATATTTAGTTATTCGTTCCAAAATTCCCAACTGGCGAATGCCTGCAGAAGGAGCATCTCCAGTCCGTTTTTCGTTATTGCCCCGCGTTCTCTTCCTTTTGCGAGGAACAGTGTTTCGTCGGGATTGTAAATCAAATCGTAGAGCAGATTGCGGCTGTCGAGTGCAGAATAAGGCAGGTCGGGGCAACTGTCAAAGTTGGGATACATTCCCAGGGGGGTGCAGTTGACTATCACCTTATATTCCTGTACAACCTCGGGAGTCACCTCCTCGTATGTCAGACAACCGCTTTTCTTGTTCCTGCTGACAAACACATATTCTATCCCGAGCGATTTCAGACCGTAGGCAATGGCTTTTGACGCTCCGCCGGTGCCAAGTATGAGGGCTTTCTTGTGACAGGGTTCTATAAGCGGCTTGATGCTTTCCGTGAACCCGACGACATCGCTGTTGAATCCCTTCAGGTGGATTTTGTCCTTCTTTCTTGTCACCTTCACCACATTGACAGACCCTATCTCCTTCGCTTCTTTTGTGATTTCGTTGAGGTAGGGGATAACCTGCTGTTTGTAGGGCATGGTGACATTCAGCCCCTTCAGGTCGGGATTGGTGTCCAACACGGCTTTCAGTTCACCGATATTGGGAATCTCGAAGTTCAGGTACTTGGCGTTTATATGCTCGTTCTCAAACTTTTCATTGAAATAACTCTTTGAGAAAGAGTGCCCGAGTTTTTCTCCTATCAGTCCGTATATGTCCATAAACGTCAGTTGATTAATTCTTTTCCGCAGTGTATAAAGTGCATATTCCGAATGTAAGCCGTTTGAATCTTACGTTGCAGAATCCCGCCTTTAGCAGTATCTCCTGCATCTTTTCGCCTTGTGGGAACACTGCAATGGTCTCGTTGAGATAGTTGTATGCACACGTGTCTTTGGAGACCATGCGCCCGTATATGGGAAGTACTGTCTTGCGGTATATGGCATACAGCTGCCTCATGGGAAACTTGACAGGGACGGTCAGTTCCAGTATGACCACCTTGCCTCCATGCCGCAGCACCCTGTACATGCTGCTTAGACCCTTGTCAAGATCCTGGAAATTCCTTATTCCGAAGGCTACGGTTATGGCGTCAAAGGTGTTGTCGGAGAAAGAGAGGTTGAGGCAGTCTTCCTTCCTGAAACTCACAGTGCCTTCAAGTCCGCAGTCCTTGACTTTCTTCCTGCCGATGTTCATCATCCCGTCGGATATGTCTATGCCGATGAGACTTTGCGGTTTGAGTTCCTTGGCGGACAATATGGCAAAGTCGCCTGTGCCGGTGGCGACATCCAGAATTTTCTTTGGAGACAGCGACACCAGTTGGTCTATCGCGGTCTTGCGCCACCGTCTGTCGATATTCCACGACAGGCGGTGGTTCAGTTTGTCATAAGCGGGGGCGATGTTGTCGAACATCTGTTCCACCAACTTGCCTTTTTCCCCCTGCCCGCCGTAAGGCTTTATTTTCTCTTGAGCATATTCCTCTGCCATATTCTGCCGCTTGGAACTATCCGGTTACTTCAGTCCGTTGAGGTAATTGCTGACATTCTTCTCTATCCGCACAGCGATGTCGGTGTCGCTTTCCGCCTTTTGGAATTTCTCTCCGACAATGTGTTCGTACAGTTCTATGTAGCGTTCCGATACGCTTTCAGCATATTCATCGGTTATCTCGGGCATTGTCTGGCCAGGCTCGTTCATGAAGTTGTGCTCTATGAGCCACTGGCGCAGGAACTCTTTCGACAGTTGTTTCTGCGGCTCGCCTGCCTTTACCTTCTCCTCATATCCGTCTGCGTAGAAATAACGGCTTGAGTCCGGAGTGTGTATTTCGTCAATCAGGTAGACCTTTCCGTCGCGCTTGCCGAACTCGTACTTCGTGTCGGCGAGAATCAGTCCGTGCTTGGCAGCAATTTCCTGACCGCGCTTGAAGAGCTTGCGGGTGTAGTCTTCCATTATCTCATAGTCTTCCTGCGGAACAAGACCGCTGCTCAGAATCTCCTCCTTGGATATGTTGAGGTCGTGTCCCTCGTCCGCCTTTGTGGTAGGAGTGATTATCGGCTCGGGGAAAGCTTCGTTTTCGCGCATTCCTTCCGGAAGTCTCACGCCGCAAATCTCCCTGCATCCGTTTTTGTATTCACGCCATGCAGAGCCTGTCAGTATACCTCTTATAATCATCTCTACACGGAATCCCTCGCATTTCAGACCGACAGTGACCATCGGGTCGGGTGTCGCAAGTTTCCAGTTGGGGCATATATCGCTCGTGCTGTCAAGGAACTTGGCTGCAATCTGGTTAAGAACTTGTCCCTTGAAAGGGATGCCTTTGGGCAGGACAACGTCGAATGCGGAAATGCGATCCGTAGCAACCATCACCAACAGATCGTCATTTATGTTGTACACATCGCGCGCTTTGCCGCGGTAAACACTTTTTTGTCCGTTGAAATTGAAATCAGTCTTTGTTAAAGCTTTCATCGTTATGTTGACTCTTGAGTTTGTTGTATGCTTCCACAATCTTTGTCACTAACTTGTGACGGACTATGTCTTTCTGATCCAGTCGTATGATTCCGATGCCCTCGATGTCCCTCAGCACGCTGACAGCCTCCTTCATTCCGCTTGTCTGTTGGCGTGGCAGGTCTATCTGTGTCAAGTCTCCGGTGATTATCATCTTCGTGTTGCACCCCATTCTGGTAAGAAACATCCGGATCTGTGCTGTCGTCGTGTTCTGCGCTTCGTCCAGTATTACCACGGCATCATTGAGCGTTCGTCCGCGCATGAATGCCAATGGGGCAATCTGGATGATGCCTTTGTCCATCATGTCCTGGAGTTTGACGGCGGGCAACATGTCCTGGAGCGAGTCGTACAGTGGCTGCAGGTATGGGTCAATCTTGTCTCTCATGTCGCCGGGGAGAAATCCCAGTTTTTCTCCGGCTTCCACTGCGGGGCGGCTGAGGATGATTTTCTTTGCGGTTTTTTCCTTGAGCGACTTCACCGCCAGGGCTATGCTGAGGTATGTCTTGCCCGTTCCTGCCGGACCCACGGCAAACACCATGTCGTTCTTCTCGTATGCATCGACCAGTCTCTGCTGGTTTTCGGAACGTGCCTTGATGGGTTTGCCGGATATGTTGTATACGATTACGTCCTTGGAAAAAGCCTTTTTAGCCCCTTTTCCCCTGATGATGTCAATTATGTCCTCGTCGGTAATGGTGTTGTATCTGGCTATGTGCGAGCAGAGCTTGTCGATGTCTTCTTCGGCGGAAGCGATGTCTTCCTCGCTGCCCTGCATGCGTATGACATTGTCCCTTGCCACTATGCGCACCTTCGGATACAATGATCTCAACACCTGAAAATGACCATTGTTGACCCCATAGAACGTTACCGGGTCGATATCTTCCAGAACAACGTGTTTCTCTATCAAAACTTTATTGGAATAAGTTGATGCAAAATTACGGAAAAAAACATAATACTCAAAGAAAAGAACAGTAAGAATTTCGGTTGAGAGATTATTTTACTACCTTTGCATTACACGATGAAATGATGAAGAATATTACTCCCCAAAGATATGTCCAGCTCTTTTGCATAGTGGTGATACTTCTCTCTATCGCAAGGGAAATCAAACCTTCGCTGGCACATTCCGTAGAAGACAAAGACAGTACAGATTCAATCTGTGTGGCAGACACGGTGCCGGTAAAACCGGAAACCAAGGTTGCCGACACGCCAAAAACGCCGTTCCGGCCGCATAAAATATACAGTGTGTCGAGTTTCGACGGGTGTTTCCCCGACCAGAACGACATCCAGCTCGTCGCAGCACAGCGTAATGGCGTCGCCGTAGTTAAGGACAGGGAAGAGGCGGAGAGGCGGAAGGGCGAGCTGGTGTATGTCGGTTCCAATCCATACTACTTCATTGACGAGGCGAAAAGCAGCATCCCTTATCTCGTGCCGCGTGCGTCCGTCCTGCTGCAGGACATAGGAAGCGTTTTTTTTGATTCCCTCCAGATAAAGGGAATACCACTCCATAAAATCATAGTGACAAGTGTTCTCCGCACGCAAGAGGATGTCGAGAAGCTCCGCAAGCACAATTTCAATGCCAAGCAGAACTCCTGTCACCAGTACGCCACTACCTTTGACATATGCTACAACCGCTACAAGACGGTCGAAGATCCGGCCGGAGCGAAGCGCAGGGCTGTGACCAACGACACCCTGAAGTGGGTGTTGTCGGAGGTGCTTAATGATTTCCGCAACCAGAACCGTTGCTATGTGAAATATGAGAAGAAGCAAGGCTGCTTCCATATCACGGTCAGGTGAACTGCGTAAAAACCGTTTTCTGTGATGAATCTCGAAATTGTGGAATTTGTGGAGACCCAGATTCTCCCGCGTTACAAGGAGTTCGGACTGTCGCACGGCATCCGTCACGCACAGTCTGTCATACGTGAAAGCCTTGCGCTTGCCAAGATTTTGGGTGCTGACGAGGACATGTGCTATGTCATCGCAGCCTATCATGACCTCGGCATGTCGGGGCCGCGCGCCATACACCACGTCACTGGCGGCAAGATTCTGATGGCCGACGCACGGCTCCGGAAATGGTTTTCACCGGAGCAGTTGCGCATCATGAAGGAAGCGGTAGAGGATCACCGCGCCTCCAGTTCCCGGCAACCGAGGAGCCTGTACGGCAAGATTGTGGCTGAAGCAGACCGTGAACTGGAACTTGAGACGGTCTTTTCGCGCACCATACAGTACGGCATAGAGCATTATCCCGACATGGATGTGGAGGGTCATTGGGAAAGGTTCAGGCAGCACATGCGTGAAAAATACTCCGAGAATGGCTACATCCGGTTGTGGATACCCAACTCTCCCAACGAGCAGAGACTAAGGGAAATCCGCCGGGTACTTGCCGATGAGGCCGAGTTGAGGGCATGGTTTGACCGCTTATACGTAAATCTGAATGGCTGACAACGACAGTATCAAAACAGGTTCTTTCCGTGCGTGGGTGCTTGCCGCACGGCCTAAAACCCTTACGGGAGCGGTAGTCCCTGTCGCCATGGGCATTGCGTTGGCGGCGAAAGACATGTCCTTTCGTGTTGACTGGATTCCTGCTGTGCTGTGTGTGGTGTTTGCCTTGGTGATGCAGATAGACGCCAATTTCGTGAATGACTATTTCGACTGGAGACACGGCAACGACGATGCCGCAAGCCGTCTCGGTCCGTTGCGCGCCTGTTCCATGGGGTGGGTCACTCCCAGAAGCATGCTTCTCGCACTGTTCATTACCACTTGCATCGCTTGTGCAGTAGGTCTTCCGCTGATTCTCTACGGCGGAATGGAGATGATATTGGTAGGCGTTTTGTGCGTCGTCTTCTGTTTTCTCTATACGGTGAAGTTCTCCTATATCGGACTTGGAGACTTGCTTGTACTGCTTTTCTTCGGCGTTGTTCCGGTGTGCATAACCTATTATCTCCAAACAGGTTGTGTGTCTTTGGCTGTTCTAAGCGTTTCTGTGGCTTGCGGACTGGCAGTCGACAATCTGCTCATACTCAACAATTACCGTGACATCGACAATGACCGAAGTAGCGGAAAGCGCACTCTCATAGTTCTTGTCGGCAGGAAGTGGGGACTGAGACTGTATCTTCTGTTGGGCATTATGGCAGTGCTGATAATGTCAATTTATGACGGTTTCACCGTGAAATCCGCCTTGATGCTCGTGTATTTTGCCTTTCATCTGCAGGCGTTCCGGCAGATGAAACTGTTGACAGGACGCGAACTGAACCGCGTGCTGGGCATGACCGCACGCAACATTCTCATCTTCGGGGTAGCATCAGTGCTGCTCATCCTCCTCTAAATCCATTCTCTGACACTGTAAAAGCGGTATTGCAGTACCGCAAAAGTTGTCTTCTGCCAACACAAAAACTGCCTTTTTGCGGATGTGCGGCATCTGTCGTGAAAGTGTGCGGCATTTGCCACAAGGGTTCACGGCATTTGCCGTCAACGTGTGCGGCATCTGCCGCAAGACCACAAAAACGCCGCTTTCGCATGACGCAAAAGCGGCTTGGATGTTGCCTGAAGGCTGTTTGTGCAAACACACAAAAGTGCCTCCGGACTTGCTCTTGGAACTTAGAACTCCACGACAGTGATGCCTGCACCGCCGAACTGCACATGTTCGTCACGGAAGGAAGTGACGTTGGGCACTGTGCCGAGATACTGGCGGATGAGCTGGCGCAGTATGCCGTTGCCCTTGCCGTGCAGTATCCTCACCTGCTGAACCCCGACGAGGATGGCGTCGTCAATAAAGTACATCACGGCATTCAGTGCTTCGTCGCCTCTCATTCCGCGCACATCGAGTTCCTGCGAGAAATGTGTGCGCCGCTCGTCTATGGTGTTGCGCGTCGTTCCCGACACGTTTATGGCGTTCAGTTCGGAGAATTTCGCAGCGGAGGAATCTCCTTTTGCGGTGTCGGCAGCCGCTTTTTCGAGCCGCGAAGTCCTCATCTTTGTTTTCATGCCGCCAAAGATGACCGTGGCCATGTCGCCGTTGAGGCTCTCTATATTGCCGATTGTCGAAAGTCCTTTTATCCTTACGGTGTCACCGACGGCGAAACTCTCCTTCTTGACGGAAGCCGCAGAAGGGGTCGGCGCACTGCCCGGCGTGTTGCCGTTGGCGGCGTTTCGGCGTTCCTTGTCCGCCTTGCGCTTCTCGTGCCGCTCCTTGCGTGACTTTATCTGTTCTATCTTTTTGGCTATCTTGTCGTCCTCTACCTTGGTGTCAATGTCGTGCACTTCCTCGCGGAAAGCGTTGAGTTCCTCGCGTATCTTGCGTGTTGCCTCTTTCTCCGCCTGCTGCTCGCGTATCTCGCGAATGGCGTTCTCTATGCGCCGGTTGCTTTCACGCAGTATTTCTTCCGCCTGTTCCTTGGCTCTGCGCAGTATGTTCTTGCGCTCCTGGTCGATGTCGGTGATGTTCGTTTCGTAGCGCTCGATGGTGCGCTGCATGTCCTTCTCGCGCTGGTGTATGGCTTGCCGCTTCGACTCCCAGTAGCGTTTGTCGCGGACTATATCCTGCAGATATTTGTCCGACTGGATATATTCCTGTCCGACAATGCGTGACGCGTCTTCTATCACTTCTTCCGGTATGCCGGTCTTTCTGGCAATCTCAATGGCGAAAGAAGAACCCGGACGGCCTATCTGCAACTGGAACAAGGCCCGCATCTCGTGCCTGTCGTAGAGCATTGCACCGTTGACTGCACCTTCGTGAGCGTCGGCAAAGTGCTTCAGGTTCTGGTAGTGGGTGGTGATGACGCCAAATGTTCCCTTTGTCCAAAACTGCTTCAGGACGGCCTCGGCGATAGCTCCTCCTATCTGAGGTTCCGTTCCTGTGCCGAACTCATCTATGAGCAGGAGCGACTGGCGGGATGCTGTCTTCATCATAATCTTCATGTTGCGCAGGTGTGAAGAGTAGGTTGACAGGTCGTCCTCGATACTCTGCTCGTCGCCGATGTCTATCATGATGTCCTTGAACACTCCGCATGTGGAGTTCTCCTTCACGGGTATCGGCAGACCGCACTGCACCATGTACTGCAGCAGTCCGGTGGTCTTCAGGCACACGGACTTTCCTCCCGCATTGGGTCCGGATATTATCAGCAGCCGCCCCTCTGGGTTCAGGGATATGTCGAGCGGCACTATCTTCTTGCCGTGACGCTGCAGCGACATCTGCAAGAGCGGGTGTCGGGCTTCGACAAAGTCCATCATGGCTTCTCCGCTCACCTGTGGCACTATGGCATTCATCTTGTCTGCCACTATCAGTTTTGCCCTCAGGAAATCGATGTGGGCGAGTAGGGAGTAGGATGCGGCTATGTATCTGACATCGGGACGGATGGTGTTGGCAAATTCCGTCAGTATTCTGATGGTCTCTTTCTTCTCTGCGGCTTTCAGTTCGCGTATCCGGTTGTTGGCTTCCACCACCTGGCTCGGCTCGACAAACGAGGTCTTTCCCGTTGCGCTCTCGTCGTGCACGATGCCCGGAATCTTCCTTTTCAGGGCAGGCGAAACAGGGATTACCAGTCTGCCGTCACGCAGTGCGGGGCTTGCGTCCTTGTCTACCAGTCCGTCTTGCTGTGCCTGGCGCAGTATATTATATAAGGTGTGCGACACGCTGCTCTCTGCACGCTTCAACTCTCTCCTTGTCTCTGCCAGTTTCGGAGAGGCGCTGTCACGCAGTTTGCCGGTCTTGTCGAGTATGCCGTTTATCTTCTCCGCCAACTGCGGAAAGGTGCTTACTTCCTCCGCAAGTATCTGAAGCCGCGGATATTTCGTGTCGTCTCCCAGACTGAAAGATTCCGGCACGAGTATGCGTTTGATGCTGTCAATGGTGGCAAGGGAGCGTCCGAGGTCAAACAGTTCCGCCTCTTCGAGATGCGTGTGCTCCAGTCTGAGCCGGCTGACGCATTGCCTCATGTCGAAGAAATAGCTCAACGGGAAGTCGTCGCGCTCATCGAGCAGCATGCGCAACTCGCGTACCCGCTCCAGCTTCTCCTCGATCTCGGTCGCGTCGTCCATAATCTGCATGTCGTCAACCTTCTCTTCTCCGAGCGTTGACATGCACGCTTCGCGCAACATGGACCTTATTTCGGAAAAACCAATCTTGCTTTCGAAATTGTCGGGATATACCATATCGTGTGGCAAATGTTCATGTCGGGAGTGCCGTTTCCGGTGTAGTCAGGAGACGCCAATCCCGCTTTTGTAAGTCAAAATTTTTGCTTGCCGTTTTCGTGTGGTGCCAACAAGCAAGTGCAAAAGTAATTAAAATCCTTGAATAGTTCGGTAAATTGAGCTAAATTTGCAGCAGATAAACAACATTCGGGAGGTTGAAAGCAGATTGTATTTCCGCCCGTTTGTGTTGTCTCCGCATAGTAATTATGATTTCAGTAGATAATTTGAGGGTTGAATTTTCCGCCCGCCCGTTGTTGGAAAATGTGAGTTTCGTCATCAATGACCGCGATCGCATAGCGCTGGTCGGGAAAAACGGCGCAGGAAAATCCACGATGCTCAAGATACTAAGCGGTATCCAGACTGCCACGTCAGGCTCGGTTTCCATTCCGAACGACACGCTTGTGGGCTACTTGCCGCAGGTGATGAAACTCCAGGACGACACCACCGTGAGAGAGGAAGCGCAGAAAGCGTTTTCGTCGGTGGCGGCTCTTGAAGCGAAAGTCAAGTCTCTCGAAAAACAGATATCGGAACGTACTGACTATGAGAGCGAAGACTACATGTCGTTAGTCGAGAGGTTTACCGCCGAATACGACCGTCTGATGATGGCAGGAGCGGAGAGCCGGGATGCCGAAACGGAAAGAACTCTTGTGGGTCTGGGCTTCTCTCGCAGCGACTTTGACCGCCCCACGAAAGAGTTTTCCGGAGGTTGGCGCATGCGAATAGAACTCGCGAAGATACTGCTTCGTAAGCCTGACGTGCTTCTGTTGGACGAACCTACCAACCATTTGGACATAGAGAGCATCCAGTGGCTGGAGCAATTCCTCATCCAAAGCGCCAAAGCCGTGGTACTTGTCAGCCATGACCGCGCTTTCATCAACAATGTCACGAACCGCACGATAGAGATTACCTGCCGCCATATAGTGGACTATAAGGTGAAGTATGACGAGTATGTGAAGCTCCGCGCCGAACGTCGCGAGCAGCAGTTGCGCGCTTATGAGAACCAGCAGAAGGAGATTGCCGACACCAAAGCCTTTATAGAGAGGTTTCGCTATCAGGCCACCAAGGCGATACAAGTGCAGCAGCGCATACGCCAGCTGGAAAAGATTGTGCCGGTAGAGATAGACGAACAGGACACTTCCGCACTCCACCTGAAGTTCCCCCCATGTCTCCGCAGCGGCGATTACCCGGTGATTTGCGACGGAGTGGAGAAGACCTACGGCGACCACAACGTGTTCCACGATGTGAGTTTCATCATAAAGCGTGGCGAGAAAGTGGCGTTCGTGGGACGCAATGGCGAGGGTAAGTCTACGCTGGTGAAGTGTATCATGAACGAGATACCTTTCGGAGGGACGCTCAAAGTGGGACATAACGTGCAGATAGGCTACTTTGCACAGAACCAGGCACAGTTGTTGGACGAAGATCTGACGGTGTTCCAGACCATCGACAACGTGGCGAAAGGCGAGGTGCGCCTGCGTATCAACGACATTCTCGGGGCGTTCATGTTCGGCGGCGAGGCCTCCGACAAGAAGGTGAAAGTGCTCAGCGGCGGTGAGAGAAGCCGTCTTGCCATGATTAAACTCCTGCTCGAACCTGTCAACCTCCTCATCCTTGACGAGCCGACAAACCACCTCGACATGAAGTCGAAGGACGTGCTGAAGGAAGCTATCAAGGCTTTTGACGGAACGGCAATCATCGTCAGCCACGACAGGGAGTTCCTCGACGGACTTGTGGACAAGGTGTATGAGTTCGGCGGAGGGCAAGTGCGCGAGCATCTGGGCGGCATATACGACTGGCTGCGCAGCCTTTCCGCTTCGACGGGAAAGGCCGGAGAACAGCAGCAGACATCAATAGATGCGATGCTGCATGCCGGCAACAAGACCGCAGCAGCACCGCAACCGCAGCAGAAACCGGCGGCATCCCCGTCCGTATCTTACGCCGAACGCAAGGAAATACAGAAGAAAATAAACCGCTTGCAGAAGTCTGTCAAGGAGAGCGAAAGCAAGATAGAAAAGTGGGAAACACGCATACACGAACTTGACACCATACTCTACGACCCGGCAAATGCGTCAAACATGGAACTCATAAACGAGTATTCGGACATCAAGAACAAGCTCGACGACGAGGAACTGAAGTGGACGTCGCTGTCGGAACAGCTGGAGGAAGCAAGCAAGAAACTGCAATAGCAAGCAAGAAACTACAACAATATGAGAAAGACAATTATCACAATGGCTATCATGGCAATGGCAGCAATGCCTTCTATGGCACAGTTGAAGTCGGGCATCGATACCCGGAATCTCGACAAGAACGCACGTCCGGCAGACGATTTCTATGAGTTTGCCTGTGGCGGATGGATGAAAAACAATCCTCTGCCGGCAGCTTATTCGCGCTTCGGGTCATTTGACCGTCTTGCACTTGAGAACAACAAGCGCATCAATGCGATACTGGCGGAACTGAACAAGGGCAAGTATGCCAAGGGAACACTTGAGCAGAAGATAAGCGATTTGTACAAACTCGCTATGGATTCCACACGCAGAAACGCCGAGGGAGTGAACCCTGTAAAGCCCTATATCGCGGAAATTGAAGCCGCAAGCGACAAGTCTGAATTGCAGGCAATACAGCTCAAGTACGCTTCGTTCGGCTATGGCATACCTTATTATACCGGTTTTGGCGCCGATGAGAAGGACTCCAAGAACAACATAATGAATGTTTACCAAGGCGGCATCTCCCTTGGCGAAAGGGAATACTACCTCGATAATGACGAGGCAACGGTGAACATCCGTAACGAATACAAGAAACACATCGTCCGTATGTTCCAGCTTTACGGCTTCTCATGGGCAGAAGCCACGAAGAAGATGGAGGCAATCATGCGCATGGAAACACAGTTTGCAGTCGCTTCAAAGAGCAAGACTGAACTGCGTGACGTGGAGAAGAACTACAACAAAGTGACCCTTGCCGACTTCGAGAAGGATTATCCTAATCTCCGTCTCACCCTGTTGGAGAACGCTGAAGGTGTGGAAACCAAGTATATGCAGAGCCTTGTCGTGGGTCAGCCGGAGTTCCTTGCCGCAGCGGACAAGATTGTCGCAATGCAGACAACCGAAGAACTGCGTGCCCTGATGGAGTGGGATCTCATCCAGAGCTCTATCAGTTATCTGAGCGATGAGGTAGCTGCCGCGTCGTTTGAGTTCAATGGCAAGGTGATGAGAGGACGCAAACAGGACTACGAACGCTGGAAGAAAGCCACATCAATAGTGGAGAGTGTGCTCGGTCAAGCCTTGGGTAAGATTTACTGTGAACGCTATTTCCCCGAGGCAAGCAAGGTGCGCATGAAGACCCTTGTCGCCAATCTTCAGACGTCACTTGGGGAGCGCATCAAGGCGCAAGACTGGATGAGCGAGGAGACAAAGGCCGCTGCTCTCGACAAGCTTTCTACCTTTTATGTCAAGATAGGCTATCCTGACAAGTGGAAAGACATGAGCGGTCTGGTCATCGACCCGGAGAAATCGCTTTTCGAGAACGTGCTGGCTGCCCGCCTGTTCCGCAGCAAGCAGCGCATAGAAGAGACTGCCGGAAAGCCCGTAGACCGTGATGAATGGCACATGACACCGCAGACAGTCAACGCTTACTATAACCCTACGACCAACGAGATATGCTTTCCTGCCGGCATCCTGCAGCCTCCTTTCTTCGACGCAAAGGCTGATGATGCCTTCAACTACGGTGCTATCGGCGTGGTAATAGGCCATGAGATGACCCACGGATTTGACGATCAGGGCTCCCATTACGACAAGGACGGCAACATGAGTGACTGGTGGAAGGCCGAAGATGTGGAGAATTTCAAGAACCGAACCACAGCATACGCCACATGGTTCTCACAGATTAAGGTTCTCCCTGACCTCAATGCAAACGGTCAGATGACGCTTGGCGAAAACCTTGCAGACCACGGAGGCCTGATGGTTTCCTACAATGCATACAAGAATGCCACCAAGTCTGCACCGCTGAAGACCATTGACGGCTTCACCGGAGACCAGCGTTTCTTCATGGCTTACGCCGGTGTGTGGGGACAGAACATCACCGAAGCCGAGATAAGAAACCTGACTCGCTCCGACGTGCACTCCCTTGGCGAGTGGCGTGTGAACGGTGCGCTGCCGCATATCAATGCTTGGTATGAAGCGTTTGGGGTGAAACCGGGAGACAAGATGTACATTCCCGAGAGTGAAAGACTTAATCTTTGGTAAGAGATGCCGTTAAGACTGCCCGACAAACTACCGGCAATTGATTTGCTGAAGAAGGAGAATATCTTTGTCATGGACCAGACCCGGGCCCACAGACAGGATATTCGTCCTCTCAAGATAGTGGTACTTAACCTCATGCCACTCAAGATTACGACAGAGACCGACCTTGTGCGCATCCTGTCAAACACGCCCCTTCAGCTCGACATTACGTTCATGAAGCTGAAAAGCCACACCCCGAAGAATACGCCGGTGGAGCACATGATGATGTTCTACAAGGATTTCCAGGAGTTGCGCGACACCAAGTTTGACGGAATGATTATCACTGGAGCGCCTCTCGAAATGATGGACTACGAGGACGTGTCCTACTGGCCAGAGATAGTACAGATATTCGATTGGGCCAAGACACACGTCACCAGCACGCTCTACATCTGTTGGGCTGCGCAGGCAGGTCTGTTCTATCATTACGGCATACAGAAGTATCCGTTGCCGATGAAGAAGTTCGGCATCTTCGAACAGCGTCCGTTGAAACCGCTCGAACCCATTTTCCGCGGTTTCGACGATGTGTTCATGATGCCCCATTCGCGACATACGGAGATACGCAAGGAGGACGTACTGAAAGTGCCGGAGCTTGTTCCACTCGCCGACAGCGACGATGCCGGACTGAGCATCATAATGGCGCGTGAGGGTAGGGAGTTCTTCGTGACCGGTCATTTGGAGTATGCTCCCAACACGATAGACACCGAATACAGGCGCGATCTCGGCAAACGCGATGACGTGGCGATGCCGGAGAACTACTATAAGGACAACAATCCCGACAATCCACCTGTGGTTACATGGCGCGCAGCCGCCAATCTGTTCTACCACAACTGGATAAACTACTACGTCTATCAGACCACTCCTTACAACATAAAGGACATCAAGTGATGCGGAAACTTGAACTGCTTGCTCCGGCAAAGAACCTTCAGTGCGGCATTGCAGCCATTGACTGCGGTGCTGACGCTGTTTATATGGGTGCTCCGAAGTTCGGTGCCCGTGCCGCGGCAGGCAATTCTCTCGATGACATAAGCCAACTTGCCGGCTATGCGCACCAGTTTGGCGCGAAGCTGTATGTCACCCTGAACACCATTGTCTATGATGATGAACTCGACGAAGTGCGCACTCTCCTTGAGCGGATAGACGCTATCGGTGTCGATGGAATACTTGTCCAGGACATGGCAGTCCTCGGTATGGCAATGCAGATGGGCATGACAGTGCATGCTTCCACACAGACTGACAACCGCGACAAGGGTAAAGTGGCGTGGCTGAGTTCGCTCGGTTGCCGCCGTGTGGTGCTGGCGCGCGAACTGTCATTGGACGAGATTCGCACCATCCACAGTGCCAATCCCGGCGTGGAACTCGAGGCTTTTGTCCACGGAGCACTGTGTGTCAGCTACTCCGGAGCGTGCTATGCTTCGCAGTATTGTTTCGGCAGAAGCGCCAACAGGGGTGAATGCGCACAGTTCTGCCGCATGAAATTCGACCTCATAGATGCCGACGGACGCGAGTGGGAGCACCAGCGCCACCTCCTTTCACTAAAAGACATGTGCCGGATAGGGCAACTTGAGGAACTGGCCGATGCCGGTATCATCTCGTTCAAGATAGAAGGCCGGCTGAAAGATGCCGACTATGTGAAGAACGTGGTGGCGGCATACAGCCGGCAACTTGACGCCATTTGCCGGAAAAGACCGGACGACTACGAACGCGCTTCGCTCGGTCGTGTGACCTGTGCGTTTACCCCAAATCTGCAGAAAACATTCAACCGCGGCTATACGGACTATTTCCTCAACGGACGCAAACCGGACATTTTCTCGCCCGACACGCCGAAGGCAATCGGCGAATATGTGGGTCGTGTGAAGGAAATACGCGGCCGCTCCTTCACGGTAGCAGGCACTGCCAGTTTCAGCAACGGCGACGGACTGTGCTTCATCAATGCCGATAAGGAACTGGAAGGTTTCCGTGTGAACCGCGTGGAGGGCAACCGTCTGTTCCCGCAGAGCATGCCCGAGGGACTGCGCCCCAAACTTGCGCTCTACAGAAACCGTGACACGGCATTCGAAAAGGAACTCTCACACCAAGGCACAGAGCGCAGGATACCGCTCGTCCTCACCCTTTCCGCCACGCAGGATGGATTCTCTCTGCGTGCTGAGGGACACGGGCTGCAGACCGTCACGGTAGAGGAAAAACTTGAAAGACAACCGGCACAAAAACCGCAGCACGACAACATCGTCAGCCAACTGTCCAAGTGGGGCGGCACAATCTACTGTGTTGACGGCATCCGTCTTGAGGACGGCGTCGCCGGTTACTTCATTCCTTCCAGCCGGTTGTCGCAGTTGCGCAAGAAGCTCTGTGCCGCCTTGTCCTCCGAAGCGGTCGCATCCGTCCCGGCTGAGGCTGCCGTTTCCGCTCCCGACACTACCGTCATTCCTGCCGCCGAGCGTCCCCGCAGTTTCAAGAATGTGAGCAACCGCATCTCGCGCGACATGCACCGTGCCTGGGGAATCGACGGTTTCACCGAGGCACTGGAGACCAACAGAAAAGACTTCACACTGCCCTTGATGCAGTGCCGCCACTGTCTGAGATATTCATTGGGCTACTGCGTGAAGCGCGGCGGACGCAGACCGGAATGGAAAGAACCCCTCTCGCTGCGCCTCGGCGACGGACGCAGGTTTCGGCTGGAGTTCAATTGCAAAGACTGTCAGATGAATTTGTATGCGGAATAGTGCCTGTGTCATCTTCACATTCCTCATGATGCTCATCGTGAGCGGATGTTACAACAAGTCGGAAAGCCGCCACACGGTGCTTGACGACAGTACTGTCGAGGTCAGCGACACCATGCCGCTGCAACCGGTCAGGCACTATGCACGCAACTACAACTTCATTGTCAACTGCGATTCGCTTGTCCTCCAGAGCCAGCAACCTGAGGAGAAGGTGTCGGATCTCCCCATTGACACTTTTCCTGTCTACAGGAATGAACACGTGGTAGTGGCTGACATGCGCACCGTGCCGGCCGATACGGTCGACTCTGTATGGGTGCAACTGGCCAATGACAGGGCGGTCTTCGGGTGGATACACGAGGGAGAGATGATCGACAACGTCGTTCCCGACGACCCGATATCGCAGTTCATCAGCATCTTTTCCGACACGCACATCATCATATTCCTCGTGTTTCTGGCCATCATAGCCGGCGCTTACATGACGACGGTTGTCAGAAAAAGGAACGTGCCGATAGTCCACCTGCGCGACATCGACAGTTTCTGTCCTTTGCTGCTCTGCCTGACAGTGGCGTTGTCGGCCACGCTCTATGCCTCCATACAGGTGTTCTGCCCTGACGAGTGGCGGCATTTCTACTATCACCCCACACTCAACCCGTTCTCCGTGAAACCCCTTCTCGGCATATTCCTGTGCACCGTGTGGAGCATGCTTATAGTGGGTTTGGCGGTCGTCGACGATGTTCTCCGCAGACTGAAATTTGCCGATGCCGTGCTCTATCTTGGCGGTGTGGGTGCCGTGTGCGCAGTCGACTATGTGCTGTTCAGCATCACCACGCTCTACTACATAGGCTATCTCCTTCTGGCACTCTATGTCTACTTTGCCGTCAGGCAGTATCTCCGTCACGACAACCGCCCCTATGTCTGCGGCAACTGCGGCAAACGGATAAGGGAAAAAGGCAAGTGTCCTTATTGCGGAACGGTGAACGAATAGCCGCAAACGGGTGTTCTGCCGGTATGAAAGCATAGTTCTCGCGGGTTGTTCACGACCGTGGTCCGACCGGTTCACGTCCGTTATTCGACCGGTTCACGTCCGTTATTCGACCGGCTCACGTCCGTGGTTCGCCGATGAAACAGGTGTCGGCGGACTGCCTGCAGGGTCTTTTCCCATGACTATAACACCACAATGGCTTGCCGGCAAAAGTGCAAAAAACTTTAATACACTTTGGTTAGTCGTGGAAAATTCGTAATTTTGGCATATATAACTACGAAAACAGAACATTCGTTTAATGGGCAAGCATATATTTTCAACCATATTATTCATATTACTGACCAACCCTTGCGAAGCGCAAAAAATATCTCTCGGCTCATGCACTACTCATGACGGAGGACAGTACAAGGGGGAAATCGTGGCCGGAAAACCCAACGGAAAGGGCAGCACACTGTTCAAGACAGGCGACACCTACGACGGTGAATACGTGAAGGGAAAGCGTCAGGGCTACGGCGTATATACGTTTACCGACGGCGAGAAATACGAGGGCGACTGGTTTCAGGACCAGCAGCACGGACGCGGCACCTTCTATTTCGCCAACAACAACAAGTATGTGGGCATGTGGTTCCGCGACTTCCAGCACGGACACGGGGTGATGTACTACTTCAACGGCGACAAGTACGACGGCGAATGGTTTAAGGACAAGCGCCAGGGAAAGGGGCGTTACACATTCCACAGCGGTGCTTACTACGATGGCAACTGGATCAACGACAAGAAGGAAGGACATGGTTTCTTCCTATGGGACGACGGTTCGAGCTACGAAGGGGAGTGGGAGCGCAACAGCAGAAGCGGCAAGGGCACGTTCCGGTATGCCGACGGCGATGTCTACACAGGTGACTGGGCGCACGACCAAAAGGACGGAAACGGGATATACAAGTACCAGAACGGCGACGTGTACGAGGGTGCTTACAAGGACGATTACCGTGAAGGCGAAGGCATACTCAAGTATGCCAACGGCGACTGTTATACCGGTCACTTCTCCGCAGGCGAGAAAAACGGCTACGGCGTACTGCGCTGGGCCAACGGGGATACCTACACCGGACAGTGGAAAAACGACCTACAGCACGGACAGGGAAAGCTGAAGAAGAAGAACGGCGACCTCTATGAAGGCCAGTTCAAGGGCGGACGGCCGGAGGGAGAAATCATCATACACTACTCGGACGGGACAAAATTCAAGGGTCAGTTCGCCAATGGCGTGAAGAACGGACCTGCCATTATGGAGTATAAAGACGGAAAACGTTTCGAAGGACGCTTTGTCAACGACTTGCGCGACGGCGATTTCGTGGAGAAAGACCGTGACGGAAAGATAATAAAACAAGGCTACTACGAGAACGGCAAACGATACGAGAAATAACAAGACAACGATATGGCTGCCAGGAGAAAAAACTCTTCAGCGGAACAAAACATGCTGAAACTGTTGCGTGACGACGAATATCTGCGTCCGTTTGCCTATGCGGTGAACGGCAGACACGCCAGAGTGATGGACAAGATTGCCCAGTTGACAAACGGCGGAAAGAAGTCTTTGGCTGACTTTGCGAGTGGACATCTCTATTTCGGACTGCACAAGACCGACAAGGGATGGGTGTTCCGGGAGTGGGCGCCCAACGCTACGGCGATATATCTGATAGGAGATTTCAACCACTGGAAGGAGACCCCGAAATATAAAGCCAAACGTCTGAAGGGGACGGAGAACTGGGAACTGACGCTGCCTGAGGATGCCTTGAAGCACGGAGACCTCTATAAGATGAGCGTGCACTGGGACGGAGGACAGGGCGAACGCATACCGGCATGGGCCACAAGGGTAGTGCAGGACGAACAGACGAAAATCTTTTCGGCACAGGTGTGGGCTCCGGAGAAAGACTACAAATGGAGACGCAAGACGTTCAAACCGCACACTTCGCCTCTGCTGATATACGAATGCCACATCGGAATGGCGCAGGATGCCGAGAAAGTGGGCACCTACGACGAGTTCCGCGAGAATGTGCTGCCGCGCATAGTGAAGGAAGGCTACAACTGCATACAGGTGATGGCCATACAGGAACATCCCTACTACGGCAGTTTCGGCTATCATGTGAGCAGCTTTTTTGCCGCTTCCAGCAGGTTCGGAACTCCCGAGGCACTGAAGAGACTGATAGACGAGGCTCACCGAAACGGCATTGCGGTGATAATGGATCTCGTGCATTCGCACGCCGTGAAGAACGAGGTGGAAGGACTGGGCAACCTGTGCGGCGACCCGAACCAGTATTTCTATCCCGGCGAACGCCACGAACACAACCAGTGGGACAGCCTCTGTTTCGACTACGGAAAGGACCAGGTCATACACTTCCTGCTGTCGAATTGCCGTTACTGGCTGGAGGAATTCCATTTTGACGGATTCCGCTTTGACGGCGTCACTTCCATGCTTTACTATAACCACGGCTTGGGTCAGGACTTCGGATCTTATGCCGATTACTTCAACGGAGCGGAGGATGACAACGCTATATGCTACCTTTCGCTGGCAAACAAACTCATACATGAGGTCAACAAAAACGCAATAAGCATAGCGGAGGAAATGTCCGGAATGCCGGGACTTGCGGTGAAGGTGGAAGACGGAGGCTACGGTTTTGACTACCGGTTGGCAATGGGAATCCCCGACTACTGGATTAAGACGATAAAGGAAAAGAGGGATGAGGACTGGGGAGTCTTTGACATGTACTGGAAACTTACGGACAGGAGACAGGACGAGAAGACCATTTCCTACGTAGAATCTCACGACCAGGCACTTGTGGGAGACAAGACCGTGATATTCCGTCTGGTCGATTCCGACATGTACTGGCACTTCAAAAAGGGTGACGAAAACGATGCCGTGCACCGCGGAATCGCCCTGCACAAGATGATAAGACTGATTACCGCCTCGACGATAAACGGCGGTTACCTCAACTTCATGGGCAATGAGTTCGGGCATCCGGAGTGGATAGATTTTCCGCGTGAAGGCAACGGATGGAGCTACAAGTATGCGCGCAGGCAGTGGAACCTGGTGGACAACAAGGAACTTTGCTACCATTATCTCGGCGATTTCGATTCGGAGATGGTGCACCTCATAGGTTCGTACCGTGATTTCCAGGCCACTCCGGTGCAGGAAATATGGCATAACGACGGCGACCAGGTCATAGCTTACAGCAGGGGAGAACTCGTGTTCGTGTTCAATTTCAGTCCGACACACTCGTTTACGGACTATGGCTTCCTGGTGAAAGCGGGTTCATATGAGGTCGTGCTGAATACCGATGCGCCCAAGTTCGGCGGTCAGGGACTGAACGACGACAGTGTGGAGCACCTGACTATCCATGATGACCTGTATGAAAAGGACAATAAGGAATGGCTGAAGCTGTATCTTCCTGCACGTTCCGCTATGGTGTTGAAAAAACGTTAGTATATGGCGATGGGAAACAACCGTGATTCGGTAAGGGCACAGAGTGTGCTGTGCTTTCTGATATTCTGCTCTTTCACGTTTCTGTATCTGTATTTCTTTCAGGCTGACATGCTCGCTTACGCTCAGCATGTACTGTCGAAAGGCGTCACCGTATACAACCCCTTGATAGGTGCGTGCGTCATTACGGTGGTGCTGTTGCTGCTCAGCCTGTTGTCGACAAGTGCCTTGTCGAAGAGCCTGTCGTGCTTTCCTGCACTCGGTCACCTGCCTTCAGTGCTTGTACTGGCGGCGATAACCGACATAAACATCGTGGATGCCGGACAGCGGAATGTGTTCGGCTACACGTGGTTAGTGGCGCTTGTGCTGTTCGCGATAGCCTTTGTTTTCAACAACTATGCCAGCAGAATGGTGTTCATCCCGACCAGAAATGTGGCTTTGAAGGCATTGTGCGTCAACCTGTTTCTGATGTTCTTCATGTTTGTCTTTGCCGTTTGCAGTGCCAATACGTCGGAGGAAGACCACACGCAGCTCAGGAGTGAGAACCTGATAGCGAAGGGTGAGTACGGCAAAGCGACACAGCTCATTGACAGATGCAATGCCAATACCACCGAACTTACTGTGCTTCGGGCTTTCGCATTGGCAAACACAAGGCAGTTGGGGGAAAGTTTTTTCAAACCGAATATAGTGAAAGGGTCGTGCAGCCTGCTGCCAATGCAGTCGGCAAAACTGCAGATGCTGCCTGAATACGGCATATACAAGGATTTGGGAGGTATCCCTTCAAAAGGGTTGACGGTGAGGTCTTACCTTGAGATTATGGACAGAAGGGGATGCCTGACGGCAATGGGTAGGGACTACTTGCTGACGGCTTACCTCATGGACAAGGACCTGGACGCTTTTGTGGAGCACTATCTGAAATGGGGATATTCTGTGGTTGGCGCACCAAGAAACTATGGCGAGGCGCTTGTCATATATGCCCACAGAAAAGGAAACGGCACCGTTGGCGCTGTTGATGCAGCGTTGGAGCAGGATTACCGCGACTTTCAGGCGATGCAAAAAAAATATCCCGGCAAGACATTGCGTGAGAATGCCCTCCGGGATAAATACGGTAACACTTACTGGTTCTACTACTTTTTCACGGCTTCAAGCGCTTTTACCCAATCCGTGTCCAGTGAAAACTGAGTGATAAAGTCGGGGTTGTCAACGTAAGCATATATGACATCCTTGTCCTGGTCATTGTATCTCGCGTTCTCGATAGTGGCTGTCTTGAACGTGGAAACGATGACTTCCTTTGCCTGCTTTGTCTTTGCGTCCTTGAGTTTCTTCAGATACAGGGTGACAAAGTCAATCATTGAACTGACCTGAACACCGAGTTCGGACTCCGTCTCGTCCGAAGCCTGGTACACCATATAGTAGATTGCGTCCCACTTGAACGTGGCAATCTTCCTTACGTCGAGGTTCTGTGTGGTGTCGTTCTTTACCTTCTGATAGCCGTCCATCAGATGTTTCACCTCATTAAAGATGTCTTGCGCCGATGCCTGTGCGATGATTGCACAAAACAGCATCAAAGTCATAATTCTTTTCATATATACTCTAAATGTTTCTTTTCAGTGTTATCTCTTTGTCAATACATGCCGGATACTCGTCCCTGTAGTGGCTTACCATGACCAGCGTCTTGTTCTTCCGTTTGCAGAAAGTGTCGATGATGTCCTTCACCTTCTGTCCGTTGTTCTCGTCAAGACCGTGCAGCGGCTCGTCGAGTATCAGCAGTTCGGGGTCTTTGACGAAAGCCCTTGCCAGGAGAACCAACCGTTGTTCGCCGCTTGAAACCTTCAGGAAGGTGCGGTTCTGCAGTTCTTCCACGCCGAAGATTCTCATCCAGAAGCGGCATGTCTCATAGTCTTCCTCATTTGGTTTGACGTAAAGACCGACCGAATCGTTTAGTCCGCTTGCCACAATTTTTATGCATTCGATGTCCTTGTTGTATGCTCTGTGCATCTCTGGCGACACATATCCGATGTGTTTCTTTATGTCCCAGATGGTCTCGCCGGACCCTCTTTTCTTGTCAAACAACGTGATGCGGCATGCATAACTTTGCGGATTGTCGGCACAGACCAACGATAGCAGCGTGGATTTTCCCGCTCCGTTTTTGCCGCTCAGTGCCCAGTGGTCTCCGTTGTGCACCGTCCAGTTCACACGGTTGAGAATGGTTCTGCTGCCGTAACTTATGCTTACGTCGTCCATCACGGCCACATTCTCGGCGTTGTACTCCTTGTCTTTCTGCGGCAGAGCTATGATGTCGTGCGCCTTTTCGGGTTCAAGGGCAACTGCGGAATGTGTTTTCGCCATGTATTCCGCCCTTTCTTGTTTTGGGAGAAGTTGCTCGTCACGCATCTCCCACACATGAGTGATGAAGTCGGGGATGTCCCTTGTCTTCGTGACAACCAGTATTATCTGAAGCCTTTTCTCAGCTGCCAGCACCCGCAAGAGGTCTTCCAACTGCCCCCGCGTTTCCTCGTCCAAACCGATAAACGGGTTGTCCATAATCAGAATCTTGGGATTTGACATGAGCATTTTTGCCAGTTGAAACTTCCTCATCTCGCCGGAAGACAGCAGAATGATGTATTTGTCGAGCAGATGTTCCATTGAGAACATTCCGTAAAGGTGCTTTTGGAAAGCCCTTCTTTCCTCAGTGTCCTCGGCGGAATAATGGTATGCGTCCTCCAGAAGTTTCCCTACGGTGGGCGTGTTTTCGTCTATTTCCTGTTGGTTCCAGCGCTGTTGCAGATAGTAACTGCCGTCATAGCTGCCGTAAGAGTCGCGGAATGTGATGTATTTAATGTTGTCTGAAACGAGCTTCCCGGCATTTTCTCCGAAGTCGTAGACTATCTGGTCGGGAAACAAAGGGTGCTTTCCGGTTATCATGTCCGCCAGTTTCGTCTTGCCGCTGCCGTTGTCTCCGACGATGGCTATGTGCTCCCCTTCAAGCAAACTGAACGAAACGGGTTTCTTCAAACGCCATTCCGGCATGCGCGAAATGCCGTTGCTGATTCTTATAATCTCTCTCATCTTATTTGTTGTCCACGGCAGCGGCTGGCTTGAAAGAGCCGATTCCGGTTCTGCCTTGTTGTATTCTGTCCTTGTTTTTCACCGCAAAGTCCTTCCATGACTTGAAGTGTTGCCCTCCGGTATCAGGTGTGCTCATCTGCATGAAATGGCAATATGCGGCAGCCAAAGCATCGGTGGCATCCATGAAAGCAGGCATCTCGTCCTGCTTGAGCCTCAGTATCCTCTGCAGCATACCCGCTACTTGCTCCTTGCTTGCGCCTCCATTGCCTGTAAGAGCCATTTTTATCTTCAGCGGAGCATACTCATGCACGGGGACATCTCGGCGTATGGCGGCGGCAATGGCTACGCCCTGGGCGCGTCCGAGCTTCAGCATTGACTGCACATTCTTGCCGAAAAAGGGGGCTTCAATGGCTATCTCGTCCGGCAGATATGACGCTATCAGTCCGTCAACACGCTCCGATATGTGTCCCAACCGCAAGTACGGATCGGACATTTTGCGCATGTCAATGACACCCATAGCTATCATTTTGGCCTTGTTCCCGGCAACTCCTATCACGCCATAGCCCATGACGTTCGTACCGGGGTCAATGCCCATGATTATCTTATCCGGCTTGTTGTCCATCTGAAAGTTGCGGATTACCTGTCAAGATACATGTTGCTGACGCACTCATATCCCACAGTAGTGGCTTCGCCATGTCCCGGGTAGAGCTTCGTGTCGTCCTCAAGTTGGCAAATCATCCTTAGGCTCTGGATAATCTGAAACATGCTTCCGCCCATGAAATCGGTTCTTCCTATGCTTCCTCTGAAGAGGGTGTCGCCGGAGAAAGCTACTTTCTCGTCCTTGCAATAGAAGAAAACTCCGCCGGGAGAATGCCCCGGAGTCTCTATTATCTCGAATGTATGGTTGCCGAACTTGACAGTGTCCTTGCCTGTGAAATACTTGCCGACAGGCGGCATCTCGCCCTTTAGCGGTTCTCCCAATATCATTTCGCTTTGCAGCGGGAGCTTCTCCATGAGCGGCTGCTCGCTGAGATGAACCTCCGGCTTCAGCCCATACTCACGATACACGAACCCGTTTCCCAGACAGTGGTCTATGTGGGCATGGGTCAAAAGCAGATGTTTCGGTGTCAGACTGCAGTCGTCTATATAGTCCTTAATGGCGTTCCATTCCGCCTCATTGCACGCTCCGCAGTCGATGATGACACACTCTTTCGTGTCGTCACTGACGATGTAGCAGTTCTCGCGCAGAGGGTTTACGGTGAATTTCTTTATTTCCAGCATGGCAAATAGATAACATATTTGTTCTTGAACCACTCTTCATCGAACCATGTACTTATCTCCGTGATTTCCACATTCTTCTTGTACGGTGCGACCTCAGGACCGATTTCACCGCCCTTCAACACAAATATTCCGTTTATATTTGCGTTCTTCTGCGTTGCGGAAACGTTCTTCTTCATCAGCTTGACTATATCCGGAAGCGGCATGACAGCACGGCTTACGATGAAGTCATACTTGTCTTTCTCGTCCTCTCCACGGCGGTGTACGGCAGTGGCATTGGTCAGTCCGATGCTCTTAATCACCTCGTTTGCCACCATAATCTTCTTTCCTGTGCCGTCGATTAGGGTGAAATTGCACTCCGGAAACATTATTGCCAAGGGTATGCCGGGGAAGCCTCCGCCCGTCCCGAAGTCAAGTATTGAAGTGCCTGGCTTGAATTTTACGGCTTCAGCTATTGCCAGTGAGTGCAGCACATGGTGTTCATAGAGGTTGTCAATGTCCTTTCTTGATATGACGTTTATTTTTGAGTTCCATTCCTCATACAGCGGTTGCAGCATCTCAAACTGGTGTTTCTGCTGTTCGCTAAGCCTCGGAAAGTATTTCGTGATGTTGTTCATTACAGTCTCATTGTATGTGGCAAAGTTACTGAAAATATGGCTAACACCTTTCCTTATTAACAAAATTATTGTAATTTTGAAGCCCTTACGACCGCCGCCGGCACAGTTCAAGCAATAATTCCGGATGCGTTTCGTTATCCATACAAGATGAAAAGGAAACTTGTACTATACGTCATAACAACACTGGCTCTGGTGTTTGCCGTCGCTTCATGCAGTGACGAGGAGTATTCGACATCCCGGTCGGATTTGCTTTCTTTTGCTGCTGATACGGTGAAAATGGACACCGTGTTCAGCAACATACCGAGTTCTGCCCGGAACTTCTGGATTTTCAACAAGACAAAACGTCACATCCGCATCCGTTCGGCGAAGCTTGACCGTGGCAACCAGTCCGGCTTTCGCGTTAATGTAGACGGGATTTACCTTGGTCAAGAGACAGGTTTTCAGACCAACGAAGTAGAGGTGAGAAGCGGAGACAGCATCCGTGTGTACGTTGAACTCACTGCTCCGGCAAACGGAATGGACAGTCCCAAGAAAATAGAAGACAACATCAGTTTCACTCTGGAGAGCGGTGTCACGCAGAAAGTCAACCTCAATGCCTTCGCTTGGGATGCCATGATATTAAATAATGTGGAAATTTCGGCGGACACGACGTGGAGTGGGGA
>CAVHUR010000023.1:39357-40972 GCA_963639575.1 uncultured Spirochaetota bacterium
GGGGACGTGCCGATAGTGGTGTACGGTTCATTGAAGGTGGACTCTCTTGCCACTCTGACGATAAGTGCAGGCACGACGGTATATTTCCGCGACGAGGCCAAACTGGATGTGTACGGCCGGCTTCTGTGTAAGGGAGAGCCAGGAAACGAGGTCGTGTTGCGTGGCTATCGCCTTGACAACATGTTCGATTATCTGCCTTATGACCGTGTGAGCGGACAGTGGGGCGGTGTCCGTTTCCGTGAATCGTCCTATGAAAACGAACTTGATTACACCGACATTCATAGTGCCTACACCGGCATAACGGTAGATTCCTGCGGTACGGAAAAGCCTACTCTCGTAATGAATGCATCGACTGTGCACAACTGTCAGGGTTATGGCATTGTGGCATACTGCGGCAGTGTGGAGCTGAACAGTTGCCAGGTGACCAACACACTGCGTGATTGCTTCCGCACAGACGGTGGAAATGTCTCGCTCAACAATTGCACTTTGGCGCAGTTCTACCCCTATGACTCCAACCGTGGCATGGCTTTGCGCTACACCACAGACAAGGGCGACCTGAAGCTGTTGTGCCAAAACACTTTGGTGACAGGCTATGCCGACGATGTGATTAGCGGCGGTCAGACCGATGAACAGCGCAAGTTTGATGTCGGATTCGAGGACTGTATCCTCCGTACACCGGAGGTCACACAGGACGAAACCGCCGAACAGACTGCTTCCGTACATCTCTTAAATGTGCTGTTCGAGTCTCCCGAAGACACTGTGATGACAGGAAAGAAACATTTTGTGAATATAGATACGCAAAACCTAATATACAATTTTCAGCTCGACTCCATATCTCCGGCCATAGACAAGGGCAATCCCCTGACGGCAGTTCCTGTCGACAGACAAGGCGTGTCCAGAGGAGACAAGCCGGATATAGGGGCTTTTGAAAGAAAAAACTGACACGAACATGATTGAGAAAACTATTGAAATCAAATTTGAAGAACTGAGTTTCAACGAACTGCCGCAGGAGCAGTTGGAACTCGTCAACAAGGCAAGGGAAGCCACAAACAACTCCAATGCCAAATACAGTAAGTTCAATGTGGGTGCTGCGATACGCCTTGCCAACGGTCAGATTATTATCGGAGCCAACCAGGAAAATGCCGCCTTCCCGCTCTGTCTGTGTGCTGAGCGCACCGCCATATTTGCCGCACAGGCCAACTATCCAGACCAGGCGATTACCCAAATAGCTATAAGCGCCCGCACGAAGGACGGTTTTACGGAGAATCCGGTTACTCCTTGCGGTTCCTGCCGGCAAGTCATGACCGAGATGGAAGACCGTTACGGAAATTCCATGACAGTGCTCCTTTGCGGCAGGGACAAAGTTTACAGGCTGAAAACCGCAAGAGACATCTTGCCGCTAAGCTTTGTCGATGCAGACATGAGGTGAATTTCTTTTCTTAAAAAACACAGTAAAAGTTTTGTCGAAAGAAAAATTAATCGTACCTTTGCAATCGCTTTTGAAAGGGCGAACATTTGTTTCAAGTTCAGAGATTCTATCCTGTAACCGTCTAAGGAAGGTTGGGTGAGTGGCTGAAACCAGCAGTTTGCTAAACTGCCGTGCGGGTAACCGTAC
>CAVHUR010000024.1:0-35822 GCA_963639575.1 uncultured Spirochaetota bacterium
TATGAGTACCAGAACAACCTCAACCGCATCATCTACGTCAACCCGAACGTCAACATGACAGGTCTCGGCAACTCGTGGGCAGACCCTGTGGGCTACGGATACCTGCAGGCAGCCATCGACCTCGCCGCTGTCTATCATGTCAACAATGTCGAGGACGAGGCGTATGTCTTCGTCAAGGGCGCCGGCTCGTCCTCTACGGGTCTGCATCTGGGCGAGACACTCACCATGCGCGACGGTGTCAGCGTCTACGGCAGCATACTGCCCACACGCACCGAAGACTGTCCCTACACCGTCACGGGCGATGCGGATTCGCAGGTACGCACCTATACGCAGGACGACATCGACGCTTACATAGCCACCGTCACCGCCGAACGCGGCGGACTGGCTTCACCTTCAGCCAACAAGACCACCGTCAGCGGCATCAAGGTGCCGAGTGCCACGACGTTCAACGACACCAATGCCGACATCGTGTCGCTCATCGACGGATTCGACGTGACCGCTGCCAACAGCCAGAACCCCTCGGGCACCGTCACCGGTCCTGTCATCGACATCCGTCCTTACAATGCGGAGGGACGCGTGGCAGTGCGCAATGTCATCGTTCACGACAACGACCTGTCGGCAACGGAGTTCGCCGACCTGGCGCAGGTGAACAACGCACTCATCTACGAAGCACTGTTCCGCGACAACAAGGTCAGCGCTTCCGGAGCCCAACTGAAGCTCGGAGCCAACGGCTACGGCGTCAACCTCACCGTCGAGGGCACCACTGTCGGAGCCGACAACACCACTCAGTACAACGGCACGGACAGCCATACGAAAGACCACATCTTCAATTCGCTGGTCAACTACGCTGGTCATGCCGCCACGGAGCACACCCTCTCGGGCTATAATTACAAGGTGGCAGACAGCAACCTCAACTACCAGCTCACCGAGAAGTCGGCTCATATCGACCAGTGCGATGCCACCAACCCGATGGAGAGCGTGGCTACTCTGAAGCAGTTCATCAACTACTCCACCGACCGCGACCTGCTCGGCAACCTCCGTCTGCTCTCGGGCGTAACTTCCGCCGACAAGATTGACCGCGGCGCATTCGAGACATGGCGTGTCGACCAGGATGTGCAGTGCACGTCGAAGGACACGTCCGGCAACCTCACCAACTACTATCCGCACAACGGTTCGGTAGTCTACGTCATGCAGGGCAACAGCCTCGTCATGGAGGACTACGCCACACAGACCACCGCCGGCGTGACCACGCAGACCTCGGGCACCCCGTTCACCCCTGCCTACCTGCTCTTGCAGGACGGAGCATCACTCTACGGCGGCGGCAACGCGGTCAATGTGGGCTACCTCGGAGTGGAGCGTCAGGTGAGCGGCAACGGTTCGATGGTCAGCCTGCCCTACGACATGCACTACACCGGAACGGACATCGCCACCAACGGCACGGGCACTCCTGCCTACAACACCGACGGTGTGCTCACGCTCACTGCCGACAATGCCGAGACATTCTCCTACAGCGGACTGGACCGTTCGGCTTGGAACGCCAAGTTCTACGACACCAATTCCGACAACTGGATACCGCTTCCCGACGTCGAGACCATGGCTAACAGCGGCGTGCTCTACCGACCCGCCGCCGACAAGCTCTGCCGCTTCACCGCACAGGGCGATGCCGACGACATGAGCAAGTATGTCTACACCGAGACGGCAGGCGACATCTCCAAGATTGTCACCCTCATCCAGTACGACGACCGCACCTCTACCGATGGCGGCGCCGACTTCACCGAGAAGGAGGACATGGGCTGGAACTGCATCGGACTGCCCTATCTCGTCAGCAACTACAGCACTGCCGACAAGGAGACCCTCAGCGGCGACGGCAACTACAACATGAACGTGCCCCACACGCTGTGGCTCTGGTATGATGGTAAGACTTATCCCGACGGCACCACACCTGCCGACGGCGACGGCGGCTTCTACAGTGTCAGCTCGTGGGACACCTCCGACTGGCATCTCGCCACCGGCGACGAGGCGCGCATCTGGGTCGGTGAAGGCATCTTCACCCAGACCTCTGCCGTGGCAGGAACGGAGCAGCTGGCGTTCCATCGCCCTGTCTACGCCACATCGTCACCCTCCAAGGGCGCTGTCATGGACGACGAGGAGGCAACGCAGCCGCGGCGCGTCAACGCACGCTACTATGCCGACACGCACGACATCGACGAGCCTCAGGCGGAACTCGCCATACGTGTGCGCGGACATGTAGTCTATGTCTACGGTCTCCAGGGTGGCGAGAACATCATCGTCTACGACACTGCCGGCCGCGTCTACAACATGGCGAAGGCGTCCACCGACACCTATTCTACCGCCGTTCCCGCCAATGGAGTGTACGTCATCCGTGTGGACGACAAGGCGCAAAAGGTAGTAGTAAAATAGTGGTAGCGGCGTTTCCGCCGCTGCCACTACCACCGAAAGGAAAGTAAAGTAGTAGTTGCGGCGTCCCCGCCGCAAACCACAAAGAAAGTAGAGTAGTAGTTGCGGCGTCCCCGCCGCAAACCAATAAAAACAAAACATAACCCTCTCGAATAGGTCAACGCGAGGACGCGTCGACTACTAAGTTACAAATGCCGACTGCTAAAGTCACAAATGTTGGCCAGAAAGTTACAAACACCGACAGCCAAGGTCACGATAAAACCGCCGACAACAAAGGTTACAAGTATATATCCGCAAACATGAACCACCACATAAAGCAACTCCTGCTCAGCCTCGCACTCCTCGCGGGCATCGCCACAGCCGCCGCCGACAACCTCTATGTCATCACCGACGGCAGCGGCAACTACCTCGCCAACAACGGCGGCACACTCTCCAATGCCCCCGAATTCAATCCTGTGACCTGCCTGTGGACGTGTCCGGGCACCACGGGTACACTCTCCAACCAGGGGGGGTATCTTCAGTATAGCTATTCATACTACTCAAATAAACTGTCGCTGACCACGTCTTCGTCTTCCGCATCATCGTGGACTGTCGTAAGCAATAAGGTGTACGCCACCGGATACTATAGCACTAAGTACTACATCTACAACAATAGCGGCACGTGGAATGCAAGCACAAACTCGAGTTCCGGTGCCTATTGCTATGCCGTCACCTCCGTGCAGACTGCGGCGCAGGGCAGCATGAATCTGGACTACAACACCGGCGTGGACTACACGTTCGAGCGTTTTGGCGACATCCGCGACTACACGGCGACGGACTTGCAGTATGTCCCTGCCTACAACACCTACACCTGGACCACGGCAACCAATACGGAGACAACCTACTATACATCCCCTGACGGCAGCTATGTGGCGGATTCCGCACCCGAGGCAGTGACCACGGCGGCATCCTATGCATGGTCTTCCGACCAATCCTCCAATGTCACGGTGACACAGAGCGCCTACTATCCCGAGCAGGCAACTGCCGAATACGCCGCCAGGTTCACCGATGTGACGACAGTAACCGTCACTGCCACCGCCACCATACAGCAGTCGGCAAGTAAGTTCATGACCGCCGACGCCACCGTGACGGCTACCGACAAAGCCACGCTGCAGCCGCGCGACATTGCGGCAGTCGACATCTCCGTGGACGACCGCACAGTATACGTGGGCGAGACGACGAATATTCACGTCACCACAGAGTCTGATGGAGCGGTGACCTACACCGTGCCCGACCAGTCTCTGGTGACAGTCTCCGCCGACGGCACGGTCACCGCCCTCAGCACCAACGGCGCGGACGAAGCCTATGTGAACGTCACTGTCAGCACGGCACAGACCGCCACGTACGATGCGGCTTCCGCCGTCATCTCACTCAAAGTCATGAAACGTCCCGCGGCACTGTCGTTCATGTATGACAAGACCACGCTGACCTATGGCGACGAAGCCCCAAAGATTACCTCCACGACACTGATTGACGGCATCACCTACGACGCACTCACAAGCGCAATATACTACAATTCGTCCGACCTCTGCGTGTCGGTGGACGGCAGCACCGGCGCCCTCACCGTCAACAAGGCAGGCACAGCCACCATCACCGCCCGATATCTCGGCAACGACACCTATGCCTCCACGACCCACAGCGTCACCATCACCGTGGAGAAAGCCACCCCCACGCTCACCTTCCCCGAAGAGAACTACAATGCGCAGATAAGCCATGACTTCACGTCACCCGTGGCTACGCTCTCGCCCGAGGGCGCAGGCACCGTCACCTACAGCTGCACATCCACACCCGACGGCATCGTCTCTGTCGACACCACCACAGGTGAGGTGACCCTCGGCACGGTGGCAGGTGTTGCCACCGTTACCGCCACATTCGCCGGCAACGACTGCTACAACCCCGCCACGGCATCCTACATGCTCGCCGTCACCGTCAAGGCGCTGCCCGAAGTCACGGTAAACACCAATGTGGAGTACTATGTCGACGACACCTATAAGGTGACCGCCACCACCCAGAGCACCAAGGGAGTCACCTTCGAGAGCGTCGATGCCGACGTCCTCACCGTTGACGAGGACGGCAATCTCACCGCCAAGAGCGAGGGACAGACCATCATCACCATCACCTCGCTCGAAGACGACACCTATGAGAAGTACACCGTGCACTATCCCGTCACGGTGAAGAGATACCCCACGGACATTCGTTTGTCCTATCCGAGCAGCAAGTACTACACCGACCAGACGGAGACCGTGGCGTGCAGTTTCAATGTGCACGAGACGGTGAACAACACGCTTCCGCCCACGGAAGGCCTGGTGTCGTTCGTGTCGTCCGACACTTCCGTGGCGACAGTCGACGCCTCCACCGGCCGTCTCAACATTGTCGGGGCAGGCGGAGCGGTCATCACCGCCACCTATGAAGGCACCAACAAGTATGCGCCATCCTCCGTCCGCTTCCTCATCTTCGTGGAGGAGGGAGTGCTGCCGGGGACATTCATCCGCATGAAAGACAACGACGGACTCTACCTCAGGTGCGACGGCACGGCGGTGACCACCTCTGCCAGCGCCGACGCAGCCACCATCATGTGGTACGGCGAGGACCGTTCGCTGCTGTTCTACCAGTGCGGCCACTACCTGCAGGATGCCTCCAAGAACCTCATGCCGGCAGTCAGCATTGGCGAGAGCGGCACACGTTTCACCTTCAGCCACTCCGACCAGGACTACGAAGTCAGCGACGGCACGTCCAAGATGACCTCCGCCGGCAGCACCGTGTGGATAGTGGAGCAGGTGGAGTCGCTGCCCCTGACGTTCAAGAGCGCCGGCAACGGCTACTCAACACTCTATTGTCCCGTCGACGTGACGTGTCCTGCCGGTGTCGTGGCCTACTATGCCACCGGCCGCGAGGCAGATGCCACCGGCGCTGCCGACTATGTGGTCTCACTGAAATCGGTCGACGGAGGCTACATACCGCACTACACGCCGGTGGTGCTCTACACACAGAACATCGGCACATACGACTTCTACCTCGTCGAAGAGTTCCCTCACGCCCTGACCGACCTCTGGGACGGACTGACAGGCACACTGCCCATGCTCACCACCTCGTCCGTCTACTCCGGCACGCAGTGCCCCTACACGCTCCAGCCCGACAAGTCCGGGTCAGTGGGCTTCTATCCGTGGGACAGCACCCGCCACGCCACCATCGAACCGTTCCGGTGCTACATACCCGGCTCCAACGCCGCTTCCTCCAAGGGATTCCGCTTCTCCTTCGACGACGAAGAGCCCACCGGCATCGCCGACACCCCTGCCGACACGCCGTCCGACGCGATGATATACAATCTCCAGGGTGTCCCCCTCGGCACCTCGCTGCAGTCGCTTCCCTCCGGCATCTATCTCCGCGCAGGCAGGAAAGTGGTGAAAGAATAGAAACAGTCAAGTGCAGCGAAATCGCTGCACTTGACGGTTTATAGCAGGCAAAGCAAACTGCCGTAGTAGTCGACGCGTCCCCGCGTCGAACTTACAGACGGTATTTGTAGTAGTTGCGGCGTCCCCGCCGCATCCGTTCCCATGGCAATGGCTTCTCCTTTATGGTAGACGCGGGGACGCGTCTACTACTAACTGTGCCAAGCGATATTTCCAACCATAGTGGGCGAAGTGTCCCCGCTTTGCCCCTCAAGCAAGAATCTTCCGGACGAAAAAAGGTGCAGCGGGGACGCTGCACCTACTAATTGAATGGCATATTGCCTGGTAAGGTAGTAGTCGACGCGTCCCCGCGTCGAACAGTTCGGGTGCAGCGAGGACGCTGCACCTACTAATTTATAGTGGGCGAAGCGTCCTCGCTTTGCCTCTCAAGCAAGGTTTTCTCAGGCAAGAAGGGTGCTCTAATGGTGCGAGAGCACCCTTCTTGCGGTGGCGCAACGACTGAAGTACGAACGTCTCTCATATGAAGTACGAACGTCTCTCATATGAAGTACGAACGTCCCTCATATGATGTACGAACGTACAACGGTCGTTGTGCCACCGCAAAAGTCAGTCTTTCACCTCGGGATACATCTCGTTCCACCACGTGTCATCGTCCTGCAGCCAGCGCTTGAACCACGCCATCATCGTGTCAATCCACTTCTTGCGCTTGGCATAGTCCATGATGCCGTGGTTCTCGCCCTCCACCATGACGAAGGCAGTGGGCACTCCGAGAATCTTCATCGCCGTGTACATCTGTATCGACTCGCCTATCGGCACGTTGGTGTCGGCAGTGCCGTGGGTGAAGAGAATGGGCTTGTGTATCTTGTCGGCATTGTAGATGGGCGACCTGTCAACATAGAGATCCTTGCGTGTCCACGGGTAACTGTTTGCCATACTGGTCTCCGAATAGGAGAAGCCCCAGTATCCCTCGCCCCAATAGGACGTGTGGCTGGAGATGCCGGCGTGTGAGATGCCGCAGGCGAAGAGATCGGTCTTGGAAAGTAGCAGTTGGGTCATGAACCCTCCGTAGGATGCGCTCACGCAACCTATCTTGTCCTTGTTGACCCACGCATTGTTGTCGGCGAACCACTCGGTGGCTTCTATGATGTCGTCAGCCACGCCCTCGCCGGCGGTGTTGACATGGCGCGCCGCCCACTCCTGACCGAATCCCGACGCGCCGCTGGGGTTGACGGCGAACACGATGTAGCCCAGTGCGTTCCTGTAGTGGTAGGGATAGTGCGAGCCTCCGCCGAACCTGCGTGAGGTGGGGGCGCAGCCTCCGTAGTACTCCACGATGACGGGGTACTTGCGTGAGGGGTCGAAATTCGCCGGCAGGACGTAGAAGCCGGTGATGTCGTAGCCCCGGCTGCTGTGGCAGACATAGGACTTGCACTCGCCGAGCTGTATCTCCGCCATGCGCTCCTTGTTGATGTCCTCCACCAGACGGATGCCGTTTTTCTTGCCCGGCGCTATGGAGTAGATGCGGTCGGGGATGCACATCGACGAGCCGCTGACCATCATCAGCGCCGCCTTGTCGGCTATGGTGATGCCGCCGACCACCTCCAAGGGCTGGTCGACGAAGTGTATCCCGTTGGTATTCGGGTCGAGGCGGTAGAGGCTTACGGAGTCTTTGTTCTCGGCGGTGAAGTACACCTGTCCGGTGAAATCAGACACGGCGATGTCCTGCACGCTCGGGTCGAAGTCGCGCGTGAGCGGCGTGACCTTCTTTGTGTCCACGTCGACGCTGAACAGCTGGTACTCGTACATCGAGGGTGTCATGCCCTCCGGCAGGTTCTTTCCTATGCCGCCGAACGCCTCCGCCGTGCCGCGCACGATGATGCGGCTGTCGGAGTTGGGCGCGAAGGATGCCATGCTGCAGAATCCGTCGGCATCGACGAACTTCTCCGTTGTCATGTCACGCACGTCGAGACGGTAGAAGGTGCTGACGTCGGACGGCCGTTTGCCGATGTTGTCCTGCGACACGGAGAAGATGACATAGCGTCCGTCGTGCGATATGTCGTGCAGATAGGTGTTGTGATAGCCGTATGTGAGCGGCCGCGAGATGCCCGTCTTCATGTCGTAGATGCCGAGTGTGTAGCGGTTGCGGTAGCCCGGCTGGCGGTCGTTGGGGTGCGCCACCTCGAAGACACCGTCCTGCTTGTGCGGTCCTTCGGTGTAGATGTTGTATATGAGGTAGTCCTCCGACGGCGAGAGCGTTATCTGGTCCGACGGCAGGTTGCGCGCTATCGTCGTCTCGGTGCCGGTGGCGGGGTCGGTGACGACGAGGTTGCGCTGTCCGTCCACCTCCTCCACCTTGTAGTAGCGGTCGTCGTTGGGCATCCAGTGTATGCCCATGGCGTTGTGCCTTATCACCCTGCCGGTGGCCACCTCCGTCATCTTCGTCTCGTAGACGGTGCGTCCGTTGTGGTCGAAACGCGAGTACTGGGCGATGAGATACTTGCCTGTGGGCGACAGCGAGATGCTGCGGCAGTACTTCATCTCCATGTTGTCGTCGAGCGAGAACGCCCTTTTCTGCGCCGCGTTGTGGAGCGTCGCCGCCCCGTCCTTGGACGAATGGATTGTCACGCTGACCGCAGTGCTGTCGGCGATGTACTTCACGAGCACGTCATACTGTCCCGGGGTGAGACTGCGCCTCGCCCCCTCGCTGCCGGCGATGTACACCTTGTGCTCGGGCGCACCCTCCACTTTCACCTCTATCTCGGTGCAGGTGGTGGCGTCGACGGTGAACCCCAGTGCGTTGAGAGTGCCTTTCGCGGGTGTAGCGGCAGCGGCGATGTCGACGGCGGCATTGTCCTTCAGTGCGTCGAACGACAGCGGGGTGTCGAGCAGCTGGCTCCTGTCGTACGCCTTGTTGTTGAGTGTCACGCTGTCGATGAGCACCGGCTGGGGTATGGCGTAAGGTCCTGCCAGCCGTGCTTTCTCCACCTTGATGTCTTCCGCCTGAGTGCCTGCGGCGCATAGCACGCACAGTGCCGCGGCGCACATGCGGCGGATTGTCATGTCTTGTCTTCTCATCTTATAATAGTATTATGTAAGTATTTTCGTTTTTGCGGTATCCATAGTAGGCGAAGCGTCCTCGCTTTGCCCTTTTTACAGGGAACTTTCCAAGCGTGCAGGTAGACGCGTGGACGCGTCAACTACTATGGTTACTCACATCAAATGTTTCTGTTTTTATTGCTTGTAGTTATTTTAGTAGTTGCAGCGTCCCCGCTGCAAACTTTCAACTTGTTCTTTCTCGTTTGGTACGACGCGGGGACGCGTCGACTACTACGGTTTGTTTCTCGCTGTGGGATTGACGCGGGGACGCGTCAACTACTATGGTTCCTTGTGCTTGTTGTCATTCTTGTAGTTAATCTGTGTCGTATCTATTACCCATGAATGCGGTTCACTAACGTATACCACTCTGGCGACAGATTCTTCGGGTTCTCCGTGATATAATCCAAATATCCATTGAAATCATCGGCGTTTCGTACCAGATGGTCAAAACTCTCACGCTCCCACACTGCACCTTTCCTATCCAACAGGATGTTGATTTTGTGCGAAGAAGCACTCTTCCAATCTCCTACTATCCTTTGTACGGTATTGCCATCCCTCGGTGTCAGCAAGATATGCACGTGATTAGGCATAATGACAAATGCGTAAATGTCATACTTCACTCCGTCAGAATATAAGATGACATCCGTGACGACATCTCTGATACGCTTGTCTTTAAGTACACATTCACCGTATCCTGCATCTATCCACTTGTCCATGACTGCACAGAAGAGGTTGTCATATTCCTCTTGAGCGGCAGTATCCCAAGGCTTGGAATGTGTACTGAGCCATTCTTCACGCTTGCTTCTATATTCTTGCAGCTTGGATTGGGGTAGGGAGTCGGCAAGGCGGAAAGTGACAAACTGAACACAATCGGACTGGTTCCAATGAGGGATTCTTGTTCCCGTGATTTGGATGTATTCACGTCGGTTGACGAATTTCGGGGGATTGTGTTGCATGTGCCAACGTTGCTTGTATAGTCTGTACTGTTTTTAGTAGTTGCAGCGTCCCCGCTGCAAACCTCCAACATGTTTTTTCTCGCTTGGTACGACGCGGGGACGCGTCGACTACTACGGTTTGTTTCCTGCTGTTGGGATTGACGCGGGGACGCGTCAACTACTATTTAGTTCTTGCTTGGTATGACGCGAGGACGCATCAACTACTATGTTAGTTCTTGCTTGGTATGACGCGGGGACGCGTCAACTACTAATTCTTAGTCATCGAAATCGAAGAGGGGGTCGTCCTGGGTGACAAGTTCGGGCTTGCGGTCGAACTCGTCGAGCAACTGCCGGGGGGCGTATTGGCGGTCGACGACGAGGCGGAACATGTACTCGTTCCACCAGTCATTGGACATGATCATGTAGCCGTTGGCACCCGACGAGGCGCTCCATGAGTTCTCCACCTTCCACTTCAGCGGCTTGCCGTCGGCGTCGAGGTCGACAGCGGTGAGTGTCATGGCGTGGGTAGAACCCGAGTCGTAGGTGGCGATGCGGTCCGCCTTGTCCATCGGGAAGTCCGTGTCGAACAGCATGCCGTAGTCGTAAGTGCCGAGAGAAGCGTAGCCGCTCTTGCGGTCAGACTGCTTTCCCACGTCGTAGCTGGAGTAGATTTTGTGTCCTGCCTTGAGCTGCGCGATAGCCAACTGCGCTATCTCGTCGGCGGGAAGGTTGAGGTATTTCCAGTTGTGGCCGTCGTAGGTGTGGCGGTCGAACTCCACTTCGTAGGTCTTGTGGAACTCGCGGCGCGGGTCGTTCATCACCATGATGAACGTGCCGTTGAGGTCTTTGCCCACGGTGAAGTCGTAAAACTCCTTCGGCGTGTAGGTCTTTTCGGGTATCACCACGTCGCCCTTGGCGTTGCGGAACGTGTACTTGAACTCCTTGACAGGTTCGCCCAGCGTGAGCGAGAGCATGCGGTAGACGGTGGAGAGCATCTCTGTCTTGCGTGCCTCCAGTTGCTTCGCCTTCTTTCCGGCAGCCGCCATGCGCCGCAGTTCAAGTCCGTATTCGCGCAGCTTGGATGCCACGAGGCGGCTCATGCGCGCCGTGCTCTCCGACGAGAAAGTCTCGGGTTGCGCCGTCATCGGGGCGAGACCGTATTTCGAGGCGAGGTCTGCCACGCCGCAGAAGGTGCCTCCGTCGCTGATGGGATTCTTGAAGAAGAAGCGCACCACGGGGTCTTCCATGGGCTTGTCCGCCTTGTCTATCACGGCCTGCAGCATGAGGTTCGCCTTCTCCAGCTGGTCCCAGAAGAAGAGATAGGCGTGAGAGAACTCCACCTTCAGGCTGTCGCCGTGGCTCAGGGCGAAGTCCGAGCGCAGCACGTTGAGCCCCGAGAACATCCAGCAGCGGCCGCTTGCCTGCTGGTCGTGGATGTTCTGCTTGGGTGTCTCTATGGTCCAGTGGTCGTCGAAGTCGCCCTTGCCGTGCTTCACCATTGCCAGCTGGTCGATGGAGATGTTGGCGATGGCATTGGCCAGAGCCTTGTTAGAACCGTTTTTCGTCTGTGCCGTCTGTATGCTATGGAGCATTCCGGCGGTGATGCCACCCTGTGCCGACGCATTGGAATGGCACATAACAAGGATAGCGGCCGCAGCCGCTATCCTACTAAAGTTTCGTGTTGTCATTTCTTGATGTATTTCTTTCCGTTGATGACATATATTCCCTTGGTCATGGTCTGCGGGTCTATGCGGCGTCCCTGGAGGTCGTAGGCCTGTGCATTGGCGGTGTCAGGCGCCGTCACCTCGTCGATGCCGGTGGGGTCGCCAGCAATGCTGATTGACTCCGGACGCAGCCCGCCAGCCAGCTTCGTGGTGAAGTAGCCGCCCTTGACGTTCTTCTTCACGGATGTGGCACTGTAGTCGAATCCGCTGCCATCGCTGTTGAGGATGTAGCAGTAGTTGAGTCGCTGTGTGACAGTAGTGCCGTGGAAGAGGAAGTGCTCGGAGCCCACGACCATCTGGTCCTTGTCGATAGCGGTGAACTCGGCATTGTCGGCGGAGAAGACAACGGTCTTGCCCACCAGCTGCTCAGGTGCACCTATTACATAAGGTGTGCTTCCGCGCAGTTCCGTGGCATCGGCGAAGAGCACCGTGTTGTTGTCGTCCTCGGCGGAGAACTCCTTGATGATGATGCCGCCGGCGGTGTTAGGTGTCACCTCCACACCGTCGATGGTGATGCTGGACGGAGCGAACGGCATGGTGATGACGCTGTATCCGCTTGTGCCGTCGCACGCTTTGTCGAACGTGTGAGAGAATGTAGCCTTTGCGGCAGTGAAGTTCGTGGGCACGGCATACGCCTCGCTGGAGGTGAGGGTGATGTTGTCGGACTTGCCGTTTTCCACTGTGTTGTATCCGTCAAGACCTGTCGGCATGGTTGTGCCGGAGGTCACTGCGTAGATGGCGTTGGCGTTTCCTCCAGGTGTCACCTTGGTGAACGCACCGTCGATGAGCACGCCGCACACATTGTCCAGGAGTGTCACGCTGGCAGCCGAGGCATATCCCGACACTACACCGAAGTTGTTCCAGTAGGCGAGACCTTCCTTCGTGGTGAACGAGTGGTCGTAGGTAAGTCCGGCGTTGTCAAGTTCTCCGTTCTGGTTGGTGTAGTATGCGCATATTATATAGGTGCGGTTGTTCTCGAGATTCTGGAAGTCGAATGCCACGGAAGTGGACTTTCCGGCAGCCACCTCTATTTCTTCCTGCGTGCTTGATGACGACCAGAAGGTATTGCCTTCGAGGGCTTTTATCCACAGTTGGAGTTTTATCTTGCCCTTGAAATCTGCGGATGCGTTGTTCTTGACAGACACTGTTCCGATGGCTCTGCCGCCGATGGCATTGTTGGAAACTTTCATCGAGTTAAATCGGAGGTTGGCTTTGTGGGTGTTCTCGTCGGTTATCTCGACGGTGGTCTGACCTATGGCATTGTTGGAGTCGCTGCTTGGAGCAATCCACAGGTTGTATGTGCCCGACTCGGTAGGTTTGAAGTAGAAGGTGATGACATTGGTCTCGCCAGCCTTGACGCCCACCAGGGCACGGCTCACAGAACCTCCCTTGTTGGATGTCTTCGAAGCGTAGAGACCCACTTCCTTGAGAAATTCGCTGCCGTTGTTCTTGAATGTGACGGTCACGTTCTGCTGTTCGCCCTTGACAAGAGAGCCGGGGAAGTACCAGTCGGCTATCTCCATGTCGTACACGGGCTGGACATAGGTGAGGGTGACATTGAGGTCGTCGTCCACGTCGGCGCGTATGTACTCGTCCTTGAGGTTGTAGAGCGGTTGCCACTTGGTGGCTACCACGACCTTGCTTGCAGGGGTTATCTTGTAGGAGCCGGGTGTTGTGAATTTGCCCTTCAGGTTGAAGGACCATGTCACATAGGTGTCTTTATTGAGGCTGTAGACCGTCTCGACATTGCTTATCGGCACGAGAGTGCCTGTCTCGTCAGCCATCACGATAGCGCCGGTGAATGACTTGGTGCTGCCAGTCCAGTTGATGTAGTTGGACTTAATGGTAGTGCCGGAGATTGAAGTGTCGTTGATTGTCTGGTGTGACGTGTCGCTGTTGTCGTACGGAATGCCGTCGTCCTCAGCGCGGAGATACATAATGGCGTCCTGCCCCATGGAGTATCCGTCGGCGGAAGTGGAGCCTCCGATGCCCTGGTCGCCAGGATTGAGCACGGTGATGAGGAAGTAGCCGTTGCTGCCGCCGCTCCAACCCCAGTTCAGGTGGAACAGTTGGTCACCGTCGAAACCGTCGACCACAAAGGCATGGCCGCCGCCTGTGGAACTGCCGCCGTAGGCAATGGGGTAGCCCGCAGCCAGTTCGTCGTACATCATTTCGAACCATTCCTGTATGCCGTAATTGTCGCTTCGCAGTATCTGCACACCGTCATCGTAGCCCAAGTAGTCGACAAAGAGCTTGCGGGAGTTGGCATAGCTTGATCCGGAAGAAGCCCCGTAGCCCATCTTGACAGCCTGTCCCACCAGCAGCATGAGGTCGCCCACGGCCTTCTTCTGCTCGTCGGTCTCGCTGCCGTTGTACTTGTCGAGCATGTTGTCCCAGTCAATCTTCGTGTTGGCACGTATCGCCGGCAGGGTGACCTTCTTGGTTGTTTTGTCGTCAAGAGTATATGTGTTCGAGATGCTTGGTATCGTGCGTTTCGTCTGAGCGGGGAACTTGTGGAAGTAGAGCACCTGTGCTATGGCTGTGGCTACACATCCTGTGGCGCTGCGTCCTGTCGTTCCGTCGGCGTTGTAGTAGTCAGGGCACGAGATGTTGTAGGGGTTGCCCTGGTCCCAGAGGCAGGTCAGCAGCGGCGCGATGGAATGGTGTGCCTTGGAAGCCTTCTTCATTCCCTTGCTCTCAGAGGACTCTGTGCGCTGGATGTTGTTGTCGTCGAGATACTTTATCTCGTCAGCATAGTGGTTGAGCCAGGAGCGCATGTTCTCCGGCATCTCGTCTTCGACGAATGTTCCGGAGTCGGTGTAGCCGAGCACCTGGGGTGTCCTGTCGTCGCCCGACACCACAACGAAGCCCTTGTCATTGCCGGCATTGAAGACATAGTAGTAGGCGTTGTCGCTGGCGGAAGCCGCGCGCGGTGCCTTGAAAGCAGCCCTTGACTGCCTCATTTCGATGCCCTTGCCCGAGAAAAAATCCTTGGCGATGCCAAGAGCGGTCTGTTTGTCCACTGGTCCTGCCGTCAGTGCGAGCGCAAAGACAGCAAGAGCGCATAGAGTAAAAAATCGTTTCATGTATTTGAGATTTGGTTTGTTATAGTCTGAGCACCTGTTTACAGACGTGCAAAAATAGCGAAAAGATTTTATCGCTACAATGTTTTTCACGAGATATTTGCTAACTTTGCACGGATTTTTCCCGATACTTAAATGACTGGAATGGGCGATTTTGTTGTTTTGGACAAAGTGAAGTATCCTTCAGATTTGCGTAGTTTGCAAGTGAACCAGCTTCCGCGGCTCTGCGAAGAGCTCAGGGAGGACATCATCCGTGAGCTCAGCGTCAACCCCGGCCATTTAGGTTCGTCGCTCGGGGCGGTGGAGTTGACCGTCGCCCTGCACTATGTTTTCAACACCCCCGACGACAGACTGGTGTGGGATGTAGGGCATCAGGCCTACGCCCACAAGATACTCACGGGCAGGAAGGACACCTTCTGCACCAACCGCAAGTTTGGCGGCGTACGTCCGTTTCCGTCGCCCAAGGAGAGCGAATACGACACTTTCGCCTGCGGACACGCCTCCAACAGCATCTCGGCAGCCCTCGGCATGGCTGTGGCAGCGAAGATGCAGGGCAGCAACCGCCATGTCGTTGCCATCATAGGCGACGGAGCGATGAGCGGCGGACTGGCTTTCGAGGGACTGAACAATGTGTCCTCCACCGACAATGACCTGCTGATAGTGCTCAACGACAACGACATGAGCATAGACAGAGCGGTGGGCGGCATGGAGAAATACCTGCTTCAGCTCGACACCAACGCCACCTACAACAGGCTGCGTTTCAAGGCTGCGCAGTGGCTGAACAGCAAGGGCATGCTCGACGACAAGCGCAGAAAGAAGATACTGAGGTTCAACAACGCCCTGAAGTCGGCGTTCAGCAACCAGCAGAACGTCTTTGAGGGCATGAACATACGCTACTTCGGTCCTGTCGACGGACATGACGTGCAGGAGGTGGTGAGGATTCTCCGCCAGATAAAGGACATGAAAGGCCCTAAGCTGCTGCACCTCCACACCGTCAAGGGCAAGGGATACGAGCCGGCAGAGAAGAACGCCACCGTGTGGCACGCACCTGGCAAGTTTGACCCGGAGACAGGAGAGCGTGTGGCAAACGACACCACAGGCCAGCCCCCGAAATTCCAGGACGTGTTCGGCGAGACCCTGCTGGAACTCGCCAAGCAGAACCCGAAGATAGTGGGAGTGACCCCGGCGATGCCCACAGGATGCTCCATGAACATCATGATGCACGCCATGCCCGACCGCTGTTTTGACGTGGGAATAGCCGAAGGCCATGCCGTCACCTTCTCGGGAGGTATGGCGAAGGACGGACTGGTGCCGTTCTGCAACATATACAGTGCTTTCGCACAGCGTGCCTACGACAATATCATACACGACGTGGCACTGCTCAACCTGCCTGTAGTGCTCTGTCTCGACCGTGCCGGACTGGTAGGCGAGGACGGAGCGACCCATCACGGCGCATTCGACATGGCTGCCCTGCGCCCCGTGCCCAACGTGACGGTGTGCTCGCCTATGGACGAACACGAACTGCGGCGCATGATGTACACCGCCCAACTGCCAGGTATGGGCACGTTCGTCATACGCTATCCGCGCGGCAAAGGTGTGCTCGTGGACTGGCGCTGCCCACTTGAGGCAATAGAAGTGGGCACGGTGCGCAAGCTCCATGACGGCAACACGACGGCAGTGCTGACCATCGGTCCGATGGGAAACGACGTGGAGCGCATCATCAAGGACAACAACCTGGACGTGGCGCACTATGACATGCGCTTCGTGAAACCGCTGGATGAGGCTGCCCTTGAGGAGATAGCCTCGCGTTACACACGGATAGTGACCGTGGAAGACGGCGTCAGGGAAGGCGGATTCGGGTCTGCCGTGCTGGAATGGATGAGCGACCACGGACACCATATAGACATCACGCGCATGGGATTACCCGACGAGTTCGTGGAGCACGGCACTGTGGAACAGTTGCGCAAGACCGTCGGACTTGACGCGGAATCAATCAAAAGGGAGATAATGAAATGAAAGTTGTCATAACCGGAGCAAAGGCGATAGGTTCGCATCTGGCAAAACTGCTGTCGCGCGGCAGTGAAGATGTCACCCTGATAGACGAGAACGGGGAGCATCTGGCACAGCTTGCCTCCAACTACGACATACTCACCATACAGTCGGCACCGTGCAGCCTGCGCACCATGAAGGAAGCGGGCGTGGACAGAGCCGACCTTTTTATTGCCGTCACCTCCAACGAGAACCAGAACATACAGGCATGTATCATGGCGAAGGCTCTCGGCGCAAGGAAGACCGTAGCCAAGGTCGACACCAAGGAATACATAGAGGAGGAGTTCTCGGAATTTTACGAAAAGCTCGGGCTGAGCAGCATCATATACCCCGAACTCTTGGCGGCGCGCGACATAGTGAACGGACTGAAGATGTCGTGGGTGCGCCAACGGTGGGACGTGCACGACGGTGCGCTCGTCATGCTGGGCATAAAGCTCCGCCGTGAATGTACCATTCTGTCGCATCCCCTGCGTAATCTCTGCGGACCAGATGACCCCTATCATGTGGTGGCGATAAAGCGCCGCAACGAGACAATCATACCCGGCGGAAACGACGAACTGCAGGCGGAAGACCTCGCTTACTTCATGACGACACGCCAATACATACCTTATATCCGCAAGATAGTGGGCAAGGAGTACTATGAAGACGTGAAAAACGTGATGATAATGGGCGGCGGCAAGACGGCGGTGCGCACTGTCAAGGCGATGCCTGACTACATGAACGTAAAGATAATAGAGGCTGACGAGCGCCGTTGCGAGGAACTCAACGAACTGCTTGGCAACAAATGCCTGGTGATAAACGGCGACGGACGCGACCTGTCGCTGCTTTCCGAGGAGAGCATAACCAACACCCAGGCGTTCGTGGCACTCACCGGGAATGCCGAATCTAATATCCTTGCCTGTCTGGCAGCCAAGCGCTTCGGCGTGAGAAAGACCGTGGCGGTGGTGGAAAACCTCGATTACGCCGCCATGGCAGAGAGCCTCGACATAGGCACTATCATCAACAAGAAGTCCATAGCGGCAAGCTACATATACCAGATGATGCTCGATGCCGACGTGACAAACGTGAGATTCCTCACCAATGCCAACGCCGACGTGGCGGAATTTGTCGCCGCCGAAGGTTCAAACGTGACCAAAAAGCTGGTGAAAGACCTGGACATACCGCACGGAATGACCATCGGCGGACTGGTGCGCGGCGGCGAGGGCATGCTCGTGTCGGGCAACACGCGGATTGCGGCTGGCGATGTGGTGGTGGTGTTTATCCACGGAGCTAACATGAAAAAGGCTGAACGCTTGTTCGTATGATAAATGTGCGCATGATATCCAAGGTGCTCGGCACATTGCTCCTCATAGAGGCAATGCTGCTGGCGGTGTGTCTTGGCGTGTCCGCCTACTATGGTGAAGACGACCTTTTCGCCTTCTCCGCCTCGCTGATGATGACGCTCTTGGCAGCCATAATCCTCAAGTTTGAGGGACGCGACGGCGGCAACTCGCTGTCGAGAAGGGATGCCTACATGGTGGTGAGCCTCTCTTGGGTGGTCTTCAGCCTGTTCGGCACGCTGCCGTTTATGATGAGCGGATATGTCAAGAACTTCACCGACGCATTCTTTGAAACGATGTCCGGGTTTACCACTACGGGCGCCACGGTCATCAGCAACATAGGAGACTATCCGCACGGACTGCTCTTCTGGCGGTCGCTCACGCAGTGGATAGGCGGTTTGGGGATAGTGTTCTTCACCATAGCGTTCCTCCCTTCCTTCACGGGAGGGTCGGTCAAGGTGTTCGCAGCCGAGAGTACGGGACCGATAAAGTCGAAGTTGCACCCGCGGCTTTCCACCACCGCACGGTGGATATGGACAGTCTACACGTTCCTTACCGTTGCCTGTGTGGCGAGCTACTGCCTTGCCGGAATGTCACCGTTCGACGCTGTGAACAACGCCATGGCGACAACTGCCACCGGAGGATTTGTCATCAGCCCTTCTGCGGAGGAGTTTTTGTGCTCGCCGGCGGTGGAGTATCTCTGTGCGCTGTTTTGCTTCCTGTCGGGTGTGAACTTCGTGCTGTTCTATTCCGCCGTGGTCAAAGGCAAATGGAAAAAACTGTTTGAGAGTTCGGAGTTCCGCTTTTACGTCGGGATGATAGTCACGTTCACGGTGTTCATCGCCGCCGTATTGGTCGTCCAACGCAGCTACGGTGTGGAACAGGCGTTCCGTTCGGCGCTGTTCACAGTGGTGTCGCTGGTGACCACCACCGGCATACTCGACGACGACATAGCCCTCTGGCCGCACGTCACATGGATACTCCTTGCCGTGTGCATGTTCCTCGGCGGAATGTCGGGCAGCACCAGCGGTGGTGTGAAATGTATCCGCGGCGTCATGGTGTTCAAGTCTATAAGAAACGAGTTCCGCCAGTTGCTGCACCCCAATGCGGTGTTGCCGCTGACCATCAACGGCAATAACGTGCCGTCGCAGAAGCGCATATCGCTGATGTCGTTTATCGCCGTGTACATCCTGCTGTTTATCATTGCGCTGTTCATACTTGCCGTAGCCGGCGTGGGATTTGCCGAATCGGTCAACATCACCCTGAGTTGTCTCGGCAATGTGGGCTTGCCCCTGGGCACAGGAGCGGACAGCGTGATGTCGTGGGCGCACCTGCCCGAAGCGGTGAAATGGATATGTTCGTTTTACATGTTGCTGGGACGTCTCGAGATATTCACCGTATTGGTGGTGTTCGTACCGTCGTTCTGGACAGATAACTAATAATTTTGTATTATGTTTTTGAAATTCAAGCCTCTGCTCAAGCAGACAATCTGGGGTGGCGACAAGATCATCCCGTTCAAGCAACTCAGTGAGACTCTCGACAACGTGGGCGAGAGTTGGGAAATATCGGGTGTCAAGGACAACGAGACAATCGTGGCTGACGGCCCGCTGGAGGGCAAGTCGCTCAATGCCGTAGTGGAGCAGATGGGCGACAAACTCGTGGGACGCGACAACTACAAGCGCTTCGGCAACGAGTTTCCTCTGCTCATCAAGTTCATCGACGCACGCAATGACCTGTCCATACAAGTGCATCCTACCGACGAGATAGCGGTGCGTCAGGGACGCAAGCGCGGCAAGACCGAGATGTGGTATCTCATGGCTTCCGACCCGGGAGCGAAGCTCTACAGCGGTCTGAAGAAGAAGATTACCCCCGAGGAATACAAGGAGATGGTGGAGAACGACACCATCTGCGATGCGCTCGCACAGTACGAGGTGAAGGAGGACGACGTGTTCTTCCTGCCGGCAGGCCGCATCCACGCCATCGGCACAGGCTGTTTCCTCGCCGAGATACAGCAGACCAGCGACGTGACATGGCGCATCTATGACTTCAAGCGCAAGGACAAGAACGGCAACTACCGTGAGCTGCACACCAAACAGGCGGCTGAAGCCATCGACTATCATGTGGAGAAAGACTACCGCACAGAGTACCGTCCGGAGAAAAACCAGGGAGTGAACCTCGTGAACTGTCCTTATTTCAACACTGCGGTGTATGACCTGGACGAGCCTATGACACTCGACTACTCCGGACTTGACAGCTTTGTGATACTCATAGGATTGAAAGGCGCTGCCACAATAACCGACTCTGAGGGCAACACCACTACTCTCAATGCCGGCGAGACGGTGCTTGTTCCGGCTTCGGAGAAGGAAGTGAAGGTCAGCGGAACGGTGAAGTTCCTTGAGACCTACGTATAAAAGAAAATTTCCGTAGCCGCCGGAGCATCCATGCGCCGGATTTTACGGGCAACGGAAAAACACTATTCAACAGGTGTGCGGCACTCTCGCCGCACACCTGTTGTCTGTTATTCCTCGCCTGTCTCGTTCTTTTTCATCTCCGACATGATGTAGTAGGCATTGTCAAGAGCCAGTGTCTCAGTGTCTGACAGGGTGGAGGCAATCTCCACAAATCCCTTTTCCTCACGACCGCGCTTGACTTCTATCGGGTGGAAAGTCCACTTGTCGCCCGACCGCTTGGCGGAAAAGACGTAGGACTTGCCGCCCTCGTCGACCACGCCCTCGCTGGACACGGCGTGGAGAAGTTGGCTGTCGGCAGCCACATGACCGCACAGGTACATGCCGGGAACAAGTCCCTCGTGAGTGCCGTCAATGGCTACACGCACATGCACTGCCTTGGTGTCGCCCTCGAAAGTCTGTCCCACGGACTCCACTTTTCCCCCAAAGACTGCCCCGGTGGACGATTTGAGGGTGAGCGTGACACTCTGTCCTGCACGGACAACGGGTGCGTCCTTTTCGAAAACCTGCAGGTCGGCATAGACGTTACGGGTGTTGATGATGCGGAACATCGGTGTCTGCGAGTCGACATACTGCCCCGTCTTGACACTTATCTCCTCCACCGAACCGCTTATGGGGCTGGTGATGGCGACGCTTGTGACGGTGTTGCCCGAGCGCACAGACTGGAGACTGACACCCAGCATCTGAAGTTGCGCACCGGTGGCCTGCAGTTCCGATTTCAGGGCGAGATACTCCGACTTGGTCTGCTGGTATTCTTTTCCCGAACCTATCTTCTCGTTGTAGAGCTTCTGCTGACGCTCGTATTCCTGCTGCACATACGTCATCCTGTTGTAGGCTGACAGGTAGCGGCTCTGCATATCAAGCAAATCGGGGTGGGAGACATAGGCCAACGCCTGCCCGCGGCTGACCTTCTGGCCTGCCTTCACCACAATGTTGCGCACATTTGCGCCGATGAATGACGACACCAGAGCCTCGCTCTGCGGCAGGACAGCCACCGTGCCGTTGGCCTCAATCTCGCCTGCGAAAGTGTGCTTTTGTAACTTTCCGGTGGTCACCTTCAGTTGTTTCACCTGCGCATCGGTCAGTGTGACATCGGTCACTTCTGCGTCAGTGTCTTCCGATTCCTCCTCTGTGGCGTTGCTGTTGGCACATGCCGCAAAAGTGCAAGCCATGATGGCGAACATCGTGTATTTAAGTGCTTTCATAATAATCCTATTTTATAAATTCCAGTTTGAACCTTGATTTCATGTATTCTCCGAAGCAATCCCAATAATCGAGCTGCACTTGCGTGGCGTCTTTCATGTTCTGGATGAACTCCAGATAGCCTGTCGCGCCCTCACGGTAGCAGCTGATGGCAGCCCGTTGCTGTTCTTTGGCGAGAGGCAGCGCCGTCTGCCGGTAGTAGTCGAGCATGGATTTCCACTTGTGCATTTCGCCCTCGGCGGATGCCGTCAGGGTGTTTATCTCACGCTGCTTGTGCAGATATTCCTGGTCGGCAGCCGCCTTTTCCAGTCGGGCGGACTTGGTGCGGCTCGCCTGAGCACCGAACACAAGCGGCAGGCTCAGTCCGATGCTGTAGGAATAATAGCCCGACGAACTGCCGATTTTCTGCAGTCCGTATTCGGCAAACAGTTTCGGCAAAAACTCCGACCGTTCCATTTTCAGCTTCTTGTCGGCGAGTGCAGACTTCTCCTGTGCCAGGATGAGCGAGGGATTGGGCTCTGTCGGGACTGCCATTTCGGTGTCGGGCAGACTGTCGTCGGTGGTGTAGACGGCGGAATCGCCCAGCCAACGGTTGAGGTTGCGGCTGGCTATGCGTTCGTCGTTCTGTGCCTGGAGCAGTTGCAGACCTATCTGTCGGGCTTGGTTCTGGGCGGATATGTACTCCAGTCTGGACGTCTCCTCCAGTTCATAGCGGCGCTTTGCCACACTCTCGAAATCCTTGTAGACGGTCTCAATCTGCCGAAACGCCTCCACACGGCGCTTGGCTACATAGAGCAGGGCATAGTCGGTGCTCACCTCCTGCATGATTTCACGCTGGAGAACCTCCTGTTCAGCCCTGGCCACATTGGACTGTTGGTTGAGCCAACCCCTGCGTGCGCCGATGCCGAGAATGTCGAGGCTCTGCCGTATGGTTATGATGTTGGTGATGCCGTCGGGATTGTCGTGCCCCTTCTCCTCCGCACCTGTTGACAGTTCGGTGTCGCCGAGGTCGAAGGCTGTGCCCCTCATGGCTTGCGCACTCTCTACACGCAGTTGTCCGGCACGGAGTAGGGGATAGGTGCGGCATGCCATGTCGCGCGCCTCAGACAGTGACACAGGGGTCTGTGCACTGCCGGTGAGAGGAACGAGAAGCAGCAATGCCAGTGCTGCAACATGCGGTTTGCGGCGCGGAATTCGGATTTTCTCCTCTACGGCATAGAGGATTGGCACGACCAGAAGTGTGAGGAGCGTGGCGGAAAAGAGACCTCCGATTACCACCGTAGCCAATGGTCGCTGCACCTCAGCACCGGCACTCGACGATACCGCCATGGGCATGAAACCGAGCATGGCGGCTGTCGCGGTGAGCAGGATAGGGCGAAGACGCTCGCGTGTGCCCTCCTTTATACGGTCGAGAACACTCTCCATGCCCTCTTTCTTGAGTGAGTTGAAACGGTTGATGAGCACCAGTCCGTTGAGCACCGCCACTCCGAAGAGCACTATAAAGCCCACTCCGGCAGAGATGCTGAACGGCATGCCGCGCACGGCAAGGGCGAAGATGCCGCCGATGGTGGCAAGAGGCACGGCGATGTAGATTATCAGTGACTGGCGGACAGAACCGAGCGCAAAGTAGAGAAGCAGGAAGATGAGAGCCATGGCGACAGGCATCACTATCATGAGACGTGCCTTGGCATCCTGCAGATTCTCAAATTCTCCGCCGTAGGTGATGTGGTAGCCCGGCGGCAGTTTGAGGTCTTTGTCGAGCGCGTGCTCTATGTCAGCCACAAGAGACTGCACATCTCTGCCGCGGACATTGATGCCCACGTAGATTCTGCGCGATGCCTGGTCGCGGCTAATCTGCATAGGTCCGGGCTGATAACTGATGTTCGCCACCTCCTTGAGGGGAATGAGCTGACCGTCGGGCAGGTCGACGACAAGGTTCTCGAGGTCGTTGATACCCGTGCGTTCGGACGCGTCGAGACGGATAACCATGTCAAAACGCTTCTCGCCCTCAAAGACCACGCCCGCCTTTTGGCCTGCAAATGCGGCGCTGATGTACTGGTTGAGTTTGTCGATGTCAAGTCCGTAGCGCCCCACCATCTCACGGTCGTAGGTGACGGTAATTTGGGGCAGACCCGCCGTGCGCTCCAGTGACACGTCCTCAGCGCCGGGAATACGGCTGACAATAGAGGCTATCTTTTCACCCAGGACATTCAGGGTGTCGAGGTCTTCACCGTAGAGTTTGACGGCTACATCCTCGCGTATGCCAGTCAGGAGTTCGTTGAAACGAAGGGCTACAGGCTGTGAAAACGAGTAGTTCAGGCCCGGCAGGGTCTGCAGTTTCTCCTTTATCTTCTCTATCAACTCGTCCTTTGACTTGGCTGAAGTCCACTTGCTCATGTCCTTTTCGAGGATGATGAACGAGTCGGTGTAGTCGAATCCCATCGGGTCGGTAGGGATGTCGGCCACTCCGATGCGTGCGCAGACGGTCTTTATCTCGGGAAATTCCTTGAGGAGAAGACGCTCCACCTCTTCCTCGCGCTTTATCGTCTCGCTCAGTGAACTGCCCGGACGGAGGAAAGTCTGCATGGCTATGTCGCCCTCGTCGAGTTCAGGGATGAACTCGCCTCCCATTCGGCTGAAGACGAGACCTGTGAGCAGGATGAGGCAGACCGCCCCCGACAGCACCACTTTCTTGTGCTTCAGCGAGAAAGAGAGCATCGGGGCATACACATTATATATGTGTGTCATCAGTCGGGAACTGATGTTCTCCAGTCTGCGCTCGAAGCGTGCAGTGCGGCTGTCGGGATTTTTGGCAGGACGCATTAACAGTGACGACACCACCGGAACATAGGTCAGACACAGGATGATGGCACCGATGAGGGCAAAGGAGAAGGTGTATGCCATAGGCTGGAACATCTTTCCGCTCACCCCGGTGAGGAAAAGTATGGGAGTGAAGACTATGAGAATGATGAGCTGACCGAAAAATGCGGAGTGCATCATGGTGGATGCCGAGTTGTAGCTTATCCTGTCCATCTCCCCGCGTGAGAAGGTGCTACTGCCCAAGTGGCGGTCTATCGTTCCGGCGATGCCCTCCACGATGATGACAGCACCGTCGACAATGATGCCGAAGTCGATTGCCCCGAGGCTCATGAGGTTGGCCCACACTCCGAACAGACGCATCATGATGAACGCGAAAAGCAGTGACAGGGGAATGACCGATGCGGTGATGATGCCGCCGCGGAGGCTTCCCATGATGAGGACAAGGACGAACACCACTATCAGAGCGCCCTCGATGAGGTTGCGTGCTATGGTGCCTGTGGTGCGCTGGATGAGGTTCGTGCGGTCGAGGAACGGTCGGATGGTGATGCCTTCGGGCAGTGATTTCTGCACCTCACGGAGCCTTTCCTTCGCCAGTTTCACCACTTTCGCCGAGTTTGCGCCCTTGAGCATGAGAATCATTCCTCCCACCGCCTCGTGTCCGTCCTGGGTAAATGCACCGTAGCGCACCTGGTTGCCGAACCTCACGTCTTTGGCTATGTCGCGGATGAGCACAGGTACGCCGTTCTGGTTTTTCACCGTTATGTTCTTTATATCGTCGATGCTCTTGACCAGACCTTCGCCGCGGATGAAGCTTGCCATGTGGTCTTTCTCGATGTAAGCGCCGCCCGTGTTCTGGTTGTTGCGGCTCAGGGCTTCGTAGACCTCGCTTAGCGTCACCTTGCAGGCATTGAGCTGCTCGGAGGAAACGGCGATTTCGTATTGCTTGATGCTGCCGCCGAAGGAGTTGACTTCCACTACTCCGGGAATCATTGTCATCTGCCGCTTGACTATCCAGTCCTGTATGGAGCGCAGTTCCTGGGGCGTGTACATGGCGGTGTCCTTGGGCACGAGCGTGTATTGGTATATTTCGCCCAGGCCGGTAGTGATAGGTCCCATTTCGGGAGAGCCGAACCCGGCAGGTATTTCCTCCTTTACCTCCTCCAGTTTTTCCTGTACGAGCTGGCGCGGACGGTATGTCCCCATGTCGTCACGGAACACTACGGTGACGACAGAAAGCCCGAAGCGGGATATGGAACGCACGTCTTCCACTCCCGGGAGGTTGGACATGGCCTGTTCCACGGGGTAGGTGACATACTGCTCTATGTCGGCTGTGGACAGGTTTTCTGCAGTAGTGATTACCTGCACCTGGTTGTTTGTGATGTCGGGAGTGGAGTCCACGTTGATCGTGTCGAGTGCCCACAGTCCACCGCCGACTATCAATGCCACCAGCAAAGCCACTGCCAGCTTGTGGTGTATTGACAATTGGATAATACGGTTTATCATGTTTCGTTGTCGTTTAGTTATACGTTGACGGTTGCAACCGCACCGGCTGCAACAATGAAAAAGAAGGTATAACTAAAGGACAGGAGGGCCGCGGAGCGACGTGACGGGCGTGAAGCCCTCGGCGACGGGCATACCGGCGGTTGCCGTCAGGCGCAGGTCGCCGTATGTATATAAAGGTGAAGAATTGTCGGAAAACAGAGCCGATGCCGGGATGACTGGCATCAGGGAGTGGCGGACGGTACTGATGTGCTTGCCGTTGGTGACGAATGTGTGCATCTGTTGTACCACGCAACCGTCGTCTTTGGCATCATGGTGGGCGGTATGGCTGTCGTTGATGTTGCCGTCGATGGCGCACTGCTCCACGGCAACGCATATCTCGCTCAGGTGATGGTGGTGAACCACCGCGACAGAGAGCAGCAGCATGAAGGTGGCTGCCCAGAGTGAAGAAAGCGATATGTAGTGTCTCGTTGCCATTGTCGGGTACAAAGGTAGGACATTTTTGCCGCAACCGGGTTGCAAAAACGCTTTTTTGTGAAATTGCGGCAAATGTGCCACAATTGGCGAAATTTGCCCCGGGATGACGCATAATCTTGTTTTTCAAGTGACGAAGAATATAAAAATACGGCGCAAAAGGAAATTTCCGGCGGTTTTGTTTGGATGTTTCACGGCTAAAACAATACCTTTGTACCCGGCAAGAGGGAAACTCTTGGCTGACAGGATGATTCCTGTCTACGTCTAATTTAACAGAAAACAGAAATGAAAAAGATTTTTGCCACATTGGCACTTTGTGTGATGACAATCGCAGCTTCTGCGCAGGTAAAGAGCATTGACATCAAGGGCGACCTCCGCAGCGACTTCGGAGTAGGTGTGGGAATCACCGCCGACCTCACCAACAACTTCGAGCTTTCTCCAAGCTTCAACTACTATTTCGGTGACTACAACTATTTCCACATCGATGCAGACTTCCACTACAACATCGGTCTGGGCAGCAACTTCACCCTCTATCCTATCGTGGGCGCTACCTACTATCACGCTGACGACTACAACAAGTTCGGTGTAGACCTCGGTGCAGGTATCAAGTATGACTTCACACAGAAGATTGCCGGATTCGTAGAAGGTAAGTACCAGTGGGTTGACGGCGCTGACGACAGCTACTTCTCAATAGGTATCAAGATCGGAATCTAATCCGCACATCTGAAGAATAAGAGGCAGGGCATTCCCGAAAGGGATGCCCTGTTTTGTTTGAAATGCCGAAAAGAGGACGGATGCCGTGCAAAATGGTGAAAAACAACAAGTCCGTTTGGTGCGGAATATTTATTTTTTACTACCTTTGCCCACAGTAACACATAAAATCTAAACGTTATGAAAACAAACTCTCAAATCCTGTCTGCATCCATAATCGCACTGGGATTGGTATTGACAGGTCTCGGTATCCGTTCGGGTATTGTCAAGTTCAAACAGCTTGACCGTGTCGTTTCCGTCAAGGGATTGGCTGAACGCGAAGTGAAAGCCGACAAGGTGACGTGGCCGCTGACGTACAAGGAACTGGGCAACGACCCCTCTGTCATGTACACATTGCTCGAAAACAAGAACGCCAAAGTGGTGGCTTTCCTCAAGTCGGCAGGCATTACCGACAGCGAGATAAGCGTCAATCCGCCGCTGATAATGGACCGTCAGGCCGACAACTACGGCAATGAGATAATGAACTACCGCTATAAAGCCACAAGCGTAATCACCGTCACGTCGGGCAATGTGGACAAAGTGCGCCAGCTGATGCGCCGCACCGCCGAACTGATGAAGCAGGGCATAGCCATCGTGGGCGGCGAGTATGGCGACAACACCGTGTCCTATGAATTTACGAAACTCAACAGCATAAAGCCCGCAATGGTGGAGGAGGCTACAAAGAACGCACGTTCCACAGCGGAGAAATTCGCCGCCGACTCCGACAGCAAGATAGGCGGCATACGCACTGCGACGCAGGGACAGTTCTCGATAGAGAACCGCGACGCCAACACACCGTACATAAAGAAGGTGCGCGTGGTAAGTACCATAGAGTACACACTGGAGTAAAGGCAGACATTAAAAACCAAAACTACATAACAAATACACAATGAGTTCAAGACAAAAACGCTTTTTCCTCAGCGAAGAGGACATCCCCAGACAGTGGTATAACATCCAGGCGGACATGAAGACCAAGCCTCTGCCGCCGATACATCCTGTGACCCACCAGCCCCTGAAGGCAGAAGACCTGTACCCTATATTTGCCGAGGAACTGTGCCGGCAGGAGTTGAACCAGACGGATCAGTGGATTGACATTCCCGAGGAGGTGCGTGACATGTACAAATACTACCGCTCCACGCCTCTCGTCCGTGCCTACGGACTGGAGAAAGCCCTCGATACTCCGGCGCACATATACTTCAAGAACGAGTCCGTGTCGCCCGTCGGGTCGCACAAACTCAACTCTGCTCTGGCACAGGCATACTACTGCAAGAAGCAGGGAGTGACCAATGTGACCACCGAGACGGGTGCCGGCCAGTGGGGAGCGGCGCTGAGCTACGCTGCCAAAGTGTTCGGTCTGGAGGCGGCAGTCTATCAGGTGAAGATCTCATACGAGCAGAAACCCTACCGCCGTTCTATCATGCAGTCCTACGGAGCACAGGTGACGCCATCGCCGTCGATGAGTACCCGCGCAGGAAAAGACGTGCTCACCAAAGACCCCAACAACCAGGGCTCGCTGGGAACAGCCATATCCGAAGCCGTGGAACTCGCCATGACGACACCCAACTGCAAGTATGTGCTCGGCTCAGTGCTCAATCATGTGGCTCTGCACCAGACGGTCATAGGACTTGAAGCGGAAAAGCAGATGGAGATGGCAGGGGAGTATCCCGACATGGTTATTGCCTGCTTCGGAGGCGGAAGCAACTTTGGCGGCATCTCGTTCCCGTTCATGCGCCATAAGATCAGCGGCGAGAAGAACACCCGCTTCATAGCTGCCGAACCGTCAAGCTGCCCGAAACTCACGCGCGGAGTATTCCAGTATGACTTCGGAGACCTCTCCGGACTGACGCCGCTGCTGCCGATGTACACCCTCGGACACAACTTCATGCCGGCTAACATCCATGCCGGCGGTCTGCGCTACCACGGTGCAGGCATGATCATCTCGCAGTTGCTGAAGGACGGACTCATGGAGGCTGTCGACATCCAGCAGAGCGAGAGCTTCCGCTCGGGACTGCTCTTTGCCAAGGCGGAGGGCATCATTCCTGCCCCGGAGAGCTGCCATGCCATCGCCGCAACGGTGCGCGAGGCTCTGAAGTGCAAGGAGACAGGCGAGGAGAAAGTCATCCTCTTCAACCTCTCAGGTCACGGTCTCATCGACATGTCCGCCTACGACCAGTACCTGGCAGGCTCATTGCAGGACTATGATCTCACCGACGAGGAGATAAACAAGAATGTCTCTGAACTGGAGAAGATAATCTGACCGCAGCCAGATGGCTGCAAACTGGACGTGTACAATGGAGACAAAGCCTAAAAATCAGAAGGAGTTCGACCGTCTCGCCTTTACTGTATTGGCAATCGAAGCCTCGGCTCAGAAGATGAATATCACGCCTTCGGAGATGAGAAAGCGGTTGGATCGTGTGGGACTGATAAAGTCTCTCATTCAGGACTGCTATGAAGTCATGCACACGGAGAGTCGCGAAGCCGTGGCAGACCAAGTGGTCGAGGCGCTCAGAAACTGGGAAAGGGAAGAGTGATGGAAGTGCAAATACTTTATCATGGCTCGACGGTTGTCGTCGAACACCCCTTGGTTGGCGTCGGCAGAAAAGACCTTGATTTCGGCCCAGGCTTTTATCTTACGCCCTTGTTTGAACAGGCTTCCATGTGGGCAACACGCATCGGGATCATCAGGAGAAAGGGGCAGACGGTAGTAAATACCTATGCCTTCTCCTTGCCTGATGGGTGCAGGGTGAAGCGTTTCGATGCTTACGACCGGGAATGGCTTGACTTTATCGTCGGCAGCAGGACTGGCAAGCAGCCTTGGAGCGGTTTTGATGTTGTCGAAGGAGGCATTGCCGACGACCGTGTTGTCGATTCTGTGGAAGCCTATATCAACGGTTATGCTGACGTGGAGCATACTTTGCGCCAGTTGATTTACCACAAGCCGAATCGCCAAGTCTGCATCCTGAACCAGGAGATAGCAGACAAGTATTTGCATTTTCAGTCATTCAAAACAGTGTAATCATGTTGGACTTTTTGCTGTGGAACAAGATAGCGAGGATCATTGCACAACTTGCGGAAACCCTGCACATCTCTAATGACAGGGCATTGGCTATCTTCTATGACTCCGATGTCTGCCGTATGCTCCATGACAAGGAACTCGGCCTTCACCTTATGAGCGACACCTACATTGTGAACGACTTGATCGCAGAACTGCGGGAGGAACAGTAAGGTTCTGATACCGAGGAAGACGCCGCGGCAAATGTCACAGTAAATGTCGCAGTAAGCACGGTGTTGTTGGACTGAAATACAGAAAAGAGACATACGCTTGTTAGCGAATGAAAGGCAAAGACCCGGATTCTGGTGACAGACCCCGGGTCTTTAGCTTGTGCTATGATGTCAGGTCGCCTATGGCGAAGTGTCGGCTTGCCCTTGGCGTGACGTCATTCTTCGTCCGTATCCCAGTATCCGGGCCGTGTGAGCAATGGCTCGCTGGGGTCGCCTTTGGTGTCGGAAATCTCCAGAGTGCTGTTCTCCAACATCACCGCAGCGGCTAACACCACGCACTCGGAACTCGGTTTTTTGTATTCTTTCCTTTCCATATTATTCATTGTTTACATACGTATCGATTATCTTCACGGCATCGGCGGTGTCGACAACACCGTCGCCTGTCACGTCAGCGGTCAGTTTGTTGAGTTTGTCAGTAGTCCCTTCCACATAGTGACTGATGATGAGCACGGCGTCAGCGGTGTCAGTCACGCCGTCGCCATTGACGTCTCCCTTGGGGTTCTTCGATATGTTGCCCGACTGGCTGCCGTCGCTTTCCGGTTCGTCAGGGCTGTCGGGGTTGTACACCAACTGCACTTCAAACGAGATGTCTGACGCCGGCATCAGGTAGTTAAAGGTGAGGGCGTCGCTCTGTTTCACCCCGTTGAGATACCATCCCTTGAATTTGTAGCCCTGACTGGGGTACACCGTCAGCGTGACATAGGTATTTGCCTTCGCCTTAGTCCCGCTTGTGCGGTTGAAGGAACAGGCGTTAGTGTCGTTGGCACTCAGGTACACGTGGTAAGTGTCGGGTGTCTTCGGCTCGTCGGGGTTTACCGGCGTGTAGTCGTAGACTGCCTTGAAGTTCACGTTGCGGTCGGCTACCGAGTAGGTAAAGGTCCGTTCTTCGCTGTACTTCTCGCCGTTCAGAGTCCAATAGGCGAAGGTGTAGTTCTCATTGTAAGCGGAGGTACTGATTGTCACTACCGTGCCGCTGAGATACGTGCCGCTGCCCGATGCGTATCCGTTGTCGGCGGTCACGCTCACCTTGAGCCGCAAGTTTGGTTCGGGCGGATTGTCCGGACTGTAACTGTCCTGCGCCGACACCGTGAGCATGGTGCCGCCCGCAAGGAGCAGCAACCATGTCATCAGTATTCGTTGTAGTCTATTCATATTCTTCCAAAAGGGTTATCTCACCATGAACTTCGCCTTCATGCCGTCCACCTCTACGGCATAGACGCCCTTCTCCAAGGTTATGAAGCCGTCGGCATTGCGTGTGGCGAGGAGTGCGCCGCCGGTGCTGTAGACATTGAGCACCTTGCCCTGCAGGTTGCTGACATTGATGCCGCAGTCTGTCGGTTTCACGTTCACGCCTGTCGTGTTCACGATGTCGGCGATGCCTGTCGTGCTGTTGTCTATCATCAGCATGAAGCGGTTGTCATACTGTCCTGCCTCTGACGAGAAGGTATAGTTGCCCTGTGTCAGGTCGACAGTGGTCTTCATCACGTTGTCGTAGAGCAGTACCGGACGGTCCATGCGCTGTGCCGCGATGGTGTATTCGCCTGTCTTGGCGGCACGGTAGCCCACCTGTACGCTTCCCTCCGGCCGTTCGTTGATGGCAAGCCTGCCTGTGCCTCCACAGTGTAGAGTTCGGCGTTGGCGGAACCCTCAAACTTCGCCGCGTCGCAGTCTTTCTCGTAAGCGCTCTGCTTCTTCGGGTTGAACACCACGCGTGTCTTGTCGGTCACGGTGCCGTCTGTGAGCGTGAGGTTTATTATCTGTCGGCTGACGTCAAACGTGCCGTGGGTTCTCGCTTTCTGGCGTTTCGCCGTCTCCTTCTTGTCCTTTCCGGTCTGCGTCATGCGGTTGTCGCCGCCGAAGTTCATATCTTCTTTGTCGTTGGGACGCTGCACGAAGAACGCCTCGAACGGGTGCAGGAATGCGTTGTCGTCGCCCGGGCGCACTGCCTCGTAGGTGTTGGTGTCGCTGTTCCAGCGCGTTATCGGACTGTCATAGTTCATGTCGTCGATGTCATACCATGCCGTGAACGGATTGCCCACGAAGTTCCAGCTGGCGTCCTGCTCGTTGTCGGAAGCGTGCAGGTCGAGTTTCGTGTCGACATCCACGTTGGGCAGTTTGCCGAACTCGTCCTTCTCTATCTTCACGCTCAGCGTGCAGTCGAGCGAAGCCTGGAAGATGTATCCTTTGAAAGGCTGCAGATACTCCTCGCTGTCCTCTATCTCTACCCAGCCGCCGCTGCCTTTCTCGGCGCGGATGCCGCCGTCATAACTGCGGAAGATGAACTTCGCCTCGTTGCCGCACGATATGTCCGAGTGCTTCACCTTGAACGGGAAGCTCAGGAAATACCACTTGTTTGCCTTGATGGCGATGTCCACATACAGTCCCTTGGCATTGAGGTTGGCGTTGGCGATGATTGATGCCCAGTTCTTGCCGTCGCCCTTGATGTGCACGTCATCAGCCTCTTGGTCGTCCTTGCCGGTGTCTTCGGGGATGATGATGCCGCCTCCCGGGTTGATGTCAATGTCGGGCGTGCCGTCGAAACGCTCGTTCAGGGTGAACTCCTTGTTCAGATAGAAGTAGGTGTAGGGCTCGTCAAACTCCTCCACATTGGTGAACTGGCTCCACTCGGTGTTCCAGTAGTAGTTGTCCTTTGCCTGCATCGGCACATACAGAGTGGCGGTGGTGTAGTCGGAGAAGGTGTTTTGATTGATGTCTATCGGCTCCACCGTGTAGGTGTAAACACGCTGCAGGCCGCAGTTTTGAAAGGCATAATCGCCTATGGACTTTATCGTGCTGGGTATCTTTATCTCCGTTAGGGCGGAGCAATCTTGGAATGCATAATTAGATATAGTCTCTACTTCCGACAGCGAGACCGTTTTTAATGCACTGCAACCGCTAAAAGTGTATGACCGAATCTCCTTTGTTGCTGGCGGCAGTTCAATGCTTGTCAGACCGGAACCAACAAATGCGTAACTGCCAATTTCCTCTAATGTCGATGGCAGTTCGATGCTTGTCAGATTTGAACATCCAGAAAAAGCAGAACCACCGATATTTTCCAACTTGCTGGGCAGGACAACTTCTCTAAGATTACCACAAGAAGAAGCAACCAGATAGCCTATCCTCACGGCGCTGTCGGGGAACTTCAGCGACAGGAGTTTGTCCAAGTCGTAAAACATATAGCTGCCAATGACATTGTCCTCGGTGTGGTAGCCGGTGTAGTATTCATAGTCGTTAGCCACTATGTCGGTAGCGGTGAGGTCCAGATAGTGCAGGTTCGGCATCTTATTGCGTATCACCATGATGTCGTAGCCGTTGATTGTGCCCGCCACCTTCAGCGACACCACCTTGCCGAGATTGTCTTTTCCCACAGCATTCTGTAGTCCCGACTCTTTTTCCAGAGCGGTAGTCGTGATGTCATAGTCGGTGATGTCGGTGACAGACAGTATCCTATCCTTGTGCGTACTCCACCCATCTGCAGTTTTATAGGCATCCACTGCGCTCTCCGGAACTCTGTAAGTGGGAAAATGGGAAAAATCTTCACCGTAAAGAGAAGGTGGTGTTGTAGCATCTGTTGTAACCACTACAGAGCAAGCAAAACTGTTTTTGCCAATACTTTCTATAGTAGTTGGGAGATATACTTGCTCAACAGAACCGTCAGTAAAGGCGTAGTTTGAAATACTTGTTACGGTATATTCTCTGTTTCTATAGATTACTTTATCAGGGATTACTACCGATCCCGACAATCTTGTACTGAGAACAAAGGTTGTAGTGTCTTTGTAGATTGGATAATCGATGCCGTCAATGGTAGTAACTCCATCCGCCTGCAGTGCCATCGACCAGCAGAGGGCGATGAGCGTGAGGCAGATGTTGATGAAGGTCTTGCGTTTCATATTGATGTTTGTTTAAGTTATTTTATTTTCAGTATCTTGCGTCCGTCCACCACGTACACCTTGCCCGGCTCCATGCTTTCCGCACGTTTGCCGTCGAGGGTGTATGCCTGTGGGGTGGCGGTTGCGGTGTGCGCAGTGGTGGAGATGCTTGTTGTGGTGTCAATCCTGATGCCGTAAGCCGCCGCCTTCTGCGGTGTTGTCACCTGCAGCCAGCACTTGCCTGCGGGGATATTGAACTCCTGATTGTCCATGGCATGGAACTTTGCGCCGTCGCCAAGGTCCTGGAGCACATAGCCGTCGGTCTGCTTCTGCGGAGCGACAGCACCATAGAGCAGGCCGGCGCTGACCGTTTCCTGATAGCCCGAGGCATCGACAGTGCCCGACAGGACGCCTGTGTAGCCTCCCTCGCTGTATAGTATATAAGGTGTATAGGCTGCCAACTGGCTCACCTCGTCGAGTATCACGCTGGTGCCGCTGTCGTCAAGTCGGCTGGCGCTGTATGCCTTCACGCCCGCGGGCAGCGTGGCAACGGCGAAGGGAAACACGCCTGTGGCATAATGGCTGTCGCCGCTCACGGTGAACGAGAGCGAACTCTCCGCCGTGGCTTTGAGCGTCAGCGTCTGGTCTGTGCAGTGGTATTTCTGCGCATTCTCCACGGTGATGAAGTCGCAGTTGGTGACCTTCAGCGTCACGTCACCTGGCTTCAGGTAAGCCGAAGCCTTGACATTGAAGTAGAGAAGGCGTCCCTCTTTGGCGCTGAACTCTGTATTGACGTTGTCAATACAGGCCAACCGCATGATTCTGTCGCCCACCTTGCCGTAGCTCGAACCTACGCTGTGTTCGGGGCATAAGTCGTCGTCGCCGTTGCACACACGCACATACTTGTTTTTCGTCAGCACCGGCTCCAGCCCGGGCGGAAACTCTATGTCCATCTGGCAGGCGGTGTAGATGCGCGAGCCGACGAGGCTCACCACCACCTTGTAGGTGTTGTCGCTGCCCGGTGTCACCGTCACGTCGTTTATCGTGATGTGGTCATCGGTAGCGATGTTTTCCGCCTTTGCCCCGCCGCACCATGCGCAGCAGAGCGCCAACAGGACAAAGGCCTTGCACACAGTCAATCGAAACTGCTTCATGTTCGCTCCTTTCTCTCGTGCCCCGCGGTCTCCTGTCGCGGCATGTAAGTTTTAAGTAAAAGTTACAGATTGTCCCCGGAACATAAAAGAAAAGCGTGGAAACCGACCTGTTGTCCGTTCCACGAGTCGAGGCTCTTGCATTGCCTATTATAGTCGAACAGACAACGTCAGAGCCCACGCCGATATGACAATCTATCCATGTGGGGTATATATAGACAAGGTGCACTGC
>CAVHUR010000025.1:0-33693 GCA_963639575.1 uncultured Spirochaetota bacterium
CATAATCTCACTTGTTTTTTACGTTATACATATTGTGGAGTGTGGGGAGTCGAACCCCAAGCGACTATCCAGTGCACTGCAACCGTGCCACTCCTGCGGTCTTTCCCGCCGTCATCCGAGGCCACCCCAGCCGACTGTCCAGTGTGGCATCCAGGGGGTTCCGTGTTATCCATCAATCTTCTTCACCTCTTTTATCCTCGGCTTCGCGCTCTGCATCGGTCTTTAATTCTTTGTCGTTCATATTCTTTAATTGCTAAAATTCGTTGGTCTCCGCCCTTTTTCGTACCTTTGGGCGCACGTTCAATCTTGAATGTGTTGCAAAGATAGTGATAATTTTCAACTCCGCAAACAAAACAGGGATTATTTTCAACTTATATGGGTAATATTTTATCAAGAATACAGGAAATAGCCTCCAACGAGGGCATAACCATCGGAGCCTTAGAGCGTAAGATAGGGGCAAGCAAGGGTGTTCTTTCACGTGCCATCAACAACGGGACAGACATTCAATCCAAATGGGTGCAAACAATAGTTGAAAATTATCCCCTATACTCAACACGTTGGTTGATGACTGGAGTGGGGGAGATGCTCGACCGTTCTCAACTCCGCAAACAAAACGGGGATTTTTCTAATGAAAATAAAATCGCACACCCTGCAACTGCCCCAAACGAAGGCATACCACTGATTCCCATTGAGGCAATGGCAGGTGCTTTAACGGGTGAAAGGACTGTCCTTGAATACGAGTGCGAGAGGTACGTTGTGCCTGCTTTCAAGGGAGCAGACTTCCTTATACAAGTAAAAGGATCAAGCATGTACCCCAAATATAGCTCTGGGGATATTGTCGCCTGCCAGCGTGTCCCCATGTCTGATTTGTTCTTCCAATGGAACAAGGTTTATGTCATAGACACCAACCAGGGACCACTCATCAAGCGGATAAAGCCGGGAAGCGACAAGGAACATGTCCTCATTGTGTCCGACAACGAGAAATACGACCCCTTCGAACTCCCCTATTCCGCCATTCACTCCGTAGCGTTGGTCATCGGTGTCATTAGGTTGGAATAACACCATGCGTATGCCCCCTCCACCCCTTTAGCACCCCATTAGGAGGGGTGTACCCCCTCTTTTGAGGTACACCTTATATAAAAAGCCCCATAAACACAAGGGTTTGGCAAGGGTCAGCCATGTTTTACCCATATCTCAAATAGGCAGTTTCCCCCACCCTATCCCTTTTTTATTTCCTTTTCCCCTCCCCTCTATCCTACCCCCAAAAACCCCGAATGTGTAACCCCACTTTTCGGAAAATGTAACCCCACTTTGTAACCCCAGCTGTAACCCCACTCACTATTTTCACCTCTTTGGAACACAAAAAAGGGAGGCCAAACGACCTCCCGACCAACGACCGCACAAACGGCCTTTTATTTGCGTTCTAACGGCATTAAAACATCCCTCTAATCATCCGCCCCACGAGAGCACGAAATAAGCGTAGATTGCTTAATTATAGCGCGTTTCGTGCATAATGTACCATTGCCAGACAGTCCTGCATGGAGCAGATAATTCTTCGTCGCTCCTATCTGTTCAGCCGTCAAAACCGTATAAACCGCAGAAATACTGCTGAAATACCAGTCTTTCCGCTTCGTTCCCTCTATATTGTGCAGCAGATGCACGTGTATAACCTTTGCCATATCCTTACGTTTTACGACTGCAAATATACCAAATAATCATTATATGGAATAATTTAGCACATACAATTTTCAGAGCCGACACGAAAAAAGGCAGCCTAAGCCACCCTCATCATGCACCACGATTCCGATGCAAACCCCATGTAAGCCACACGCAAGCCATACGTAGCCCGATGTAGCCTCAACAAGCCCCAAAAGTAAACCAAATGTAAGCCTATGTAAACGCTTCGTTTTACGCCGCCATTTCAGCCCTCCGCACCTAACTCACTGAAACCCAAACCTATCACCTCATTTTTACCCGACCGTCACATATACGCTTCGTTCTGTGCCCGGTACACCTGCGAGATGGCTCCCGTGACGGAACTTTTCTTCTGCACGCCATAGCCCACCACTACCACGTCATCGAGGCTGCGGGTGTCTTCCTGCATGGAAATCTTCATCAGAGGAGACGCTTCCTGTTCCGCTGTCTGGTATCCCAGATAAGAGAACACGAGCGTTGTGCCGCGCGGCACACGGATAGCGAACTTGCCGTCAACATCGGATACGGTGGTAAGATTGTCGTGTCCCTTGACCTTGACAGTCACTCCTATCATCGGTTCAGAACTCTGGTCGACAATCGATCCGACCACTTTCATTAGCTGTTGTGCCAGTGCCGGCGAAACCGACAATACAAGAACGAGCAACAGACTGAACATTTTCTGTAGATTCAGATTGTACGTCATAGATTAAATGTTTGTAGTTATTGATTATCGTTTGTTACTATACACATTATATATAATAGGCAGGTGACAGGCATTCAGCTTTCTTTTTCCAACCGATGCAAAGTTACGGGGAAACTGAAGGCACGTTTTTCTCAAATGACACGAAGTGTTTGCCTGACGTTAAAGATACCGTTGCGATAATGTTCAAAAGTTTGCATTTTCGTTAAAAACACCGTGAAAACCTTGTGAATACCAGGCTTTGAGGTTAGTTTTGCACCATAATAATTCGACGTACACATTATTCATGTACGATAAAACTGAAAACCTGAAAACGAGAAACATCCATGACATTGACCAAAAGTCTTATCCGTTGCACCTGCCTGACGGCTTTCGTGTGCGCCATTCTCACGGTTAACGTTTCGTGCAAGGACAGCAACAAAAACGCAAAAACATTCTCCGAGCCAAGTGTCAACATTGCCGACCGCATATCAAACAACAACGTCAGGTGCATCGCAGAGGACAAACTGGGGCAGATATGGATAGCGACCTTCCGCGGTCTCAACAAATATGACGGCACGCACTATCACCAATATCTGTGCACGGACGACTCTTTGGGGCTGCCGGTCTCAAACATCACCACCCTGCATCGGGACAAGAAGAACCGCCTGTGGGTGGGTACGAGTTACGGAGTTGCCATGTATGACGGTTGTGACGGCTTCCGGAGAATCGATATGCCGGCTGCAACAAAATATGTAACCAAGTTCATTGAGGATGCGCACGGCAACATCTACATATCCTGCAGGAACACTCTGTACAGGTATGACGAGGAGCATGGCATTGCAAAAGTGTGTCTTTCCGACCTTGACCCAAACAGTTCTTTCGCCGCCAATGCTTTCATTGACGACCGTGACATCATCTGGGTGAGCACGCCATTTATGCTGCGTGCGTTCCGCTCTACGGACTTCAAGGAGGTCTTTTCCTTGCCTACGGAGACATTCGCTCCCATGTTTTCCGATGCCAAAGATGCCAGTCACATCTGGCTCTACGGCAATGACGGGCTGCGACTGTTTGACACTCACAGCCGCAAATTTGTCTCCTTGCCGTCCAAACTGCAACATCTGCCGTTCAAGAACGGTGAGTTAAACTGCATACATCCATACAACAAGTCACTACTGATCTTCTCTGCCCACAACCACGGACTGTATGTCTATGACTTCAAAACGGACAAACTCTTGAGCGAAAAGGACAATTCCTTCCCCTTGGGGAAGATTGGCATAAACGTAAGCAGCATCTTTACCGACTCGAGAGGCAACCTTTGGCTCAGCAGTTACGACCAGGGTTTCCGCGTGATATACCGGCACAAGGACATGTTTAATGCCCATGACGTGATGCGCAGAGCCATTGGCAGCCAGTCAGTCAACTCCTTGGCTGCCGATAGACAGGGCAACGTGTGGATAGCGACCAAGCAAGACGGACTGTGCGTGTTTGACACCAAGACACAACAACTGCACAACATAACTATCGAAGGAGACGACATCGAACTGTCACACGGCAAGGTGTCGCATGTGGCAGTGGACAAGGCTGGATACATATGGGCTTCGAGCAGCCGCTGCGTAGCCAAATGCCGCTATGCGGAAGGACACCTTGCGGTGGAACGGACATTTAAGATTTTCCTGCCTATGGAACTGTCATGCGATGACGCAGGCGACATGTGGGTCACCACGGCAGGCATCTACGTTTACCGCATAGCGCATGACACCGGAGCGATAACGGAGAAACAAGTGTATCCGAAGGGGTATGTCTTTATCCCAAGTATCATCCAACTCAACACGAAGCAGATGCTCGTCGCGGCATTCAACAATCCCCTGATGCAGGTAGACCGCCGCACTATGGAGACAAGCGAGATGTCCGCCATGCAGAGAAGCCTCGACTCGTGCGCCCTGCGCCTCTCTTTCATACCGACAAAGGTACTGAAAGACAAACAAGGAGACGTCTGGATAGGCACTGTGAACAACGGTCTGCTGCACTACTCCACCGCAGACAACCGCATGGAGCGCATTTCCGGTCTGTCATGTTCGGATATTTCGAGCATGGAAATCGACCGTAACGGCAACATCTGGATAAGTACGATGGACGGACTGGACAAGTTGTGCCCTTCGACAAAGGAGATAACGAGTTACAATGAGACCGACGGCATCGGCGGATTTCAGTTCTATGACCGCTCGTCATGCCACCTCAACGACGGTACGCTCATATTCGGCGGCACGCACGGAATAACGGCTTTCAACCCCGAAAAGGTCAGTCCTATAAAGGACATACGCCTTTTGTTCCAGAACCTGAAGGTTCACAACCGCCTCATAGTGCCGTCTCCGGGCTCTTGCCTCGAGGAAAGCATGGAGACAGCCAAGCGCATTCGCCTTGGCTACAGGCAGAACAGTTTCGCCATATCATTCTCTGCCACCGACTACAATGACTACAAACGCATACATTATTTCTACCAGATGGAAGGGTTTGACAAGCAGTGGGCGGATGCGGGAAGCAACACCGAGGCTTACTACTCAAACCTTCCTTCGGGTCATTACACCTTCAGAGTGAAGATTATAGCCAATGACTCAAACCACGTGCTGGCAGAACACAGCATAAAGGTGAGCGTAGATCCCATGCCATGGAATACGTGGTGGGCATACCTGCTCTACCTTGCCGCAACGTTGGCTCTTGTGTGGATCGGCGTGAAAGCACGCCGCCGCATCGTGCAGGAGAGGTATCTGGCACGCAAAGCCGAGGAAGAGAAGGAACAGGAACAGCGCATCAACAAGATGAACATGAGTTTCTTCGCCAACATATCGCATGAGTTCCGCACGCCTCTCACCATGATTTCCGGACCGGTAGAACAGTTGCGTGACAGTCAGACGACGAGTCCGCACGACAGGCAACTGCTTACTATCATCGACAGAAGCGTGAAACGAATGCTGAGACTTGTCAACCAACTGCTCGATTTCAACAAACTCGAAAACGACACCCTGCGTCTTCATGTGTGCCGTGCGGATGTCATCGCCGAGATGAGGCGCATCATGGACCTCTTCATCATGAATGCTGAGGAGAAAGGAATAGGCATCGAGTGCCGTGGCATGGAAGGTTCTCTGTTGGTATGGCTTGACGTCGACAAACTGGAAAAGATTGTCAACAACCTCATGTCCAACGCCATGAAGCACACTCCGCACGGCGGACGCATCGACGCAGTGCTCGACCTGACCACCGACAACACCGGCAAGCAGACGCTGCAAATAACGGTTGCCGACACAGGAAAGGGACTTCCGCCTGCCGAACTTGACAATATCTTCAAACGCTACTACCAGCTCAACAACCATCAGGAGGGCGTCATCAACTGGGGAACAGGCATAGGTCTCTACTATGCACGCACCTTGGCGGAACTCCATCACGGTTCTCTCAAGGCCGCCAACCGTAGTGACAACGAAGCACGACAGGCTCTCGGCATAAGCAAAAACGGCGCTTCCAACCAGAGCGGAGCCGTATTCATGCTCTCACTGCCGGTGGACGACAGTGCGTACAGCGAGGAGGAGCGCATGAAAGACAGCGAATCACAGGCTCTGACATTCCCCATCGAGGAAACGGAAAACCACATCACGGAAATACAAACAGCGGAAACAGGCACTGACAACCGCCCGACAATACTCATTGTCGACGACGACACTGAGGTGGTGCACTACCTCCGCACTCTCCTTGCGCCCAGCTATCGTGTAATCTACAGATTCGATGCGGAGAGTGCACTGAAGGCTTCACGCGAGGAAGAACCAAGTCTTGTCCTCAGCGACGTGGTGATGCCGGGCATCAGCGGATACGAACTGTGCAAGGAAATCAAGCATGACATCCAACTGTGTCACATCCCTGTCATACTGGTAACGGCCAAGACGACATCAGAAAACCAGGTGGAGGGACTTGAGAGCGGCGCCGATGCCTATGTCACCAAACCGTTCGTGCCGAAGGTACTGTTGGCGATGATCAGTTCACTGATGACAAACCGCGAGAAGGTAAAGACCATTCTCAACAATGTCACCAAGGCTGACAAGAGCGTGGAGGAGGTGCTTTCACCTCAGGACAAGGCGTTCATGGACGACCTCTACAAGATTATGGAACAGGAAATGGTCAACTCCGAACTTGACGTAAACCGTGTCAGTTCGCTCATGCTCATGTCACGCACCAAACTGTACTACAAGATAAAGGGACTGACAGGCGAGAACCCGAGCGTCTTCTTCAAGACTTTCAAACTGAACAGGGCGGCTTCCCTCATCACAGAGGGCAAGTACAACATTTCGGAAATCGCCTACATGACAGGCTTCAACACCCTGTCGCATTTCTCCACAAGTTTCAAGAAGCAGTTCGGTTACACCCCAAGCGAATACAGCAAGAAGACTTACTAAACGAGTATTACCGCCTACAGAAAAAAGCCAAGGCAAAAGTTTGCCTATCACAATCTTTAATCGTACCTTTGTTGCGGATAATCTATGAAAATCCGCAACGCCATTGCAGATAATCCAAGAAAATCCGCAATAACAACCAAAGCACCGCAACGGTATGATTAAACGCATCTGTCATATTGACAAAGACTTAGAAGATAGTGTGTTTCTATTTGGCGCTCGTCAGACAGGAAAAAGCACCTTTTTGCGTCAGAACTATCCTGACAGTATCTATATTGACCTATTGGACACAACCATAAGGGGGCGTTTCAAGCGCAATCCCTCCCTACTCTACGAGATGCTTACAAGTAAAGAGGCGGGCACACTGGTCATCATAGACGAAATACCAGAAGTTCCGGAACTGCTCAACGAGGTACATCGCCTGATATCAGAGAAAGGGATAGTGTTCATACTCTGCGGTTCGAGTGCCCGAAAGTTGAAGCGCAAGGGTTACAACACATTGGGAGGAAGAGCCTATCCCGTCTATCTCTTCCCCTTTGTAAGCGCAGAAATTCCAGACTTTAATATCCAGCAAGCCATCAATTACGGCATGTTGCCGCCTCATTATCTGGCAAAGAACCCTCGTCATAGGCTGTCTGCATACATCGATGTGTACCTGAAAGAAGAAATAAAAGAGGAAGCCTTGGTGAGAAATCTCAACTCTTTCCAACGCTTCTTGGAGGTTGCGGCATTGACAAATGGCGAAATAATCAACAACAACAATATCGCCCAAGACTGCGGAGTAAGTGCTAATACAGTGGGAAACTACTTCGACATTCTGGAGGATACACTCCTGGGGTTCAAGATTCCGGCCTATACCAAGACCTTGAAACGCAGATTGGTGCAAGCGCCCAAGTTTTATTATTTCGATGTCGGCATCGCTAACCATTTGCTACACCGTAATAATCTGGTGAGAGGAACAGCCGAATATGGTCATGCTTTCGAACATCTTGTGATACAGGAGTTGCGTGCTTGGCTCAACTACATGGAGAGTTCCGAGAAATTAAGTTACTGGCGTGCCTACACCGGACAGGAAGTTGACGCCGTGATTGGCGACGCAAGGGTTGCCATAGAGATAAAGTCCGTGGAGGAAGTTTTGCTCCGGCACATGAGAGGTCTCAAGACTTTTGCGTCCGATTATCCCGAAAGCAAACAAATGATAGTGTCGCTCGACCCCATCAACCGGCAAGTCGGAAACATCGAGTGCATCCATGTTCTCGATTTCTTCAAAAAGCTTTGGAGCGAAGGAATATAGTGAAGCAAAGAAGCAAACGACACATAAACAAGGGCAAAGAGAACAGTTCTCCTTGCCCTTGTTCGTTTTTAAGTCCAGGACATGCGGTCCTGTCATGTCAGGCAGAAATCAATTGAACGGTGTCTTGTATGTGACAACCACTTTGTTGGCATAAATACCGAGCATACTGGAAATCACGTCACCGAAAATCTGCAGTGTCAGAGTGTTTCCGCTAAGTTCCGCAAAGATTTCTGCGCCCTTGTGTTCTATGCCACTTAAGTCTGCAGTGTAGTCCTCCGCAGAGAACTCAGAAAGAACAGACGAAGATATCTTGACATTCCGGTTCAACAGGAATCCTATGAACAAGTCTTCTTTATTCTGTATCCATGAGAACGAGTTAAGCAAGAACATCGGTTCAACAGTTCCGCGGAATGTACTGATTTCATTGCTGCGGGTCTTGATGTCGCAGTCGCCTACGAAGGTGTAACCTCCCAGATTGTTGTCTGTGTAAACTAACGACAACAGAGCTTCGTCGCTCCCGTCAACCTTGATGCTTACGAGATAACCGTCGGCATCGTAAGTCCATGTATATTTCACTTCCTCTCCAGTATATGAGTCTAAAGCTGTGCTGCTGACAATCCGGTTCTGCTCATCCAGAGTGTAGGTGTAAGGAGCACCTGTCATTGCCCCCGTAAACGAAACCTTATTGCCTTCATATTGCAGATTCCAGTTAAGGTCAGTGGCAGAGCTTTCCAAAGTGTTGGATTTTACCGACTGCAAAGCACCGTTTTCATCATAGTTGACAGTAAGTTTCAAGTCGGTTTCACCCTCTGGCAATGAAAAATATCCGGCAGAAGCATACAAGTCAAACATGTAGTTGCCTGATATGGTAATGGTGTTTATGGTGCGCTTGTAGTAAGTGTAAGTTTCACCAAGTTTCCATACTGTCTCGCCGCGCTTGAGGAAGATGTAGGTCGTACCCTCAAGATCGATAGTTGAAACGTCTACTGTCACGCCGCCGTCAACGACTTTCGTGTCCATTTCGAGGTATGCTTCATTTACATCGTCATACGGAGACATGCAGACGATATCGCCATCCTCAAAACCTGTACCGGCAATAGTCACATCTTTAGTGCCAAGTACCATCTCGCTTGGAACAGCCACTGCAGACACCGGCATGTCGGCGGCAAGAAGTGTCATGGTGCCCAGCTCATAGTCTTTATTGTTCTGGCTTACGACAACACGTGCCAGCATGCCCTCTATCAGGGTATAAGGAATGGTGAAAGTCACGCCAGACGAGGTAACCTTGAAATCCTCTATCTTTGTCGGAATGCTCCCGACATTGTTGGCATCATCAAGCCAGATTGTCTGGTTAGCGGAGAATCCGCTACCCTGAATGGTCACTTCCGAACCGATTTTGGCAGAAGATGGCACCACAGGATTTGTAATCGGGTTGCCCGGTTCCTCTTCTTCGGAAGAACATGCTGTGAATGCGACGGCTGCGCAAAGCATCAGCATCATGGAAAACAATTTCTTCATAAATGTTTTGTTTGAAAAATTTAGTTGATTAAAAATGTAAAACTCTCTCTTATATATCACAACCCTTGCTGGGCGTTCAATATCTTCTCGGTGTCCTCGCTCGACGGACGCGTCATGTCGGGATTGACTATCCGGCCGTTAGGATCAAGGAGTATGAAGCGCGGGATGCCGCTGATGCGGTAGTCGGTCTGGAATTTTGTACCGCGCCCGATATACAGTTGCGTACCGCAAAGTTCGCCGCTCTTGACCCGTGCCTCCCATTTTGCCTTGTCGGCATCTATGGACAATCCAACAAAAGTGATGTTGCGTCCGCGGTATTTCTCCTCCAGTTTCTTGAGGAAAGGCAGTTCCTTCTGGCACGGACCGCACCAAGTGGCCCACATATCTATATACACATACTTGCCGCGGAAATCGCGCAGCGACATCTGTTTGCCGTTGATGTCCTCACCCTTGAAGTCAGGCGACGGACGTCCCACAGCCGCCTTGTCCCACTTGGCGCACGCCTGTTTGAAGATGGCGTTGAGGTGTGGCGATGTGACATAGGTGTAGTAGAGATTCTGCAAGTCCACGATATTGTCTGTGCCGTTGCCTTCCACATAGGTGAAAGCAAGGTGGTGAATCAGCGCCTCGCGCACTTTCTCGTTACTGAAATGCTCCCCTATGTAAGTCATCTCCGCTATCACTTTGGGGTAATACTGCCTTATGTCCTTGCCGGCACTGTCAAACACGTGCGAGGTTTCTATCATATAGTTGCGGTATTCGTCAATGTCAGACAAGTCGGCATCTTCCTTCACATACTCCCTGAGCGTGGCATAATAGTCGTCACCGAGCACCATCGTCGTGTCCTGAGTGAGGTAGAGGTGACTCACCGGATACATGAGGAAGGCATTGGCATAGAAATAAGTGATTCTGCCTTCTTCCATTTTCAGGAACTTGTCGTCAGCCGAGAACTTGCGCACCTTGAGCAACCGCTTCATGGAAGCGGTCTTGGCGATGACGGCATTGCGGAATTCATTCCACGGCAAGGCATAACTCTCGTCCGGCAGATTTACCAATTGAATCTTGCCAAGATAGTCTATGGCTTTCCCGTTGCCTCCTTTTGCCGCAAAGGTATCGTCGAAATCATTGGCGTCGAAGGTGATTGTCATGTCGTCACCCTTCTGCAGATAGATGTCCCTGCTCTTCTCTCCGTAGAACACTTTGGCGTAGAGGGCGTCCATGCCGTCGAGTTGCGCCGTGCCTTTTCCGTCGACAAGAGCAAACTCGTTCACGCTCTGGTGATACACCAGCACCACATTGTCGAGCACAGGATTCTTCACGTCAAACCTGACAGTTATGCCTTCGTCTGCATGAATGCCGACTGTTGCCATCAGCAACAGCATCAGTATCGTTATCTTCGTTTTCATCTTGCTTATGTGTTTCTTAACTTGTACGTTCCCTGTATGTGGTGTCCACTATTCTGGCAAATCCCGTATGCACCTCAGGGGTCACCTTGGAGAAATCGCCCTCGGTAGTCATACCGTCATATATGCGCAGTGTTCCCGCACCGTCACACTCCGACCCGACTATCAAGTCATAGTCGTGGCTGCTCGAAGAGTTCTGGTAGAAGTTGAATTTCATCATTGTCACGGTCTCGCCACGGAGCGTGAACTGCTTCTCCGCACGGAGAGGCGTCTCGGAGAGGTCTGTGCGATAGACTGTTCCGTCAACCGCATAATACATGTAGTTGCGCAGTGAACTGAAGGCGAAATGTGAGGCTTTGGCGATGTCAGTACAGCCGCTCAGGTCACCATAATAGGCTTTGCCAAGCACATAACTGCAGTCGGCGAAGGTCAGCATGTCGCCAAGCTGGATGCCATAGAGGTAATATTGGTTGCCGTTACGGAGCACCGTGTAGGTGACGCCCATCTTTGCATTGCCCGGATCATACTTTGTGTTCTCCATATAGACGAAGTCCATACCTTCCGGATAGTCCCCGAACGCCGTGCCCGTCACCATGTCACTGCCTTTGTAGCCTGTGGCTATCTCCTCCATTTCCTCCATTGTGTGGTAATTGGTGTCGGAGAGTGACAGGCTGACAAGGAATGGGCAACACGACATGAAGCGTTTGTTGGTGTCGTCATATAACAGGTATACCGAAGCGTAAGATATGGCACCGACGTTCGCACCGACATAAGGCGCAAGCACAGGCTGCTTGTTGACGGCGGCGAACAGACCCTGTATGCCCATGTTCGAAGCCGTATAGGCGTAGCCGTCGCTCACGCACACCCTCATCATTCCGCTCTTGTCGCACACCATGCTGTGCGGATGCAGGTCTGTCGACTTTGCCACCTCATATCTGAAAGCATAGTTCTTTTCCCATGCGAAATTGTTTTTCGACAGTCGTGTGGCACCGTCTGCCGTAAACAGATAGAAGGGCGAGTCGGAGTATCCGTTATTCGGAGCGTACTGCACGGCATACGGATGGTTGAGCGCATCCATGCCTTTGTCCTTGAGCACGTCCTGATAGGTCTTGCCAGTCACGTCGGATATGATGTCAAGCCGAGTCTTGCCGTTGTCGTCGCACAGCACCATCCACCCCTCAGAAGAGGAGTCGCTCACCGTGAGAGCATAACTCTTGCGCCAGAACAGTCCCGAACTCTTCTCGGTGGCAGTGAAGTAAAGGGTGTATTCTCCTGCGTTGAGGGTAATCTCCTGCTGCAGATGCTTCACGTTGCCAAGCACTGTTTCCTCATGGTCACCTGAGTTGTTGATGACCTTCCACTCATAGTCATAGGCATCGAGGTCGGTGATGTTGTCACCCATAGAGGGGTCAAGGTCGAGCACATCGTGTATCAGTACCGAATTGGTCTCTGCCACTCCCGTGATGTCCGGTTCGTTGAGGGAGTGGTAATCGTAGTTGCCCTCGTCCTGCGAGCATGCCGCCAATGCCAGTGCAAGCGCCAGTGCAGCCGTGGTCTTTATCATGTTTGTCATCTTCGTTAGCGTCTTTCGTCTGTAAAAATCATGTCAACAGTGTCACCGGCACTACTCATCGGCAAATTTCAGGGCATTGCCGTCGGCATCAAAGGCGTTGGTGTCGTAAGCCTGCCCCCGGTTTTTCAGGTTCTCCTGCTGCAGCACATACGTCTGCATCTCGGCACTTACATACGACTGCATGGAAAGTGTCATCTTCGAACTGTCATTGAAATCGGCTGGATCAAGGTCGAGCACAGAGCACGCCAACTCGAATTTCTGCTGCGTGAAAGGACCGAGAAGCCCCTTCTCCCAAGCCTTCGGGGCAGTGGTAAACTGGTCGGAGAAGATGATGGTGTATGCCAGTGTCGTCACCACATCGCCGTTGGAGGTCGTCTCCTGCGTCACAGGCAGGGTGAAATTGCCGTTTTCCTGCAAGGTGAGTTTCAGGCGTTTCTGCTGTGTCTTGATTGCCGTCGTGCGCTTGAGACGCACCACATAGTCGCAGGAAGTCTCGCCTTGGGGCATCACCACCTTGTCGGGCAGTTCGTAGTCTGTGCCCTGAACGGCATCGTCAGAACTCACCGTGAGCGCTATCTCACGCTCATGGTCCGCCGGCCTACCCACCAGTTGTATGGTGACAGGCACCTCCATCTCGTCACCTTTCTGATAGACGAAAGTCACTTCTGTGGAGTCTTGCAGTATATTAGTGTTGGTGCGGTTGTTGAAATACACCCCATTGATGTCTTGGAACACGTCCGGAGTCTGCTCGCTGCACGAGGACAATGCCACGGCGGCGAGTGCTGACAGCACCAGAGTCTTTGTCTTGTTCGTCATTGTTTTTCCGTTTCCTTTATTTTAGTTCCGTCCGGCTGCAGGCTGCAGGCCGTACTTTCCGTGCGCTATCTGTTCTCTGTCTCGGAGTCTGGCAGCGGCACGACGAACACGAGATCGCTTGCCTTGGTGTTCTTGCTGCTTGATGACGACGTTATGATGTCGCAGTTGAGACGCTTGTAGAGGTAGAACAGCTGTCCCTCCCCATAGAGTTCCCTGATGTATTCGTATTTCAGCAGGTCGGGAGTCAGCGTCTGCAGGTTCGCCACACCACGGTTGCGGCGCAGTGCGTTGACATACTGCGTGCCGGAAGCCAGGTTGTCGCTCTGGCTCTCCGCTGCGATGAGGAACATCTCGCCCATGCGTATCATCGGCACCATAGTGTTCTGTATGCTTCCCGTCGCCACCATGTCGCTGTACTTATAGAAGTACCTGTTACTGCCGGTAGCTATCCAGCCAGCACGGTAACGGTAGTCGTCCTGATAGCCGCCCGTAGTTGTGGCGCCGCCATATATCAGGTTGTTCATCAGATTGTTGTCCATGCGGAACACATAGTTGGGCAGTCGCGACGGGTCATAATAGTTCTTGAACAGGTTGCCGCGGCTGGTATTGGACAGCGCAAAGATTACTTCCGACGAGAAGATGCGGTCGGGATCGGCAGGAGAACCCACCACCAGGCTCTTGTCCACAAAGGGGAAGATGCCGCTGTCAACCGCACGGATGACATCTGTGGAGTACTTGAAGGCATTGGTTTTGTCGCCCATATAGAGGTAAGCCCTTGCAAGGAGAGCTTCTACGGCATAGTAATTGAGCCTCAAAGCCCTGTAGCGCATGAAATTGCTCGTGCCGTCCTGCGTGCCGCTCATCATGGTGTCCTCGGTCCGCACCGGGTCGTTGGCAAGCAACACGCGCGCTTCCTCCAGGTCGCTGACCACTTTTTCCGCCACCTCTTTGGCGGTCAGGAGTTCTTCGGGAGTATTTCCCACCTTTATATAATAAGGTATGGCGGTCTTGTCACTGTCCTTTGAATAGACAGGACCGAAGAGCCGGAGCATGTCGAAGTGAAGCATGGCGCGCAGAGCCTGTGCTTCGCCCTTGATGACATAGTAGTTGGCATCCGAGAAGAGCGCCTTGTTGTCATCGATGGTCTCCAGTATCTTGTTGCAGTTGAGGATGAGCGCATAGGCCTTGTTCCATGTCTGGTCCATGCGGTCGCGCCAGTATTCGGTGGTGTACTGGTATGACGACAGATCCTTGTAGTTGCCCCACACGCTGTTGTCACTGCCTATGGTGTAGGCTCCACCCATCACCTCGATCATCTCGACCGAAAGAGACTTGCCGTAGAGGGCATCGGCGTTGAGGTCGATATATATGCCGTTGAGCATCTTCTGGTACCCTTCCTCGCTCCGCAGGAGTTCGTCTTCGGAAATCTTGTCATAGGGCTTCACCTCCAGCCAGCCTGAACATGACGCCAGCAGGCAGCACACGGTGAATGCCATTATGTATAGTGTCTTTTTCATCATCATTGCTTTTGTCATGTCTTTCAGAATGTTGCGCCTACCGAGAACGACACTGTGCGTGCATAGGGATAGTCGATGCCGCGCTCTGCCTTTATGGTCGACCAGCGGAAGATGTCGTTCATGTTGGCTTGTACTGACAGTGCCTGCATGCCCAGTTTCTTGGCTATGTTGAGCGGAAACTCATAACCGAGGCTCACCGACTCGCACGTGAGGGTGTTGTCATCCATCACAAAGCGCGATGACTTGTCCGTTTTCTGCACCATGGAGATGCCCTTGAACTGTGCGTTGCGGTTGTTTATGCTCCAGCGGTCATAGAGTGCACGGCGGTCCTGGTTGTTGTAGACATCCGAAGTGCTGATGTTTTCCACCTTGTCAAACAGCGAACTGTTGAACTCCTGACCTCCGTACTCATAGCGGAAATAGCAACTGAAGGACAAGCCTTTATAGTAGAACGTGGTGCCGAGCAGTCCTTCCACATCGGGTTCGGTGTCGCCGCACACCACCTCGTCGGCGGTGTCGTAGGTGAAGGAGTATGTGCCGTCACGCTTGATGAACAGTTCCTTGCCCGTGGCAGGGTCGATTCCGGCGGAGCGCACCGCCCAGATGGCTGTCGGGCTGCCGCCGTCATAGTAGCGCGTAGTACTGTGGAGGGCTGCCTTGCCGCTCTCGTTGAGGGCGCTGAAGGCGTTGCCTATGTCGGCATATCTTGACCTGGCATGGGTGGCACTCAGCGAGATGTTCCAGTTGATGCGGTTCTGCGGCATGTATATCGGGGAGAACTTGACGGTCGCTTCCCAACCTTTTGTCTTCTGTTTGCCTGCATTCAGGGCTTCGCTTGTCACGCCCATTGAACCCGGAGTGGTGATGATGGCGAGCAGCGGATCGGTGTCCTTGATGTAGTAGTCGAGGGTGAGGTTCAGGCGGTTGCCGAGTGTTGTGATGTCAGCACCCACGTTGTAGTTGATGGTCTGTTGCCAAGCCAGGTCCTTGTTGCCCAGTGCGTTGACCACGACACCTGTGCCGAAGACGTTTGTCATCAGACTGTTGAACACATAAGTGGTGTATGCCTGGTATGCGGAAAAGTTCTGGTTGCCGGGGTTTCCCACCGATGCACGCAACTTCAACATCTGGAACATGCCGTTCTTCTGCATCCATTCCTCATTGTGGATATTCCATCCCAGACCCACCGACCATGTGGTGCGGAAACGGTTGTCGGTGCCGAACATCGACGCTCCGTCGTTTCTCAGGTTGAAGTCAAGCAGGTAGCGGTTGTCATAGGCATACCCTCCGTTGAGATAGAAACTTGACGCATGCTTCACGCTCTCGGTGTAACTTGGCTTGCCGCCGTCGGGATAGTTGTTGGCAAACGACGGCGCGGAGAACTGGTCATCGGTGAAACCTGTGGCTGAATAGCCGTTGGTCTTGCTGGAGATATTGCTGAAATTGAATCCCAAGACGGCGTTCACCTGATGCTTGCCGGCAAAAAGACGGCCGTAGGTGGCTGACACGTCGCCCTCGTAAGTGAGGTATTTCTGCAGGCTGTGGGTAAAAGAGCCTTTCTGCGTGTCGTCCTTGTCGTCGAAGTCAGTGTGCTGCGGCGAGAGCCGTTCGTCCTGTGTGTCGTCGTATTTTGTTATTCCGAACTTGGCGCGCAGGCGCAGTTCGTCGGTGGCAAACCATTCCGCTATGAAGTTGTTGGTAAATCCGAAACGCTGCCCTTTGTCGTAGTTGTTGAGATGAGCATTCCAAAGCGGGTTTGACACCGGGTTGTCGTCAAGTCCGTCTTCGGGATAGTAGAGGTACTTGTTGGTTTTTCCGTCGTCACCATACTTCTTGTAATAGGGGTTGGCTTGGGCGTATTCGGAGAACGAAACCGCAGGGTCATTGGTTTCGAGATAGTCTATCGACAGTTTGTTACTGAACTGGAACTTGCCCGTGCGGTATATCAAGTCGAGGTTTCCGCCTGCCGTCTGGCGGTCGGAACCCTTCATCACGCCGTTCACCTTGCCGTAGTTCAGTCCCAAACCGTAGCGTATGTTGCCCTCACCACCCTCTGCATAGAGATTGTGCTTGTGGGTGATGCCTGTCCTCAGGGGCACACTCAGCCAGTAGGTGTCCACCCCTTGCTCTATGCTACGCAGGCGCGAGTTGTACAAGTCGTCGAGTTTTATCTGGTTGAAAGCGTTGCCGGTGTTGTCCTTATATACACCCGCCAGACGTTCAAACTCCAGTTTCTCCCTTGAGTTCATCAGGTTGTAGTCGGAGAGGTCAGCCATTTCCAGACTGTAATCCCCCTTGTAGGATATCTGCAACTTGCCCTTCACCGGCGTCTTCGTCTCAATGACCACCACACCATTGGCTGCCTTCGAACCGTAGATGGCGGTAGAGGCGGCATCCTTGAGCAGTGTCACCGATGCCACACGGTTCATGTTGAGATTCATCACCGTCTCAAGCGTGGTCTCAAAACCGTCCAATATGAACAGCGGTTGGTTGGGATCAGAACCGTATTCCTCCTTCAGCCCTGCCACACTCGACTTGCCGCGCACCTCCACATCGGGCATCGAGTTAGGGTTGGAGCCGGCAAGGGTGTTCTCCATAATCTTGAATGAGGGGTCGAGAGTCTTCAGGCTCTGCAGCACGTTCTGCGCTCCCACGCTCTTCAACTCGTCACCGTTGAAAGTGGAAGAAGAACCAGTGAAACTCTCTTTCTTGCGTCTGTAGATGCCAGTAACCACCACATCCTTGATGTTCACGGCGTCGGCTTTCATCTCAATCTTCGCAAAGTCGGCCTTATTGCTGCCGTTATAGCGCACCACAAGTTTCTTGTAGCCGACGAAGGAAAACACCACGCTGCACTTGTCACTGCCTACTGGCAAGGAGAAGTTTCCGTCCACATCGGTCACCACGGCCGTAGTCGTGCCTTCGATGGCCACTGTCACGCCGACCATAGGCTCTGTGCCGTCAGTGTCGAATACCCTTCCCTGCAGCGTGCCCTTACCTTCCGTCACGCCTTTCTGCACTGCCGGCGACGCATCCGCCTTGTCCTGACTTTGCGCCATCGCGGAAACAGAGAGTAGTAAAGCACAGCATATCAAAGAGCAACGCAAGAGGCTATGATGTAGCAAGTCTTTTTGCATAAAGTCTTTATTATATTCCTATTCTGATAAATATCATGTATAATATTTCGCAAAATTACGTATTTTCCGTTATAAAACGGCTCTAAAACATACAGAAACGCATTAAAACGGTGTTTTACATGACATTCCGGGTTACACAAAGCCCATTTGGAGGTTGCAGCGGGGACGCTGCAACTACTGTCGCAAATGCCTGAAAACTGCCAATCATAGTAGTCGACGCGTCCCTGCGTCGAGCAAACAAGTTGCAGCGGGGAGACTGCAACTGCCAGGACTACTTGCTTCGGGAAAAGCCGAAAGGCGGTACAAGCAAAAAAAATACCGCCAACCCCAAAGAGGGACTGGCGGTTTTCTGTCTTTTTAATTCGTGTTCGAATTACTCAGCAGCTACAGTGTCAGCAGCTACAGTGTCAGCACATACAGTGTCAACTGCTACAGTGTCAGAATCTGCAGGAGCAGCCTGCTGTGTTTTGTTACCACAAGAAGCGAATGAGATTGCTGCTACAGCAACGAACATCAAAACTAACTTTTTCATTTTTTCTAAGCTTTTAATCAGTAAAACAATCAATTGTTATTTTTAAAACCGATGCAAAGGTAATGCTTTTTCCATTTCAGCATCCTCTTTTTTTATGTTTTTTTGTAACCTTTGGTGTAACTTTTTTGTAACACGTTATCCCTTAACGAGTTATACGGTGTTAATTTTTGTAAACCAAATGCACAATTGACATAAATCACGAGAAATCCGTCTGTTTCAGCCCACCTGCCGGTTTGGTTTGCGGTTTAGTCCTCGTAGCCGTTGGGATTGTTCTTCTGGAAGTTCCAGGAGTCGCGGCACATGTCCTCGATACCGTACTTTGCCTCCCATCCGAGTTCCTTCTTTGCCTTGGCAGGATTGCAGTAGCAAGTGGCGATATCGCCCGGACGGCGCGGCTTAATAGAATAAGGTACTTTCAGTCCGTTGGCTTTCTCGAAGGCTTTCACCACGTCGAGCACGGAGTAGCCGTGGCCTGTGCCGAGGTTATATATTGCCACTCCGCACTTGCGCTCTATGGCCTGGAGGGCAGCGACGTGTCCGCAGGCGAGGTCAACGACATGGATATAGTCGCGCACACCGGTGCCGTCGGGCGTGTCATAGTCGTTGCCGAACACGCCGAGTTCCTTTCTCATGCCGATAGCGGTCTGTGTGATGTAGGGCATCAGGTTGTTAGGTATGCCGTTGGGGTTCTCTCCTATCAGTCCGCTCTTGTGTGCGCCTATGGGGTTGAAGTAGCGCAGCAGCACCACGTTCCACTCCGGGTCAGCCTTCTGCACGTCAATCAGCACCTGTTCGAGCATGCTCTTGGTCTGTCCATAGGGATTTGTGCAGTGTCCTTTCGGGCACTCCTCGGTGATAGGTATTATGGCAGGGTCGCCGTAGACAGTGGCTGACGACGAGAAGATGATGTTCTTGCAGCCATGGTTGCGCATCACATCGAGCAGCACGAAAGTGCCGTTCATGTTGTTCTCATAGTATTCCAGCGGTTTGGCAACACTCTCTCCCACCGCCTTGAGGCCTGCGAAATGGATGACGGCGTCAATCTTGTGAGCCTCAAAAACCTTGGTCAGTCCCTCGCGGTCGCGCACATCCACCTGGTAGAAAGGGATCTCTACACCGCCGAGAATCTTCGAGACCCTGTTGAGAGCCTCCTTTTTCGAATTGTAAAGATTGTCAACCACGACAACGTCATGGCCGGCGTTTTTCAGTTCAATGAGCGTGTGGCTTCCTATATAGCCAGCTCCGCCGCAAAGCAAAATATTCATTTCCTTATGTTTTTATAGGTTGGTAATTTCATGTCAGAACCTCTTTCCGAACACTATCGAGACGAATGTCAGGAACAGTATCTTGCAGTCAAGCCACCACGAACAGTGCACGAGATAGTACAAATCCATGTCGAGCCGCCGCAACATCTTCTCCATCGTGTCGGTATAGCCGTTGTACAGCGTGGCATAGGATGTCACTCCCGGGCGCATCTGGTAGAGATATTCGTAGCGCGGGTCACGCTCCATGATCTTGTCTATGTAGTACTTCCTTTCCGGACGGTAGCCGACGAAGGTCATATCGCCACGCAACACATTCCACAACTGTGGCAGTTCGTCGAGGTGGTGCGAGCGGAGGAAGCGCCCCACTCTGGTCAACCGCGGGTCGTCATCGCCGTCGCTGCAGCAGAGAAGCGGGCCTTCCGTCTCGGCTTCGGTGTGCATAGACCTATATTTATATATATAGAAAGGTTTGCCGAAGCGCCCTATCCTCTCCTGCTTGTATATCGCCGGTCCTCTGTCGGTGAACTTTATCGCCAGATAGCACACGAGAATGAGCGGCGAAAACACTATCATGCACAGTCCGGCCACGATGAAGTCGAATGTACGTTTGGCCATCCGCTCAAAGACATTCATCCCGCACGCGAACTGCGCCGGGAGCATTCCGCCCTCCACATTGTCACTATTCTGAATACTCTGTGTCTTCACTTGTCTTGCAAACCCTGCCCTTGCCCCTGTGCCACTCCTGGCACTGCCGGCGCAAAGGCTTCGGGAACATGTTGTCTGTTTACCTGTCTGTCAGTCTCTGTGGAATATGTCTCTCGTGTAGACCTTGTCCTTTATGTCGTCGAGAACGGTGTCATACCTGTTGGCGATGACGGCATCGCTCTGCGCCTTGAACTCGTCGAGGTCGTTCACTACCTTCGACCCGAAGAACGTGCTGCCGTCCTGGAGCGTCGGTTCGTACACTATGACCTGCGCGCCTTTTGCCTTTATGCGCTTCATAACGCCCTGTATGGCCGACTGGCGGAAGTTGTCGCTGTTGGACTTCATGGTCAGTCTGTAGACCCCGACCGTCACTGTGCGTGTGCTGGACTGCGTCTTGTACTCGTTGGAACATGAGTACGCATACCACCCGGCCTTGCGCAGCACGGCGTCTGCTATGTAGTCTTTCCTCGTGCGGTTGGACTCCACGATGGCCGTCATCATGTTTTGCGGCACGTTCTGATAGTTCGCCAGCAACTGCTTGGTGTCCTTCGGAAGGCAGTAGCCGCCATATCCGAACGAGGGATTGTTGTAGTGTGTGCCTATGCGCGGGTCGAGACCGACACCCCGGATAATGGCTTTCGAGTCGAGGCCTTTCATCTCCGCATAGGTGTCGAGTTCGTTGAAGTAGGACACGCGCAGAGCGAGATAGGTGTTGGCGAACAGCTTTACGGCCTCGGCATCCTTCATTCCCATCAGCAGGACATCGATATTATCCTTCAGTGCGCCCTCGACGAGCAGTTTGGCAAAGGTGTCCGCCGCCTCGCGCATGTGGTTTCCCTCTATGTCCTTTATGGCACGGTTCTCGTCGTCATGGCCGTTTCCGTCAATCATCTTGGGATATCCCACGATGATTCTCGACGGATAGAGGTTGTCGTAAAGGGCTTTGCTCTCGCGCAGGAACTCCGGCGAGAAGAGCAGCCGCAGTTTCCGTGTGTCGCCCGAGCCTTCGGCTTTGAACTTTTCTGCGTATTTCACATAAAGTCCGCGGCAGTATCCCACCGGGATAGTGGACTTGATGACCATCACTGCTTCGGGGTTCACGTCGAGCACAAGGTCGATGACTTCCTCCACATGACTGGTGTCGAAATGGTTCAACACGGAATCGTAGTTGGTCGGAGCGGCTATAATCACGAAGTCGGCATCCATGTAGGCGGACGCCCCGTCGAGTGTAGCCGTCAGGTTGAGGTCCACCTTTTCCAGTTTGTCAGTGTCGCCTTGGCGAAACGCCTTCACGTCATCCTCGCAGCGCACTCTGTATCCGGCGAGGTAGGCTTCTATGTAGTCGTCCTGTATGGGGCTTATTCCCCGGTTCACCTTGTCCACCTTTTCGGGCACGACATCTACCGCCGTCACCTGGTGATGCTGGGCAAGGAGCGTGGCAATGGACATTCCCACATATCCGGTTCCTGCCACCGCTATCTTCAAATCCTTGTATTCTCTCATGTCAGTAGTATTCTTTCCTGGTTCTAATCCGTTTCCTGTATCTGGCTCATGGTCATGCCTCCGGATTTGGAGACGCTGATTTCCACGAGCATGTACTCGTCAGCCATGGTGTCGGGCGAGCCTATGGTTGCCACGAACATGGCGTTTCCGCCCTCCACACGGGTGAAGGCGACGCTCATCAGCGCACTCTTCGACGGTTTCAGGTAGCCGGTATTGATGTATGAAGTGAAGTCACTCTTGTGGAAAACGCGCCTGAACACCTCGCTGCCGGCACTGCTCAGGGAGACCTCTATCGAGTTGTCGTAATACCTGTTGCCGTCCTCGTCCTTCACCACAGGCAGTTCCTTGTCGGCCTTTCTCGTCACTACGGCTTCATACACGGTGCCGTTCCAGTCGAACGACTTGCGTGTCTCGTTGTCGCCGACAGTCCGTATCTCACGGCTGACCTTGGGCGTCTCTATCTTCGTTATTATGGTGTTGGTCTCTTTCTTCTTCGTACAGGAACTTACCGCAAGAAGAAACATAACCGCGAAAACCAATGTGCCATTCTTCATATCACAATCTCTGAATGTCTTTTTATTAATTGCAAAGATAGTCTATTTTTCACTTAGAACAAAATAAAAAACGGGAAACATCTTTGCGATGCCCCCGTCATGTTGTCTTTTGGCTGTTGCCTTGATGCGGCAACTCCCTGCTGCGCCGCCGTCAGCGCTTCTCCGGTCTGCCGCCGCGCCTGCCGCCGCCGCGCTTGGAACGCTGCTTTTCGAGTTCCTCGTACTTGGTGTACTGTTCCGAAGTCAGAATCTTCTTCAGTTCGGCATTGAACTCCGCACGCTCCTTCTCCATCTCTTCACGCATCTTCTGCATGTCCTTTTCCGACGGACGCTTCATGCCCACAGTGTCTTTCGGGGCGCCTTCCGGTTTCCGCGGAGGCATTCCGAAACCCCTCTTTGAGGCTTGTTTCTCAAACAGTTTCTGCAGTTTGGTCTTCTGTGCATCGTCAAGTCCCAGTTCCTTGGCCATGCCCTCGACACGGTGCTTCACCATTTCTTCCTTGTTGAACTTTCCTTCCGGGCGCTTCGGTTCTCCCTGCTGCTCCTGGGCACTGACCCCGATTGCGAACGCAAACAGGGCTACGATTGCCAAAATTGTCTTTTTCATAATCATTGTCTGTTGTGTCATTAGTTTACTTTCAGTGCCGGCAGCCGGCCTGCCGGCGGTGTTCTTGGTACGCAAGACAATTATTTGACTGCCGGAAGGACAAAACGTTTAATCGCCGCAGACGATTGTTCCGCAATTCACACAGACAGTTTACGCGGCGCAAGAACGGCGTTTGGGTCATCGTGCGGCAGATGCCGTGAACGTGTGCGGCATTTGCCATCAACCTGTGCGGCATTTGCCGCACAGGCGTACCACGGTCGTTGTACGGTCACGAAAAAGGCGTTCCCGCACCGCCAGAGTACTGTTATTGCAGTGCAGGAACGCCCTTCTTATGTTGTGACTGTTATCTGAATATGGAGAAATTCACGCTTCCGTATGCCCTGTGCTCCACGAAGCGGGGATGCTGCGAGAAGTCGTTTGCTGCGCCATGCTCAAGCACGAGGATGCCATCAGGGGCGAGCATGTCTTTCCCGAGCACAAGGTCGGGAATGGACGCAAGGTTCTCCAGCGCATAGGGAGGGTCTGCAAACACGATGTCATATTGCTGCCGGCTGCCGTTGACAAACCTGAACACGTCGCCGCACACAAGCACGCAGCGGTCTTCTTCCAGCTTCTTCAGACACGAACGGATGAATGCGGCGTGGCTGCGGTCCAGTTCCACGCTCACGACAGACTGCGCTCCGCGCGACAGCATCTCAAGAGTGATGCTGCCCGTACCGGCAAACAGGTCGAGGGCACGGCAGTCCTCAAAGTCGACATAGGCTCTGAGCACGTTGAACAAGTTCTCCTTGGCGAAATCGGTAGTGGGCCTTGCCTTGAACGTGTGGGGCACGTCGAAGCGGCGTCCTTTGTATTTTCCTGTTATTATACGCATGACCTGTATGTTGTAAAGGGGTGATAAAGCATGGCGCAACCGCCGCCGGTCAGCGTCTGCCGGCGCCGTTCTCGCCGAACGCCACCATTGTGTCGAACGGCATGTTGTCCACTTGCGTGAAGTCGGCACGGTTGAAGTCGGCCGTAGGATTTATGCAATAGACACGGTAGAGGAACTTCTTGGCATCGCCGACCAGGGCTTCGCGTGAGGGGATGTCACCCAGCAGGAACAGGTCGTCGACCATTGCCTTGGCGCCGATATGCCGCCACACGCCAAGAAGAAAGTAGAGCGCGTCGTGCGAATCGGCCACACTGAAACGGTTGGAAAACAGGAAACGGTTTCTCGCAAAGGAGCACACCTCCATCGCGCCGTCATGGAAATAGGCGTACAACTTCTTGTTTGTCCCGCCGAAACTGCGCTGCACGAGAAACTCCCACATCTGTGCCATCAGGGGCATGACACGCACCTCGGCGAAATGGTCACCCAAGACGGTGCGCAAGTCCTTGCTTACGGTGTAGACAGCCACACTGCCGAGCGATGGCAAAACGGTGACCGCAGTCACCACACCCTCCTGTTTCGGATAGACGAAGCCGTACTGCTCCTCCACCTCTTCAGCCCGGTATTCCTCCGTAGGCACAAGCATGACCGGCGAGTCGACAAGCACTGTCGCCCTCTGTCCGGCATTCCTGAGCACCTCGACATCACGGAACGCCTCGCGCAAGTTGGCTGCCACCGACATGCCTTTCTTCATTTCGTAGGGTTCGAAGGTCACGGGCGTGTCGCCGGAACTCCTCACCGCGAACGCGAGAGAGTCGTCAGTGATTCTGATTATAAACTGTTGTGTCGCCGCAGTCGGGGTCTGTTCCATCTTGATTACCTGTAGGAGAGAGGACGCTCAGTGCGCAAATCAGCAAAAGAAGAAAAGCGCAAACCAGCAAAATGCAATTATTCCACTTTTTCATCCGTGTGTTCCGTTTATTTATTACCTTTGCAGACGTTGTACGGATTAGTGCTTGCAAAGATACAAAATAGTTTGAACTAAACAATGACTGCCGGTGAATTAACTGCGGAAATATTCCGGTCGTTCGGATACGCTCCAAGCCAGGAGCAGCTGGCCGCCGTCAATACTTTCGCCGATTTCATGCTTTCACCTTCGTCCGACAGCCTGATGCTCATGAGAGGCTCGGCGGGTTCGGGCAAGACAGCGATAGCTTCTGCCATCGTGAAGACCATGCACCGCCTCGGGCAGCGTGTCGTCCTGCTCGCCCCGACAGGCAGAGCGGCAAAGGTGTTCGCCACCAACAGTTCGCTTGCGGCACTGACCATACACCGCAAAATCTACAGGCAGCGCACCTACACCGGCACAAACACTCCGTTCAACGTGAACGACAACCTGGGCAAGAACACCCTGTTTGTCGTTGACGAGGCTTCCATGATTTCCAACAATTCGCCCTTCGGCGACGGCATATTCGGCAGCGGACAGCTGCTCGACGACCTCGTCAGGTATGTCTATTCGGGGCAGAACTGCCGTCTGATGCTCGTAGGCGACAAGGCACAGCTGCCTCCTGTGGGCGAGACTGCGTCTCCGGCACTCGACGCCGACACCCTCGCCGGGCTCGGACTACAGGTCTTTGCGGCGGACATCCATGAGGTGATGCGCCAGAACACAGGCAGCGGCATACTCTACAACGCCACTGCCATACGCCGCAAGATAGACTCCGACGACACGTCACAGCTGCCCAGGATTCGCTTCAGCGGCTTTGCCGACATCCAGGTGGTGAGGGGTGACGAACTCATAGAGCAGCTTTCGGGCAGCTATTCGCGTGTCGGCATGGACGAAACGATGGTGATCACGCGCTCCAACAAGAGGGCAAACATCTACAACCAAGGCATCCGCAACATGATTCTCGGACGTGAAGAGGAACTCACAAGGGGTGACCGCATCATGGTCGTGAGGAACAATTACCACTGGACAAAGGCGGTTCAGCAGGAGAAAGAGGACAATTCCAACCGCCCGACATTCCTCGCCAACGGCGACATTGCCACCATCGAGAGGGTGTCGGGGCAGAAAGAGCTGTACGGATTCAGGTTTTCCGAGGTGTGGCTCCGCTTTCCCGACTACGACGACTACGAGATTCAGGTCACCGTGCTCATGGACAGCCTGTCGTCGGAAGCGCCGTCGCTCACCGCCGAACAGCAGAACAGGCTCTACGAAAGCGTGCTTGAGGACTATGCCGATGTGCCGCTGAAGACCGACAGGATGAAGTCCGTCAGGGAGGATCGCCACTTCAACGCACTGCAAGTGAAATACGCCTACGCCGTCACTTGCCACAAGGCGCAGGGCGGACAGTGGGCGCACATATATCTGGACCAGGGCTACATGACAGAGGAAATGTCGGGGGCAGAGTACTATCACTGGCTTTACACGGCTTTCACGCGCGCCACAGAGAAACTGTTTCTCGTGAACTGGCCCGGCGCACAGACAGAATGACCAAAAGACGCAAACACCATAAAAACCATAAAAGAACTGTTTAACAAGGAGAGAAAGTCATGAAAAAGATCTTTTCAACACTGATGCTGGCCGTCATCGCCACCGCCATGACGGCACAGACAAAGGTCGTAGCCCACCGGGGATATTGGCAGACGGAAGGCTCGGCACAAAATTCCATCACGTCACTGCACAAGGCTGCCGAGGCAGGATGCTGGGGCTCGGAGTTCGACGTGTGGATTACCGCCGACGGTGTGTGTGTCATCAACCACGACGCAGACATCAACGGAGTGAGGATAGAGACCGCAAAGTATGCCGACATACGCGACATGCGGCTCGCCAACGGAGAGGTTCTGCCCACACTGGAGCAATATCTGTGGCAGGGAGTACACCTCGCTCCCATGCGTCTTGTACTGGAGATAAAGAGCCACTCCACAAAAGAGGCGGAGAGCAAGTGCGTGGATGAGGTGCTCAGACTGGTGAAGAAATACGGCGCAGTGGACCAGACGGACTACATATCGTTCAGTTCGCACGTCTGCGAGGAACTTGTGGCAAAAGCCCACAAGGTGCTTGACGGTCCAAACGGACAGCGCTCAGGCAAACGCGAAGATGCCGTCAACCTGTGCGTGGAATACCTCAACGGCGACCTTTCGCCCGAAGAAATCAAGGCAAAAGGGTTCACCGGCATCGACTACCACTCGTCTGTCCTGCTGAAACAACACCCCGAATGGATAGAGGAATGTCACAAATCAGGCCTCTCGGTGAACGTGTGGACCGTGGACAACCTCAATGAGGCATGGACGCTCATACAGAACAAGGTGGACAAAATCACCACCAACCGCCCCGTAGAAACACTCAAACTAAGCAAATAAGACATGAAAAAGATTTTCTTTTCGGCACTTCTCGCATGTGCGCTGGCGACTTTCACGTCGTGCGAGAAGGAGCTCAAGTGGCAGGATTCCACCGATGCCGACATCAACTACTGGACACGTTCGAGCGTGTTTCTCTACTTCGTGGACAAGGAGAACAAGTCGTTCTTCGACATAAACAAGCCTTCAATGTGGCCTGTAATCAGCGACAGGATTCTCACGGAGAGCGAAGTGCAGCAGGCAATGAACGACGTGAAGGTCACCAACCAGACGATTACGGTGAGCGGAAAGTCGGGCGGCACTTTCACCGGCTACTCTTTCTGCGACGGAAACGTGTTCATCGCTCCCGACCCGAGCTACAACATGCCGTTCGTCCTGCCCTCCGTGAAGGTGGACAACACGGGCGAGACGCACACCTATCTTTATATAATGACCTCCACGGGCATCGATGTCGACACGCTGACCACAAAGTTGCGGTATGCGAAAGAGGACGGCGACAACTACACGGAGATAAAAAGCATCTACTACAACAAGGCCAAGGTGTACGCCGGAGGCGGCAATTCGGTCGGCGTAATCGTACAGAAGTGACGACGCAAATGCCGTCTGCGCTGCATTACACGACAGAACGCACGGCATAAGACTGCAGGTTGCAGTACAACAACAAGAAACTATAAAAGCGCAAAAGTTTCCTTTTCGCGGGGAAACTTTTGTGCTTTTCTTTTCCTGTAAGGATGAAAATTACTTCTCTGACGAGGGACAGAAATCCGCGAACGGGCACTCTCCGCACTTCGGTTTGCGGCTTTGGCATGTGTATCTGCCGTGGAGCAGCAGCCAGTGATGGGCGTCGGGCACGACCTCGTCGGGTATCTGTTTGTGCAGCGCAAGCTCCACTTTCAGCGGAGTGTCGGCGGTCTTGGGCACCAGACCAAGGCGGTGGCTCACACGAAACACATGAGTGTCGACCGCAAGTGCGGGTTTGCCGAACCACACGGCCTGCACTACATTGGCGGTCTTGCGCCCTACCCCAGCCAGCGACTCCAACTTTTCACGTTCGGCAGGCACTTCACCGCCGAAGTCGCTGACCAGTTTCCGCGACATCTGAAGCAGGTGGCGCACCTTTGCATTGGGATAGCTCACGCTCCTGATGAGCCGGAATATGTCCTCCTCATCGGCTTTCGCCATGGTCGCGGCATCGGGATACAGACGGAACAACTCCGGAGTTACCATGTTGACACGGGCGTCCGTGCACTGCGCACTCAGCATTGTCGCCACGAGCAACTGGTATGCGCTACCGAACTGCAGTTCGGTAGTGACCACCGGCATCTGCTCCTTGAAATATCCGAGGATGCGCTCTACCCTCTCCGAACGTGTCATCCTCCTATTGGTGTTGGTCGCGGAGAAGGTCGTTGACGGTCTTTACCGGATTGAAGGTTGACAGCGGCACTTCCACGAAAATGGTGCTCCAGTCGCTCATTGCGCCGTTCCACAGTCCCGGCAACTCCAGTGCCTTCAGTTCCTTGCCGTCCTTGCTCTTGCTCGAAATGAATCCCGTGAGCGGATCAATATATCTTTTCAGGTCGAATTTCTCGCCCTTGTAGTTCTTCAGAGCGCACACCAGGTCCACCGGATTGAAGTGTGTGCCTTGGCGGAACATCTGCACATACTCTTCGTTGGCAGGGTCTATCTGGCTCGATTCGAGTATCTGGAGCGATGTAGTGCCGTCGGAATTGTAGGCCACAAACGGACCTCCGCCGGGCTCGCCGACATTTCTCACCACGCCGCAGACACGCATCGGTCGGTTGAGTTTCTGCTTCAGGTAAATCACGAGCTCCGCATCTTCCAGATGCTTTATGTCTCCCTTGCGGCAGAAAAGTTCGTGCTGCACAAACCGGATAATCTCCTCCACCTGCTCATGACTGTAGTTGCCCGTGTCGAGAAGGCGCAGATAGCCGAACGCCCGGCGCTGCATGGCAACGAGAACGCCTGCCAACAGCTGCTTGTACTCTACCGTGTCGTCCTTCAGACGGTCTGGAACGACATTGTCGATATTCTTTATGAACACCACGTCTGCGTCGATGTCGCCAAGGTTCTCTATCAGTGCTCCATGACCTCCGGGGCGGAACAGCAGCGAGCCGTCGGCGTTGCGGAACGGCGTATTGTCCGCATTTGCGGCGATAGTGTCCGTAGACGGCTTCTGCTCAGAGAAGCTCACATTATACTTGATGCCGTATTTCTCCGCATACTTGTCCACAGTCTGCTGCACGCGGGCACGGAACAGGTCTTTGTGGTCGCTCGAAACGGTGAAGTGTACACTTGCTTCCGAGTTGCTGCTTGCATAGAGTGCAGCCTCCACAAGGTGCTCTTCCATAGGCGTGCGTGGACCTTCCTGATAGCTGTGGAAGAGCAGCAGACCTTTCGGAAGCTGTCCGTAGTTGAGCCCTTCGGCATTGAGCAGATTGTTGACAACAGCCTTGTAGTCGCCCCCGGCGATGAGTTCGCCGATGGTCTTGCCGTTGTTTTTCTGACAGGCAGCGGACAGTTCGCCGGCAAAGGCGAATTTCTTTATGTCTTCAAAGAACTTCTTCTCGAAATCAGTCTCGGGCTTGTCGTAAGGTGCGGAGGCAAAAGCAAAGAGGTTCTTGAACATCCTGCTCGCCGCGCCACTTGCCGGCACGAACTTCACCACCTTGTGTCCTTCTGCCTTGTAGCTGTTCCATCCGGCGACAAAATCCTTGCGTTCGTCATCCGAAAACACCGACACGCCGTTGCCTACGGTAGCCGCAGACTTGAGGCGCAGGTAAGGAAAACCCTCCGAAATACTTTTCAACTGGCTGTTGACTTGCTCTTCCGTGATGCCACGAAGGGCTATCTGTTTCAAATCTTTCTCAGAAAACATAAAGCGTAACCCTTTTATTTATGTTTGTATTGTCATGGTGGCGGTTTTAGGAAGCCACCTTTATTAAAATAGTTGATATATCAATAAAATATGATACAAATGTAGTCAGTTTTCCCAAAACAGGAAAGCTATTCGCCGTTTTTTTATAACTTTGAATCCACAAAATGCCTGCTATGAACGAGAAACTCATTTTTACCAGCGAGGAAATAAGCGAAGCAAAACGCCTGATTCACCACCTCCGCTCACATCTTGGCGACAACCTGAAGAGGGAGGACGAAAAGAAGATCGCATCACACCTGCTCTCTGCCGTGGAAGAAGGTACGCTCTGCCGCGACGTGTTCGGATTTAACCCCATACTGCTTGCACTCCAGACGGCGGTCATCGCCGTGGACGAGATGCGCCTGAGGACAGAAACGGTGCTGGCGACACTGCTCCACTGCTGCATGTCGACAGACCCCAAAACCGCAGAGAAGATAGAAAAGGAGTTCGGCCCGCAGGTGGCACAAATCACCAAAGGGCTCTACAAGGTGAGCGTACTCTACCAGAAGACACCGACAATAGAGACCGAGAACTTCCGCAATCTCCTAATTTCCTTTGCGGAAGACATGCGTGTCATCCTCATAATGATTGCCGACAGGGTGAACCTCATGCGCCTCATCCGCGACACCGAAAATACCGAGGCACAGCACAAAGTGGCAGAAGAGGCAAGCTATCTGTACGCTCCGATAGCGCACAAACTGGGACTTTACCGGTTGAAAAGCGAACTGGAAGACCTGTCGCTAAAGTACCTTGAGCATGACGCATACTACATGATCAAGGACAATCTCAACGCCACCAAGCAGGCGCGCGATGCCTACATCGACTCGTTCATCGGCCCTATCCAGGAGAAACTGCAGGCTGCAGGGCTGCGCTTTCACATGAAAGGGCGCACCAAGAGCATACATTCCATCTGGCAGAAGATGAAGAAACAGAAGTGCGGATTTAACGGCATATACGACCTGTTCGCCATCCGCATCATCATAGACGCGCCTCTTGAGCAGGAGAAGATGCAGTGCTGGCAGGCCTACTCCATAGTGACCGACATGTACCAGCCCAACCCCAAGCGGCTGCGCGACTGGCTCTCAGTGCCCAAAAGCAACGGTTACGAGAGCCTGCACATCACCGTGCTCGGCCCGCAAAACAAGTGGGTGGAGGTGCAGATACGTACCGAGCGCATGGACGAAGTGGCGGAAAACGGTCTCGCAGCACACTGGAGATACAAGGGAGTCAAAAGTGAAGGAGGGCTTGACGCATGGCTTGCCGACATAAGACAGGCTCTCGAGTCGGGCGACGACATGCAGATGATGGACCAATTCAAGAGCGGACTCTACGAAGACGAGGTGTATGTGTTCACCCCTAAGGGCGACTTGTACAAACTGCCGAAGGGGGCCACGGTGCTCGATTTCGCATATCACATCCACTCGCAGGTGGGCAACCGCTGCGTGGGAGCACTCGTCAACGGACGCAACGTGTCAATGCGCGAGCAACTGAACTCGGGCGACCAGGTGGAGATACTCACCCAGTCGAACCAGACGCCCAAGCAGGACTGGCTCCATATAGTCAAGACTTCAAGGGCGAAATCCAAGCTCCGCCTCGCTCTGAAGGAAACGCAGGCGAAGGAGATACTCATAGCCAAGGAACTGCTTGCACGCCGTCTGAAGAACAGGAAGATAGAACTGGAGGAAGGCATAGTGTCGAATGTGGCGAAGAAAATGGGCTACAAGATTATCAGCGACTTCTACAAGGCCATTGCCGACGGCCGTCTTGACGTGAGCGATGTCATGGACAAGTACGTGGAAGTGCGTGACTTCACGCTCCACCTGAACGCTCCTGCCGCCGCACGCTCTGCCGAGGAGTTCACCTACGAGAGCCCGAACGAGCAGCTGGCACACAGCTCCGACGACATACTCGTCATCGACAAGAACCTCAAGGGCATAGATTTCTCGCTGGCGAAATGCTGCAACCCCATCTACGGCGACGATGTCTTCGGATTCGTGACCGTAAGCGGCGGCATAAAGATACACCGCAACGACTGCCCCAACGCCATCGAGATGCGCAAGCGGTTCGGCTACCGCATAGTCAAGGCGCGGTGGAGCGGCAAGGGACAAGCACAGTACTCCATCACGCTGCGCATAATCGGCAACGACGACCTCGGCATAGTCAACAACATCACTTCCATTATCTCGAAGGAGGAAAAAGTGGTGATGCGCTCCATAAACATCGACTCCAACGACGGACTGTTCTCCGGCAACATCGAGGTAATGGTGGAGGACACCGCCAGGATGGAACTTCTGATGAAGAAACTGCGCACCGTGAAGGGCGTGAAACAGGTGACCCGGCTTTAGACTTGCGGCGCAGGCGGAAAGTCGGAATCGTAAGCAAGATGATAAAAAAACTTATTTTTTCTTAGTCAGAGAGGGCATTTTCTTTGCCCTCTCTTTCATTTGGTGTAACTTTGTAGTATGATTGCAGACTTCACGGAGACCGCACGGTTTCCTGCGAAAGGGACTGTTGTTTTATAAGAGACTTAATACACATTTTATCTATGGTGAAGATCACGAAAGAAGAAGCCCTCCGTTATCACGAGAAAGGCAAACCGGGAAAAATCGAAGTAATACCTACCAAGGCGCACAGGACACAGACCGACCTGTCGCTGGCATACTCTCCCGGTGTGGCGTTCCCATGCCTTGAAATCCAGGAAAAACCCGACAACGCCTACAAATACACCGACAAAGGCAACCTCGTGGCCGTAATATCCAACGGCACAGCCGTGCTCGGACTCGGCGACATAGGCGCAATGAGCGGCAAACCGGTAATGGAAGGCAAAGGACTTCTTTTCAAGATATACGGCGGAATCGACGTTTTCGACATCGAAGTGAACGAGAAAGACCCCGAGAAATTCTGCGAGGCGGTGGAGAGAATCGCCCCTACTTTCGGCGGAATCAACCTTGAGGACATCAAGGCACCGGAGTGTTTCTACATCGAGGAACGCCTGAAGAAGAACCTCGACATACCCGTCATGCACGACGACCAGCACGGCACGGCCATCATTTCCGCCGCCGGACTGAAGAACGCACTGGAAGTTGCAGGCAAGAAAATAGAGGATGTGAAAATCGTGGTCAACGGTGCCGGAGCGGCAGCCATATCCTGCACCAAGATGTATGTGGCGCTCGGAGCGCAGCTGAAGAACATTGTCATGCTCGACTCCAAGGGTGTCATCACGTCAGACCGCACAAACCTCACCGAACAGAAGAAGCTCTTCGCCACCGACCGTCGCGACGTGCATACCC
>CAVHUR010000026.1:0-24333 GCA_963639575.1 uncultured Spirochaetota bacterium
TGCCGATCCGAATAACAGGGTGGTTATGATAGACAAAATAGACGTGAAAGACGGAAAAATCATGCCGATTAACCCTACGATAGGAAAAATGGAAAAATAAAGTTTTTAACATTATGAACAGATTTATTGCCGCAGCATTTCTGCTGTTTACGGTTGCGCCGACAGTTCTGGCAACAGAAAAAAAACAAGATACGGCTTACAGAAAGAACATCGTTGCCGCACGTTACTCCAGTGAACGGACAATCGTCTCGGTAGTGGTAACTGGTTCTGCTATGGAGAATGGTTCGAGCGTTGCCATGAAGGAACTCAAGCCAAACGGCACTTCCACTGGCGTCTTCGAGTGTTATCAGCGATTGCAGACAGGCACCTATTATATAAAAGGTATAGATGACAAGGGGGCAGAAGTTGTCCTCGGCAAGGGCACAGACGGCAATGTAGTGGTTGACGGCGATGCCTTCACTGTGTCGGAATCGGCAGTAGTGCGCATGCGTTATGACTCCAAGGTGGGCAAACTCACGGTTCTGCCTGTGGAACTTTATTTGAAAGGCAATATCGTGAAGGGTGCTGTAAAGGTGGCATACGCCGGCAATGGCGTTTTCAGTCAGGAGGTGACACTCGACGACAGCGGCGTGTTCCTCTTTTCCGACAAGTATTTCTATTTCGCGTTCAACAATTCCGATGATCTCGCAGTGAAGCGTATGAGTGGTTCACGCACCGCAGTGGCGATGCCGTCGGAGGGCTTTGCCACGGAGAACATACGCATCAACGGAGGCAAATACACCGTTACGCTTGACATGAACGACTATTCCTGGAATGTCAGTGCGCCGATTGACGAATACAAGATTTCCGCTTTCGGTTCATCGGTATGCAACGGACAGGGTGCGACAGACAACAAGGGATATGCCTATCTCTATGGACAACAGTTGACAAAGCGGTATTCAGGTGGAATCAGCAGTATGCCTTTCACGGTGTCGGGAGTGGCAATAGGCGGTAACACAACAGTCAATTTGCTTGACCGGTACGATGAGATGATACATGATTTCGGCAAGTATGTCATTATCGGATTGTCTATGGGCAACGAGGGAATACACGGTGCTTCCAACCAACAAGCCATCTTTAACCAGTTCCGGGACAACATGCTTAAACTCATAGACAAGATGAAAGCCGACGGAAAAACTGTGGTTGTGATGAACAACTACACCCGTGGAGACTATACTGCAGCTGATTATGGCTACATCAAACGTATGAATATGCTTATCCATCAGTGGGATGTGGCATCGGTCAACACCCTCGGAGCGATTGACAATGGCGAGGGCAAGTGGGCTGACGGCTATGAGGCTGACCCATATCATCCCACCACAGCAGGGCACCAACAGTTCATGTCGGCAATCCCAACAAGTCTTTTCGATGCCTTGGAACAAGGAAAACCGCAACCGGAACGTGACCAGACGCAATCCGTAACATTGGAAAACGGTTCGGTAATACGTTTCTCTGGCGAGTCTGCAATCTATCCTTACACGCTCTCGGTGCGCATCAAGGGCACAGAAGATGGCACTGTCTTCAGTTTCTCAACCATTGGAAGCAAGGAGGCAAAGGTGACCGTTGCCGATGGAGGATACCTGAAATACACGTCCGTGTCGGGTGAGGAGATAGTGTCGGCAGAGCCTGTCATAACTGACAAAGGCAAGTGGTATGACATCACGCTGACCTCCTACTATGCGCAAAAACGCACATTGCTCTATTGCAACAAGGTGTGTGTGGGCGAGTTGAACGAACGTGTAAGACCGTTGAAGTTTACAGTCGGTGACCCAAAAAAGGCTCTCCATCGCCAATATTCCGAACTTTCATTCTGGCGTTCGGCAATGAATGAAACGGAGATAAGCGGTTGGGTAGACGGCAAAATGCTTAAATCAAGTCTCGATATCTATTCTCCTCTCTCTGAAGATACAAAGAACGGAAAGATAACAAACTGCGCCCAGTCGCTCAATGAAGCGGATTATATAGAGGGAACGGTTGCTGATGGCATCGAAGAAAAGGTGAGTGCGGTGAAGAACTCCAAGTTCTATACCCTTACAGGCGTGGGGCTGCCTGCACCCAAGTCTGGTGTAAACATAGAATGCAGGGATGACGGAAGTAGCCGGAGCGTCCTTGTGAGGTAGCGCCTGCGCCACTTTTACGCATGAAAGACAAAGCCCCGAACTAACCGGTAGTGGATAGTTCGGGGCTTATAGTGTATGTGTTACGTTGTTATTCATGCGCTGCATCCATATACGACTTTGCCGCTTCGGCGCAACGTTCGCCGTCGACGCCGGCGGAAACGATGCCTCCTGCATAGCCTGCTCCTTCTCCGCAGGGAAAGAGACCTTTGATTCTGACATGTTGCAGTTTTTCCCTGTCGCGCAAGATTCTTACAGGTGACGATGTGCGTGTTTCCGATGCGATGAGTACAGCCTCGTTGGTGAGGAAACCATGGCTCATCTTACCGAACTTGCGGAAGCCCTCTTGCAGTCGCCGGCTGATATTTTCCGGCATCCAGAAGTGCAGTGGCGACGACACCAGTCCGGGGGAATAGGACGATGCAGGCAGGTCGTAGCTCAAGCGGTTGTTTACAAAGTCCGCCATGCGTTGTGCCGGGGCAGTCTGTCTCATGTTGCCTTGTTGCCACGTGTCACGCTCCAGTTGTTCTTGGAAATGCATCATGCAGAGCACGTCATCCTTGTTTTCTTCTGTGCAGATGTCCTCGGGGTGCAGTTCCACTACCATGCCCGAATTGCTCCATTTCGTGCCACGGTTGGCGGGGCTCATGCCGTTTACCACTATCTGATTAGGTCCTGTGGCTGCCGGAATGACAAATCCTCCGGGGCACATGCAGAAAGAATACACGCCGCGACCGTCGACTTGGGTCACGAAACTGTATTCTGCCGTCGGCAGATACTTCCCTTTTCCATTGCGGTTGTGGTACTGTATCTGATCGATAAGTGCCGCCGGATGCTCCAAACGCACTCCGACGGCGAGGGCTTTCGGCTCGATTTCTATTTTCGCATCAGCCAAATAGCGGTATACGTCGCGTGCAGAATGACCGGTAGCGAGTATCACCGGTCCGCGATAAGTTTCCTCCTTGCCAGTCGGAAGATGTGCCGCTTCGCAACCGACACATTCGTTTCCTTTGAGCAGAAGGCGTGTCATCTTGGTCTGGAAATGCACTTCACCGCCACACCTTATTATAGTATTGCGCATGTTTTCTATCACCCTGGGCAGTTTGTCGGTACCGATATGAGGGTGAGCGTCTGACAATATGGACGTGGAAGCACCGTGTTGGCAGAACACATTGAGGATTTTGTCCGTTGAACCGCGCTTCTTTGACCGGGTATAGAGTTTGCCGTCGGAATATGCACCGGCACCTCCTTCGCCGAAACAATAGTTGGATTCTCCGTCAACTTTCTGGGTCTTGGAAATCATGGCAAGGTCTTTTTTCCTCTCATGCACGTCTTTTCCACGTTCAAGAACTATGGGGCGAAGTCCCAACTCGACGAGTTTCAGGGCGGCAAAGAGCCCTCCGGGGCCTGCGCCGACAACGATTACACGCGTCGAAGTACTGACATCGGGATAGTTCGTGGCTGTGAACGCCTCGTCGGCAGGCATCTCGTTGATGTAGATGCGGACTGTCACATTAATATATATAGTGCGCTGGCGTGCGTCAATGGAACGTTTCAGCACTCTGACATGGGTGATTGTGCGGCGGTCGATGGCAAAATCCTTTGCCACAAAGTCAGCAATGGACTGTTCGGAATATGCCTGTTCGGGAAACAGACGCAGTTGTGCTTCTCTAATCATAAAGCAAAATTACTACATTTCGGCGGCTTTTCGTTGTGGATGAATGAATTATTTCGTAATTTTGTCGCCAAGTTTTCCTTGACCTCAATCGTTGTGAGGAAAGGAGAATATTAACCAAAAGAAACAGAAATGAAGGTATTGAAATTTGGCGGAACATCCGTTGGTTCCGTGGAAAGTATCCTCTCCTTGAAGGAGATTGTAGAGAACAAAGCGAAAAAACAGCCCATTGTAGTGGTTGTGAGTGCCCTCGGAGGCATTACCGACAAGCTTCTTCTGACATCCCGCCTGGCAGTTGCCGGTGACGACGGATGGAAGAGTGAGTACGAAGCAATAGTCGATCGTCACCACAGGATGATTGACACTATCATAACAAACACCATAGATCGCGAAATCTTATTTAAGGAAGTGGATGCCTTGTTGGAACAACTCAGGAGCATTTACTTCGGTGTTTATCTTATCCGCGACCTGTCCCAGAAAACCCAAGACGCCATTGTCAGCTACGGAGAGCGCATATCTTCAAAGATAGTCGCTACCTTGGTGCGTGGCGCAAAGTGGTTCGAAAGCCGCGATTTCATAAAGACAGTCTACAAGAACAACAAGAACGTGCTTCACAGTGAACTCACTGCGGAACTCGTGCAGGCGGCTTTCAAGAATCTGCCGCGCGTGTCTATCGTGCCGGGATTTATCTCCAGCGACCGCGATACGGGCGAGACGACAAACCTCGGACGCGGCGGTTCCGACTACACAGCGGCGATTATAGCCGCTGCATTGGATGCAGAAGTGTTGGAGATATGGACAGATGTGGACGGATTTATGACGGCTGACCCACGTGTGATAAAGACTGCCTACACCATAAAGGAACTGTCTTACATCGAGGCAATGGAACTTTGCAACTTCGGAGCAAAGGTAATCTATCCGCCGACGATATATCCCGTGTGTGTGAAAAATATCCCCATAAAGGTCAAGAATACCTTTAACCCGAAGAATCCGGGGTCTGTCATACGTGCGAAAATAGATAATGACAACAAGCCGATTAAGGGTATATCGAGCATCAACGGTACGAGCTTGGTCAATGTGACCGGTCTGTCGATGGTAGGAGTCATCGGTGTCAACCAACGCATTTTCACCGCTTTGACCAACAATCACATATCTGTGTTCATGGTGTCACAGGCTTCTTCGGAGAACTCCACCTCAATAGGTGTGCGCGATGAAGACGCCAATGCGGCGGCGGAAGTACTCAATGAGGAGTTCCGCAAGGAGATAGAGACAGGCGCGATGTTCCCCATGCAGATAGAGAAAGGGCTTGCCACAATAGCCATCGTGGGTGAGAACATGAAGCACACTCCGGGTATTGCCGGCAAGCTTTTCGGCACTTTGGGACGTTCGGGCATAAGTGTCATCGCCTGTGCACAGGGTGCTTCCGAAACAAACATATCGTTTGTGGTTGACGGCAGATACCTGCGCAAGGCACTGAATGTGCTCCATGACTCATTCTTCCTCTCCGAATACAAGGTGCTCAACTTGTTCATTTGCGGAATAGGAACGGTGGGCAGCAAGCTCATAGAGCAAATCCGCTCGCAGTATGACGCACTGAAAGACCACAGCCGACTGAAGCTCAATGTCGTCGGCATAGCATCTTCGAAACATGCCGTATATAATCGTGACGGCATAGATTTGGACAATTACAGGCAGTTGTTGGCAGATTCGCCCGAGAGCAACCCGGAGTTGCTTGAGCAGAATGTTGTGGGTATGAATATCTTCAACTCTGCATTTGTAGACTGTACGGCATCGCATGACATCGCGGGAATCTATCTCCGGTTGCTCGAACACAACATAAGTGTGGTGGCTGCCAACAAGATTGCGTCCTCCGGTGACTATCTGACGTACAGAAAACTGAAGGATACTGCGATAGCTCGGGGCGTGAAATACCTGTTTGAAACCAATGTCGGAGCAGGTCTGCCGATTATAGGTACAATCAACGACCTTAGAAATTCGGGTGACAGAATACTCAAGATAGAGGCCGTGCTGAGCGGTACGCTCAACTTTATATTCAATGAAATCGCTGCGGATGTGCCGTTCTCGGAAACCGTGAAGCGTGCTAAGGAATGTGGATATTCCGAACCTGACCCGCGAATAGACCTCAGCGGCAAGGACGTAATACGGAAACTGGTGATTTTGGCGCGCGAAGCCGGGTATCAGGTGGAGCAGTCTGATGTCGTGAAAAACCTCTTTGTGCCCGACGAGTACTTTGAGGGCAGTGTGGAGAACTTCTGGAAACGTTTGCCGGAACTTGATGCCGCCTTTGAGGAAAAGCGCAAGAAGCTTGAGGCAGAGGGCAAACGCTGGCGTTTCGTTGCCACGCTTGACAACGGCAAGACAAGCGTTTCGCTGCAGACTGTCGACAGCGGTCATCCGTTCTATAACCTCGAAGGCTCTAACAACATCATCCTTCTCACCACGGAAAGATACCGTGAATATCCGATGCAGATAAAGGGTTACGGTGCCGGAGCGAGCGTAACCGCTGCCGGTGTGTTTGCCAACATCATGAGTATAGCAAACATCTGATAGCGGACAACCGGCACATTAGCTTTTGCACAAGTAAAGTTCTGAAAAAGAAAGAGGGTGTATCAACTCAATGGCAGTTGATACACCCTTTGGTTATTCTACAGTTGTGTAGAGTGAGAAACTATCGTCTTGTCCGGACGTTTAGAAGTTGCCCTTGTTGGCATTGTCCCACCATACATGAGTTCCGCCGACATCACCTGTCTTGCCTTTCTTGCTGGTGTTCTCCTGGTTGAGGAGTTGTATGCCGCCTTTCACGCCTTCGTCGTTGGAGTCATAGGCATTGCTGCTGTAGATAACACGGCGCACGCCTTCCTCAGTGTCAACTCCACCGTTGCTCTTGTTTACCAATGCCACGAAGAACTTCGGGTAACCGGTGCGGCGCTGCTCTGCCCAAGCCTCGTTGGAGAGCGGGAAGAGGGCGATGTACTTCTGTGTCATGATACGGGCGAGCTTGTCTTCGTTTGAAGCACTGTCGTCCCACTTCACGCTGAGAAGGTTGACTGCAGCACAGTTGTTGACGCTGTTTCCCGGGTCTACATAGTCTGCCTGATGAGCAGAACTGTTGACATAAGCGTCGATGTCAGCATCGCTGATAGAGGTGATGCCTGCAAATTCGCCCTTGTAAGCCAGCTCATTCTTGATGGAAAGGCGGATTCCCTTCTCATACAAGCTCTGTACGCTCTCGGAACCAATGTTCCAGCGGAGTTTTGCCTCGGCAAGCAGGAAGTAGGATTCAGCTGCCTTAAAGATAGGCAGAGGAGTGTTGTAGTTGCCCACCCACTGCGACATCTTCGGACCGTAGCAGTTGGGTGCCGACTTCTGTGGCATGCCGCTGGCGAAACGTACACCGCAGTAGACGGTGTTGGCAGGTGTGACAACACCATTCTCATTTGTTATTTCGCCGGCATTCTTCGTGATGTAGAGAGGCAGACGCGGGTCGTTGGTTCCGGTGAGAAGTGTCACGAGGTTAGCGTTCATACCGCAGTCTGTCCAGTCGAACATACGCTTCAGTTCGTTGCTCTGGTCCTTGATGACGATGTCGTTGCCGCTGACAGCCAATGTATTGGTGGCTGCCTGTGTGGCAATCTGCTTGAGGTCGTAGCCGGCTGCACTCATCTCGCTCTCGCGCTTCGACAGTCTCAGGGCGATGCGGAGCTTCATGGTGTTGGCGATTTGTATCCACACCTGCGTGTTGCCGCCTCCCCATGTGTCGAAAGTAGCGAGGATAGCCTTCTCGGCATCGGTCATCGCGTTGATGCCGGCGATAGCTTTGTCAAGGTCATCGAGCATCTGAGTGTATAGCTCCTGCTGAGAGTCGAAACGGTAGAAAGCCTCGCTCTCCGCATTGATGATAGAGCTGTAGGCCAGCGGACCATAGGCATCGGTGGCTGTCATTGTACCCAAAGCCTGCACGATGCGCATCACTCCGCCAAGACCGTCCTGCTTGTTGCTTTCGCAAGAAGCGATGATACGGCGCGTGTTATTGAATATGTGGAGATAGTAGTTCTCATACATACCGCCGCTATGTCCGCGGTTTTCGCCCATGTCACAGTTGGTGAAGTTGCCGTGAGGGGTCTCAAAGTAACCGCCATAGAGGTCGATGGTGAGGTTAGTCCAGAACTGGAACATGTTCTGCTGCGGAGGATAGCAGTAGTTCATCGGCTCTGCACACTGTGCCGAGAATGGCAGATCGTTCGGGTCTACCTGGGTTTTGTTGGTATTCAGGTCCTCGAAATTTCCTGTACAAGAAGTCAGCATGTTGCCGCCAAGTACAGTAAGCGCCATGAAGGAGGCTGTTGCAATGATATTTTTATTTTTCATAATAGTCGGTTCTTGTTATTAGAAGTTCAACTTAAGGTTCAGACCAACGCTTCTTGAAGAGGGAAGGCTGAAGATGTCGATGCCCTGAACACCATTGCCAGTACCCATTGACACGTCAGGATCGCATGGAGCGTCTTTGTAGAAGAAGAACAGGTTGCGTGCTATGAGTGCAGCTGTGAGGTTGTTGCCAGTGCCGAACAGATTGCGGAATGTGTAGCCGAGGCTCACTTCACGCAGGCGGACATTGGTGCCTTTGTATACATAGAACTCGTTGGCATATGGTGTGTTGAAGTTGGAAGCACCCACTGTGGAGTACCATGCCTCCGGGTCGAACTCTACGCCATCGACCACTACCTTGCCGGCATTGCGTGCTTCTGCAGTGCGCTTTGAAACGCCCCATCCGTCGAGAGCTGCCTCTGTGCCGCTCAATACACGTCCGCCGAACTTGCCGTCAATAAGGAACGACAGTGTGGCATCCTTGTAGTGGAACGAGTTAGACCAACCGAAGTTAACCTTGGCGTTCATGTTTCCTGCATAGATAAGTTCATCGCTGGAATCGCCGAGCACGATAGGCTGTCCCTGGTCATTCTTTACAGGCTTGCCGTTCTCGTCGCGCTTGATGGCGCGTACATAGAGGTCGCCGTAGGAACCGCCCTCCTTGAGGATGATCTTTGCGCCCGACCACTCTGCGAGAGTAAGTCCGTTTGGCAGACCGTCGACGAGTTCGTTGATCTTGTTCTCGTTGTAGGAGATGTTGAAGTTGGTGCTCCAGCTGAAGTCATCATTGAATGACTGATACCAGCCAGCGCTGAACTCGATACCCTGGTTCTGTACGTCACCGGCATTAACGTAGCGGTTACGCAGACCTGATTCATAAGGAGCTGACACTGAGAAGAACTGGTTCTTGGTGTTGGTCTTGTAGTATGTCAACGCCACGGTGAGTCTGTTCTGCAGGAATGTACCGTCGAAACCTACCTCGAAAGAGTTGGTCTTCTCCGGTTTCAATGTGCGGAACGGAGCCTTGTCGGGTGCGGAGATTGCGCCGCTCTCACCGAGAGTGTAGAGCTGGTTGGTCACATAGATAGGCACATCGTTACCCACGATAGAGTAGCTTGCGCGGAACTTGAAGAGGTCAACGTTCTTGCCCATGTTCACGAAACGGTTGAGCAGTACGCTTGCTCCTACTGAAGGATAGAAGAAAGAGCATCCGTCGGTGAAGGCAAGAGTGGAAGACCAGTCGTTACGTCCGGAGATGTCGAGGAATGCGGCATCCTTGTATCCGATCTGTGCAGTTGCGAACACTGCGTTGAGACGCTTTTCCGTGTGAATGGCATCACCGCTTCCGAGAGAAGAGAGGTTCTTGTAGAAGTTGTTCGGAGTGAAGATGTTCGGATAGTAAGCGTTTCCGTCGCCGGGAGACACATACTGTGAGCCGTCGGCATAGAGGTCTACGTGAGCCGTCTGACTCTTGGTGAAGCTGGTGCCGGCAGTGACGCTGACGAGCCAGTCATTGAATGTGTGCTTGTAGGAAGCAAGCAGGTCGCCGTAGAGCTGGTCGCTGAAGAAACGGTTGTCCTTGTATCTGCCCATCGGGAAGAGGTTGCCTGTGCTCGAAGCATAGAGGTTGTGCACGAAGTGCTCCTCACCGCGCTCGTAGCGCATACGGCCTTGGACGTTCACGTCAGGGGTGATGTCCCAGCGTACGGTGCCGCCGAACTCATAGCGATAGCGGTCTGTGCGCGGAACCATGCGGTTGATTGACCAGTAAGGATTGCTGTACTGCTGAAGTCCGGTGTTGGTCCAGTTCTGGATGTAGCAGCCGCGGTCAGCATTGTAAACCTCGTAGTTGTTCTTGTAGTAGTTCCAGTCTGTGCCGCGCGGAACAAGGTATGCGCCGGTCAGAGAGTTGAACAGGTAGCCTGCGGTGGCCTGGTTCTTGATGTGCTGGTTGTTGAATTTCGCAGTGAAATCGATGTGCACGTTGTCGAAAACCTTGAAGTCAACCTTTGAAGACAGGTTGTGGCTGCGGTAGTTGTTCTTCGGAGTCATGCCCTGGGAATACACGTTACCGTAGGAGAAATAAGCCTTGAAGTTGTCGTTGCCGCCAGCTATTGACACCGAGTTGTTGGTGGTGTAGCCGGTCTGCAGGAACTCCTTGGCATAGTTGGGAGATTCTTTCGAAAGCTTCTCACCCCAGCTCTGTGTGCCGGACTCTGTGCCTCCATAGGTGGTCTGGAACTCCGGCACTGTCAGTGCAGACTCCATTGTGGTGTTGCTTGACACGTTGATGGCAACCTTGCCGGCCATTCCTGACTTTGTGGTAATCATGATGGCACCGTTGGCAGCCACTGCACCGTAGAGTGCGGATGCCGCTGCACCCTTCAGGAGGGTGATTGATGCGATGTCGTCAGGGTTGATTGTGGACATGACATCACCGCCGTCACGCTCGCCGCCGTAGTCGCTCGACTGCTGTGCATCGGTAATTTGGGTCATTGCCGGAACACCGTCGATGACGATGAGAGGCTGGTTGCTGCCCGAGATAGACTTGTTTCCGCGGAACAGGATCTTGGATGCGCCGCCGGCTCCAGTGGAGTTAGGCGTAATCTGAAGACCTGCGCTCTTGCCCTGCAGAGAGTTTATCATGTTGATGGACTTGATGTCGTTGACATCCTTGCCGCCAACAGTCTGTGCAGAATAGGTCAGTGTCTCCGACTGGCGCTTTATACCCATGGCGGTGACAACCACTTCGCCCAGGCTCTCGTCACTTGGCACAAGTGTCACGTTGATGACTTTGCGGTTGCCGACGTTCTCTTCGACCGTCTCCATGCTGACATAACTGAACACCAGCACGTCCTTGGCGTCAGCCTGGATGCTATAGTTTCCGTTGACGTCAGTAATTGTCGCATTCTTCGTGCCTTTCACAGACACGCTTACACCAATCAATGGTTCGCCCAATTCCTTGTCTTTTACAAGACCTGACACCGTATGTGTCTGGGCAAACGCTCCTGTCAGCAATACTCCCATGAGGAACATTACGACTGTGAGGAATGATCTTTTTTGCATAATAAATAGGTTAGTATTAAACTTAAATTGTAAACTATACATTGCAAAAGTAAGGCAACTTTTTGAAACTCCAACATTTTTTGCAAAAAAAAACGAGATTAATGCAAAAAAATGTGCGCTTTTCTAATATATAAATAGGTGTATGAAAAAAGAAGACAACACCCGGCAGTGGAGTAGGGAGGCACTTTCAGTCATTTCAACCCGCCATGGCGAACGCTCCAAAGGGTAGTGGTGATGTGGTCAAAATGTAAGGGAAAATATACTGGAAGTCGATGAAAGTTCTACGGGAAGATAGTGAAACTTGCGCTGGAAGGCAGAGTAAACGTTGCAAAAAGACAGTTGCAGTTTTGCAAGAAAGCTGTGCAAGTTATCTTATTTCGGCCGTAGTAAGCGTGTTGGACGGTCGTAGTAAGCACATTGAACGGTCGTGGTAAGCACATTGAACGACCGAAATAATATGACTTTCCGGGTGTGTTTGCGGACACTCCGCCGTCTTCTTGCAGAATGTCCGCCGTCAAATGGGGCTGCAAATGCAGTCCGGAAGCGTTCTAACTCTTGTGTGTCATGATGTCGAGCACCATTTCGTCGGTGGCGCACATGGCCTCCTTGCCTATGCTCGTGAGGTTGTGTATGCTCCGGTCCACATCCCTGTCGATGATGCCCTCGACCTCTGTGACGTGCTTTCCCTCACGAGCCAACACGGCGGAAAGCAGTGCCGTGGATACTCCGGAGCTGATTTTCAGTGCGCAACTGGGCTTTGCGCCGTCGCAGATTATGCCAGTGAGGTTGGCTATCATGTTGCGTACTGCGTGGCAGATGTCGTCGTAGCGTCCGCCCATCAGATAGGTGATGCCGCAGCTGGAGCCGATGCTCGCCACCACACATCCGCACAATGCCGAGAGACGACCGAGGCTTTGCTTGATGTAGATGGCCGTAAGGTGGCTCAAAGTCAAGGCTCTAACCAGTTCCTCCTCGGTGTTCTCGTTCTCCTCAGCATACACTGCCACAGGGTTGGTGGCGCAGATGCCCTGGTTGCCCGAGCCGCTGTTGCTCATCACGGGAATCATTGCTCCGCCCATTCTGGCGTCGCATGCCGATGCGGTCTTGGCTATTATGTGCGAGAAGATGCTGTTTCCGAAAATGCCTTTGCTTAGTGGACGGTCCATGGTTTTGCCCAGACAGTGCCCGTAGTTGCCCTTGAGCGAAGCCTGTGCGGCAGCCATGTTGACCTCCTTTGCCTCCAGTATGAAACGTATTTCGTCGAGAGGCGAGGTGGTGGCGAACTCCCACACGGTCTTCATGTCGAGCTCCTTGCCGTTGGCGTCGCCATCTTCGCCGGTGCAGCCGCGCCTGTCGAGTAGAGCCTGTCCATTGAGTTCCTCATAGATGAAGTTGGTGTGTCCTCCGGCAATGACGGCTTTTGCCGTATCCTGTCCTGCCGTGCATGCCACCTCGATGTAGAGTTTCTCGGTGATGTCCTGCTTGAGTTTGATGTCAATGCGGTCTTCCCCGATGAAGCGTTTCCCATCTTCGAGCGTCTCGGGGGTCAGATCCTTTATGACCTCCAGGCGGTATTCCGACTTTCCGACAATGGCTCCGAGCGCCACAGCTATGGGCAGGCCTATCATGCCAGTGCCCGGAATGCCCACGCCCATGGCGTTTTTAAGCATGTTGGCCGACAGCAGCACGCTTATCTTCTCGGGTCTGCCGCCCAGTATCTCCGTGGCGCGCGCCACACAGAGCGCCACTGCCATCGGTTCAGTACATCCCACAGCGGGCACCACCTCGCGGCGGATGAGTTTCACTATCTGTTCTCTTGTTTCCTTGTCAAGCATCGTTGTATAATCGTTTTTTGTTGTTTTGCTTTCGGACTACTCCTCGCGTATCTTTATTTCGCAGTTGTCGAGCGAGTCGATAATGACGAGGCTCTCGCACCTGATGCCCTCCTTCTCGATGACTTCCCTGCCGTGCTGGAACGCCTTCTCTATGACAAAGCCCATCCCGACGAGCGTGGCTCCGCTCTGCCTGCACAGGTCCATGATGCCCTGGGCGGTGTTGCCGTAGGCCAGAAAATCGTCTATGAAGAGCACTCTGTCGCGTTTCGAGAGATAGGTTTCGGATATGACGATGTCGTAAGAGTGCTGTTTTGTGAACGAGTAAACGGTGGTCGACAGCATGTTGTCCATAGTGGACGCTTTCCCTTTCTTGGCAAACACCACCGGCAAACCGAGCAGGAAGCCCATCATGACGGCAGGTGCAATGCCGCTGGCTTCAATGGTCAGAATCTTGTTGATGTCGGCTGACGCATACCGTCTGATGAGTTCTACGGCTACGCGATGTATCAGTTCGGGGTCAATCTGGTGGTTGAGGAAACTGTCTACCTTCAGTACTCCGCCAGAAAAACATCTGCCGTCCTGCCGTATGCGGTCTCTCAGTAGCTTCATTATAGACTTGTTTTTGGTGCGAATTGTTATTGCGGGTGCAAACTTACACAAAAAAAACGAGCCGTGGGAGGGTAGGTAAGGATAAAGTAGTCGGGCGCGGCGAAAAAAGCGGATTTGCGTATATCTGCCAAAAATTATGCTAAAACAATTAGGGGTTCAAACTTTCTGTTTGAACCCCTAATTTGTGGTACCACCAGGAATCGAACCGGGGACACACGGATTTTCAGTCCGTTGCTCTACCAACTGAGCTATGGCACCAACATGTCTTGCAAATTGCTTAGCCTTACCGGCTCATTTGCGTTTGCAAAGGTAGTGCTTTTTCTTCAACTACCCAAATGTTTCCTCAACTTTTTCTGCGTATTTAGTGTATTTCTCCGTTTTTCCGGAAATATTACATCATTTTTCCTTCAGAGGATTCCAACCTTGTGCCAACAGTTCAAATTCATTTCCGTCATTGGCAATCATCGCCAATCCCAATTCCTTGCGGCAGATATGTCCGATGAGTTTCACCCCTTCAATGTCTTTGACCCTTTCGTGGTCACCAATGGGAACAGTGAAGAGCAGCTCATAGTCCTCGCCACCGTTTAGTGCGCAAGTCACGACGTTCATGTTCAATTCCTCTGCCATGAGCGCCGTCTGGTAGTCTATGGGGATGTTCTTCTCGTAAATTCTGCATCCGCAATCGCTTTGCTTGCAGATGTGGTGCAGTTCACTTGACAGACCATCGGATATGTCTATCATTGACGTTGGGCGGATGCCTGCCTCCCTAAGTTTCTGGATGATGTCGCCACGCGCCTCTGTTTGGAGCTGTCGTTGCAAAAGATATTCCTTTCCGGCAAAGTCCGGCTGAAAGTTCTTCAGCCCTTCCAATGCCCTTTGATCATTCTTTTTCTTCGCCTCGTCAACTTGCTGGTAATAGACGGTCTTTTCCCTTTCGAGCAGTTGAAGTCCCATATAGGCAGCTCCAAGATCCCCAGACACGCATATCAAATCTGTGTCTTTTGCTCCGTTCCGATAAATTATGTCTTCTTTCTTGGCATCACCTATGCAAGTGATTGATATGGCCAGCCCAGTGTAAGAGGATGTCGTGTCTCCCCCGACAATATCAACTCCCCACTTGTCGCACGCCAGACGCAGACCGGAATAGAACTCTTCCATATCTTCCACCTTGAACCGCTTGCTCAAGGCTATACTTACCACCAACTGGCGCGGGGTTCCGTTCATGGCGAAAATATCGGATATGTTCACCATGGCGGACTTGTAGCCGAGGTGTTGCAGGTCTATGTAGGTCAGGTCAAAGTGCACTCCCTCCATCAACATGTCGGATGTGACCAGTACTTCGGTGTCAGGATAGTGCATCACAGCACAGTCGTCGCCCACCGATTTGAGGGTGGAAGGTTGGTTGGCGGAGAGATTTTTTGTCAGCCGTTCTATCAATCCAAATTCTCCTATCTCGGAAATATTCATCTTATCGTGTCTTTGTATCACTCTTCGGGTGATAGTTTTTCGTTCTCAAATAACTCAATATGGTGTTGTCGAAACCGGTTTGCGTATTGTGTCTGAACCCGATTTCTATTGGCAGAATATAGAGGTTGTCCTTTATGTTCGCAGGAATGTCTTCCAGATGCGACAGTCTTGCAGCATCTTTTTCTGTCGTTATGATGACGCAAGGTTTGGGTAGGGCATCGTACTTCCTGCCTATTTTGTTGATGTCCGCCTTTGTATATTGGTGGTGATCGGGAAACGCCAGTGTGGTGACTTGGTGGCAGTGTTGCTGCATATCAGCCTTTATCTGCTCGGGAGATGCTATTCCCGTGAAAAGCAGGATACTCGTCCCTTCTGTCATTTCATCCAATTTGATTGTCTTATTGTCACGGAATGACACCAGCGACTTATATATTATAGATGTGAAATACAGCTTCTGATAAGGTCTGAGTGCAAGTATCTTCTCCAACACACGATAGTCTATCGGCTTCATTGTGTCCGGCAACTTCGTGACAATCACAATGTCCGCCCTTTCCTTTGACGCTATCGGTTCTCTGAGACGGCCTGCCGGCAACAACTTGTCGAATGTGATTATTCGGTGATAATCGACAAGCAGGATGTTCAAACCTGGTTTTACATATCGGTGTTGGTAGGCATCATCGAGCAGAATCACCTCCACGTCATCACTCTTTTTGTCTTTTGTCAAGTGTCTGATACCGTGTCTTCTGCTTTTGTCTACTGCCACATAGATGTCTGGAAACTTCCTTTTCATCTGGAAAGGCTCGTCTCCCGTCTGGGGCATAGGTGTCGTGACTTCCGCCAATTTATATCCGTGGCTTTTCCTTTTGTAGCCCCGGGAGAGTACAGCCACCTTGTACTTGTCCTTCAGGAGGGCAACAAGATATTCTACATGAGGTGTCTTTCCGCAGCCGCCTACGGTGAGGTTGCCCACGGATATCGTGGGAATATCAAAGCTTTTCTCCTTTAATATTCCCGCATCAAACATCCAGTTGCGGAACGAAACCCCCAAGCCGTACAACCAGCTAAAAGGTGTAAGCCAGTGGTTTACCTTTATCAGATCGCCCTCCATTAGTTTGTTTCGGGTTCAGAATCAATACATTCTTACGATGTAAGGCATAGATGCCTGTACCGGACTTTGGTCTTTTATGGACTTCAGATACATAAAAGGCATATACCAGTCGCCCATTGTGACCTTCATCATGTCACTGATGTAGTTGTCTTTGCGGTTGCCAGCATTCAGCAACTGGTCGAGCCAATCCTCCTGTGCGGGATATTCCTCGGTGTAGTAGCTGTCAAGTTTTGCGAGTTCTGCCGCTTTCTTTACTGCGTCATCAAGTCCTCCGAGCTGGTCAACAAGTTTGATGCCAATGGCGTCTTGACCCAACCAGACGTGCCCCTGAGCTATATTTTCGATTGCATCTACGCTCTGTTTTCTGCCGTCTGCCACGCGTTTGCGGAACAAGGAATAGCCTCTGTCTATGTAACCTTGCAGCAGTTGTGTCTCTTCGGCGTTGAACGGACGGATCGGCATGCCGTATACGGTGGACGTCATGTCTGAATGGCGGTTGGTACTTACACCGTCAAAGTGCAGGCCGAGTTTGTTTTTCAGCAACTCACTGCCGTCAGGTATCACGCCGAATATGCCTATTGAACCTGTCAGAGTAGTGGGCTGGGCTATTATCCACGATGCGCCGCAACTGATGTAATAGCCACCCGAAGCTGCATAGTCACCCATAGAAACCACCACAGGCTTCTTTTCCTTGAGCCTTGCCACCTGATGCCATATCTGTTCTGACGCATAAGCATCACCGCCAGGAGAGTTTACACGCAGGACGACGGCTTTGACGTCATCGTCATTCATGAGTTCTTCAAGGTCACGGCTTACCTCATTGCCGACAATCTGCGATTCTCCCAAACTTGTAATTCCCTGCAATGGTGTGCTGACAATATTTCCAAAAGCGTAGTAAACGGCTATTTCGTCACCTTTCTTCTTGCCCTCTTTCACATTGCGCATATCGGAAACGGAGAGTTGGCTGATAGCGTCATCTTCCTTTAATCCCAGACGTTTCCGGACTTCTGCCTTTATCTCGTCATGGTAAAGCAGTCCGTCAACAAGTTTTTTCGCCTTCAATTCATTTTGCGGCATCATTGCAGTTAGATTGTCCGCATAGACGTTCAGTGAATCTACACTGATGTTTCTGCTTTTTGAAATGCCTTTGCAGACATTGTTCCAGATACCCGTCACAAATGCCGTAACCTGCTCTCTGTTGGCATCACTCATGTGATCCTCGCTGTAGATTTCGGTTGCACTCTTGTACTTACCGACCTTTATAATCTGGTATTTGATGCCGAACTTCGCATATAAGTCCTTCACATACATCGACTGCGAGGCGATTCCGTGCAAATCCAATTCTCCGCTCGGATTGAGATACACCTTGTCTGCCACAGAAGCCAGATAGTACGCACCCTGCGTGTAAGCGTCACCATAGGCAACAATCCATTTCCCTGATTTCTTGAAATCCTCCAGAGCGTTTCTTATTTCAAGCAGAGTTCCGAATCCTGCATCAAGCACTCCTGCCTCTATATATATGCCCTTGACATTGTCATTGTCCTTTGCTTTCTTTATGGCTGACAGAATGTCATTAAGTCCAAGCTGCTCCATCTGTCCTCCTGTAAGTTGACCTATGATGTCATTTGAACTTTTCTCTGAAACAACACCGTTCAGATTGAGGGTCAGCACGCTGTTTTCATCAACGCTTTTAGCCGATTCGCTTGATGCCACAATGCCGACAAGGCTCATCAACCCCATGATTGTTAAGACAATAAATGTCACGATCAGTCCCACAACTGTGGCCAACACGTATTTTCCAAAATCTCTCATTATGTAACGTTTTTTGTTGTTTCGTGTGCAAATGTACTAAAAACTTTCCGATATACATTATATATAATGGGGATAAAATAAAAAACTTTCCGTTTCCGAAAAATATGTTTCGTGCCGTCAATGTCATTTTGTCAGCAAACGTAAATTTGGCATACTTTTGGCAAAATCCGTAAGTGAACAAACAGAAATGGCTCCACAGGAGTTTATAATTAATACAAACAGACAACTATGAACATTAAACCATTAGCAGACAGGGTACTTATCAAACCCGCAGCAGCAGAAGAGAAGATTGGCGGTATCATAATTCCTGATACGGCAAAAGAGAAGCCTTTGAAGGGAGAAGTCATCAGCGTAGGCAACGGCACGAAGGATGAGGAAATGGTGCTGAAGGCTGGCGATGTGGTTCTTTATGGGAAATATGCAGGCAACGAATTGGAATTTGAAGGGGAGAAATACCTCGTCATGCGCCAGAGCGATGTGCTTGCCGTAATCGGCTAAGCCGCTTTTGATTCTCTAATGAATAGAAAAACGATATTGTAAAAAACATTCAAGTAAAATAAACAGTTATGGCTAAGGATATTAAATACAATGTTGACGCACGCGAGTCACTCAAGAAGGGAGTTGACCAGCTTGCCAATGCAGTGAAAGTAACACTGGGTCCAAAGGGTAGAAACGTCGTTATCGAGAAAAAATTCGGCGCTCCACAGATCACCAAAGACGGTGTTACTGTCGCCAAAGAGATTGAGCTCGAAGACAAATTTGAGAATACGGGCGCACAGTTAGTAAAGAGTGTGGCTTCCAAGACCGGTGATGATGCAGGTGACGGAACTACCACTGCAACCATCCTTACACAGGCTATTGTCAACGAAGGTCTTAAGAATGTCACCGCAGGTTCTAATCCTATGGATTTGAAACGTGGTATAGACAAGGCTGTCAATGCCGTTGTTGACTACATAAAAGCAAATGCTGAGGTTGTCGGCGACAACTATGACAAGATTGAGCAGGTGGCTACTGTCAGTGCAAACAATGACCCTGAAATCGGCAAGTTGTTGGCAGATGCTATGCGCAAGGTATCCAAGGATGGTGTGATAACTATCGAGGAGAGCAAGAGCCGCGAAACCTACATCGGTGTAGTTGAGGGTATGCAGTTTGATCGTGGTTATCTGTCAGGATATTTTGTGACCGATACTGACAAGATGGAGTGTGTCATGGAGAACCCGTTGATACTCATCTACGACAAGAAGATAAGTAATATCAAAGACTTCCTGCCTATCTTGCAGCCAGCAGCAGAGACCGGCAGACCGTTGCTCGTAATAGCTGAAGACGTGGATTCTGAGGCTCTGACCACACTCGTAGTCAATCGTCTGCGTGGAGGTTTGAAGATTTGCGCAGTCAAGGCTCCTGGCTTTGGCGACCGCCGCAAGGCTATGCTCGAAGACATCGCAATACTTACCGGCGGTGTAGTCATAAGCGAAGAGAAGGGCTTGAAGCTCGAACAGGCTACTGTCGACATGCTTGGTAGCGCTGACAAGGTAGTCATTGGCAAGGACAACACTACTATTGTTAACGGTTCGGGCAAGAAAGAGAACATCCAGGCACGTGTTTCCCAGATTAAGAACGAGATTCAGAACACGACCTCTTCTTATGATAAGGAGAAACTGCAGGAGCGTCTTGCCAAGTTGTCAGGTGGCGTTGCAGTGCTCTATGTCGGTGCTAACTCCGAGGTGGAGATGAAGGAGAAGAAGGACAGAGTGGACGACGCTCTCTGCGCAACCCGTGCGGCCATCGAGGAAGGTATTGTTGTCGGCGGCGGCACAACCTACATCCGTGCTATCGACAGCCTTGATTCTGTCAAGGGCGACAACGCTGACGAGCAGACTGGTATCAACATCGTAAGACACGCAATCGAAGCTCCGCTGCGCCAGATAGTATTCAATGCAGGAGGCGAGGGTGCCGTTGTCGTTCAGAAAGTGCGCGAGGGCAAGGGTGACTTCGGTTACAACGCCCGCAAAGACGAGTACGAAGACCTGCGCAAGGCTGGTATCGTAGACCCTGCAAAGGTAGCCCGTGTGGCTCTTGAGAACGCTGCGTCAATCGCAGGAATGTTCCTCACCACTGAATGTCTCATCGTAGACAAACCGGAACCTGCGGCTGCACCTCAGGCAGGAGGAGCCGGAATGGGTGGAATGATGTAATTTCCCAAACCAGATATACACAGAAGGCGGGAACTGGCACAACAGCTTGGTTCTCGCCTTTATTTTTGTTTCGTAGTCGTAAAAATTGCTCATAAGGCTGCAAAAACTCCGGTTAGATGTCGTAAAAGTCATCAAAAACGAATATTTTCTCTGCTTTTTAGCATAAAATTTGCACAATTAAGATATTTTTAATACTTTTGCTAAAAATTGTTGTAGCAATGAAAAAGCTCCTTTTTATATACTCTCTTGTTTTGTTGACTGTATTGATTGGCTGCGATTTCGCAATGCCTACAAACAAGGAGAACAGTGCTATTGACAGCATTGAGATAATCCGTTACGACCGTGTCGAGGCCCGTTATCTCTCTACGGGCGACTTTGCCGCATTGCAAGAGATGAACACGGTCTTTCCCACACAGACCAGAGTGCTCATCGAAGATTTGCTTAATCTCGGCACTGTCAATAATGTCAACATCAACAGAACCCTTCTTGAGTATTTCCAGGACTCCACTTTGCAAAACATAATCCATGCTGCAGAGTCCGAGTTTGCGGATATGAGTGACCTCAACAAGGAGTTGAAAAACGCATTCGGAAATCTGAAAAAGGAACTGCCGAACATGGAAATCCCCACGTTCTATGCCCAGTTGGGTTCGCTCGACCAGAGCATTGTGGTTGACGACAACGCTATCGGCATATCACTGGACAAGTATCTCGGCAAGAACTATCCTGCCTATCTGCGTTTCTATGACAAGAAACAGCGCGAGTCAATGACGCGCGATTACATAGTGCCCGACTGTGTTTTGTTTTTCCTTATCAGCAAATACGGTCTGCATTATGACCACGATGTGAGCCAGCATGAAAGGGACATGAACATGGGAATCCTCATGTCTGTCACCAATAAAGTAGTAGGGCGCAAGGCTTTTGATAGCGTTTTCATCGACAGGGTGGGGAAGTACATGAAGAAACACCCCGGCACATCTGTCAAATACCTGCTTGAATTGGCTGACTATTCCGGCATTTGAAAATTGCTTTCCGGACGTTTTTCCACGGCGGGAAGACCGTTTTTCATCTTCTCGTGCTTATTGACGTGTATCCCACAAGTCTGTCCGTCCTGTCCGAAGGTCCTCTGAAATAGAGCAGGGCTTGGTATGTATTCTCCGTTTCGTAGAAGTTTCCCTCGCTCGACAGCCCTTCAATGCCGCCGTCATCGGTAACCACCAGATACCTGTAAGAATAATATCCCTGTTTCAGGAACACGTCTTTCTCGTATATCTTTTCGTCTTCGTTCCACACCATTTCATATTCCGGCAGAAATCTGCCGTTGGTCCACACGCCGTTGATATATACCTTTCCCTTTTGCAGAGGGGCGTGCAGTTCAAAGTGAACCACAATATAGTCGCAGGTTATGTCATTGTCCACGTTGTCGGAATTGCGTATCAGGAAACTTCCGTTGGCATCGACATCGTAGGTATAGCTTGGCGCCGGGACATCTGGAAACAGGTAGGCGTGCCATTGTGACAGTTCTTTGTCCCAACCTACAGCAGCCAGTCCCATTGTCGTATGTGAGGGGTCAAGTGTCTCAAACTTGTGGTATTCCGTCCCTGCGAGGAATATCAGATCCTTGCAGTGTTCCCACCTCAGGCCGTCACTCATCCTGTATTGAGCCTTGGGATTATACACGGCACTTTCCCAACGTTGGTTTTGCATTACCACGGTGTGCAGTTGTTCGTCGGGAGATGTCACGTCCAGTGCGCCGTAAGCCACCTCCATGTTCAGTTGCTGGTGTCTGCCGTTGATGTCAAAATCTGTGTTTGACGTTGCCCCCAGCTGTATTTTCGCCGTTTCCTCGCTTATCATGAAGCACGCCACGAGCACTTCTGTGCCGTCATTGTCATCGATTACCGTCAGTTTGTAGTTGCCTCCCATTGTTATGCTGCACTTGTCATTGGGAAACTGCAGGGTGTAATGGGTGTACAGTTGGTATGTCTCCTCCGACTCCGCATAGTCGTCTATGGTATTGTCAGCGTACATTCCGCTGATGTAATCGGACGTGAAGACCGCCTCCGAGGGTGTCCAGTCAGCCTCGCAGTGCTGCAGCCGGTAGGTGTAGCGGTGGTATTCGTGCGACAGTTCGTCGAACGAGATGTTGATAGGTTCGCCTCCGAGGGTGGCGACGGGCATTCCCTGCCAGTTCGTTCCTGCCATCACCTGCAGCGAAGCGATGTCATCGCTGAGTATCTCGCTGCGTTGAGCGGATGCAGCGAGTGGCGACAGGAGCAGTGCAAGGAGTATTTTCTTCATCTTCAGAATTCTATTGTCACCTTGCCGTTGACCATTCTTCCGGTGAGATAGTTCGGCACGGCATACTGGTGATTTGTCACATCGGTTATCCAGTAATAGGAGTTCACGTTGTTGATGCCCAACAGATTAAGGCAGTCAATGCCTATCCACACATTCTTCACCGTCTTGCGCTTGCCCTCGTTGTTCACCGCCCGGTAGCTCATACCGATGTCGGCGCGCCGGTAGGCAGGTGCCCGGTAAGTGTTTTTTTCCAGTTCCTTGTGCGGGGCAGAGAACGGCAGACCGTCCGCATAAGCCAGTTTCAGCGACATCTTCCAGCGGTCTGTCCCCGGGAAATAGTCCGTGAAATAGAGGTTGATGCCATATCTCTGGTCGGTAGGCAACGGTGTGCTCTTGCCGTTGAGGTTCATCTTGGCACTCATGAGCGAGAAAGTGACCCACGAATCGGAGCCCGGCACAAATTCGCCGAAGAGTTTCAGGTCAAGTCCGGCGGCATGTCCCGAACACATGTTGTCGCCATAATACACCACCTTCACGTTGTTTATGCTGTACGGCACAAGGTTTCCCAGTGCCTTGTAGTAGGCCTCGGCGGTGAACTTAAACGGGCGGTTGCCCATGTTGAACCTGTAGTCGAAAGCCCCGATGAAGTGTATCGATCGCTGCGACTTCGTCTTTTCGTTCATTCTGGCATAGGTTATGCCGTTGACAGTGGTGGTGTCGCGCAGCTCTTTATAGAACGGTGCCTGATAGTAAAGTCCTGTAGCCAGACGCCAGGTGATATTGGTGTTGTTCGCGGGAATAATGGCAAGCGACACTCTCGGCGACACTATCGTCTCCTTGTTGAACGACCAGTGCGAGAGGCGCACGCCGTAGTTGAGGGTAAAGCGTGTGCCTTCCTCTCTGCCGAAACGCCAGTTGTCCTGTATATAACTTTCCACCCTGTCTGCATCGAGCGTGTTTGAAGCCCTCATGGTATACACCATTTGCAGGTCTTTTCCTGTGTGCGGAATGCTGTAGCCTGCCGAGTCACGCATCTCGTATTCTGCACTGTTCTCCACTATGTGCTCATGTTTGTAGGTCACTCCAGCCTCCACGTTGTGTGCGGCAGTCTTGTGCCTGACCATGAGTTTCACGCTCTTCACCGTAGCATCGAGGCGGTTGCGGGCATGCTGGAAGTAAGTACCCACACCCAAGTTCTCCGATGTCTCCGTCTGCGTGAGCCAGTATTGCCCCTGTATGTCGTACTTTTCCTGTTCCGAAGTCTTGAACGAAGACGCCAGCAGCGACACGGAAGTTTTGTCCGACAAGTGTCGCGTTATGCCAAGCGAACCGAAATAGGTGTGAAAGAGGTCTTTCTCGTGACCGTCGAAATAGACCTTGAACCCCATCACATTCTCCATCGTGCCGAACGAAGTCTCACGGTCTAAAGGGCGGAACGTGTAGTGGTTGACGTTGATGTTGCCTATAAAGTCCACCTCCCAGCGCTTTGACGGACGGTAGGAGAGGTAAGTCTGGTAGTCAAGTTGTGAGGGATCGTACTCGCCTTTGGTCTCAAGCGAACCGAGCAGATAGCTGTTTGTCTTGTAGCGTATGCCGTTTGTCCACGAGAAATTCTTGCCTCCCAGTCCCAGATATGCGGATGACGACAAGAGCGAAGCCTGTATCTTCGATTCCAGTTTCGTCGGACGTCTGTAGGTTATATCGAGTGCCGACGACATCTTGTCAC
>CAVHUR010000026.1:24343-30080 GCA_963639575.1 uncultured Spirochaetota bacterium
TTGTCACCGTATTTTGCCTCGAAACCGCCTGTGGAAAAGGCTATTTTCTCCACCATGTCGGGGTTGATAACGGAGAGTCCCTCCTGCTGACCCGACCTTACGAGAAAGGGTCGGTACAGTTCTATGCCGTTCAGATATACGGAGTTCTCGTCGAAAGCGCCGCCTCTGACGTTGTATTGAGACGACAGTTCGCTGTGCGTCGACACTCCCGCCTGGCTTTGTATCAGTTCTTCCACGGCATTGCCCGACACCGACGGCAACCGCTCCAGCAACTCTTTCTTTATCTCCTCCGTCTGTCCTGTCTGCCGTTTCATCTCCACGACCGTCACTTCCGCCAGAGTGTTGTCTTCCGAAAGTGTTATCAGCAGTTTCTGCGTGCCGCGCGGACGGCGCAGCAAACGCGTCTTGGCACGATAGCCCACCATGGAGAACTTGACCTCTACGGAGTCGGCGGATGCCAGCTGCAGGGAGAACTCGCCCTTCAGATTGGTCATTGTCATCTTGCCTTGCGACACACAACTCACCGTGCAAAACTCTATTGCGTTCTGGCTGTCATCGGTCACACGCCCCTCAAGGGTGAAGCTCTGGCCATACAGATGCAGGGTCAGAAGACACACGACGAATGACAGTACGATTTTTCTTACCATATCTATCAGATAACGCATCAAATTGAAATATATTGCACACGCACCTTCCCAATCGGCGTTTTCCGGCTCTTTGGGGGCTGTTACCGTGTTTTCATTGCGCCAAAAGTCCCCTTTCATCATGCGTAAAGACCGTTTCCACAGTACAGAAATACTGTTCTTGCGGGTTGTTCACGACCGTGGTTCGGTCGGCCCACGGACGTGAACCGGACGAATATCGGACGTTATTCGATCGAACCACGGCCGTGAACAACCCACCCGCAAGGTGCTCTTATGCCGCAAAGACTGCCTGTTGGCACTGCCGGATGCGTCTGCCGATACTGCCAAGGCGGCGTTGTGTGTTGACAAAAGTTCAGAACTTGGCGCATCGCACGCAAAAACCTGTGCCGTGATATGCCGTTTTTGCATAAAAACATTAACTTTGCAGTATGACAAAAAAGGATTTGAGAATTGTCTTTATGGGCACTCCCGAGTTCGCCGTGGCGACCCTTCAGACGCTTGTCTGCGGTGGTTACAACGTGGTGGCGGTGGTGACCCAACCCGACAAACCGGTGGGCAGACATGCCGTGCTGACCGCTCCTCCGGTGAAGAAATACGCTTTGGAGCAGGGCATACCTGTGCTTCAGCCCGAGAAGATGAAAGACCCTGCGTTTCAGGAAGCCCTGGCACAGTTTCATGCAGACCTGCAGGTGGTGGTGGCGTTCCGCATGCTGCCCGAGCAGGTGTGGGCAATGCCGAGGTTCGGAACATTCAATGTGCACGCCTCGCTCCTGCCGCAATACCGCGGTGCAGCACCCATCAACTGGGCAATCATCAACGGCGAGACAGAGACGGGCGTGACTACGTTCTTCCTTGACCACCAGATAGACACCGGCAAAATCATCATGCAGCGCCGCTATCCGATAGCCGACGACGCCAATGTGGAGCAGGTATACGACGGACTGATGCACCTCGGGGCTGACGTGGCAGTGGAAACCATCGACCGTCTGATAGCTGGTGACGGCACAGTCGAGGCGGAGGCGCAGCCGGAAGAAACCGCGCTCAAACCGGCCCCGAAGATTTTCAAGGAGACCTGTGAGATTGACTGGAACAAGCCGTGCAAACAAGTCTACGACTTCATACGCGGTTTGAGTCCCGTGCCAGGGGCGTGGGCGAACATGACACTGCATGCGGGACAGATGCCGGCAGTGGTGAAATTCTTCGCCGCACGGAAGACTGCGGAGACCGCAGACTGCGAACCCGGCACACTGAAAGTGGACAAAAAACGGCTTCTTGTAGCCACTTCCGACTGTTGGTTGGAGGTTACTGAACTGCAACTGGCAGGCAAAAAGCGCATGCAAGCTACCGACTTTATCAACGGATTGAAAAAATGAACAGAGAAGAAGACATACTTAAAGCCGTAGAGGTGATGAAAAAGGGTGGGGTGATACTCTATCCCACTGACACGGTGTGGGGCATCGGCTGTGATGCCACCAATGCAGAGGCTGTGGCAAAAGTGTACAAGATTAAACGAAGAGAAGATTCCAAGGCTCTTATATGTTTGGTCGACAGTGACATAAGACTGCAACGTTACTCCCGCAACATACCCGATGTGGCATGGAATCTCATGACTTTGCCGCTAAAACCAACCACCGTCATCCTCGATGGTATTACGGGTCTGGCGAACAATCTCTACGCCGAAGACGGGTCTGTGGGCATCAGAATCACATCCGAAGAGTTCTCCAAGCAACTCTGCTACCGCATGCAGAAGCCGATAGTGAGCACAAGCGCCAACATCAGCGGCGAGCCTGCGGCACAAAACTACCGTGACATCTCCGAAGAACTACTGTCAGCCGTGGACTACGTTTGTATGTCGAGGCGCAACGAGCACGCTCCGCACACGCCGTCGAGCATCATCAAACTCACCAGAGACGGAGAGGTCACAATAATAAGGAAATAGGATGTCGTCACTGCGAAAAAGCCGTTTCAGAAGATTTGTGGAGTGGCGCGAAGCCCACATCACCGACAAGACATTCACCTATGTGCTGGCATTGGCGATAGGATTGCTCGCATCCCTTGCCGCATTTCTGCTGCATCAGATCATAGCATTCATACAACACGTGCTGACAAGCGACTTCAACGTGCAGTCGTTCAACTGGCTTTATCTCGTGTTCCCGATAGTCGGCATCTGCCTGACAACACTGTTTGTCAAGTTCGTAGTGAAGGACAACATCTCCCACGGCATAACGCGCATACTCTACGCCATATCCTCCAAGCAGTCGTTTATCAAGCCCCACAACACCTGGACATCCGTTGTGGCATCGGGCATAACTATCGGTTTCGGAGGTTCGGTGGGTGCAGAGGCGCCAATTGTACTTACCGGTTCCGCCATAGGAAGTAATCTCGGGCGGCTCTTCGGCATGGACAAGAAGACGCTGATGGTGCTTGTCGGCTGCGGCGCATCGGCCGCCATAGCCGGAATATTCAAAGCTCCGATAGCGGGACTGGTGTTCACCCTGGAGGTGTTGATGATAGACTTGTCGATGGTGTCGATGCTTCCGATACTCATATCGTCGGTCACTGCCACATGCTTTTCCTATGTCTTTGTGGGCGACACCAACCTGTTTGATTTCAAAATGGCAGGACACTGGGAACTGCAACGGTTGCCGGCAAACATCCTGCTCGGCGTTTTCTGCGGACTGGTGAGCCTCTATTTCATCCGCTCCATGTCGGCTTGCGAAGGCCTGTTCGCCCGGATGAAGGGCAACGTGTACGGCAAGCTGCTGCTTGGAGGTGTCATGCTGAGCACCCTGATATTCCTGTTTCCGTCACTCTACGGTGAAGGCTATTCGGCAATAAACATCCTGTTGAACGGCAGAAACGAAGGAGAGTGGAACGAACTTATGGCAGGTTCGATGTTCTACGAGCACAGTAACCTGCTCATGATCTATGTTGTCCTTGTGATATTGTCCAAGACCATGGCGACGGCATCGACCAATGGGGCTGGCGGATGCGGCGGAACATTCGCCCCCTCACTGTTCGTAGGCGGTTTCGCAGGCTTCCTTTTTTCGCGATTCTGGAATACCAACGGCTTCGGAACAGTCGTTTCGGAGAACAATTTCACCATGCTCGGCATGGCTGGAGTGATGTCGGGCGTGATGCACGCGCCACTGACCGGCATCTTCCTTATAGCCGAACTGACCGGCGGATACCAGATGTTCATGCCTCTGATGATAGTAAGCGTCAGTTCAGTACTGACCATCAGCCTGTTTGAGAGGCACAGTATATACGCTATGCGACTTGCGCGCGAGGGCAAACTCCTGACACACCACACCGACAAATCGGTGCTCACGCTGATGAACATGGAGAGTGTGGTGGAGCACGACTACACTGCGGTGTCGCCGGATCTGCCCCTCGGACCGCTCGTGATGAAGGTGGCTAACGCCAACACGGAGTTCATTCCTGTGATTGACAAGGGCGGTGCGCTGTTGGGAGTGATAGACATCAACAAGACACGTCATGTGCTTTTCCGCACCGAACTCTACCAGCGCCTGTCGGTGGCACAGATAATGACACCGGCAGAAACCACCGTGGGGATAAACGACCCGATGGAAGACGTCATGGAGAAGTTTGACACCTACAACGTGAACTACATACCTGTGGTGGACGTGAACAATGTACTGTTAGGGTACATCTCGCGAAGCCACGTCTACACCTTATATAGAAAAACAGTGGCAGACTATTCTGCCGAATAAGATAAAATGAAATTATGAACAACAAAGAAATTCCGGTACTGTTGCTTACGGGCTATCTTGGAAGCGGAAAGACAACCCTGCTGAACAGGATTTTGTCCAATGAGAAAGGCTACAAGTTTGCTGTCATCGTGAATGATATCGGGGAAGTGAATATCGATGCCAACCTTATCCAGCAGGGAGGTGTGGTGAATGAGCAGGACGATTCGCTCGTCGCACTCCAGAACGGCTGCATTTGCTGTACGCTGAAAATGGACCTCGTGAAGCAGTTGAGCGACATCGCAGCCATGGGCAAGTTCGATTACATCGTGGTGGAGGCAAGCGGCATCTGCGAGCCGATACCCATTGCGCAGACCATCTGCTCCATTCCTGCTATGGCACAGGAGTACACCAAGCACGGCACACCGAAACTTGACTGCATCGCAACGGTCGTTGACGCACTGCGCATGTGCGACGAGTTCAATGCAGGCAATGACCTCGTGCGTGACAACATCGGCGAGGAGGACATCGAAAGTCTGGTCATTCAGCAGATAGAATTTTGCAACATCGTGATTCTCAACAAGGCTTCCATGGTGTCGAAAGAGAACCTTGCCAAGGTGAAGGGCATAGTGAAGGCTCTGCAACCCAAGGCAGAGATTCTCACGTGTGACTACGGTGACATCGACCTTGACAAGATTGTGGGAACCGGAATGTTTGATTTCGACAGCGTGGCAACGTCAGCTGCCTGGATAAGCGAACTCGAACAGCCATACCATGACCACGATGATGACGATGACGACGACGATGATGACGACCATGAGCATGAGGAGCACCATCATGAACACGGAGAACATCACCACGAGCACCACCATCATCACCATGAAGGAGGCGAAGTTGAGGAATACGGCATCGGCACTTACGTTTACTATCAGCGCAAGCCGCTGGACATGAACAGATTTGACGACTTCATCGCACGCAGATGGCCCAAGTCGATAATAAGGGCTAAAGGACTGTGCTATTTTGCCAATGAGGACAAGATCTGCTATCTGTTCGAACAGGCAGGAAAGCAGTTTGAACTGAAGAACTGCGGTCAGTGGTATGCCACAATGCCCAAAGACGAACTGGAAAAGTTCATGGCACGTAATCCGCAACTGCGTCAGGATTGGGACGAGAAGTACGGTGACAGGATGCAGAAGATAGTGTTCATCGGTCAGGGACTGGACAAAGAAGCTATCAGAAAGGAAATGGACGGTTGCCTGGCAGAGTAGGGCGATAGACCGGAAGAACAAGAAAAGCCCCTCCAAAACTGAGTTTGGAGGGGCTTTTTCGTACACCGTCAGGGGCTCGAACCCTGGACACCCTGATTAAGAGTCAGGTGCTCTA
>CAVHUR010000027.1:0-20857 GCA_963639575.1 uncultured Spirochaetota bacterium
GCCGTACCATTTCAAATAAGTATAGTAGGTGAAGCGTCCTCGCTTTGCCCATTAGGAGGTACGGCGCCCCCGCCGTACCACTCAAGCATATAATACTTTTATTAAAAACTCTATATGAGATGGTACGGCAAGGGCGCCGTACCTCCTAAGTTTGCTTAGTGTTGCAGCGGGGACGCTGCAACTACTAGAAAACAAAAAAAAAGAGGCAAAAGTTAGACTTTTACCTCTCATCAGTGATTCGCGCGGGATTCAAACCCACAACCTTCTGATCCGTAGTCAGATGCTCTATTCAGTTGAGCTACGGAGCCATCATATAAAAATAAGCAATAATTTAGAAGTGACTCCGGCGGGATTCAAACCCACAACCTTCTGATCCGTAGTCAGATGCTCTATTCAGTTGAGCTAGCGAACCTCTCTTCCTAAAAGCGATGCAAAGGTACTAAGTTTTCGGGTAACCGCCAAACTTTTCCGCACCTTTTTGAATTATTTTTTGAAAATTCCGTTCATACCGGCCTGTTTTCTCCTTTAACAGGTCTGTCACAGCCTTCATTTGGCATTTCGGCAGAAGAAAAAGTCCCGGCAGACGCTCCACTATGTAGTTGTCCGCCGGGACTTCATTTATCGTGCCGTGCCTATTGGCAAGTGCCGCGTCACGGCAACATAGTGCCGGTTACTTGATAAGGTCTACCGAGCGGCGCAGGAAACCGTCGAGCGCAGCGCCCTTCAGCATTCCGTTACGCAGCAGGGCGAGGTCGATGAGCTGGTGCACCACCTTGTTGTCCTTGGCATAGCCGGCAATCACCTCATTGCGTTTGTCCTCTTCAGCCTTTATCTTGTCACGGGTGTCCTTCATGTCATCCTTCTCCTGCTGGGTGATATCCTCCCATTTCTTGTCCTTCTGCGACTGTTGCAGTGCCTGCTCGCGCGCCTTCAGTCCCTTCAGTTCGCTGACAATAGGCTTCAGCTGCTCCTCTGTCGCAGTGCTGCTTGCCTCAAGCACTTGCTTCATAAGCGGATGGTCGGAGTTGAGGACGAGCGAATAGGAGTCGGGCATCTCGCCGTAGAACGACATGCCAGCCTGGTAGCGGCTCATCTCCTTCATGCGTCGCATGTACTCGCTCTGGGTGATTACGATAGGCATTTCGCCCTCGCCGAGCGGCTGCACCTCCACTTGGAACTCGGTCTTCTCCAGTTTTGGCAGTTGTGTCTTGAACACTTGAGACAAATTGTCAGTCTCTTCTGCCGTCAGATTCGTACTGTGTTTGTCCTCCTTCGGTATCAGTCGGTCTATCGTGTCGGCATCTACACGGCTGAAACGGCACTTGTCGAACTTCTGCTCATAGAGCGACACGCACGGCACATCCAGCTCTCCGTCAAACAGCAACACCGAGTATCCCTTCTGGCGGGCACTCTCTATGTAGCTGTACTGCTCCTCTTTGTCGGTGGCATAGAGGTACACCAGGTTGCCGTCCTTGTCCTTCTGGGTGTCCTTGATCAGCTTGTTGTACTCGTCATAGGTGTACATCTTGCCGTCAACATCCTTGAACAGGGCGAAGTCCTTGGCACGGTCATAGAAATCCTGCTGCGACAACAGACCGTAGTGGATGAACAGTTTCAGACTGTCCCACTTCTCCTCATACTCCTTGCGGTTTTCGTTGAAGATCGCCTTGAGCCTGTCTGCCACCTTCTTGGTGATGTATGTCGATATCTTCTTCACATTGGCATCGCTCTGCAGATAGGAACGGCTCACGTTGAGAGGAATGTCCGGTGAATCGATGACACCGTGCAGCAAGGTGAGGAACTCAGGTACTATGCCCTCCACCTGATCGGTCACAAAGACCTGGTTACAGTAGAGTTGGATCTTGTTGCGCTGCAGTTCGATGTTGGATTTTATGCGCGGGAAGTACAGAATACCGGTGAGATTGAACGGATAGTCCACGTTGAGGTGAATCCAAAACAGCGGCTCGTCCGACATCGGATAGAGCGTGCGGTAGAAGTTCTTGTAGTCTTCGTCCTTCAGCGTCGACGGAGTTTTCGTCCACAGAGGCTCCACACTGTTTATCACGTTGTCCTTTTCAGTGTCCACCTGCTTGCCGTCTTTCCATTCCGTTTCCTTGCCGAAAGCCACCGGAACGGCCATGAACTTGCAGTATTTGTTGAGCAATTCGCCTATCTTCACCTTGTCGAGGAACTCCTTGCAGTCGTCAGAGATGTGGAGGATGATGTCCGTTCCGCGCTCTGCACGCTCCGCCTTGTCGAGTTCAAACTCCGGACTGCCGTCGCAGGTCCAGTGCTGCGCCTCAGCGCCTTCCTTGTAGGAGCGCGTCACAATCTCCACTTTGTCGCTCACCATGAAACTCGAATAGAATCCCAGTCCGAAGTGACCGATTATCGCGTTGGCATTGTCCTTGTACTTGTCGAGGAAGTCCGTCACGCCCGAAAAGGCTATCTGGTTGATGTATTTGTCTATTTCCTCGGCGGTCATGCCTATTCCGTGGTCGCTGATGGTGATGGTCTTGGCTTTCTCGTCGAGTGCCACACGCACCGTCAAGTCGCCCAGTTCGCCCTTGAAATCGCCCTTTTCGGCGAGGGTCTTCATCTTCTGCGTCGCGTCGACGGCGTTCGACACCATCTCGCGGAGAAATATCTCATGGTCACTATAGAGGAATTTTTTGATGACGGGGAATATGTTTTCGGTTGTAACCCCAATGTTGCCTTTACTCATAATCGTATGTTTTTATTTGTCTTTTCCGTTAAGCGGGCCTTTTTCATGCAGGCTCAGCCTACATACAACAAAAGGTGTGCCAAACAGACAGCATCTGCCAGCACACCTTATTACTATAGGCGCATCCCGCCCCGACGGCGTTTGCGTCAGCCTACTCCAGCGGACGCTTCCATGCGAAATTGTCAGTTCCGGCGGCAAGTTCGAAGTGCTGCCGCACGATACCCATATCCATGCGCGTGTAGCCTATCAGCGAAAACACCCTGCGGGCGTCGACCACAGGTTTCCCGTCGGCAGTTTTCTCGCCGGTCAACTCCAGAAAGAACTTCTGCTGATTGGTGGCTGTGGGTGCAAGCAGCGCCGCTTCGACACCGCGCACGAACCATTCCGGTGAATCAGCGCCCACATTGCTCACCTTCTCCACGCTCTTGCTCTTGCGCGCCACACCCTGTGTAACGCCATAACCGAGGGCTATGACGCAAGCCACACGCTCGTCGCCGTCCAACCGGAAAGCATCGCCCACACGGCGATAGGTCAGTCCCACCCAACAGCTGTTCACCCCGAGGCTCTGCGCAAACAGCACTATGCGCTCGCCATAGTAGCCCACACGCCCCGAAAGCCACTCCTTTCCCGGGCCTGCCATCACGAGATAGTTCTCTACACCGGTGAATTTCCCGTACGAAGCCAACCCCTTGAACGCCTTCGGCTCGCCTGTCACAAGGCGTATGCGGAGGTCTCCCTCACGGTTGCAACGCTCTATTTCCTCTTCAAGCGCCGCTACCACGTCAGCCGCCAACGGCTCTGGTTTATAATTCCTTACGCTATGTCTCACCGCGATTGCACTCCGCAGTGCATCCTTCATATCCATATTCATATCCGTTATCTTCTGCATACCCTGTTTCCACATTCCGTTTTCCAGTCTTATGCGTCCAGTCCGCCATGCGCACCGACGTCTCTCCCACTCCGTCTGTCCCCCTATCGTAGTCAGCGACAAGCCGCAAACGGAACGGCGAAACAAAAGTACAAATAAAATCCGAGATACCAGACTTCCGTCCGAAAACGGTTTCCACGTCACCCCACACCACCCTTCTTCCTCCCCGAAAACACCCTTCGTGTCACCTGCCCACGACCGTCAACCGGTCGAACCACGACCGTCATCCGATCTGCTCACGACCGTCAACCGATCGAACCACGACCGTCATCCGATCTGCTCACGACCGTCAACCGACCGAACCACGGTCGTGGTTCGCCCACCCAAACACCGCTTTCGCCCCACAAACGAATAGTTTCAAGACCACAAACAGGTTGCAGCGAGGACGCTGCAACTACTATATAACGTCCAATCACACCCCTAACCATAGTAGTCGATGCGTCCCCGCGTTGACCTCACACAAGACTTTTGGATTGCATGAAGGTTGCAGCGAGGACGCTGCAACTACTACATGAAAACAAAAAAGACTGCAAGCCGCCCAATGCGAGGGCGCTTGCAGTCTTGCGTATATCACTGAGAGAGATTGTTATTCCTCGATAGCAGCCTGCGCGGCAGCAAGTCTTGCGATAGGCACACGGAACGGCGAGCATGACGCATAGTTCATTCCTACCTTTGCACAGAACTTGACCGACGACGGTTCACCGCCGTGTTCGCCGCAGATACCGGTGCGGAGTGTCGGGCGAACCTTGCGTCCGTTCTCCACAGCCATCTTGATCAGCTGGCCCACACCGTTCTGGTCGAGCACCTGGAACGGGTCTACCTTGAGTATCTTCTGCTCCAGATAAACCGGGAGGAAGCTTGCTATGTCATCGCGCGAATAGCCGAATGTCATCTGCGTGAGGTCGTTCGTACCGAATGAGAAATACTCTGCCTCGGTGGCAATCTTGTCGGCAGTGAGGGCTGCACGCGGTGTCTCGATCATCGTGCCAATCTCAAAGTCGAGTCTGACACCCTCCTCGGCGAACACCTCTTCGGCAGTCTTGAGGATTACCTCCTTCTGTTGCTTCAACTCATAGAGTATGCCGATAAGCGGAACCATAATCTCCGGATGCGGGTCGAAGCCTTCCTTCTTCAGCTGGCACGCAGCTCCGAGGATGGCGCGGGTCTGCATTGCGGTAATCTCCGGGAATGTTATGCCGAGGCGGCAGCCACGGTGACCGAGCATAGGATTGTTCTCCGCGAGCGAGTCAACACGGCGCTTGATTTCCTCTACGGGCACTCCCATTTCCTTCGCCATGGTCTCCTGTCCGGCTGCATCGTGCGGCACGAACTCGTGGAGCGGCGGATCGAGCAGACGGATGTTGACGTGCAGTCCGTCCATAGCCTTGAGTATGCCGTAGAAGTCAGCCTTCTGGTAAGGCAACAGTTTGGCAAGGGCTTTCTCACGACCCTCCGATGTGCGTGCAAGAATCATCTCGCGCATTGCCACAATCTTCTGGTCGTCGAAGAACATGTGCTCCGTACGTGTCAGGCCGATGCCCTTTGCGCCGAATGCGCGTGCCACTTCAGCATCGTGCGGAGTGTCGGCATTGGTGCGCACTTCCATCTTCGTGTACTTGTCGCAGAGGTCCATCAGTTCCTTGAAGTCGCCCGACAGTTCGGCAGCCTTGGTCTGTATCTCGCCGGCATACACCTGACCGGTAGAGCCGTTGAGCGAGATGTAGTCGCCCTCCTTGTATGTGACGCCGTCGATTTCGACAGTCTTCGTCTTGTAGTTGACATTGATGCTGCCGGCACCTGATACGCAGCACTTGCCCATGCCGCGTGCCACGACAGCCGCATGTGACGTCATTCCGCCGCGTGCAGTGAGGATTCCCTCTGCCGAAGCCATACCTGCAAGGTCTTCTGGTGACGTCTCGATACGCACCATTATCACCTTGTGGCCATTGGCATGCCATGCTTCCGCATCGTCGGCATGGAACACTATCTGACCGCAAGCGGCGCCCGGAGACGCAGGAAGTCCCTGTGTGATGACCTTGGCCTTTGAGAGTGCGAGCTTGTCGAATACCGGGTGGAGCAGTTCATCGAGTTTCTGGGGCTCGCAACGCAGCACTGCCGTCTTCTCGTCAATGAGACCTTCCTTCAGAAGATCCATTGCTATCTTCACCATGGCAGTACCTGTGCGCTTGCCGTTACGCGTCTGGAGGAACCAGAGTTTGCCCTCCTGAACGGTAAACTCCATATCCTGCATGTCGTGATAGTGGTTCTCGAGTTTGGTCTGTATGCCGTCGAGCTCCTTGTAAATCTCGGGCATCGCCTCTTCCATGGACGGATACTTGCTCACACGCTCCTCTTCCGAGATGCCTGCGCGCTCCGCCCAACGCTGCGAACCGAGCTTTGTTATCTGCTGCGGAGTGCGGATTCCCGCTACGACATCTTCGCCCTGCGCATTGACGAGATACTCGCCGTTGAACACATTTTCACCGTTTCCGGCATCACGCGAGAAGCATACGCCGGTAGCGGAGGTGTCGCCCATGTTTCCGAAGACCATTGCCATGACGGAAACTGCCGTTCCCCACTCGTCGGGAATGCCCTCCATCTTGCGGTAGAGGATAGCGCGCTCGTTCATCCAGCTGCGGAACACGGCACAGATAGCGCCCCACAACTGCTCCATCGGGTCAGTCGGGAAGTCGCTGCCAGTCTGTTCCTTGATGGCTGCCTTGAAGAGTCCGACAAGCTTTTTCAGTGACTCTACAGACAGATCTTTGTCGAGAACGACGCCCTGCTCTTCCTTCACCTTTTCTATGATAGCCTCAAACGGGTCAATGTCTTCCTTGTTTACAGGCTTCATACCCAGCACTACATCGCCGTACATCTGTACAAAACGGCGGTAGGAATCATAGACGAAATGAGGATTGTTGGTCTTTTTCACCATGCCTTCAGCCACCTCGTCGTTCAGACCGAGGTTGAGGATGGTGTCCATCATGCCAGGCATGGAAGCCCTTGCACCCGAGCGGACCGAAACAAGAAGAGGGTTCTCCACAGAGCCGAACTTGCTGTTCATGAGCGTTTCGACATGCTTAACAGCAGCTTCTACATCGTCCTTGAGAATCTCAACGATTTTTTCCTGTCCTACAGAGTAGTATTCGTTGCATGTGTCAGTAGTAATTGTAAAACCAGGAGGCACTGGTACACCGATTAGGTTCATCTCGGCAAGGTTCGCGCCTTTACCGCCGAGAGCCTCGCGCATCTGCGCATTACCTTCCGCTTTCCCATTTCCGAAGGTATAAACTCTTTTCTTGTCCATTTATATATCTAGGTTATTACATTTAATAATAGCCGCAAATTTATATAAAAATGGAATATTTACAAAACTTTTATAGGCAAATTTGCAATGTCAAGATTACATTTTCGGATTTGTAATATTTCTATATGTCTTTTTTTGCAGTTATGAAAAAATGTCGTAACTTTGCATCGGTTTTCGGCACGAAAAAGGCTGCGGCAATCCACGACAGACGGTGTTGCAACCCCTAAACACAGGAAATGCGCGAAAATGCCGATATGGCTCAGTTGGTAGAGCAACGCATTCGTAATGCGTAGGTCATGGGTTCGAGTCCCATTATCGGCTCATAATCCTCAGGGTTATTTGTTTCGCGAGTGCGGTAATAGCTCAGTTGGTAGAGCATTGGCTTCCCAAGCCGAAGGTCACGGGTTCGAGCCCCGCTTACCGCTCTTTTTCTACTACCCTACATACACCCGACACCTTATTATATATGTAGGAGACTTGCATCACCCACTCCACATCCGAATATTACACACACAGGAATTGCGCATAGCGTGCACCATTCCCATATACCAACCGTATAAAAGCATTAATCCCCGTCTCTCAAAGAGAAACAGGGACTAATGTGTTTGTTTGGAATAAGTTTTTGTTTGTTGTGTTATGACTCTGTGGCAGGTATAACTGAGACAACGCTCTTGTCGAATTTACCCTTGTGGAAATTCACAGTTCCATCAATAAGAGCATAGAGTGTGTCGTCCTTGCCCTGAGCAACGCCGTTGCCGGGGAAGTGCTTGTTACCACGCTGACGCACGATGATGTTGCCTGCTATGACCTTCTCGCCACCGAAAATCTTGACTCCCAGTCGCTGTGAAGCCGATTCACGACCGTTCTTAGAACTACCTACACCTTTCTTATGTGCCATTGCTAATTCCTCCTTAACCGATTATGGATTTTACTTCAACCTGCGTGAACTGCTCGCGATGACCGTTGCGCTTGCGTGCGTCCTTACGACGCTTCATCTTGAAAACGATCACCTTGTCACCCTTAACCATGGGATTCACGACCTCAACTACTACTTTGGCACCTTCTACAGTAGGCGCACCAACTGTGACTGCACCGTCTTTGTCGACGAGCAGTACCTTGTCAAACTCTACAGTCTGACCGGCCTCTGAGTTCTGAATATGGTGAACGAAGAGCTTCTGACCCTGTTCTACCTTGAACTGCTGACCTTTCATGTCTACAATTGCGTACATTTTATTAAATATAGCGTTATCTCCGGCAGGCGGGCAACCCTTTTGGCAGCCTCTTGTTCGAGCCTGAACAGAACATTCGGGCGCAAAGTTACTGCTTAAATTCCGTATAAACCGCAATGTCAACGCCTTTGTACTGAATTTTAAGACGTTTTAACCTAAATGCCCAACAAAAAGATTCTTGTCTACACAATAATAACACCCCCAAAAGCGTTTTCCGTTACAAAGAAAACAAAAATGCACTGCCTATGAATTATTTTACCCCAAATGACTATCAGCCGTCTGAACTAACGCTGCACATACTGCGCACTATCGCCCGCAGTTTTCCGTGCAGAAACATCCCCGAAGAAAAGAGAACATTGCGTTTCAGTTGACAACATGCCGTTCCGCACCACAACGGACGGCAATGACAAATAAAATTCAGAATCATCAAAAATGGCTGTAATCATATCCCCCTCACTGCTTTCCGCAGACTTTGCAAACCTGGAAAAAGATATCGACATCATCAACAACAGTGATGCAGAATGGCTTCATCTGGATGTCATGGACGGCGTTTTTGTCCCGAACATATCCTTTGGATTTCCCGTCATCAAGGCTGTGGCAGGATGTTGCAACAAGAAACTGGATGCGCACTTCATGATTGTGCACCCCGAAAAGTACATTCAGCGCACTGCTGAACTCGGTGTCATGATGATGACTGTGCATGCCGAGGTGTGCGAAGACTTGCACAAAGTGGTGCGCGACATACACAGCGCGGGGATGAAAGCCGGCATTGCGCTCAACCCTGCGACCCCATTGGAGAAAGTGACACCTGTCCTGAATGAGGCGGACATGATTCTCGTGATGAGCGTGAACCCCGGTTTTTCCGGCCAGAAATTCATAAACGGTTCTACGGAAAAGGTGGCGGAACTCCGCCGAATGCTCCACGACTGCGGAAGCAAAGCCCTCATCCAAGTGGACGGAGGCATCAACGGAGAGATAGCAAGAGAACTGGTGGCGGCAGGCGCCGACGCCATTGTCTGCGGCAACTACATATTCAAGGCGGACAATCCGATAGAAGTAATACGGCAGCTACATCAGATTGCCATCTGATAAGCGTTTGCCATGCGGCGCATATTCAGCACTGCATAGCGCATGCGGCCAAGTGCAGTGTTGATGCTCATGCCCGTCGTCTCGGCTATTTCCTTGAATGACATCTGCTGATAGAACCGCATAAACACCACTTCACGCTGTGTCGGGGGGAGTGCCTCCATGAGTTTCTTGGCCTCCTGAAGGTTTTGTTCCAGTACGAAACGGTTCTCTATGTTGTCGTCAAGCAGCCCTGCAGCGGCGACATTCGACAGGTCGTTGTCGGTGGTAGGTTCTATTATGCCGTCGTGTTTCTGGCTTCTATACATATCTATTATTATGTTGTGGGCGATACGCATGAGCCATGCGGAGAACTTGCCGGAAGTGGCATAAGCGCCCGTACGCAACCTTGTTATCACCTTAACGAATGTTTCCTGGAACACATCGTCGGCAATATTGTTGTCGCGAACCACGAACATAATATACGAATAAAGCTTTTTCTGATTCCTCGAAAGTAACGTATCAAAAGCCTTGTCCTCTCCTTTCATGTAAGCAATGGCCAACTGTTCGTCGGTCATCTCATTGGGATTCATCATTTCCTTAATTGTTTTTCTTAAGTAAATGTCGGTCTATAGGCTTTCGGATTAAATGTTTATATGTGTTACTTTCTGTATTCCTATGCAAAGATAAGAACATAATGTGAAATGAACAAATTTTCAATCGAGAAATTGGAACACCTACTTTTCGCAACCCACGAGTGCGGCTTGGTTTCATCAAACTCCGGAAGCGCCTTCACGGACAACGACAATGGCAAAACAAAGTGACGAGAAACGAATGGTTTTCTTGGTGATACTGAAATAAAAGATTACCTTTGCATAAAGTTGAAACACATAATATTCAAGATTTATGGCTAACAAAAGATTGCTCAAGAAGAAGATAAACGAATACGGAAGCGAGATGTTCGCCGAGTGCGTAGCCGCTTATCTGGACGTGCACGAAGAAGACCTGAAGCAGGTGGACGACATCATCACCTCCATTCTCAAGACGCACAACGAGTTCATTAAGAGGGTTTCTTATCCGGAGCCAGGGTTAAGCAAGAAAGTGTACTATCAGGTTTTGTGGAAAGACTTCATGAAACAGGCTGAGGAAATAAGGAACAACATCAAGGCACTGGCATAGGAAGCATGGTTCTAAAGAAATTCAGCAAGTGGATGCTCTATGACGTGATGAAATGGAAAAAGGAAGTCACCCAGGAGCATCCCGACAAGTTCATAATATGCCTTGCACCGCACACAAGCAATATTGACTTCTTTATAGGGCAGTTATACATGAGGGCGGAGAACATGAAATCCAACTTCCTCATGAAGAAAGAGTGGTTTTTCTGGCCGCTCGGCATACTCGCCAGACGCATAGGCGGCATCCCAGTGAACAGGTCGAAGAAAACCCACCTCACTGAACAACTGGCAGCTATAGCCAAGCAAAGACGTGATTTCCGCCTGACGATAACCCCGGAAGGAACGCGTTCGCTAAACCCCAACTGGAAAAAAGGTTTCTACTATATTGCCCTGAACGCCGGTATTCCCATTCTCCTGTACGGACTGGACTACGAGAAGAAACTCATACGGTGTACAAAAACGGTCTACCCTACCGGCGATATAGAGCAGGACATGAAAGAAATAAAACTTTACTTCAAGGATTTCAAAGGCAAACACCCCGAGAAGTTCACCATAGGAGACACGGAAAATTGAAATTCACTTCACTCATAGCATCTGTAACGGCACTGTTGATACAGGCTTTTCCGTGCGCCAACGCCCAGACTGCGCTGCACATGAAAAACGCATGGGGCAACATAGACAGTGACATTGCGCCATGGACTTGCAACATATCACGCCCGCACAAGATAAAAAACGGTCTTGAAGGCAGGCACATTTCCCTGTGGGCAAGTCACGGCAGATACTACGACATAGAAAAAGAGAAGTGGAAATGGCAGCGTCCCAATATGTTCTGCACCAACGAGGACCTGTTCACGCAGACCATTGTCGTGCCATACCTGATACCGATGCTGGAGAATGCCGGAGCGTGCGTGTTTACTCCACGCGAACGTGACTGGCAGCGAAACGAGATTATTGTAGACAACGACTATTCGTTGCCGGTGGGTTCAACATTCATCAACCAGGCAGACGAGTGGCATTCCGTGACCGGATTCAAGGTGCATGAGGGTGAGTATCACGACGATGAGAACCCGTTTCGTGCCGGCTCGGCCATTGCCATAGAGACCGACAAACCCAAGAAATCATCATTCATATACTACACTCCACATATAAGCGAGGCCGGAAGATATGCCGTTTACGTCAGTTATCCCCAGCTTGAAGATGCCGTGGACGACGTGCATTACATAGTATGCCATAAAGGCATGCAGACCGAATTCACGGTAAACCAACAGATAGGATACTCCACTTGGGTATATCTCGGGACGTTTGATTTCGGCGCAACTCCGGCAGGCGATTTCTCGAAGAACAATTGTGTCATACTGTCTACCGCCTCAAGGCACAAAGGGCACATCGGTGCTGATGCCGTCAGATTCGGCGGCGGCATGGGAAACATACGCCGAGGAGACAGCGTAAGCGGCATGCCGCGTTGCCTTGAGGGCGCACGCTACTACGGACAATGGGCAGGAGCGCCCTACTCCGTGTACAGTGACAAGATGGGAGAAAATGACTATGGTGACGACATCAATGTCCGCTCGTTGATGACAAACTGGCTTGGAGGCGGCTCATGCTACGTTCCGACGCTGGAAGGAATGGGCGTTCCCCTCGAATTGTCACTTGCCATACACAGCGATGCCGGTTATCATAATGACGGGAAGAGTGTTTTCGGTTCACTCGCCATAGCGACAACCGACTTCAACGACGGCCTGTTGTCAAGCGGAATATCCCGACTGACATCGCTTGACCTGGCATCGCAACTGCTCGACAACATCAACACCGACATGACACGCACGTTCGGCACATGGGGGAAACGCTATCTATGGGACAGAAACTACTCGGAAACCAGACTGCCCGAGGTGCCGTCGGCTATTCTGGAGACCCTTTCGCACCAGAGTTTTCCCGACATGAAGATTGCCCAACATCCCTACGGCAAGTTCACAATCGCCCGAAGCGTCTATAAAACCATACTGAAATATATCTGCGAACAGCATGGCAAGAAGTACGTAGTGGAACCTCTTGCCCCTATAGACTTCCGTATTGAGACTTCTGAAAACAACAAAATCACGCTAAACTGGACAGGGGTGGTCGACTCAAGTGAGCCTACATCCGCTCCCACATCTTATAATATATATACTGCCATAGGTGACAACGGATTCGACAACGGACAGAATGTGGAGTCAACAACAGCCACCATGCGACTGAAACCAGGCGTGCAATACAGTTTCAAGATAACTGCCTGCAATGGCGGAGGCGAGAGTTTCGCCACAGAAACGCTATCCGTGTATATCGCAGACAATCCGTCGGGCGAGATTCTTGTCGTCAACGGTTTCGAGAGACTGGCCGCTCCGTATATCATAGACAATGACTCGATGCAGGGATTCGACCTCGCAAGGGACGAAGGAGTACAGCGCGGGCTTTATGCAGGCTGGTGTGGCAAGCAACTCAATTTTGACAAATGCGCCATGGGAGGGACTGACGAGCGCGGCTTAGGATTTAGCGGCAACGAGTTGGAAGGCAAGTTTATAGCAGGAAATGATTTCAATTACAGCGTTGACCACGTGCGTGCAATAGCGTCTACCGGCAGGTACACCGTGGTGAGCGCATCACTGTCAGCCGTCAACAAGCAGAAAGTGGATTTTCGCAAATATGCCATGATAGACCTCGCATTCGGACTTCAGAAAGACGACGGACAACTCGGCATCCACTACAAGACATTCTCCACGGCTCTCAGAACACAGATAGAGGACTATGCACGCCAAGGCGGTGCAATACTGGCAAGCGGTTCATTCATCGGAAGCGATATGCTGTCGCCAGACGAGACCGACTTTATGAACAGACTGTTCAAGGCCAACTATGTCACGACAACGACAGACAATGTCGGCGAAAACGTGGCGGGACTTGGCATGAAATACGACATATACAGGGCATTCAATCCCAAACACTACGCTGCGCCACACGCCGAAGTCCTGTCACCTGCAGGGAAAGGCATCTGCGCAATGCAATATTCCGACGGGACAAGCGCCGCTGTGGGGTTCAGAGACACCTATACGTGTTTCGCCATGGGATTTCCCTTTGAATGTATAAAGGACAATAACACGAAAGACAAAATAATGCAAGGAATCATTGCATATCTTATAAAATAACTGATAACCCAAACTGTTGAAACATGGAAATTAAAGCTAACGAAAAAGGAAGCCGCTACATTGAAGTGACAGAGAAACACCTTGAAACGATAAAGGAATACTCCTTGTTCCACAATCTCGTAGGTTGCGATGGATATGTGGACGACACCACACTCGAGAAACTGCGCTATAATGTCCGCGCACTCCTCGAAACAGGAAAGAACGCAGACAAGGACTTGCTTGACCTTTGCTTTGATGTCATCTATCACAGAGACATGAAAGCACTTGGTCTACGCAACCTCATGCTTCTCTATATCAGTTTTAATGACGGCAAGGAACTGGATATTGACGGTTTCTCTTCCGAGCAGATGCTGTCTGCGGCAGGGGAAGACACAGACGGAGACAAGGCTTAATGGAATACCGCCTTACTGATTTTCTGCCGACAACAAAGAAAGAATGTGAACTGCGGGGATGGGATGAACTTGACGTAATCCTGTTCTCCGGTGACGCATATGTGGATCATCCGTCGTTCGGAGCGGCTGTCATAGGCCGCATTCTCGAAGCTGCCGGCTACCGTGTGGCCATTGTTCCACAACCCGATTGGCATGGTGACTACCGCGATTTCAAAAAACTCGGACGGCCAAGACTGTTTTTCGGGATATCGCCCGGTGCCATGGATTCCATGGTGAACAAATATACCGCAGCACGGAGGATACGTCATGACGACGCTTATTCGCCCAACGGACAGGCAGGATTGCGTCCTGACTATCCGAGCATAGTGTACACGAAGATTCTGAAAGAACTGTTCCCTGACGTGCCGGTAATACTTGGCGGCATAGAGGCGAGCCTTCGCCGTGTCACACACTATGACTACTGGCAGGACAAACTGATGAAGTGCATCTTGTGCGACTCGGGTGCTGACATGATAACCTACGGCATGGGAGAGAAAGTTATCATTGCCGTTGCCGACGCTATAGCCGACTGTCGTCCCATTGAAGATATCAAGGATATCCCACAAACCGTATTCTTATGTGAGGAAAAGGATATTCCAGGGGGAATAACTGACAAGGACATAGTGCTGCATTCGCATGAAGATTGTCTGAAGAACAAGAAGTTCCAAGCCGACAATTTCCGTCATGTAGAAGAGGAATCCAACAAGATGCATGCACAAAGACTTATCCAGGAAGTCGATGGTAAGTACGTTGTGGTGAACCCTCCCTACCCTCCTCTGACTACGGAAGAACTTGACGCATCGTTCGATTTGCCTTATACACGACTGCCACACCCGAAATACAAAGGCAAGAAAATTCCCGCCTATGACATGATAAAGTTCTCCGTGAATCTTCACAGAGGCTGTTTCGGCGGTTGCGCTTTCTGCACTATCTCCGCTCATCAGGGCAAGTTTGTCGTGTGCAGATCCAAAGAAAGCATACTGCGTGAGGTGAAACAGATTGTCGAGATGCCGGATTTCAAAGGATACCTAAGCGACCTTGGCGGACCTTCCGCCAACATGTACGGTATGCACGGGCGTAATCCGAAAGCGTGCGAAGTGTGCAAGCGTCCATCATGCGCCAACCCTCAGGTGTGCCCGAACCTTAATACCGACCACTCCGCACTGCTCGACATATATCATGCAGTGGATGCCTTGCCGGGGATAAAGAAGAGTTTCATCGGCTCCGGAGTGCGCTATGACCTCATCCTACACAAGCAAAAGGACGAGAAGATCAACGAGGTTTCCATGCAATATGCACGTGAGCTCATCAAATATCATGTGTCCGGAAGACTGAAAGTGGCCCCGGAACACACTTCCGACAAGGTGCTGCACTATATGAGAAAGCCGCCTTTCCGGCAGTTTGAGGAGTTTAAGCGCATCTTTGACGACATTAACCGCAAGGAGCATCTTAACCAGCAAATCATCCCATACTTCATTAGCAGTCATCCGGGATGCCATGCTGAGGACATGGCTGAGCTGGCGGCGATCACCAAGGGACTGGATTTTCATCTGGAACAAGTACAGGATTTCACCCCTACACCTATGACTGTGTCCACCGAGACATGGTATACAGGCTATGACCCATACACTCTCGAACCTGTATTCTCAGCGAAATCGCCAAAGGACAAACAGGCACAGAGGCAGTTCTTCTTCTGGTACAAACCGGAGGAGAGACCGCTTATCGAGCGTGAACTGAAACGTATGGGGCGACTGGACTTGCTGAAAAAACTCTACCCACATCAGGCTATGCCTTACGAGAGGGAAAGCCACAGTCACCGAGACACTGCGCGACGCAACGAACAACCAAGGCAGGGCAAGGAGAAGAAACGCAGTTCTTACAACCCGAACTTTGCTCCGAAGAACAAGAAACGGCGGTAACCGAATGGACGAAAAACTGAAATCGCATCTCGTTGACCTCGCCAACCGGTACGAAACGGGGGAGTTTATTGCTGCCGATCCGTCGCAGTTCATGCACCGTTACTCTGTTCCGAGTGACCAAGAACGTGCTGCATTCATTGCCGCCGCACTCAGTTACGGCAACAGGAAGCAGTTTATTCCGAAAATTGAAACGTTGCTCGAAAGTGCAGAAAGGGGGATATTGCCACCCGACAATGACGATTGTTTCTACCGTCTGCACACCAATCGCATGGTGAGACGGTTTCTTGTTGTCGTCAACGGCATATTTTCCGAATACGGCAGTATGCTCAACTGGATGGAGCAAGCAGATGTCCACACTGGCATAGATGCCGTCAGGCTCATAACAAACCATTTCTCCGAACACAAAGCATCCGACCTCATACCGAAGAATACGGCCTCTGCCTGTAAGCGAGTGTGTATGTTTCTGCGTTGGATGACACGCGACAACTCCCCTGTAGACCTCGGACTGTGGAGCCGTCAAATAGACAAGTCGACGCTGATTATACCTCTTGACACCCACGTATTGCAGGAAGCAGCCAGATTAGGGCTGACAAACTGCCGCACGGGAAGCATGTCGGCGGCGATGCATCTTACGGAAACGATGAGAGAAGTATTTCCCGATGATCCGACAAGAGCGGATTTCGCCCTTTTCGGAATCGGCGTTGACAGTAGCGCACACAACTGATGACGACAAACTGAAAACAACAAGGCTGAACCCCAAAACCGAGGTTCAGCCTTAATATTTCACTACGGCTCCATTCTCCATCAGGAGCAATTGGGGCAAACTTGATTAATCCGCCCAGTCGTCACCGTCACTTTCCACTACTTTACTGTTTGTGTTGTCGTTCACAATACCTGATGCACCGAGAAGCTCACAATTCGTTTCAACTGCGACAACGCTTACTGCCGGTTGTATATATATTTTCTTCATATCCGTTTCAATCATATATTGTTACTTACTGTTACTTTATGACAATCTTCTTGCCACCGGCAATATACACACCGCTCTTCAAGCCTTCGGCAGACGAAGCGTTTGCTTTCACGAGCTTACCTGTAATGTCGTATATGTCGACATTTGTCTTTTCGCCTGTTATACCTTGTATTCCATCGGTTTCATCCATGGCAGCGACACCGTTGACAGCTATCATATAAGGTTTGGTTTCTGAGTTTGTTACGGATGACTGAAGCCAACCGCGGAAACCTTTGGCATGGCTGGGCTTAGCGGTATTGTATTTCCAGTTTTCCCCACTCAGGTAGTACGAGTGCACAGGAATGACATTTTGCTGCTTGGTATATGTGCCAATAAAGGTCACCTGGCCGTTAGTGTTATACACTTCCGCCCCATTGTTGCCGGTCACACTTGCCTCATAGGCCGCATCTTGACCGTAATTGCCGTCAAGGGCATAGTATGTGCCTTTACCCAAAGTTATGTTTCCGTCGGCAGAACTTGTGATGTTACCGCCAGTAGAGTTGCAAGTCACCTTTTCAGGATTAATGACATAGAGTTTGCCTGCCTCGATACCATCGGATGTGCAGTCTGTGAAGTTTATCCAATAGGGATGTTCCTCGTCTGTAGCTCCTGCCAATTTGGAAATCTTCGTATTCTCTCCAAAGACGAGTTTAATCACATCTGCACTTATGGAAAACGGCAACACGATGGAGTTCCACTGTCCAGCCTTGAGCGTGCGGTGCAGGAACATCGTCGATTGGCCAGACTTTGCCACCTCATCATTCTGTGTGTTCATGTAACTGATGTCGTCCTTGTCTTCGTCAAGAACCACCTTGTTACGCAGTGCGCCGAGATATGTAAGAGTGAAATTGTCCATACATGTCCATGCGTTTGCGGGGGCATCACTCACTTTAACTCCAAATGTGAGGGGTTTGATATTACCTTCCGAATCCTTGCCTACAAACACCTTTACCGACAACTGGCTAGTAGTCTCGTTAACAAGAGATTCCGCATCGACAAAGTTTGCTGTGTTAGCCAACACCGTACCAGTGGTTGCTGATGCCGCATAACCTGTCGTTTCGGTCTCATCTCCTGCCTGGGCAAACAGTTTTACCGCCGCTGTGGTCGAACTTGTTCCCACATTTGCGGTTACCTGATACCACCCTATGGTGGCGATATCGCTCACTGTCTGCTGCAAAGTACCGCTACCGAAGATGTTTGCAGTCCACTTTCCTCCGTCAGAAGACTGTGCATCTGCATCTACGGCATATCCATTGCCTATGTAATAGGTAATGCTGGGGATGTTCGTTGTTGACGGCACGCTCATCTCACCTTGTGTGTTCACCATCTGGGTTGTGCCGTCGTTGGTAACACCTACCCATGAACCGACATTCACATTGTTGCGTGCGAAGTCATGGTCTTTGACAAGATATGAGCAAGAAGCGTACTGGTCTTCAAACAATGTCTTGGACTTAACTGCTGCATTCACCAGTTTTTTCTCCATCTCCTCCAACGACACGAGCATCCACACATCCGAGTTGTCGTTCACAGAAGACAGTGCATCTTTTGACATGATGCATATGCGGTGATTCTCATCCGCACCCGCAGTTGTACCATCTACCGATGTTCCCACCATATAATAGTTGCCATCGTCATAGCTGATTCTATATTGTCCGCTACCTTCTGACGTTTCGGTAAAATTAAAACCATACGAAGTGTCATGTCCGGTCAGGAAATAAAGTGTATAGGCGGAATTGTTTTCCACACTTACCGGACACAGATATTTCCCGTCGTCAGTCTGTTTGAAATAGAAATTTTTCCATTCGGTATTCTCCGCAATACTGTAAGGGATACCCACATTCGACAGTACTGCCTCCTGCCCCCAGTTGCCTCCCTGGGCAAGAAACATCTTCTTGCCTACATTGTAGAAATAAACCGTTTTCTGTGTTGCCGTTCCTGACACTGCTGTTGCAGGGGCTATTCCTGTCCATGTCTCCGTGCCAGCATCAGCCAACGCATTTGTTCCGAAAAGGACAAACGCCAAACCAATCACCATTGTCTTGATTTTCATTTTTACAATTATCTCTTCTTTAATAATCTATCAGACGCAAACAGTCTTTTCATCCTCTGGGACTGTTCACCATATCGATAATGCACAAGAAATGAAAAACTTGCATCTGCAATGCAAGACATTTCCATATATACTAATAAAAGGTCTCTAATCTATAGTTTGTAATAAAAAAGAATCCCGCTCACATGCGGAACGGGATTCTATGGAATATCTTACCTGGTAAATGCTTACCCTGATTTATTCTGCTGCAGGAGCAGTTGCTTCCTCCTTAACCTCAGGAGTCTCGTTCTGTGCCTCCTCTGCAGGAGCCGCAACAGGAGCGTTTTCAGCTACAACAGTTACAGGAATCTTAACCTCAACCTCCTTGTGGAAGTGTACGGTTGCCTCGTAAGAGCCGACAGCCTTGATATCCTTCATCGTGATAATCTTGCGGTCGATGTCGAAGCCTTTCTCCTTCAGTGCATCTGCAACGGTTGAAACGTTCACCGAACCGTAAGTTGCGCCAGTGGCAGCAACCTTGGCTGCAATTGTCAGAGCCACACCTTCGAGAGCCTTGCCCTGCTTCTCTGCCTCCGCCTTTATCGCTGCAAGCTTGGCAGCCTGCTGCTTGAGGTTCTCAGCGAGCACCTTTCTTGCTGATGGCGAAGCGATAACTCCCTTTCCCTGAGGAATGAGATAGTTGCGGCCATAGCCTCTCTTGACGTCTACTATATCGTTCTTGTATCCAAGACCAATTATGTCTTCTTTCAGTATAATCTCCATGTGTTTTCCTCCTTTTCTTATTTCATCAAATCGGTTACATATGGAAGCAGAGCCAACTGGCGTGCACGCTTGACTGCAGTAGCCACGCGACGCTGGTACTTGAGTGATGTACCTGTGATGCGGCGCGGAAGAATCTTGCCCTGCTCATTAAGGAACTTCTTAAGGAACTCGGGATCTTTGTAGTCGATATACTTTATGCCGCTCTTCTTGAAACGACAATACTTCTTCTTCTTGACATCAATAGACGGAGCGGTCAAGTAACGAATTTCTGATGTTTCTGCCATTGCTTAAGCCTCCTCTTTTTTAGCATACTTGGCACGACGCTTCTCTGCGTAAGCAGCAGCATACTTGTCAAGCTTAACGGTGATGAAACGAATTACTTTCTCGTCACGGCGGAACGCTGTCTCGAGTTTAGCGATTACTGTAGGCTCAGCCTTGAACTCAAACAGATTGTAGAAACCTGTAGACTTCTTCTGAATAGCATAAGCCATCTTCTTAAGACCCCAGATCTCCTCATTCACAATCTCTGCGCCATTGTCTGTAAGCACAGCCTTGAACTTAGCGACCGCTTCCTTCATCTGATCATCAGACAAAACGGGAGTTAAAATGAAAACGGTTTCGTATTGATTCATACGTGTTAAATAAAAGTTTTAATTATGTTTGCGCACGACTAAAACTGCATGCACCAGTGCACACAAAACGTCTTGCGGCTGCAAAATTAGCAAAAAAAACGTCGTCAGCTACAAGCTCATGCAATTCACGACATAAAACTTAAAGTTTTTTAACGTATTGACTGGTAATATTAAAAACTAAGTTAAACATCAGGAGATTACACGCACGAACAACTATATATACGGCGTAAATTCCATAACTTTGCAGTTGCTTTTTGTCTTTCCGGCAGAAAACGGGAGGCAGAAGCATAGAGTTAGTTAACATTAAGTCAAATTTATTAAAAACAAAACACATTATTAATTTTTATGGCAGATTTCAAAAACGTCAAGCCACTCGACGATTTCAACTGGGATGACTTTGAGAACGACAAGACCGTTGGTGCCGATGCGGAAAGCTTGAAGAAAGCCTA
>CAVHUR010000027.1:20867-29003 GCA_963639575.1 uncultured Spirochaetota bacterium
AAGCCTACGATGAGACTCTCAACAAGATTGCAGATTACCAAGTAGTCGAAGGAACGGTCATCTCCATTGACAAGAAGGAAGTTGTTGTCAACATTGGCTACAAGAGCGACGGCATTATTCCTGCATCAGAGTTCCGTTACAACCCCGAACTCAAGGTCGGTGACACCGTTGAGGTTTACGTTGAAAATCAGGAAGACCGCAAAGGACAGCTCGCACTTTCCCACAAGAAGGCACGCATCAGCAAGAGTTGGGACCGCATCAACGCCGCAATCGAAGCTGACGAAATCGTGCAGGGTTACATCAAGTGCCGCACTAAGGGCGGTATGATTGTAGACGTATTCGGCATAGAGGCATTCTTGCCAGGAAGCCAGATTGACGTTCATCCGATACGCGACTACGATGTATTCATCGGCAAGACCATGGAATTCAAGGTTGTGAAAATCAATCAGGAGTTCAAGAATGTCGTTGTATCTCACAAGGCACTCATCGAGGCAGAACTCGAAGAGCACAAGAAGGAGATTATGTCTAAGCTCGAAAAGGGCCAGGTACTTGAAGGTACTGTCAAGAACATCACCTCTTACGGTGTATTCGTTGACCTTGGCGGCGTAGACGGACTCATCCATATCACCGATCTCTCTTGGGGCCGCGTCAGCGATCCGCATGAGATTGTCACACTTGACCAGAAGATCAATGTCGTTATCCTTGATTTCGACAACGAGAAGAAGCGCATTGCCCTCGGTCTGAAGCAGCTCACCCCGCATCCATGGGACGCTCTCGATCCGAACCTGGCTGTTGGCGACAAGATTCACGGCAAGGTTGTTGTCATCGCAGACTACGGCGCATTCGTTGAAGTTGCACCTGGCGTTGAAGGACTTATCCATGTTTCAGAAATGTCATGGAGCCAGCACCTCCGCACCGCTCAGGACTTCCTCCATGTAGGAGATGAGGTTGACGCTGTCATCCTTACCCTTGACCGCGAGGAGCGCAAGATGTCTCTCGGCATCAAGCAGCTCAAGGAAGACCCATGGGAGAACATCGAGGAGAAGTATCCACAGGGAAGCAAGCATCCTGCAAAGGTTCGCAACTTCACCAACTTCGGTATCTTCGTAGAGCTTGAAGAGGGCGTTGACGGACTTATCCACATCTCTGACCTCTCTTGGACCAAGAAGGTTAAGCATCCTTCTGAGTTCACTCAGGTAGGCGCAACTATCGACGTTGTAGTTCTTGAGATAGACAAGGAGAACCGCCGTCTGTCTCTCGGCCACAAGCAACTGGAGGAGAATCCTTGGGATACCTACGAGACAATCTACACTCCGGGTTCCGTTCACACGGGCAAGATTACCGAAATGATGGACAAGGGCGCTGTCATCACCCTCAACGAAGGCGGTGAAGGCTTCGCTACTCCTAAGCACCTCGTCAAGGAAGACGGCACACAGGCTCAGCTTGGAGAGGAGCTCGAGTTCAAGGTAATCGAGTTTGTAAAGGAGACAAAGCGCATCATCCTTTCTCACAGCCGCATATTCGAGGCAGACAAGAAGGAAGACAAGCCGGCACGCAAGCCACGCGCAGCAAAGAAGGCCGAAGAGATTCCCGCTAACAACAACATAGCAAGCGGTACATCACTTGGCGACAGCAACGTACTTGCAGCCCTCAAGGCACAGATGGAAAAAGGCGAATAAGTCTTTGACAACTACACATTATTAATATATAGGGGTGATTCCTTTTGGAAATCACCCCTATTTTTGTTTTCCGACTGCCGTCGCCCTGACGGCAGCAACGGCAACACACGTCCGCCGCACGAGACTATTTCACAAACACTATCTTGCTTTCGTCCCTCGGCTTAGCCTCCGGCGTTTCGTCAGGATAGCCCACAGCGATGATGTAGCAGAGTTTGTAACCTTCAGAGAAACCGAGTCTTTCGATATACGGTTTCGCCGCTTCCGATGTATTGAGATACCTCACCGGACCGCCAAGACAGCAAGTCCCGAGTCCCAAAGACTGTGCCGCAAGAATCACATTTTCACCCAACAGGCCGGCGTCAACCGACGCTTCTCCGCCCGGAGTTCCTATGCAGATGATATTTGGAGCATTGCGGTACATGTTCCTGAAATTCTTGTCACGCTTCACCATATCGGGGTTGTCCTTCACAAAGAGAGCCGTCGTCTCCTCTATGAACTTCGGATCTTCCACCACACGAACCTCCCATTTCTGCGAGTTCATGCCGTTAGGGGCATTGATGCCGCACTTCGCTATGGTCTCCAACTTGGCATGCTCCACCGGTCTGTCCTGATATTTGCGCACCGAACGGCGTGCCATGATGGTGTTGATAACCTCGTTCTGCCCTGTCTGAGCCACCATTCCCGCAGGGGCAATGAGCATAACGCACAATACAAATGTCTTGATTTTCATAATCTTTACAGTTTTTATCCAGCACAAAGATAAACATTATATCCCGACAAAACATATCTTCCGTCAGAATTACAGCAATTTACAAAGTTTTCTTAGGCAAAAGACGTGTTCTTGAACGTTTTTTTACTATCTTTGCACAAAATATGCTATGCTCGGAATACGGACACATGTTCCCGTTCCGCACATATGCATCGTATTTGCATGTACTTATAACAAGCAACAACATTTCATATGAAAGGAATAGTCTTAGCCGGCGGTTCCGGCACACGTCTCTATCCTATCACAAAGGGTGTCAGCAAACAGTTGATACCCATATACGACAAACCGATGATTTACTATCCGGTATCAGCATTGATGCTTGCCGGCATTAGGGAAATCCTCATTATCTCCACACCTTATGACCTCCCCGGTTTCCGACGCCTGCTTGGCGACGGAAGCGACCTCGGAGTGAAGTTCGAATATGCCGAACAGCCGTCACCCGACGGACTTGCCCAGGCCTTCATCATTGGCGACAAGTTCATCGGCGATGACAGCGTGTGCCTTGTCCTCGGCGACAACATCTTCTATGGCAGCGGCTTCACCGGACTTCTGGCTGACAGTGTGAAAGCTGCTGAACAAGACGGCAAGGCCACAGTGTTCGGCTATTATGTCAATGATCCGGAGCGTTACGGCGTAGCGGAATTCGACAAGAACGGCAACTGCCTCAGTATAGAGGAGAAACCGGCGAATCCCAAGAGCAACTATGCCGTTGTGGGTCTCTATTTCTACCCTAACAGCGTGGTCGAAATAGCAAAGAACATCAAGCCTTCAGCACGCGGAGAACTGGAGATTACCACCGTCAACCAAGAGTATCTGTCACGCAAAGACTTAAAAGTAAAGACTTTGCAGCGCGGTTTTGCATGGCTTGACACAGGCACTCACGACAGTCTCTCCGAAGCAAGCACATTCATCGAGGCCATAGAAAAGCGCCAGGGACTGAAGGTCGCATGCCTCGAAGAGATAGCCTACAACCGCGGATGGATTACAAAGGAGAAGCTCCTTGAAGTTGCCAAGCCCATGGAAAAGAATGACTACGGCAAATATCTCCTCCGTTTGGCCAACGGAAAACAACAGTAATCGATAACCAAAACACGAACAACAAACAGCAAACATCCCAATATGGAATACGACAAGAATAACGCAGCGGGCTATGAGCAGGAAGCCGAAAGCGAGTCAACTTTTTCTTTCAAGTTCATTTTCACCACTCTGTTGCTCTACTGGCAGTGGATTGTCGCCTCTGTAGTACTGTGCATTGGCGTGGCGTTCATCTATCTGAGATACTCCACACCGATATACAAGACCGAAGCAAAAATCCTGGTCAAGGACGAAGAAAACCAGAACCGCTACTACTCGAAGAGCGTGTTGGCTACCGCAACCAACCTCGGCATAATGTCAAACTCTGCCGGTATCGACAACGAGATGGAGATAATGAAGTCTTCACTGATAGCCGAAGAAGCGATAAACGACCTGAAACTCTATGTCATCTACCGCAACAAAGGCAGGGTGAAGAACCGTCTGCTCTACAAGACGCAGCCCATAACCGTAGACCTTGACGCCAACAGCCTCAAGATTCTCCAGGCACCTATCCAACTGAAGATAAAGTATTCCGACAACACATACAAGGTCACAGGCACTTACTACGTACCTATCCCTGAGGATACAGACCCTGTGTACGACGACCCGATAGAGATTGACCGCACATTCACCAAACTTCCTGCACGCATAAGGACGCAAGCCGGCACAATCACACTGACCCGCAACGCAGGCTTTTCGATGAAGGACGGCAGCGCAATGTTTGCCACTATCGTTCCGCCGACAGTGCTTGCGAAAGCTTACGCCAACAGTCTTGATGTGTCACAGAGCGGCAAGACCACGACCATTGCGGTACTTAATTTCAACGACGAGAATCCGAACAGGGCTCTCGACTATCTGGAGTGCCTCGTAGACGTGTACAACCGCCAGGCCAACGAGGACAAGAACGTGATTGCGCGCAAGACAGAAACATTCATCAACAAGCGTCTTGAGATGCTCAGCGCCGAACTCGGCAACACCGACGGCTCCATAGAGAATTTCAAGAAAGACAACAAGATGATTGAGTTTGAGATGTCGGCGACACAAACAATGAAGAATGCTGACCAGTACGACCAGAAGTTGATAGAGACCAACATGCAGATTCTGCTCATCAACAACCTGAGTTCCTACATCGACGACGAGAGCAACAAGTACCAGGTAATTCCGTCCAACATCGGCCTTACCGACGTGAGCACGACCAAACTCATAGATAATTTCAACAAGACAGCCCTTGAGCGCAGCTCCCTGTTGAAGTCTGCAAGCGAGTCCAACCCGTCAATCAAGCCGCTCACATCACAACTCGACGAACTGCATGTCAGCATAAAGAGAGCCATGGCACAGGCCAAGCGCACTCTCGAACTGCAGAAGAACGAGATTCTGCAGCAATACAACAAATACCAAGGACAGATTCTCAGCTCGCCGGGACAGCAGCGCAAGATAAGCCAAATCGGCAGACAGCAGGAAGTGCAGACCACACTTTACACCATGCTTCTGCAGAAACGGGAGGAGAACTCCATATCACTTGCCGCAACAGCCGACAAGGGTAAGCTCATCGACAACCCTGTTCTTCTGGGCAAGGTCAAGCCGAAACGCTCCATAGTCTACCTCATCGCACTGGTTCTGGGCTTGGCTATTCCGTTTGGAATCGTATATCTCATCAACTTCTTCAAGTACCGTATCGAGGGACATGAGGATGTTGCCAACATCACCAAACTGCCCATCATCGCCGACGTGGCGGTGGCCAACGAGGCGGCAAAGACCCGAGGCGAGATTGTGGTACATGAGAACACGAACAACATGATGGAGGAAATCTTCCGTGCAATGCGTACCAACCTGCAGTTCATGATGAAGGAGAACGACAAGGTAGTCATGACTACATCGAGCATTGCGGGCGAAGGCAAGACATTCATCACGTCCAACCTGGCCATCAGTTTCGCCCTTCTCGGCAAGAAGGTTGTGCTCGTCGGTCTCGACATACGCAAGCCCCGTCTGGCAGAACTCTTCCAACTCTCCGACCACAAGCACGGCATCACGCCGCTCCTCACACTGTCTGACCCGACGGAAGAGGACGTGCAGTCGCAGATAGTGAACTCCGGTGTCAACGCCAACCTCGACTTGCTGATGGCCGGTCCTATTCCGCCGAACCCGGCAGAGCTCGTCGTGCGCAAGCAACTTGAGACCGTCATCGACATGCTGAGACAGAAATACGACTACGTGTTCATCGATACCGCCCCGGTAGGACTGGTGAGCGACACCCTGCAAATCGGGCGTGTGGCAGACGTCACCGTGGCTGTGTGCCGTGCGGACTATACTCCGAAGGACAACATCAGCATGTTCAATTCGCTGGCGGAGGAGCACAAGCTCAACAACATGGCAATTGTCATCAACGGCATAGACATGTCGAAGAAGAAGTACGGCTACTCCTACGGCTATGGCAAATACGGTCACTACGGGAAATACGGCCATTACGGCAAGTACGGCAACTATGGCAAGTACGGATACTACGGTTCCTACGGCAACTACACCAGCAGCCACTATGCCAACAAGAACGACAACTCGATAAAACAATAGTAACGCCAGTCTCCGACTGTCAACCCAAAACAGCACGCATATGATTATCGCAGTAGATTTCGACGGCACTATCGTGGAGGACAAGTATCCTGAAATCGGCACCGAACTGCCGTTCGCCACGGAGACGCTCCGTATGCTTATCCGTGACCACCACCGTCTGATTCTCTGGACAGTGCGCGAGGGCAAGTGCCTCGAAGACGCCGTCGAGTGGTGCCGCAAGCGCGGTGTGGAGTTCTATGCTGTCAACAAGGACTATCCCGAAGAGGACATCATGAAGAACAACCATTTCTCACGCAAGATAAAAGCGGACTACTTCATCGACGACCGCGGCATCGGCGGACTGCCCGAATGGGGCGAGATCTACCAGATACTGTCAGAAGGCAAGACCTTCGAACAGATTATCCGGAACAAGGTAAACAACAGCCTCTATTCGCACGAAGTGCCGAAACGGAAACATTGGTGGAACAGATAAAACAAATGGTGCAGCGTTTTCGCTGCACCATTTGTCGTCTTATACCTTTCTTATTGTTGGTAGCCACAATCCTCCTTGCCGGTAGACGCGGGGACGCGTCTACTGCTGTGATTGGCAGATTCTGCATCCCCGCTGCACTTTCTACCTGAAGAACAGTCCCGAGGTGTTGGCATCCACCGTCACCGGTTTGTCCTTTGACACCGTACCGGCGATGAGCGCCTTGCTCATGTCGTCGAGTACGAGATGCTGTATAGCCCTCTTGACCGGACGTGCACCATACTCCGGATCATATCCGTTGTCGGTAAGGAAGTTCACGGCTGCCGGTGTCCATTTCAGGTCGATGCCCTGTGCATAGAGCATGTCGCCTACCCTCTTGAGCTGCATCTCCACAATCTGGCTTATCTCGTCACGCGTCAGCTGGTGGAAGAATATCGTCTCGTCGATACGGTTGCGGAACTCCGGCCGCATGATACTCATCAGCTGCTCCTCCTTCATGTTGGAAGTCATGATGATGATGGTGTTCTTGAAGTTCACCGTACGTCCCTTGTTGTCCGTCAGACGACCGTCGTCGAGCACCTGCAGCAGGATGTTGAACACGTCGGGATGTGCCTTCTCTATCTCGTCGAAGAGGACTACCGAATAGGGTTTGCGGCGCACCGCCTCGGTCAACTGACCGCCCTCGTCGTAGCCCACGTATCCCGGAGGCGCACCGATGAGCCGTGTCACGCTGAACTTCTCCTGGTATTCGGACATGTCGATACGCGTTATCATCTTCTCGTCATTGAACAGATAGTCCGCCAAAGCCTTTGCCAGCTCGGTCTTGCCCACACCTGTCGTACCGAGGAATATGAACGATGCGATAGGACGTTTCGGGTCCTGAAGCCCCGCGCGGCTACGTCTGACGGCGTTGCTCACCGCCACGATGGCCTCGTTCTGACCCACCACCCTCTTGTGGAGCTCGTCTTCCAGATGCAGCAACTTGTCCTTGTCGCTCTGGAGCATACGCTTTACAGGTATTCCGGTCCAACGTGACACCACCTCAGCGATGTCGTCGGCCGTCACCTCCTCACGCAGCAAGTGGTTCGACTGAGCCGATGCCGAAGCCTTGATGGCCTCCATGTCCTTGTCGAGAGCCGGCAGACGCGAATAGCGAATCTCAGCCACCTTGGCGTAATCGCCGTTGCGCTCGGCCTGTTCAGCCTGCAGTTTCAACTGCTTCTGCTGCTCTTTGATGGTCTGGATGCGGTCAGCCTGCTTTTTCTCCTCCTTCCACTGTGCGTCGAGAACCGACAGTTGGGAATTGAGCGACGACAGTTCACTCTCTATCTTTTCGAGTTTCTGCTTGTCGTTCTCCTTCTTTATGGCAGCGCGTTCTATCTCCAGCTGCCGCACCTTACGGGTCAGTTCGTCCATCTCCTCAGGCATGGAGTCACGCTCCATACGCAGTTTTGCAGCCGCCTCATCCATGAGGTCGATAGCCTTGTCGGGCAGATAACGCTCCGAGATGTAGCGTTCCGACAGTTTCACGGCGGCTATGCAGGCATCGTCCTGAATACGCACCTTGTGGTGGTTCT
>CAVHUR010000028.1:0-28899 GCA_963639575.1 uncultured Spirochaetota bacterium
TTCCGTTTATATTCAGTTACTTTCATTCATCATTCAGCCGTTTTGTTTGACTTGCATGCACTGCATTTTGAGCGGTATACGTTCCCACGCTCTTTTAGTTTCCATATTTATTAATCGCCATGAGAGGGAACTAATGGCAACAAAAAAAATAAAATCATGAAAGAGTTTATTGTAATGACTAACAGTTCCGGCTCAATCGAAATCTCAGACAAACAAAGAATGGAAGGGATTCTAATTTCACTTATGGACAAAGGGGACGGTTGGATTGCCAAATACGAATTCCTAAAAGGGGCTTTGAAGAACACCACTTCTCATATCGAATACTATTCTGACAATAGCAAAATTCATTTTAAGAATTGTACCCCTACCACAAAACATGAATGTTGTTCAACTTGCGACGAGTAAGAATCTGCCATAGAACAGTCTGTGCTTTAGCAAAATACAATGGTTATAAATAATCAACAAAATATGAAAAATATATCATCTACAGTCATATTTAGATTGACCGCTTTCCTGTTTTTCTTCATGGTGGTTATACACACCGCCACGGCGTACTCGTTTTCATCCAACGGTTTATATTTCTATATCACATCTGATACCACTTGTTCCGTTTGCAATATTAATAATAGGACGGATTATTACAATTATCTAAATTTGGAAAGCGTCATTATTCCTTCTGAAGTAACAACCAGTAATGGGAAAACATACTCTGTTACAGGAATAGAACACGATGCGTTCCATTGGTGCACAAGTCTGACCAGCGTCAACATTCCCAACTCCGTCACAAGCATTGGATACGCGGCGTTCTATGAGTGCGAAAAACTGACTAGCATCAACATTCCCAACTACGTAACAAGCATTGGATACGATGCGTTCCATGGGTGCAAAAACCTGACCAGCATCAACATCCCAACTTCCGTTACAAGCATTGGATACGCGGCGTTCTATGAGTGCGAAAAACTGACCAGTATCAACATTCCCAACTCCGTCATAAGCATAGAAGGCAATACGTTCCATGGATGCAAAAAACTGACCAGCATCAACATCCCCAACTCCGTCACAAGCATCGGAGACTGCGCATTCTATGGTTGCAGCCTGACCAGCATCAACATCCCCAACTCCGTTACAAGCATTGGATACGCGGCGTTCTATGGTTGCAGTTTTACTGATATCATCATTCCCAGTTCTGTCACAACTATAGGAAGTTCGGGAATTGATAGCAGAAGGACCATTTGGTTGCCAAGTACGCCTCCGACAGGATATAAGAATGCAACAGCTAATAGTATTATTAATTATGTTTCAAACAATTCTTATTCGAATCTGAGCAATATAACTATGACGTATCCAAACCTCAGTTCGATGTTCGAAGTAGACGGCATTAGGTATTTGCCAAATCCATCCGAACGTACTTGTGATGCCTTATACTACATAGACAGCAATACTACAACCAATATCAACATAGGCAATACCGTTGAATATAAAGGCGTAGAAATGACAGTAAGAGAACTTGAACCCTATTTTTGCTATGACAACAAATATGTAAAAGAAGTGGTTATCCCCAATACCGTAACGAGTATAGGGACAGCCTGTTTTTTCGGTTGTACGGATCTGAACAACATTGTAATGAGTGAGGGCATTGAGACAATAGGCGACAACGCTTTTTCCGGATGTTCATCACTTGAAGAACTGACATTTGGAGCGAAACTTAAATCCATAGGCAGTGGGGCTCTTTCATCCTGCGCAGCCTTGACGAAACTCACAGTCAAAGCAGAAGTTCCGCCCACCTGCGGCACTCAAGCGCTGGATGACATCAACAAATGGACGTGTACACTCTGCGTGCCGGCAGCGCAGTTGGACGCCTATAAGGCAGCCGACCAATGGAAGGACTTCTTTTTCTTTGAAACCATTGAGACTGGAGTGGAAAGTACAAGTGCTGACGATGTCACCGAAGTGGAGCGTTTCAGCATTGACGGTACACGCCTGACATCACCCGCCAAGGGCATCAACATCGTGAAGTACAGCGACGGAAGCGTGAGAAAAGTTTTCGTCAAATAAAATAACAGGACTGAGTATTCTATATGGGAAGATAAAGGGACACGATTATCGTGTCCCTTTTATTGCATTATTTTTAAGTTCCTATTAAACATTATCAATTACCAATGTGTCAAAATCCGTTTTTGTGTGACTAAACACTCTGTGATTAAATGTGTCTATAGAGTTAAATATCAACATGTATGACGCATAAACTCCCATAAACCAATAACTTTTTGTACATTTGCAAACGAAAGAGAAAATCCGGTAATACAATTAAATTTGTTCTATTATGACAACCATATCTAAAGAACATATCAATGATGAAGTGTTGAATGCAATACAACAAAAAGCTTCAGCCATAATGCCGAAAGACGCCAAGGTTATACTCTTTGGCTCAAGGGCACGTGAAGATGCCAAGCCCGATTCGGATTGGGACATTCTTGTCCTTTTGAATAAGGACAAGATTGAGGAGCAAGACCACGACAACTTCACTTATCCTTTTTGGGAATTGGGATGGCAATTTAACCAAATGATCCACCCTATCATTTACTCCATCAATGATTGGGCAAAGCGAAAGGGGAGTCCATTTTATGAGAATGTAGAAACAGAAGGAATTGTTATATGTTAGAAAAGCAACAAAGAAAAGACATCATCTCTTATCGCATGGAGAAGCAACACGCTCATCTTCTTCGACGAGATGCAGGACTGCCCGGCCTGCGCCACCAGTCTGAAGGCTTTCAAGTTGGATGGGCGGTATGATGTCATCTGTTCTGGTTCGATGATTGGCATCAACTACAGAGAAATAGAGTCGAACAGCGTGGGCTACAAGGAAGACGAACTGTCGGCGCAAAGATACTGGTTATTTTCTGAAGCCCACAAACTTTTCCATAAATCTCGTCGATTTGCGTCACAACGAACAGTTAAAAAAAGATAATTCCCGGTCATGGTCTTTCCGTTTTACGTTATAAAGCAGTAATTTTGCATCGCTTTAGCGGAGACAATCCGGTTTTCGGGATGTGGCGCAGTTGGTTAGCGTACGCGTCTGGGGGGCGTGTGGTCGCCAGTTCGAGTCTGGTCATCCCGACTGAAGTGTGGGCAGCAACCGTTCATCGGTTGCTGTTTTTTTGTGTCCTGACGTCAGGTCTTTCGTCATTCCTTGCCAGTGACTGTCAAAATACCGCCAAACGAAATCAAAATCAGACCTTTTTCAGTGAATAAGGAGTACAAAACGGCAAAATGCGGAATTGTTTTCCTATCTTTGCGGTGAGGCTTTTCGCTCTTGCGGCGAGGCGCACCACGGGTGTCATTGCCGCTGAAACGACGGACAATTACCAACAACAAAATAACAGAAACTCTTATGAAGAAAACATTGTTACTGACACTGGCACTGGCGACAACGGCTTTGGCACAGGCCAAGGATGTCAAAGTGGCGTCGCCAAACGGCAAAATCGAGGCGGTGATTACCGACAACGGAGGTTTCCTCTCCTACTCCGCCCTGCTCGACGGCAAGACCGTTTTCACGCAGACTGGACTGCAGATGACACTCTCAAACAAGGTCTTGGGCAAGAACGCCAAGATTTCGGGCGTCAAGACCCGACAGGTCAACAACACCATAAAGCCCGTAGTGCCGCTGAAACAGTCGGCGATAAAGAACGCCTACACGGAGGCCACGCTCTCGATGAAGGGCAACTACAAGGTGGAGTTCCGTGTGTTTGACAATGCCGTGGCATACCGGTATGTGCTCAACGAGAAGGATTCCATATATGTGAAGGACGAGACATTCAACCTGAAACCGGCGAACCCGATGGGCATACACTTCCAGGGTACAGGCGGATGGGGGGCAGGTTCGGAAAGCCCTTATACCAACTGCATGCTCCGGGAGTGGCAGCACGACCAGGACATGGCGACACTTCCCGTCGGACTTTCATCGACCGAGGGCGACCTGCAGCTCCTAATCTCGGAGACTGACCTGCGCGACTATCCCGGAATGTACCTGCGCGGAAACGGCGACAAGGACTGCATCACCGGACAGCTGGTGCCCCACTACAAGAAATGGGAACTGTTCTTCGACCGCGGAACACAGATAAAGGAACTCGACGACTGGGCTGCACACACCGCCGGCAAGCGCACTTTCCCGTGGAGGTTCATCACCATGACCGACTCAAAAGGCATGGTGGAGCAGACGATACCCGCCCAGCTGGCCGCCCCGTGCGAGCTGGACGACACCAGTTGGATAAAACCCGGACTGGTGGCATGGGACTGGTGGAACCAGAGAACGGTGTGGGGCAAGGACGTGGACTTCCAGTACGGCTGCAACACCGACACCTACAAGTACTTCATTGACTTCGCCGCAAAGTACGGAGTGAAATACATCATCATGGACGAAGGCTGGGCAAAGGGCACGTTCGAGCCGTTCGACTGCAACCCCAACCTCGACCTGCAGGAGTGCATACGCTACGGCAAGGAGAAAGGCGTGGGCATCATACTGTGGCTGACATGGATTTGCGTGGAGCGCAACCTCGACACCATTTTTGACACTTATGAGAAATGGGGCATCGCCGGCACGAAGATTGACTTCATGGACCGCCAGGACCAGTGGATGATAAACTGGTACGAGCGCGTGATAAAGAAGGCTGCCGAGCACCACATGGTGGTGGATTTCCACGGAGCGATGAAGCCTGCAGGCCTCGAATACCGCTATCCCAACCTGCTGGCATACGAAGGTGTGCGCGGACTTGAGCAGATGGGAGGATGCCAACCGGACAACACTCTCTACATCCCGTTCCTCAGAAACGCCGTGGGAGCTGCCGACTTCACCCCCGGAGCCATGACTAACACGCAGCCGGAATACGACAAATGGTCGCAGCCGAACCCGTCGGCAGTGGGCACGAGGGCTTACAGCATGGCACTGTTCACCATCATGGAGACCGGCACACAGATGCTGGCGGACTCGCCGACACGCTATTACCAGAACCCCGACTGTACGGAATACCTCTGCAAGATGCCCGTCACATGGGACGAGACACGCGCCATAGAGGCACACATAGGCGAATATCTCATCGTGGCAAAGCGCCACGGAGCGAAGTGGTACGTGGCAGGCATATGCGACGGCAAGGAGAAAGAGCGCAAGTTCAGTGTGCCGTTGGACTTCCTCAGCGCCGGTCAGCACACGATGACTGTCGTGACCGACGGTCCGAATGCCGACAGACAGGCCATGGACTACCGCATGACTACACGCCAGGTGAACAGTTCCACCACCCTCGACATCCGCATGGTGCGCAACGGAGGCTTCACTGCCGTGATAGAATAACGCATCCTGACGGTCTTCTGACCGACCGTCTTTTCGGATTGATTGCAGGTTCTTGCACCGCCGGCACACAGCCACGGCGGTGCAAGAATTGTTTTCGGGCAGTCCGTAAATGGTGTTTTGGCGGTGGTTCCTCATGTGATGTACGTTCGTACTTCATGTGGTGTATGCTCGTACTTCATGTGATGTACGTTCGTACATCAGTCGATGCGCTACCGTGCGAACGTATGTTTTGCGGCGCTTCAAGACAGTTTACGGAGAACTGAATAGTAGTTGACGCGTCCCCGCGTCAAACCAACACGACAGGAGAAAGGCTTGCTTGAGGGATGCAGCGAGGACGCTGCAACTACTACGGAACACCATTCCGGTTCGATGCGTGGACGCATCGACTACTATGAAAATACTGTTCTACCCAAAAGAAATCGGGACGAACCTCATGCGGTTCGTCCCGATTGTGTGTATGAAGAAGGGGATGTCAGTGTCCCCTCGGGCGTGACGCCTTTACTTCTTCGCTTTCTTTGCCTTTGACTTCTTGGCCGGTTTCTCGGCTGCAAGCTCCTTTGTGTAAGAGTAAGGAGCGGAGTCCTCGGCGATGCCGCGGCCTGTGTTAGGCATGCTGCTCATCTGGTAGACCATGCGTGCGCCCTTGTTGAGCTCGTCGAGAGTGACGAAGTTCTTGTCGCGGGTGACGCCGTTGACGGTGAGCGACTGCACATATACGTTCTCTGCGCTGTTGTTTGGTGCGGAAATCTCCACGGTGTTGCCGTTCTGCAGATGAAGTTTCATCTCACGGAAATAAGGAGTTCCGAGAGCATACTCGCCTGAACCCGGGCACACGGGATAGAATCCCATGGCAGAGAATACATACCATGCCGATGTCTGTCCGTTGTCCTCGTCACCGCAGTAGCCGTCAGGAGTAGCTGCATAGAGTTTGTCCATGGTCTGGCGAATCCAGTACTGGGTCTTCCAGGGCTGTGCTGACCAGTCGTAGAGGTATATCATGTGCTGGATAGGCTGGTTGCCGTGAGCGTAGTTACCCATGTTCATGATCTGCATCTCGCGTATCTCATGGATGACGCCACCATAGTAGGAGTCGTCGAATACCGGCGGAACATTGAACACAGAATCAAGCATTGCGTTGAACGTGTCCTTGCCTTTCATGAGGTTGATAAGTCCCTGCGGGTCGTGGAATACAGACCATGTGTAGTGCCAGGAGTTGCCTTCGGTGAAGGCGTCGCCCCACTTCAGAGGGCTGAACGGCGACTGGAATGTGCCGTCAGCATTGCGTCCGCGCATGAGGTTGGTCTCTGAGTCGAACACGTTGCGGTAGTTGAGGGCGTGCTTCTTGAATGGAGCGAGTTCCTTTTCGCTCTTGCCGAGTTTCTTGCCAAACTGGTAGATGCACCAGTCATCGTATGCGTATTCGAGCGTGCGGGCCACGTTTTCCTTGATGTGACCGAACTGATCCTCACCGTCATAAGGCACATAGCCGAGTTTGTTGTAGTACTCGAAACCACGGCGACCAGTGGAACTGATCTGCGGATGCACTGCGTTTGCACCATGGACAACTGCCTGCCAGAGTGTCTCCTTGTCGGCATCAGAGATGTTGAGACCTGAGAGCACTGCGTCGGAAACGATGGATGCGGAGTTGTTGCCCACCATGCAGCCACGGTGACCGGGGCTGAACCACTCGGGCAAGAAACCGCTCTCACGGTATACGTTGGCAAGACCTGCCTGTATCTTCTCGTTTGTTTCAGGATAAACAAGGTTCAGCAGAGGGAACAGACAGCGGAACACATCCCAAAAACCCGCGTCTGTGTACATGTAACCATCAAGTGTCTGACCGTTGAACGGACTGTAGTGAACCGGCTTGCCGGCAGCGTTTACCTCCCAGAACATGCGCGGGAAGAGCACCGAACGGTAGAGGCAGGAGTAGAAAGTGCGGATGTTGTCGCGGTCAGGGTCCTGCACCTCTATGGCGCCGAGCACCTTGTTCCAGCGGTCTTTGGCATTTTCCTTCACCTGGTCGAAGCTGTTGCTGCCCAGTTCCTTGAGGTTGAGGGCGGCCTGTTCTGCGGAAATGAAGGAAGAGGCTATGCGCACGTTGACCTGCTCACCACGCTTCATGTGCTGGAACTGGATGATTGCGCCAACGTGGTTGGCAGATTTCTCCAGGTCGGAAGACGTGTTGATTTCGCCGTAATCGTCGCGGTTGTTACCGTCCTTCTTGGCATTGACCGACACGGTGGACGACACCTTGAACGGATGGTCGAACTTCAGGATGAAGTAGTTCTTGAAGTTCTCCGGCACGCCGCCGCTGTTCTTGGTGGTATAACCGATGATGGTCTGCTGCTCGGGGAGGATTTTCACGTACGAGCCGTTGTTCAATGCGTCGAGAACGAACACTGCCTCGTCGGTCTCAGGATAGGTGATGCGCATCATTGCGGCACGCTCTGTAGGAGCGATTTCGGTGATTACATCGTAGTCAGCCAGATAAGTGCGGTAGTAGTACGGACGTGCCACCTCCGACTTATGTGAGAACCAGGAAGCGCGCTTGTCCTGATGAAACTCCGCCTTGCCTGTTTCCGGCAGCATGGCGAACTGTCCGTAGTCGTTGATCCAGGGACTTGGCTGGTGCGTCTGCTTGAATCCGCGGATCTTGTCCTCGGTGTAGACGTAGGCCCAACCGTCGCCCATGCGGTTCGTCTGGGGCATCCAGAAGTTCATGCCCCACGGAAGGGCTACGGCAGGATAGGTGTTTCCTGTAGACAGAGAGAACTTGGACAGTGTACCCATGAGAGGGTTCACCATGTCGGCAGGGCAGCTCTCAATCTTTGCGTTGCCCGTCATGGCGGTTGCCAACAGGACGGACAGAATTGTGATTTTTGTTTTCATTGTATTTGAAGTTATTGGGATTAGATTGCGGGAAAGCACTGATGCGCAGACGTGCCGCGCCCATTGGAACGAGGGTTATGTCCTCTACAGTTTTCGAACGCTCGGCTTTGGCGTTGGGAAGAACGCCGCAGAGACCGAACTCGTCAATCTTCCATGAAGGTATCTTCACGCCTTTCGCCTTGAACTCAAGGGGTACATTCTCCAGAGTAAAGGGGAAATTGTCAGCCGGCCACTCCTTTTTCACCACCTCGATGTTGCGGAGGAAGTCGCCGTCGGTGACGAGCGCATAGTTCCAGTCAGACCCCGGATAGATCTCCGTGGTAGGCCACTGCGAAGCGTCGGCAGTCTCCTGCCAGTGCGAGTCGCCGATAGCGGTCGACTTGGAGTCAACCTTCTTGTAAACCTCGTTTATCTTCAGAGAGAGCGTGAGCGGTCCGTAGTCTACGGATACGGAGTTCTGGTTGACCGTCCAGGTGCGCATCTTGAGACGCATCGGGAACTTCACTGTCACCTTGTCGCCGTTTTTCCAAGTGCGGGAGAGCTGCAGGTACTTGCCTGGAGCGAGGCGGCAGTCCACCTTCTCGCCATTGACAGTGACCTCCGCACGGCGTGTCCATGACGGTATGCGCAGATAGAACGGGAACTCGGCACTGTCTTTCTTCTTGGCGAAGTTGACAGTAAAGGTGATGTCCTCGTCGAACGGATAGTTCGTTTCCTCCACAATGGTAATCTCCTTGCCCTGCGCTACCTTTGCCTTAGCCTCGCAGGCAGCATAGATGACAGCGGCAACGCCGTTGTCGGGAGTGGCGTAGACGAGGTTCTCCGAATAGTAGGGCCAGCCCTGAGAGTGGTTGTGCTGGCAGCAGCGGCTGGAGAACGGGTTCATGGAAAGGAACGGTCCGTTGTTCTGGATGCCGGGTGCATGGTTCTTGGAGTCGCCGAGCACCATGTTGGGAGAGGTGATGTAGCGCAGTGCCTTGAAGTCGGGCATCACGGCTGCGGGAAACGTGTTGAACGCCACATCCTCGCAGTTCTCAGCCCAAACCGGGTCACCAGTGAAGCGGAGCATAATCTCGTCGGATGCCATCTGCTCCACCATGCCGCAGCACTCCACGCCCTGGCGCGGGTCTATGTAGCCCATGCGCGAGTTCTCGTCGCCGCCCCACATTCCTCCGGGCACCTGTCCGAAGCAGCGGTGGATGAGGTCTATGTCGTTGTAGGAAGCGTCGAGATACTTCTTGTCGCCCTTGAGCATATAGTAGGTAGCCGGTTCACGGAAGCACTCCGCTATGTTCACGTTGTGCCAGTTGGGCAGGTTGGTGTCCTGACACCAGTCGGCGGTGTTGCGGTGAATCTTCTCCGCCAGTTCCAGAAGGAACGCGTCGCCGGTGCGGTTGTAGAGCCACAGCACGGAATAGAGGTTGTCGCCGCCGCGCGAGTTCTCCCAATAGTCCTCAAGGAAGGACTCGTCCTTCAGTGACAGCTGCCACTTGAAGTACTTTGTCATCAGGTCGAGCACACGCTTGTCGTTGGTGTATTCGTAGTAGTGTTCCAAGGTCGTGAGCACTATCATCTGCGCCCAGAGTTCCGGTTTGTCGGCACTTCCGTTGATAGGACCGAACGAGCCGTTGGCTTTCTGCGACTTGAAGATGGCTTCAATCCACGTCTTTGTCTCAGCCATCATCTTCTTGTCCTGAAGGATGAAGGCAAGGTCCTGGTAACCTTTCAGCCAGTAGGGCACTTCCTCCCAGCCATGGTCGCCGCCCTCGGAAAGCCATGCGTTGTTCTTCTTGTCGAGCCACGCGGAAATCTCGCCGAGGTGTCCGGTGAGGCCATCGCGCTGCAGTTCAAGATAGCGACCGACCCATCCTTTCGGTGTGATAGACCCAAGAGGGAGTTTAAGGAAACTGACTGGCTGCAGAGGAGCACGGCTTGAAACGTAATTGGCGCTCACCGACGACTTGTCGGGAGCGTCAACCAACTGCGCCTTTGTCTGCGCAGATACACCAATGGCGGTGAACCAGGAGAGGCCCACCACCATTGTTGTAAGAAATGTACTGTGATTTATAGTCATCGTAAAAAGGTGTTTAGCATTGTATCCACTACCAGTCGATAGCCTGATCCTCGTTAGGTATCTGGGTATTGATCTGTCGTTCAAGCGTCAGAGTGCCTGTACACTTGTACCACATCGAGAATATCTCGTCCTCAGGAACACCTGCGGCAATCTGCTGGTTGTAGTAGTCGACGCCCATGATGGTGTAGTCCTTGAAGGTGTAGTTGATATCCGTGATGATGATGTAGTGGTGGTTGAGGTACGGTTTGATGTCGTCGGCCTTGTCATATATGGTGTACTTGGCATCGCTGACACACTCAAACAGGTTCTTTTCGTTGTCGCTGTACAGTTTGACCGTACCTTCCGTCGTGCTCTGAGAGCCGTCGGTGTTGGTCTTCGGGGTGAACTTGGCGTACACCTTGTAGTTCTTGCGGTCTGTACGGGACTCGTCGATCGTTCCCATATAGAAGAACACCTCATCCTCGGAAACCACATAGGCGCGCGCTGTCTCCTGTCCTGATGCCTCGGCAGAGCTGAGGCCGGCCTTTGTGGGGCTGTTGGCAACGAGCATCGTAGTGGCAGAATAGTTGCCCGAATAGTCGTTGTAGGGGAATACGCGGAGCAGTGCCTTGCCGTAGTGCTTGCGCGGATGCGAGAGATAAGGACTTGTGCCGTCGTCGACAACCATTATCGGAAGAACCCATTTGTCCACCATGTCGATGCCGTTGAAGTCGAAACGGATGTCGAGAAGGCTCACATCCTTGCCGGAAACGAAGTCTACGGTAGAGGGATAAGTGGCATAGTCGCTCATGTCAGTATAGTAAAGGTCCTGACGTTCCTGAAACCAAGCGTAGTTGAGAATGGACAGGGTGTCGGTGTCGTGCGCCACCTTGACGGTGAAGTTCCTGTTGTTGGTGGTAGTGCCACTGACAATCATCGGCAGTTGATAGCTCGACATGCCGCTGCCGTACATGGCTGTGCCGTCGTCATTGTGGCGTGTAAACGGAACGTAGACAGATGTCACGCCGCCCGTGTCGTCAAGAGGCGACTTGAAACTGATGTAGTGCTCATACTGTTCTTCGGTCCACTCATCGTTGCAGGATGTGGTCAAAGCCATCAGACCGAATACTGAGGCTAATATTATTGAAATGCGTTTCATATTCATTTTCCTTTTATGCGATTAGTCGTTCTCTGTCCATCCCGGTGACTGAACAAGGTTTGCGTTGCGCTTGAGCTCAGTGTGGGAAATTGGCCAGAAGTAGAGTTTGGTAGAGAATGTGGCGCTCAGGTTATATGTAGGAATAACCTTGAAGAACTCGTTTTTCTCGTTCGTTGTCATGAACACATTCAATCCATAGACAGGAGTTGCCTCCTCGACAGGTGCATCCATCCAGCGGCGGAGATCGAAATAGCGCTTGCCTTCACCCATGAACTCAATCATGCGCTCACGCTTAATCTTCATGCGGAGAGCCTTGACGTCACTGTAGATGTTCTCGTCGCCTGCCACCTCGTCATAGTCGGGCAGACCGGCGCGGATGCGGACAGGATTGGTACCCTTCTTTATCTCGTTGATGTCGCGGGAGATGGTGTAGGTGGTGCTTCCGTCCCAAGACTCTATCTGATAGGAACCTGTCAACTCGTTGAGAGCCTCCGCATACATCAGCAGTATGTCGGCATAACGCATGGCGGGTTCATACTTGGTGGAGATGCCTGAATAGGTATTCTGGTTGTTAGGACAGTAATCTTTCGGGCTGCAGTACTTTCTCATTCCGATACCGGTACGCGGATACTGGAAGTTGTTTACCCAACCGTTGCCGCCGTTGCGATAGTAGTTACACTGCTTGAACTTGTAGCTTGCAGTGTTGGCGTCATTGGCAAGTTCCCATATAGTACCGCTGTAAGCCACAGAAGCATAGAAGCGTGGCTCACGCTTTGCATACATCTTGGAAACGTTGTAGAGGAACGAGTTGCTGATAGGCTTGTTGTTGGCAATACGTCCAAGTTCCGGACATGGATCGGTGATGCCCTGATCCTTGTAGTTCTTCACATCCTCTTTGGTGAACACATCGGAATTACGCTCACGGCTATTGCCCTCTGCTACGGTAGAAGGATAGGTGCTGCGCCACTCCGAATACATGCCGTCGACATCCGTTCCGTCATTCATGTAGTAGGTGTCACACATCTTCTGGGTCAGACCATGGGTATTCCAACCGCCATAGGTTGTAGGCATCTCGTGCAGTACAAGAGCGCCGAGACCGAGGTCATTGTTGAAAGAGTCGAAGTTGTCACCGCGTGTGAAGATAAGTTCTGTATTGTCCGCAGGATACACATCGCCGTCGAACAACTGACGGTAGGACTGCATCGGGTCGATGTCAGAGTATCCGTTAGGCCACGACATTGTGGCAAAGCGGCTGTTCTGGTCGGGCGTGACCGTCACAGGATAACCGTCCTGACCGACAGTGATCTTGCCTGCATGATAGAGTTCATAGCATCCCAGTTCCATGACATCCTTGCAAGCGGCAGCCGCACGCGCCCACTTTGACTCGTCGTAAGTGGTGGAGAGAAGCGGTGTGCCGTCCTTGTTGACAAACTGCTTTGCTATGTCATCGTTTACAGAAGCAGGGTGATAACCGTTCTTGAGCTGTCCGTTTGCCAATGGGCTGGCAGCATAGATATATGCCATAGCGCGTGTTGCCAGGCAAGTACCTCTTGTCGGACGGCAGATATTGTTGGCGTCGCGGCGGAGAGTCTTTATCTCGGTTGCCGCCTTAACCATCTCGCTGCCGATGTACTCAGCCATTTCCTCGTAAGTGGCACGCGGTATTGCAAGGTCCTCGTAACTCTTCGTATAGTCTGCACCCTCATCAGGCATGATAGGTGTCGGACCGTATTTGCGGAGAAGAAGCCAATAGTAGTAAGCGCGGACGAAACGTGCCTGACCACGGTAGTCTTCTATATCTTCAGCCGTAAGTTCCTTGTTCATGCCAATCTTGTGGATGAACACAGAAGCCTGATAGATACCTTTGTAGCAACGAATCCACGCTGCATAACCGCAATTCTCGTGGTAGTTGCCTTCGTGGAACGAGTTGTAGGAAGCGAAATCGGCATCCTTGTTGTCGCCGGCACCGATCTTGTTGTCGCGGTCGCCATAGTACATGTCATCGCAGAAGTTGAACGGATTCCATCCTCCACCTTCCATCTGGTATTCCTTACCGTTGATGGTAACGGTGTAAGAACCGGTACCTCCCTTGGAGCTTACCTCTGCATTGCAGTCGAGCAACCAAGAGTAGGCATGCGCCAACCACTCTTCGGATGATGTTTTCTCCGAGAATATCTGCTCCTCGGTAACACGATCATCGAAATACTTGTCTGAATCAAGGTCTGTACAAGAAGTGAATGCAGTTCCTGCACAAAGGGCAGACAAGAAATATATTGATATTTTCTTTTTGTTCATAGTAATACTCATGATGTTTTTAGAGACTAACTTGTACACCGACTGTCACTGCCTTTGTGATAGGATAATCCTCTCCACGTGGTTGGAGTGACTCCGGATCCCACATGCCGAACTTCTTGTAGAGAAGCAGGAGGTTGGTTCCGGAAACATAGAAGCGCACATTCTGGAAGTGAATCTTGTTGACAACCTGCTTGGGAAGGGTGTAACCGAAGTCAAGGTTCTTCAGACGGAGATAACGTCCGTCGCGCAACCAGAACGTGGAATTGCGGTAGTTGTTGGAGTTGCCTCCGTAGGAAAGGCGCGGATAGGTGGCATTAGGATTCTCGTTGGCAACAAGACCGAGCTGCGCTGCAGTCTCCGAGTCAATCCAACGGTCGTCGAGCATACCCTTGAAGATGTTACCCCACTGACCTTCGCTGAATGCATAGACGCACTTACCGTAGGTCATGAACGTGGACTTACCTGCTCCCTGGAAGTGGAGATTGAAGTCAAAACCTTTCCACTGGACAGAAAGTCCGATACCGTAGATGAGGTTAGGTGTAGACGTAGCACCGATGGCGCACTCGTCACCGGAGTTGACGACACCGTCGCCATTGACATCCTTGTACTTGATGTCACCCGGCTGAACATCGCCAAACTCCTGTTTCGGAGAGTTGCGTATGTCGTCATAGTCCTTGAACAGACCTTCCGCAATCAGACCGCGCACCTGGTTAACACGATAGCCGTGCTGATACTGGTAAGAATAGACGTTGTTCTCCTCGTCATATTCGCCAATCTTGTTCTTGGAGTAAGTCATGTTACCGCGTATGGTAAGATTGACCTCGCCTATCTTCTGGTCGAACTTGAAGTTGCCGTCGAAACCCTTTGAAGTGACTGAACCGACATTTGCCTTAGGCGTAGACTCAAGTCCGATGATGCCTGGCAGGTAGCTACGGGTCATGTAGATGCCGGTACGTTTCTCCGAGAAGTAGTCCCATGTGAGGGAGAACTTGTTGTCGAAGAGGACGAGGTCGACACCGAAGTCATTCTTCTTGGCTACTTCCCATGTCACTCCATTGGATGCAACCTGTGAATAATATGCTCCGGAGAAAGAGTTGGAGTTCTGACCGAACGTGTAGCCACTGCCGTCACGACGAATGGTATAGAGGTAAGGGAAGCGGTCATCACCAGTTGTGTCGGAACCGACTTTACCGTGAGAGAAACGCAACTTGAACATATTCACCCATGGCAAAGCCTTCTGTACGAACGGCTCTTCACCGATGTTCCAAGCCACAGACCATGCAGGGAAGAATCCCCAACGGTGTCCGTCGGCGAAGTTCTCGGAGCCGTTATAACCGAAGTTGTAGTCAAGGAAGTAGCGGTTCTTGAAGTTATAGGTAGCCTGAGCAGCCAGACCCTTGTTCTTCTTGGATATGGAGTTCTTGATATCGTCACCTATATTCTGGGTGGAGATGTTCTGGTCTTCGGTAAACTTGATATTTACACCGAAGGTATGTGCCTGAACAAACGTGCGGTCCCAATGAAGCAACAAGTCAAGGAACTCACGGCGTGAACCGTCATTGCTTGATGTCTGCTTCATGTCCTGGGTGTCGGAATACTTGTCAAACTGGAGTTCACCGGTCGTGGTGTCACGAGTACGCACGGTGTAGAGTGCCGGCATACGGCGGTGATGGATAGCATTCGAGTTGTATGTATCGTAGCCGAAACGTCCTGTAAAGCGGAGTCCCTTGGTTATGAAGCTCAGGTCTTGTTCAAGGGTTACGTTGGTCTGGATGTTGTTGTCCCACTCTGTGTTGTAACCAGTCTGTGTGGATGAAACCCACGGATTGACGTAGTTGTCGCCTGACGAACCTGACGGAGCCTTGTAAGGATAGTAGCCGTTGGAATACACAAGAGGCGAGTACAGTGAGTTGTAACCGAAGAGCTGTCCCCAGACTGCATCGTCGCCAAGTCCCGGAGAGTTACGTTTGTTGAGGTTTCCTGACACACCGAACTTGAGAAGTGTTGTCTTGGTGACATCCACATCAAGGTTCATTCGGTAGTTGTAACGCTTGTAGTTGGCGTTTGTGTCGTACTTGTCCTTCAGAGTGGAGTCGGTCTTGTACATACCCTCATCATCGGTATAGGCGAGGGAAACATAGTAGCGTGCAGTCTCGCCACCACCGCTGATATTGACATTGGCACGGGTGGAGTAAGCTCCGTTCTTGAGGAGCAGGTCCTGCCAGTCCACGTTAGGATAGAGGTCCTGGTCCATGCCGTTGCGTATAATCTCAAGTTCCACCGGCTGATAGAGCACTCCGAGGTTGCGGGTAACGCGTGCCTCGTTGATGTAGTTGGCATAGTCATAACCACTGACGAACTCAGGAGTGATAGTACGGGTGTTGTAGGAGGTTTCCACCTTGCCGTTAATCTTCACCTTACCGGACTGTCCGTGCTTGGTGGTAATGAGGATTACGCCGTTTGCACCCTTTGAACCGTAGATAGCAGTTGCCGATGCGTCCTTCAGGACAGAGAACGACTCGATATCCTCAATGTTGATGTCATCGATGTTCTCACGTTCAAAACCGTCGACAAGGATGTAGGCCGATGAACTTGCACCGAATGTGGAGATACCACGAATCCAGAACTCTGAAGTGTTCTTACCGGGCTGACCGCTCGACTGGAATGCGATGATACCAGGAACATTACCTGCAAGAGTGTTTGAAAGATTGGAGGTGTTGTAGTGCTTGAGGTCGTCCATGTTTACATTGGTAATGGCTCCGGTCACGGTCAACTTCTTCTGTGTACCCATGCCGACAACCACAACCTCGTCCACTGCATTGATCTTCTCCTCGCTCAGTTGGACGTCAACGCGGGTCGTACCCGGTGTGACGACTTTCTCCACACTGTTGTAACCGAGGTAAGTAAAGACAAGTGTCTGGTGAACCTTCACCTTGATCTTATAGTTTCCGTCTATATCAGTAATGGCACCGAGACCCGGAGCGTCCTTTACGGACACTGTTGCTCCAATGATAGTCTCGCCGTTGGCGTCTGTCACAGTACCCACTACTTCAATTTGCTCCTGTGCTACGGCACTTACTGCGATGCCGATGAGCATGATGAGTGTCAATAAATACTTTTTCATATTGTTTTCTTTTTAGCGGGTTACTTTTCCGTAGCAGCTTCGTCCCCGGTACTGTCAGTATCTTCACTGACATCGCTGTCACTGCTTTTTTGTGCATCCTCGTTCTCATAGCCGATAGTACGGATGAGACGGTTCTGTGTGTCGAGGATATAGAATATGCGCGTCGGTTTGCCGTTGGCATCGAGCACATCGTAAGTGAGGTCGCTCACAAGTCCTGTCGGGCGGTAGAAGCGGGCCACATCACGCAGTTCACCGTCTTCACTACCCCACACAAGACCGTCGGCATGGGTGTTTGCACCACCACCGGCATAGGTAGAGACGATGCCTTCAGGGGTAAGGCAACGCACGGTAGAACCGTATTTGCCCACTGCAGTAGCATTGTTCTCATCGAGTTCACCACTCTCGCAGAAATAGAAATCGTAGATGTCGGAACGTCCTTCCTGCTGATAGTCGTAGTTGACGGCAAATGTTCCCTGGTAAGGACGTGCAAGAAGAGCACTCTTGCCCACACCATCGGTATTGCCCTTAGTGTTCATCGTTCCAGCAATCTGGTAAGGAGCAGTGAAGCGTTTCGTAGTGAAGTTGTAGTCAGTCTTCAGCATGTACTCCTTGTTGATTACGACGATGTAAGCGTATTTACCTTCCGGATGAATGTCTATCTGGCACTCGAAACCATTGTCCTGAATCTTGTAGAGAATCTCGAATGCGCCGCTACCCGTGCTTGTGCCTGTGGTAGAGTCGTAGAGATTGCTGTTGGCGTATGGGCTCCATGTACCGCCCTTATAGTTCGGGGCAAGAGTTTCCCAATACTTAGCCATCTCAAGACGCAGCATCTCACCCTTTGTATAAGAGTTGAAATAGAGGTCGCCGTCGATAGGATGTACGGCTGCACCGTTACACTGGTTGTACGCAGCAAGCAGTTTGTGAGGTGAGGTGCTGGAGAACTCTCCGTTCTCATCACGATCCACGATGTAGACAGACGGTGCTGTGTACTGGTCATTGTGCACATCCACCGTTACGAGGAGGTGCTCTCTCCATCTCAACTGGTTTGCAGTGGCGCGTGACTCCCATTCCTCATTGCCGTAATAGGTGTCTACGGTGTTTCCTTCCTCGTCGGTAGTAGTGCCGGTAGCCATGAATGTGCCGTCCTCATTGTATGCATACGGGTCAACGGCAAAGTCTATTGTACGCATACGGGTATTGTTGAACATGCTCGGAGGGAGCAAGTCCTTCACTTCCCTATTCTCCAAATCTATGAGCTGTATGGCATGAGCAGCCTCATAGTTCGGCTCCTGGTCATAGACCACAAAGAGATGATTGTGGTTGTAGGGAGAGAACTGCATGACACCGTCATTGCGGAAGCCGCAGACGACATCAAATGAAGTGCCATCGGCGGAAGTGTTCCAACCCTGGTCGTCGCGTGCGTTTTTGTATCCGCACAGTGTTCCGACAACCATCTTGCGCTGGTAATCAAACTTTTCGCTTGCGACAGCAGTCTGTTCCTGACTACCGTTGCCCACTGTCACCTCAATCTCACCTGTGTAAGCCCCGGACGGAACGAAACAATAGATGTTTCCTCCCTTGGCGCTCACAAGTGCAGCTTTCTTGCCTCCGATTGTCACATTCACTATGGATGTGTCGTTACCAAAGTTCTGGCCTTTGATGACGAGTTGTTGACCTACGCCTCCCGACTTTGGAACGAAGTCGGAGATAGTCACTGCCTTTGACGGATCATAGGGTTTTGATGAACCGCTGATAACATAGTCGTCAATGTTGACGGCACCATTACAGCCTGTCAAGGCTGCCAATGCCACCACAACGGCGAAAATGCCTGTAGGCAGAACACGTAATGTTCTCAGATTCATTTTCATTTTTTGAGTTTTGATTTGATATTGTTAGTTAGTTTATATACGTTGAAACCAGCACCTGCCGAAGCAGGTGCCAGTGCATTATTTCCCGAGTTTCTTAGCGAGGACAGGCATCCAATAGCCGCCGATTACTGAGCGGGCACGGAATCCGCGGGCATCACTCTTTTCTGTGTGATGCCAGTCGGAGGTCGGCCAACGGGTCACTGTCTCGTTCACATACTTATATTCTATATCCATTAACTTCTGGAAATCAGCCTTGTTGTCGGTCATTGCTGCCGTCCAGGCTACCCAGTCGCTCTTAGTCGTATCGTCACGGCTGTCGAGAGGAACACCGTACTTGTTGAGCTTGGTGAGATAGAACTTTATCTCTGTCTGTGCTACAGGGCCTGTGTAGTCATCGTTATAGAGATTCCAACCCCACAGTTTGTCCCACACCATATTATATTTGAGACTCCAGTCGGTATCTTTGCCGTCAAACTCCATTTTGTAGGACTTGCCGTCCTTGGTCTTGGCATGGTCTACGAAGTAGTGTGAGAACTCGCGTGCTATCTTCATGTACTTGTCATAATCGGCGGTCTTGCCGAGCATCTTGCACATTTCGGCATAGGCAGCGATACCCATTGTGGCCTTTACAGCAAGGTTGGAGTTGCGTGAACTGAATCCCTTGAAGTCGTCAGTACAGAGCTGGTTCTTCGGGTCTTTGCCGTGTTCAACGAGATATTGTGTCCATTCGGTCAGCACATCCCAGTACTTGCGGATGTAGTCGAGGTCGCCGTCGAGTTTGGCAATCATTGCTGCCAGCGTGATGATGTTGGCATTCTCCTCTAGAGGCATGGTCGAACCGTCGTTCTTTGACGGGTCACCATAGACATTGTTGTTGGCTTTAGGATATGTGCCGAGGTCGTGGGCAGCATACGGATAAGGCCAACGCTCGGTGTAGCGGTACTCCAGAATGGAGGTTATCATGGCCTTCTGCAGCTCAGGATTGTATGTCAAGTAGATAGGAGACTCCGGATAGGTCAAGTCTACGGTGTTGACACATCCGTTGGAATCGTTTTCCTTTGAGAAGAAGAGGAGATGTCCCTCATAGTCAACAAACAGTTTGTGGGCTGCATTCACATGACGGTATGTACCGGAAAGCAACTCGGCATACTTCGCTCCGCCGACTGCAAACGCATCGTCATAAATCTGCTTGTCCTGTGCACGGCACTTGTCCATGATTGTGGCATAGTCGGCAGACATGCGGTCGAACATATCGAAGATGCTCACTTTGCCGTCATGCGCCCAGTAAGCCTTATACTGACGGTGCATGTACTCTATGTCCTTGATTTCGTCATAACCCACAAGTGCATAGCTGCTGGCATTGAGCACACTACCGAAATTGTGCATATAGGCGAGGGTCGGTGTCTCCGAAGCCTTACGGCTTATAATTCTGCTCTGGCTTTCGGGCAGGAGACCGGTCTTGGCAAACTCCGCTTTCACGACATCATTCTTGCCAAGACACACCTGTCCGTTGATGTCCGGCATGTAGAAATAGCCCCAGTCTATGCATATATGGTCACCTTTCTTGGCGAGAATTGGTTGCTCGATAGTGCCGGTCTTGAGATATTTCACGCCCTGCTTCAGTTCCACGCTTGACTCAACAGGCTGATTTCTGTTATTCACTGCAATCAACGGACTTGCGGCAAGGAGCAACTGTACATCGTGTTTCTTCTTGTCAACGGAGCGCACCTGATAGGATATATAATTAATAGGTGCTGACAGGAGGTCGTAATCATTGATGATGTGGGGTGCGGTAAACACGAGATCAAGTTCCACAGCCCCACACTTGAACGTGTAGTAAGTATTGGTAGCGAGCACGTTGACGCTCTTCTGCTCCGCCTTTTTCAAATCAGGCATCTGTACCGACACGTCCTTGTAGAGACCGAAATCGGTGTATGCACCGCCTGTGGTGTTGTGTGTATGGGTGGCAATCACGTTTTTGCCGATCTTCAACAGGCTCTTGTCCACTTTCATGCGTACACCATTGACCCATGTCTCGCCGGTGTCTGCCACTTTCTTACCGTTGAGATACATGAAGAAGACATCATCATGCGAGTATATTATGTACATGTCTTTCTTCAGATCTTCTTCTGTCAGATTGAACTCACGGCGAATATAGATGTCGGAATTGAGGGCATCCCAACGCGTGTTGACATTCTCCTGGTCACTTGAACCGAAAGCGCCCTTGGCCTCTTTCCATTCCGCATCCGTAGTGAAACCGGGCTGCTCCCAACCTGTCGCCGGCTGTTTGCGGGTCATCATGGCTGTCCACGGACCTTGGTCTGCCATAGGAAGAATGGGCTCAAGCACCTCATGAGAGCCTGTTCCCATAAAACAATAGGTCTGTCCGTCCACTCTCAACAGTCCGTCAATGGGCTTTTCGTCGTTATCCCAATGGCGCAATGAGCCATCGTTCAATTTGTCAAACGGACTCCAGATAGAAAAATAAGGGTCTGAAAGAATAACAGGAACCGACGGCATGCGCAGGTCAGTAGTCTTGTAAGGTTTGAATACGCCAGCGGTCTGAGCATTGGCAACCATAGCCAAAGCGAGCAGAGCCACTTGCAAAACATTTTTTTTCATCTATATCAGTTTTCGTTGATTATGTGTCAGTTAGTGACTTAGGGTTACGACACCTCATGACTGCTATGCAATTTTCTTAAGAATCGGCGCACTCACCCAGTGTTTCCGTCATGCAAAGTTAGAACAAAAATACACAAAAAAAGAAAATTACGAACGGAAAATAACATATTTCTGCAAAACATGATTCACGATTGTGTAAAAATTGCAAAAACAATCAAAAGAACTTTTTCCTCCCAAAATGGAGAAAAGAACTCTGCCTTGCTGCCCGGTTTCAACATTTCACCGGACTGCAAGGCAGATATTGAGGATTGTCACAAACCGATTGCGGACAATCAGCAGCGACCACCTATGTGTGTTTATGTATTGTCCCTTATTTTATAGGGGCTGTACGCTTGGCACTCAACAGCAAGTTGACCTTACCCTCATTGACGAGCTTGACAATCAATTCGCCAAAAAGCGTGTTCTGCCAAGCAAACCATGCACGCGTGAAATTGTCGGCATTATCCTTGTTGAACGACTCGTGCATGAAACCTGTACCGGCATCTGTGTTCTGAAGCATTACCAGACAGTCCTTGATTTCCTTGTCATCCTTTGAGGTAAATGCCTTCATCATGATAGACATATGCCACGGCATGTCGTGTCCGATATGCGGTCCGCCGATACCTTCGCCTGCCTTGCCCTTGAAGAAATAGGGGTTGTCCTCACTCCAGACAAAACGTCTTGTATTCTGGTATATCGGGTCGTCGACCGAAACATCACCGAGATAAGGCATTGCCAACAAACTTGGCACGTTGGCATCATCCATCAGCAACTGGTTGCCAAAGCCGTCAACCTCGAAAGCATAGATGTCTCCATACTTCGGATGATGGTTGACTGCGTATTTCTTGAGAGCCGTTTCCACCTCATTGGCAAGGTCGGTACAACGCTTGGCAGTGGCGGCATCGTTGTTCACTTTGGTGAGTATCTCCGCAGCTTTGCGCAGGCAGCTGACCGCCATAAAGTTCGACGGAACGAGGAAAAGATAAGTGGTGGCGTCGTCAGAAGGGCGGAAATAACTTGCTATCAGTCCGCACGGTTTTACAGGAGCGCCCCATCCGTCACAGCAAACAGTGTCAAGCTGACGCTCTGTGAGACGTTGGAAATGATAAGAACCTCTGCCGTTCTTCTTCTGCTGCTCGGTGAAGACATCCAGAATGTTGTTTATGGCTTTCTTCCACACATCCCCGAACACTGTGGCATCGCCGGTCTTCTGCCAATAAGCGTATGCAAGGCGAATGGGATAACAGAGAGAGTCTATCTCGTACTTGCGCTCATGGTCATTGAGATTCATGTCTGTCTTGTCACTCTGCCACTCTCCTCCCGTAGGGCCGTCATTGAAGCCGTTGGCATAAGGGTCAATGTTGATGAGTTTGAACTGGCGGAGGATAGTACCGCGCAACATCTTCTTCAGAGCCGGGTCTTCATTTGCAAGCTGAACATAAGGGTACACCTGAGCGCCGGAATCACGCAACCACATAGCGTGGATGTCGCCTGTATAGACGAAAGTGTCGTCTTCGCCATCTTCCTTATCGGTGCGATAGTGCACAGTAGTATCTATTGTGTTGGGGAAACAATTCTCAAACATCCAGCAGAGGTAAGGGTTGTTCTTCAGCAATTTCTTCACTCTTGCTATTTCTTTCTCTACTGCCTCCGAGCGGAAAAGGCGGTTTTCCAACTTCGGACGCTGCGACACGAATGTCAGTTTAGTAGCGTCTGCAGGAGCGACTGCCTCTGTAGGCAGGTAGGGTACGGCGGCATTGGCAGTCCCGGCAAGTGATATGGCCAGCGCCATTCCCACGAATACTTTATTCTTCTGTTTCATTTTGTGATTTTAATTATAGTTTAATGCTTGTGTACAAAGTTAGTACAAATGTATCAAAACGGCAAGTTATGACCACGATATAAATTTACGGTTTGGCAACAGGACGGACAGGAAAGCCGAAATAACGTTCATTAAATCCGTACACCTTCGACGTTTTGTCATCCATGTCATCACCAATAGCGAGCAAATAAGCCAAGCCGCATTTCTCCACTTTCATATACTCTTCAGCTTCAGAGTCCTTACTAAGTGTAGATGTCCAATACGCACAAGACTGATTTTGGTATTCAATGGAATCACCTTCTTGGCATCCTGCTGAAGGAAGGAATATAGAATTGCCGTTCCTGACACTGGTAATTTCATAACCCGACACCGTTGTGTTGTCCGCCGTTGTCTTATTAACCGACGACACAGTACAGCTGTTTTTGTCAAAGAACTCCTGAACTGCGTCTATCGTAGGCATGAAGAAATCGCCCCCCCAGACCTTGCTCGCCACGTCATCACCAGAATCAAGCACAGTTTTCCCGTCGGCTTCATTGTATTTACTGAAGCCTCCATCCGTCGAACTGTACGCATACGTAGCGTTGGTATATGTCTCTTTTGTAGCCGTTTCACCCCATGAATAATAGTTGCCGAAGTCCGTTGCGCTCTCTGCCCCGATGTTGGTCTCCGCCCAAAGCAGTCCACTCGACAGCCCAAGGTCTATGAGTTTGTGTCCGTCAACGGTCTTGCTATAGTCGGTAGCGACAGCCAACGGCTTGATATGTCCACGTTGTATAGTGACCTTTTGGTTCTCGACAGAATACGCTATATCGCCGTTGCTACCCTCTCCCGACACCTTCACCGTCAGTGTGTAGTCAGACGGTGCCAACGGAAGATAGAACACACCGGCATGGAAAGCTTCAGCATTGCTGTAACTGAATGTCACGGTCTTGCCACCATCGGGTGTCAACATATAGGGAGTGTCATTATCGCCGTACTGAAAATGCGCATAACCACAGATATTCTTGTCCGCAGTCACAGTCAGAGTGCCCTTTGCAGACGGCAACCTGTCGACTTTTACGGCCAGGACACCGCCGACATTGACAAATTTCACGGTATTCTCCCCGTCCGTTTCCGTCACGTTACCCTGCATAGGCATATTGAAACTCTTGCCGCCAACTTCAGAATAGGATTGGTCTACCCTATCGTAAGTATAGCTGTCAGGAAGATAATAATTAATCATTTCCCCTTGTGTAGTTCCTTCACCTATCTTATGTTTCTCGCTATAGGGGTAGAATGCGAGATTTATCTGTCCCAGTTCACATTTTCCGGAGAATGTGGCTTTGGCTTCACCAACACCGCTGCTTATGGAGAATTGTGAATTTTGCACTGTCGAATTAGACATTGGCAACACACTGATGGCGTCACCCTGTTGCCAATAGCCTACGCCTTCACTGTCAAAACCGGCACGGGTGGCAGAACCTTTACCGTAATTCGGCTGATAGGCAGAAATTGTCTGAACGGCAGTTCCGGAAGTTTTACCGAAATCATTGTCACCGGAACAATTTACAATAAACTGCGCTGCAGCAAATACCATTGCCGAGCGCAGTACACATTTCAACGCGTTAGTCATTTGTCTTTTTCCTCCTATTCGTTCTCACCATCCCAAGTTGCCTTTTCAATTTGGTCGGTACTGTTGTCAAAAGTTATACTCTTGGTAGAAGCTGCGATAATCTCAGCTGCCCCTACAGCAACGAGCATCATTGCCGGAGCCTGATAATTTTTCTTTTCTCTCATTGTTATCCCTTTCATTTATACTATTGTCAAATCACACGTGTCAGATTCATTGACATTCAGTTACAACTCATCCGATTGCAAAATTACAAAGGAAAACATAATCACAAACTTTTGGCAGTGTCTTTTAACCAACATTTAACATCGGAGGAGAGATTCCCGGACAAAGATTCGGGCAGAACATTTCACAAAACAAAAAAATCCTCTCTGCTCAACACAAAGAGGATTTCTTCTGCCATTAAACGATTTGTAGCGCGGGGGGGGCACGATCCCTCGACCTCCGGATTATGAATCCGACGCTCTAACCAGCTGAGCTACCGCGCCATCAAACCACAATTTTGAATTGCGGTTGCAAAGGTAGACATTTTCCGCCAAACCTGCAAGAAAACATCCAAATATTTGAATTCACCCGAAAAATCGGAAGGTCTGCACAGTAGTAATAATAATAATGTGTAACTTTGCAGCCGGTTTGTGCCGCCCGCACGACACCGTCCGTTTATGAATCTCAGACCAAAGAAGCTGCATATATTTATCGCCAAGCAATTCGGTGTGCTGTTTGCAGGCGCTTTTTTCATCTGCCAGTTCGTGCTGATGATGCAGTTTCTGTGGCGTTTTGTAGACACACTGATAGGCAAGGGCTTGTCGCTCGATGTCATGGCACAGTTCTTCTGGTACGCCGGGCTCACCTTTGTCCCGAGGGCTTTGCCACTCGCCATCCTGCTTGCATCACTGATTACATTCGGCAATTTAGGAGAAAGCAGCGAACTGACAGCGCTCAAATCTGCCGGAATTTCACTGATGCAGATATTCCGTCCGTTGGTTTTCATCGTACTGCTGATATGCGCCGGATCATTCGTTTTCCAGAACAACATCGGCCCGAACGCCAGTCTCAAGTTGGCGCAACTCATGATTTCCATGAAGCAGAAATCTCCAGAACTTGACATCCCGGAGGGAATCTTCTACGACGGAATACCCCAATGCAACGTCTTCGTGCAACAGAAAAACGTTGACACAGGCAAACTCTATGGACTGACGATATACAGAATGACCGGCAGCTACGAGGATCAGGCCATCATCCTGGCCGATTCCGGCATGATACAAGCTACCGCCGACAAGAAGCACCTACTGCTGACGCTGTGGGACGGAGAGTGGTTCGAGAACATGCAGTCGCAGGAGTTGGGAGGCAAGGCATCCGTGCCATACAGACGCGAGACATTCTTCAACAAGAAAATACTCATCGACTTTGACGGCGACTTCAACATGGCTGACGCGTCACTGCTGTCAAATGACGCTCGCTCAAAAGGTCTGCCACAGCTGACACATGCCACTGACTCATTGAAAAACAGGCAAGACAGTCTAGGCAGGGCTTTGTATAAAGAGATGCAGCCCTCGTTCTACCAACTGCAAACATCCGAAAACACAACATCTGACGCAAGCAGCAACGGGACGGCGAACGCTGTCGCAAAAATCACGAACAAGCGGAAAGCCACTGAAAAAATCAACATCGACACCATCTACAACAGACTTTCCACTGCCGAAAAACAGCGCGTTGTCACGTCGAGCATAAACACCGTGAACCGCGAAAAGGCGGAGTTGGAATTCAGAAGCATGATTTCGAGCGACATCGACTACTATCTCCGCACGCACAACATGCAGAAGATAGCCATTTTCACGTTGTCCTTCTCATGCCTCATATTCTTCTTCATCGGCGCGCCTATCGGTGCCATAATAAGGAAAGGCGGTCTCGGTCTGCCGATGATTGTGTCCGTATTGGTGTTCATCGTGTATTATATACTTGACAATTCCGGCACGAGAATGGCAAAGATCGACGCTTGGAACCTATGGTTCGGATGTCTTTTGTCTACTATAGTGCTCACTCCATTGGCGATATTTGTCACATACAAGGCCAACAACGATGCCATCGTATTCAATGCTGATGCCTTTACGGAAAGGTTACGACGGTTGTTGGGACTGCGCAACCAAAGGCATATCATGGGCAAGGAAGTGATAATCGAAGATCCGGATTACCTGAATGATGCGGCTTTGCTGAAGGAAATAAACTCGCACATCACCGATTACACCACAGAGCACAAGCTCACGAAGCTCCCTAATATAATAAAGGTGTTCTTCAAATACAAGCCCGACCACGAGATAGAGAACATCTCAGAAAAGCTTGAACTTGTAATTGACGATCTAAGCAATACCCGCGACAAACTTATTCTGACAGAACTCAACAGTTATCCGATATTGGAAGCCAAAGCCCACACACGTCCTTTCGACAGGAGGTGGATGAATATCGCGTCTGCAATACTGTTCCCAATCGGCATATTTCTGTACTTCCGAATGGTGCGGTTCAGGGTTCGTCTGTCAAGGGATCTGCGCATAATACAGTCCGTCAACGACAAGATCACGGACCGGATAGCCACCATTTGACCTCACGAAACTTTTTCTCCTTTCACAAGAACACTTGTCAAGGAAAAACACACACTCCCTGACAAGATGCAAACCGGATATTAAGAAAATGTGAAATCGGCAGAAATACCCAAAAATCTATCTCCTTATTGCAGAAAAGAACAAAAAAAATAGTAATTTTGCGAAACCAAATACTGTTTCAATGGCAAGATTATCAAACCGACTCAACCGCCTTGCTCCTTCCGCAACACTGGCAATGTCCCAGAAAAGCAGCGAGATGAAAGCGCAGGGCATCGATGTAATTAACCTTAGTGTAGGCGAACCTGATTTCCACACACCTGACGGAATAAAAGACGCAGCCAAGCAGGCTATCGACAACAACTGGTCTTATTATTCGCCAGTTCCGGGATACGTAGACCTCAGAAAAGCCATTGCAAAGAAACTGAAGCACGAGAACGGTCTTGACTATTCTGCAAGCGAGATTCTCGTATCCAACGGTGCCAAGCAGAGCGTATGCAACACAGTCATGGCATTAGTGGACGATGGCGACGAGGTAATCATACCAGCTCCGTACTGGGTGAGCTATCCGCAAATGGTCAAACTGGCTGGAGGAGATCCTGTAATCGTCAATGCCACATTCGAGCAGAATTTCAAAATGACTCCGGAACAGTTGGAGCAGGCAATCACCCCAAAGACCCGACTGCTCATTTTGTGTTCTCCGAGCAACCCTACGGGTAGTGTATACTCAAAAGACGAACTGAAAGCGCTCGCTGAAGTAATACTGAAACACGAGGATCTCATTGTCATTGCCGACGAAATTTACGAGCATATAAACTATGTAGGCAAGCACGAAAGCATTGCGCAATTCCCTGGTATGAAGGAGCGTACAGTCATGGTAAACGGCGTGTCAAAGGCTTATGCCATGACAGGTTGGCGCATAGGCTACATAGCAGCACCCGAATGGATAGTCAAAGGCTGCAACAAACTGCAGGGACAATACACAAGCGGTCCTTGTTCTATCAGCCAGAAGGCAGCCGAGGCAGCATATACTCTCAGCCAAGAACCCGTAGAAGAGATGAGAAAAACGTTCGAACGGAGACGTGATCTCATCGTCGAACTTGCGAAAAACATCCCCGGACTGGAAGTCAACATACCACAGGGAGCGTTCTACTTATTCCCGAAATGCAGCAGCTTCTACGGCAAAAAAGACGGCGAGCACACTATCAACAACTCCAACGACCTTGCGATGTACCTCCTCGAAGTTGGGCACGTAGCCACTGTCGGCGGTGATGCTTTCGGCGATCCCAACTGCTTCCGCATGAGCTATGCCACAAGCGACGAGAACATAAAAGAGGCAATGAAGAGAATCGGCGACACACTAAAAAGATTAAAATAAGTGTCCCTTTTTGTTATCTAATGTTGACAAATATCGTTAAAATTTCTTAACCATATTCCAGATTAGGCATAAAACACCTACTTTTGCGTTATAATGG
>CAVHUR010000029.1:0-28284 GCA_963639575.1 uncultured Spirochaetota bacterium
CAAGAGGAGCACCGCTCGTGTGACAAAGTTAAAAATAAAACATTGAAAAAACTTTCATACAATATAACTTTTTTTCAAAGAAATTGTAATTTGTATTGAAATGAGGCTCTAAAAGCGCGATTTTCTCAGTTGAAAGGGATTTTCTTCGCCGTTTATTCTTAATTTTGCCATTGGCACATACACACAAATTGCCCATGAAGAAATGAAAAAAAGCAAGATTACAAGCATTGTCATAATGGCCGCACTGTGGGTTGCGGGCTATTTTTACTATAACCATGACAGTGGCAACACTGCCCCTGCACAACCTGCGCAGACAGCTCACGTGGCGGTGGAGACAGATCCGCATGACTACGAAATACCCGTCATCAACAACAAGAAGGTGGCTTCGCAGCTGCTGAAGAGGTATTCCTACATGACATCTTATAATAAGGTGACGCGCAATCCCAACTGGGTGGGCTGGTCGCTGACTGCCGGACACACCGACGGAGAGTATGCCCGCAAGGGCCATTCCTTTGCCGAGGACACCGATGTGCCTGCTCCGAGGGCTACTTATGACGACATCCGCGAGAGCGAATGTGGCTATCAGCGCGGCCACATGTGTCCTGCCGGCGACAACAAGTGGTCATACGAGGCGCAGAAAGACGCTTTCCTCATGACCAACATCTGTCCGCAGAACGGCAATCTCAACCAGCATGACTGGAAGTATCTGGAAGAATCGTGCCGCGAATGGGCAGTGAGGTACGGCAAGATATACATCGTTGCGGGTCCGATATTCTACGACAGCAACTACACGACAGTGGGTGAGAATGAGGTGGCGGTGCCCGACGCTTTCTTCAAAGTGGTGCTGCGGCTGGGCAAGACGGCGGCTGACACCAAGGCGATAGGTTTCATCTATGCCAACAAGACGGGTCACCACAAGATGGACTACTATGTGCGCACGGTGGACGAAGTGGAGAGCGCCACGGGCATGGACTTCTTCCACCAGCTTGCCGACAGCACAGAAAACAGGATAGAGAGCAGAAGCAACCTGGCGGAATGGTGACTTCTGCTCTCTTGTTTCCGGCAGACCGGATTACACGGGGCTGCCTGTGAAAAAACGCAGGCTTATATTTTGACGTTCACGTCCACTCCTATCTGGAGCGGTTTGCCGTGCTGCTCGAAACCGCAACTGGAGTTTTCGAACCGGAAAGTGTTGTATTTCGTGTCGGTCAGGTTCTTTCCCCACAGTGTGACAGTGCCGAAACTGCATCCGAAGACCATGCGTGCCCCGAGGAGAGAATAGAATTTCTGCGACATGCTGTTGGCTTCGTCCCAGTGGATTCTGCCCGCTCCGGTGCAGTTGGTGCCTATGGTGAGGTTTTTCAGGATGCCGTTTCCGAGAGCGAAGGTGTAGGCGGCGTCGACGTTGACGGTGTGCTTCGGCACGAAAGGAACGTATTTGCCGGAATAGTCGTTGCCGTCGCCGAGGTCGTACTCACTGAACTTGGCGTATGTGAAACCGTAGTTGCCGGTGAGCGACAGGTGCTCCACAGGTCGCCAGTTGAGTGACACCTCCGCTCCGCGGCTGTAGCTTTTGCCCGCGTTGACCATCATTCTGCCCAGCCCCGACGGCGCAAACCGCGCTATCTGCTGGTTGTAGATGTAGTTGTCGAACACCGCCAAGTCAAGGTCCACGGTGTTGTCGAGCAGGGTGAGATGTGCGCCCAACTCGAAGTTCCACGAATATTCCGGTTTGTAGGCCACCTGGTCTGTGGTTGGCATTTCGGTGTCGGGCATGGCGCTGGCCATAACTCTGCGCACATAGTCGGGCAGTGATATCGTGGCGCCGGGGTTGTCGGGGTCGGTTATCTGGCTTGGCATTGACGGCACATTAGCCACAAGCCGGTCCATGTACTTGCCCACTTCGTCCTGCACGTCCTGCATCATCGCCACCCGCAAGGCGCCCTGCAGCAGGTCGGAAAACATCTGCAGGTTATATCCGCCCGAACGTTGTCCCATGGCAGCCGACGCATACACGTTGCTTTTCTGGCCGAAGTCATACTTCAGCGACAGTTTGGGCAGTATGCGGAAGTGGTCGTTTGACATCTCGCCTCCGTAGATGATGCGCTCCTTCAGGTTGTCGATGCGTATTGACATGAGGTCGTTGTAGGCGTTGGGCATGCTGAAACTGTAGTCCAAAGAGACCGGTGAACGGTACTTCATGCGCTGGTGTTCGTAGTCGAAACGCACGCCTGCCGTCAGCGACAACCTGTCGGTGAGGCTGTAGGTGGACTGGTGGAACAGCGCCGCACCGAATGTCGGGGTGTCGTAGGTGCCGTCCATCACGAGTTCATCGCCGTCGATGCCTACGCCCATACCGGTGAAACCCATCCGTGCGAGCATGGGAATCTTGTCGATGGAGGGCATGTTTGAGTTGATGACACCTTCGAGCCAGTCCACTCCGTCGGCATAGAATGTCACCGGACCTGTGGTGTGCAGCGACTGGTACATGAGGTTGGCACCCGTCAGCCACTGCCATCTGCCGCTGTCGTTGCGGCGGAATGTCACCTCCTCGGTTATGGTGTTGATGCGTTGTTTCTGTTCGAGCGAATAAAGGTCTCTTGCTACGAAGTCCTGGTCGAGGAACATCCTGTCGTTCAGGTTCTGGTATCCTGTCACGGCATTCATCACATATCGCGGTGTCTGATACTCGATGTTGACGGCGGCATTGAAGAGTCCACGGCGGTAGGAGGCATTGCGGTTGTTGCAGATTTTGCCTATCTGGTCGGCGTAAAGTTCCGCCAGGGTGGTCGTGCCGGTGTAGAAATAGGGGTAAGCGCCCTCGTCGCTGTAGTCATAACCTGCGCTCATGTCGACCTTGAGGTCTGTCGACGGGATGTAGATGCCCCTCACCCTGCCGCCTCCGGCCAGTATCTTGTCAGCCTTGTCGCCGGTAGTGCTGTTGCGGAAAAAGCCGTCGCCGCCCTCATAATAGCCTCCTGCGGTGAAAGCGAACTTCTCCGACACGAGGTGATTGTGCGTCAGGCTCACGCTGCGATGGTTGTCGCCGCTGGCATAGCCCAGTCTGATGTCGGTGCCCTGATAGCGGAACGGGTTGCGTGTATGCACCTTTATGATGCCTCCCATGGCGTTTCTTCCGTAGAGAGTGCCCTGAGGTCCGCGCAGGATATCCACCCTCTCGATGTCGTAGAAGCGGAAGTCGAAAGCCGATTTGTCCACATACGGCACGTTGTCAACATAGAGTCCCACTGCCGGAGTGTTTATTCTGCTGCCTACACCTCTTATATATATGGCGCTCGTCAGACGTGACCCGTAGTCAGGAATGTAGAAGTTCGGCACCATGGAGGACAGTCCCTTGAGCGATGTCGTCTGGCTTGCGTCGAGCCTGTTGTGGCCTATGACGCTGACGGCTGACGGCTGCTGGCGCATGTCACCGAACTCCTTGGGTGACGACACCACCTCTATTCCCGAGAAATTGACTACCTTTGCGGTGTCTATTTCCGATGCCGAGACGGTCGAAACGGAAAGGCACAGCAACAGGGAAAGTACGTTTGGATTGGTCATGATGTGTGTTGGGATTGGATTACGGGTGCAAAGTTACTGCCATAATCCGGTTTCTGCAATCCTCATTTAATAGGAGTTTGCCGGCGGAACGACCGGTGTCTGTGGATGAAACGGACTGTATTTGCCGGCAGAAAAAGAAAAAAGAGCCGACCTTCATCAGGCCAGCTCTCCGGTGTTATTGGTTTTAACTTGGTTGAAACTTTTGTTTCGGAAAGGTTGATTGTTGTAACTTATTTTAGTATAAAAGCTTGATTGTCGATTTTGTCGATTTCTCCGGTCTTCACCGCAGCGTCAGCCTCGCCGTTCGACAGGCTCGACCTGCGCATGGAGTCGACCACTGCCGTGTCGCATTTTGCCACACCCTGCGCTTTCTGCACGGTGTTTCCGGTGTTTGCGCCGGGCTGTTCTGCACTGTGACTGGAGAACGGAGTCTGCATGGCATTGGCGAGCGTGAGTATCACAGCCACCACTGCCGCCGCCCTGAAGAGCGGACGCATGCGCTGCACAAGGCTTATCCTGCGGGCTTTCACAGGCTCTGCCTTGCCTATGAGGGAGTACATGCGTGCGTCGAAACTGTCGTCGAGGACATCTTCCTTGGGCTCTTTCGACTCATACAAGAACAGGTTACGGTACGGCAACAGGCTCGCCGGGATGTCCTCCTGGCTGAAGAACGCACGGAGAATGGCCTCCTCTTCGAGAGTGGTCTGGCACTCCCAATAGCGTTCCAGTAGCTGGTTGATGTACTTGTAATCCATGTCTTTTTCGCTTGTCTCTGCTATATAGACGAATCAGAACGGAATAAGTTACACTTTTTCCTGATTTTTTTTCTGGCGGAATCAGATGTTCTCCAAAAATGTCCGCAGATGTCCAGCGTAGTAAAGGGGCAGGTTATACAGAGTGAAAGTCTTGCCTTCCGGTGTCGTGACAGTGTCGGAGGTCATCGGACCGTTCCACAGACGCAAGGCTATATCCTCCTTTGATTTCTCCATAAAGAGATGTAAGGAACGGAGTTTGGCGTTGTTTCCCGTCTTCACTTCTATCGGTATGAGATGTGACTTGTAGCGTATCAGAAAGTCAACTTCCGCCTGTGAGTTCTTGGCATCACGCACCCAGAACAGCCGCTTCTCCCCGAAGGTGACGGAAGAACCGAGGATTTCCTGCCCGACAATGTGCTCGGCGATGTCGCCGTTCCAAAGTTCGTCCGCATCTTTGCTGAACATAAGTTCTTCCTGAAAGCCTGCCGCATAGTTCACAAGTCCGGTGTCAAGCCACAGCAACTTAGGACTTTTCTTCAAATCAGGCAGTATCGGGAAAGCAGCGGATGTCTGCGGGTATACCAATTCCAGCAGCAGTGTCTTCTCCAGTGTCCTGAAAGCGTTGCCGACTTCTGTTGACTTGAAAGCGGTACTCGTGAATTTTGCAAACTGTATGCGGTGTCCTGCGGATGCCCAACCGTAGTTCAGGATATATCTGATGACATCCTGTTCCTTTGGCTTGGCGGCGTATTTCTCCACGTCATCCTTATAGCCTGACAGTAAAGAATTGAATATTCCGTTCAGCCTTACGATGTCCTTGTACTTTGAATAGTTGGCTACCGCCTCGGGCAATCCTCCCACTACCATGTATTTCTTGAACATTTCCATGACATGAAGATGCAGTGAGGCTGGCAAAGACACCTGTTCCAGACTATCTGCTATCTCCACTTCACCCACTGCACGCATAAATTCCACGAATGTGCAAGGGTGCAAAGCCATGTATTCGACTCTTCCTACCGGGAATGAGATGTGACGTCCCATAAGGCTTTCCAGCAGTGAACCGGCTGCGATGACATAGATGTCAGGGCGCTTTTCGTAGAAATAGCGCAGTGACTGCACCGCTTTAGGTTCGTTCTGTATCTCGTCTATGAACACAAGAGTGCGCTTGCCGGCATCCTGCAACACGTTTGCCTTGAAGAAGATGCCTGCCAACAAGTCCTCGAAAGAATTGTCTGCGGCGAATAGTTCCGCATTTTCCTTTTCCTCCAAGTTCATATATATATAGGTGTCAAACTCCTTTGCAAACAGCTTGACAAGCGTTGTCTTGCCCACTTGACGGGCACCGCGCAGTACCAAAGGCTTGCGTTCGTCCTTTTCAGCCCATTGGCGGAGATATCTTATGGCTAATCTTTCAAACATTTCCAAGTACAGTTTGTCCTTTGCAAAAATATGAATTTCTGTTCAAATCCAAACCAAAAATCACGATATTTTTGTTCATTTCCAAACCAAAAACGGAGAATTTTTGGTGCAAATCCAAACCAAAAGAATGAAAAACAGGTGCAAAACCAAACCTAAAACAAGGGTTTGGGGTACAAAGCAGGGGTTTACAGGGTGATTTTTTCCTTTATTGTCTTCCGTGCGCGGAAGATGTTTATCTTCACCTGTTCTTCGGTTATGCCGAGTATGGCGGCCGTTTCCTTGTAGGTTTTACCCTCGAAATCGCGCAGCTGCATGCATGTGCGCTGCTTTTCGGGCAGCGAGTTCATGACTTCCCTGATGTGTTCTATGCTGTTCTTGCGTGTCAGTTGCTGCAGCGGGTCGGCAGCGCTGTCGGGCCTGTCTACAGGTATCGAGTCGAGAGAAAGGTTCTGCGCCGCCCGCCTCTTCATGTGGTCGAGCGACAGATTGCGGCATATTGTCATGGCGTAAGCCTCGATGGAGTCCATCCCGTCCCACGAGTCGCGCTTGCTCCACACCTTGAGCATCGTGTCCTGCACGATGTCTTCCGCTTCCTCGTGGCTGACTGTTATGCGCAGCGCCAACCGGTAGAGGCGGTTCTTCAGGGGCAATATGTCGGTGGTGAAGTTCAATTTCTGATGGCTGTTCCTCCGTCAAGGCTGTCGGCACGCGTTATTCTCACCTCGCTCACTCCGGCGTCGATGGCGGCGAGAGCGTTCTCTATCTTCGGCAGCATGCCTCCGCTCACTGTGCCGTCAGCCACAAGTTGGCGGAATGTTTCGTGTGTTATTGTCTGTATAACCGACGTTTCGTCGTCGGGATTGCGCAGCACGCCTTTCTTTTCAAAGGCGTAGACGAGTGTCACGTCGTATATGGTTGCGAGCGCACGCGCCGTTTCCGACGCTATGGTGTCGGCGTTGGTGTTGAGCATCGTGCCCTTTCCGTCGTGCGTGAGCGGTGCCATCACCGGAGTAAAGCCTTTCTCCAGCAATGCGGCGAGAGCCCCGGCGTTCACATTGTCCACGTCGCCCACGAATCCGAAGTCCACTTTCTGCACCGTGCCGTCGGTCATCGTCACGTCCTTGGGCGGCCGTCTGTGCGAGCGTATCACGTCCATGTCAGCGCCCGTAAGGCCTATCGCGTTCACCCCATTGGCCTGCAGTTTAGCCACGACACCCTTGTTCACCAGTCCGCCATAGACCATCGTGACCACTTCGAGCATGGCTTCGTCGGTCACTCTCCTGCCGTTGACCATGCGGCTCTCCAAGCCCATGCCGGCGGCAACGCTTGTGGCGCGGCGTCCTCCGCCGTGCACGAGGACTTTCAGTCCGGCGAGTGCCGAAAACGAGTCCAGCAGTCCGGCGAGCTGTGCGGGGTCTTCCACCACAGCTCCGCCCACTTTTACTACAGTCAGTTTCTGCTTCATCATTCCAAGTAAGTGTATCCGTAGAGTCCCGCGCGGTAGTTGCTGATGAACTCTTTGCCCTCTTTTGCCGTTATCTTTCCTTCGTTCATGGCCTTTGTTGCCCACACCTCCAGTCGCTTGACAAGTTTCTTCGGGTCGTACTGGACATACTCAAGCACGTCGGCAACTGTCTCTCCGTCGATGACCTTGTCTATGGAATAGCCCTTGTCGTCAATGGTTATGTGAACGGCATTGGTGTCGCCGAAGAGGTTGTGCATGTTGCCGAGAATCTCCTGATAGGCACCCACAAGGAACACGCCTATGTAGTAATGGCCGTCGTCTTTCTTCACGTGCAGCGGCAGATAACTGGTCTGTTGCCCTCCGTTGACGTATGCCGGCACCTTTCCGTCGGAATCACACGTGATGTCCTGAATTTGTGCAGAGCGTGTGGGTTGTTCGTCCAGACGCGACAAAGGCATGATAGGGAAGAGCTGGTCTATGCCCCAACTGTCGGGCATACTTTGGAACAGGGAGAAGTTGCAGAAGTATTTGTCGGCCATTTGCTTGTCCAGATTGCGCAGCTCATCGGGCACATGCTTCTGGTGATGCGCCAGTTCCGACACCTCATGACTGATAGCCCAGTAGAGAGATTCTATCTGCGCGCGGGTCTTGAGGTCTATGATGCCGTGGCGGAAGAGGTCGAGTGCCTCCTCGCGGATGTCCTCCGCATCGTGCAGGTCCTCAAGCATGGAGCGCGGAGACAGCTTGTCCCAGATGTCGGTGAGGTCGTGCACCAGCTGGTGATCGTCCTTTCCGGGCATGAATTCCTCCGGCATCTGAGGTGCCGACACGCTCTCAAGCACGTCGATGACGAGCACCGAGTGGTGTGCGGTGAGCGATCTGCCGCCCTCGGTGATGATGTTCGGGTGCGGTATGCCGTTCTTGTCGGAAGCGTCGACAAACGTGTACACGCAGTCGTTGATGTACTCTTGTATGGAGTAGTTCACCGATGAGGCTGAGTTCGACGACCTTGTGCCGTCGTAGTCTACGCCCAGTCCGCCTCCGCAATCGACGAATTCAATGTGGAAACCCATGTTGTGGAGCTGCACATAGTACTGTGCCGCCTCGCGCAGAGCGGTGGATATGCGCCGTATCTTGGTTATCTGCGAACCGATGTGGAAGTGTATCAGCTTCAGGCAATCACGCAGTCCCATCTCGTCGAGCATCTGCAATGCCTGCAGCAGTTCGGAGGAGTTGAGACCGAATTTCGACGCGTCGCCGCCGCTTTCCTCCCATTTTCCGGCTCCCGAAGAGGCCAGTTTGATGCGTATGCCGATATTCGGGCGCATGTTGAGGGCTGCCGCCGTCTCGGCGATGACCTTCAGTTCGGGCAGTTTCTCCACCACAAGAAACAGGCGCTTGCCCATCTTCTGTGCCAGGAGAGCCATTTCTATGTAGTTCCTGTCCTTGTGTCCGTTGCAGACGATGATGCTGTCGGAATCCATGTGCGTGGCTATCACGGCGTGGAGCTCGGGTTTGGAGCCCGCCTCAAGACCGATGTTGTACTTTGCGCCGTGGGATATTATCTCCTCCACGACAGGCCGCATCTGGTTCACTTTTATGGGAAACACGATGAAGTGGTCGGCCTTGTACTGGTATTCCTTGGATGCTTTCTCGAAGCAGGCTGCCGTGGATTGGATGCGTGTGTCGAGGATGTCGGGAAACCGGAGCAGCATAGGTGCGCCCATGTGTCTTGCTTCCAGTTGTTCCATTACTTCCTGCAGGTCCACCTGCACGCTGTTTTTCTTAGGTGCGACATACACATGTCCCTTGTCATTGATGCCAAAGTAGTTGACTCCCCAACCCTTTATGTTGTAGAGTTCTGCTGAGTCGTCGATGGTCCACTTCTTCATTTCTTCGTCGTGTTCTGTTCTTTAGTTGTTGGTTACGGGTGTTTTTTCAAATGCCGAGCATTTCCTTTATTTTCTCTATGTGAAGTCCTATCTTGTCGTAACTGTCCATCACGTTCACGTTGAGCGTGTGTTTGGCTTTCAGATAGGACTTCTCGCGTTCTTCGAGCTGTGCCGTTATGTAGAGGCTGAGTTCCTCGTCGGTCTTGCCGAGCAGCAGCGGGCGCACGCCTTTTCCCATTTTCAGGTGTTGCATGAGCACCTCGGGCGAAGCCTGAAGGTAGATGGTCTCGCCCTGCTGGTTGAGGTATTCCATGTTGTCGAAGAAGCACGGAGTGCCTCCTCCGCAGCTTATCACGACATCCTCAAACTCCGCCACTTCGTGGAGCATGTTGCGCTCTATGCGGCGGAAAGATTCTTCGCCGCCGTTGTCGAAAATCTGTTTTACGGTCTTTCGCATGCGCGATTCTATGTACCAGTCGAGGTCATAGAATGTCACGCCGAGAGTTTTTGCGAGTTCTTTGCCCACAGTCGTCTTCCCGGCGCCCATGTATCCGATGAGAATGATGCGTGTCATTTCTTGGCGCGTACTCTCTTGGTTTCCTTCTTTTCGGGTGTTTCCTCGATGACCTTCATGCACTCTTCGAGCGTCAGTTCGGCTGCCCGCGACTGCATGTTGCGCGGAAGGCGGTAGTTGGTGCCGCCGAATGATATGTACGGGCCGTAGCGTCCGTTGAGCACCTCCAGTCCTTCCTTCTCGCTGAAGGTCTTGATGTGCCGCTGGCGTTCCTTGTCCTTCTTCTCGTCGAGCAGTCTGACGGCGGTCTCAAGGGTCACTGTCAAGGGGTCTTCGTCCTTAGGCAGCGACGTGTACTGTCCGTCGCAGAGGATGTAGGCGCCGTATCTGCCGTTGCCCACGGTGATGTCCTTGCCTCCGACAGTGCCCACCTTGCGCGGCAGGGCGAACAGGTTCATGGCCTCTTCGAGGGTTATGCTGTCCATTTTCTTGTCCTTCGGCAGCTGTGCGAAGCGAGGTTTCTCGTTGTCGTCGGCAGCTCCTATCTGCACCACAGGACCGAAACGGCCTATCTTGACGAATACCGGGCGGCCGCTTTTCGGGTCGATTCCCAGCTGGCGTTCGCCTGTCTTGTGCTCCTGACGGGCGTTCATCACCTTCTCCACGTTAGGCTCGAACTTCTTGTAGAAGTCCTTCATCATCTTCTGCCACAGCTGTTTGCCGTCGGCTATCTTGTCGAAGTTCTCCTCCACTTTGGCGGTGAAGTTGTAGTCGAGAATATCCGGGAAGTTCTCCATGAGGAAGTCGTTGACCACCGTACCTATGTCCGTGGGTATCAGTTTGCCCTTTTCGCTGCCCACTGTTTCCTTCTTTGTCTTCGACGTGATGGTGTCTCCCTGGAGCGTGGTGACGTCATACTGGCGTTCCTCGCCTTTCTTGTCGCCCTTCATCACATATTCTCTCTGCTGGATTGTGCTGATTGTCGGTGCATAGGTAGAAGGGCGTCCGATGCCCAGTTCCTCCATTTTCTTCACCAGGCTTGCCTCCGTGTAGCGCAGCGGACTCATGGTGAAGCGCTCCACCGATGTGATTTCCTGGCGGCAGAGGGTGTCGCCTTTCTTCATGTCGGGCAGCAGTGTGCCTGCCTCGTCCTGTGTCTCGCTGTCGTCGTCCGACGATTCGCGGTACACCTTGAGGAAGCCGTCGAAGTCTATGGTCTCGCCTGTCGCAACGAAAATCTCGTCACTTCCGTCAACCGAAATGTTGATTGTGGTCTTCTCTATGAGCGCGTCTGCCATCTGCGATGCCAGCGTGCGCTTCCATATCAGGTCGTAGAGGCGTTTCTCCTGTGCCGTTCCCGTGATGGCAGGCTCGTTCATGTATGTGGGGCGGATTGCCTCGTGGGCGGCCTGCACGCCCTTGCCGCTGGCGTGGTAGTTGCGCGGCTTGCTGTAGTTTTCGCCGTAGAGGTTGGTTATCTCCTCCTTGCTTGCCCCGATGCAGAGTGTCGACAGGTTCACGCTGTCAGTTCTCATGTAGGTGATGCGTCCGCTTTCATACAGGCGTTGCGCCACCATCATGGTCTGCGAAACGGTGAATCCGAGTTTGCGGGCAGCCTCTTGCTGCAGGGTGGATGTGGTGAACGGCGGTGCCGGAGTGCGCTTCAGCGGCTTTTTGGTGATGGATGTCACCGTGAACTTGGAGTTGCGGCACAGTTCCAGAAAAGCCTCCGCCTCCTCGCGGTTGGGGAATCTGCGGTTGAGTTCTGCCTTCACTTCCTGCACCGAACCGTCCTCCATGGTTTTCCCGAACACGGCGCTCACCTTGTAGTAGGATTCGCTGTGGAACTGCTCTATCTCGCGTTCGCGCTCCACAATCAGTCTCACGGCCACGCTCTGCACGCGTCCTGCCGAGAGCGACGGCTTCACCTTGCGCCACAGCACGGGCGAGAGCTTGAAGCCCACAATGCGGTCGAGCACGCGGCGTGCCTGCTGCGCGTTGACCAGGTTCATGTCTATGTGGCGCGGATGTTGTATCGCTTCGAGTATGGCAGACTTGGTTATCTCGTGGAAGACGATGCGGCTTGTCTTCTCCTCGTCAAGTCCCAGCACCTCGCACAGGTGCCATGAGATGGCCTCTCCCTCGCGGTCTTCATCGGAAGCGAGCCATATTTTCTTTGCCTGAGCTGCCTTTGCCTTCAGGTCAGCCACCAGTTTGCGTTTTTCTTCAGGTATCTCATAGTAGGGCTCAAGGGTGTCGGTGGAGACGCTCAGCTCCTTCTTGCGCAGGTCACGGATGTGTCCGTAGCTCGAAGTCACCTTGTAGTCCTTCCCCAGGAACTTCTCTATTGTCTTCGCTTTTGCCGGGCTCTCTACTATAACTAAATTATCTTGCATAATACACAGGTTGATGTTTCGAGCGGCAAAAGTACACAAAAACTTTCCGCACACATTATTATAAAACCAAAATTTCATTTTTTTTAACCACCGTGCACGCACTTTGCTCCGTGCCGCAACTGCCCTCCTGCGGAGCGTAAGCGCCCTGCAGGTTGTGGCGGGGCATTTGCCGTGGACGTGTGCGGCATTTGCCGCAAGCGTGTGTGACATCTGCCGCAAGCGTGTGCGGCATTTGCCTCACGGTGACAAGAACGGTGTTTTTGCGCTGTCAGGACGTGTTTTCCGTACCGCAGAAACGGTCTGTCTACTCTTCGTCAGGGTGCATCCTGCGGTACCGGATGTTCCTCGGGTGGTGGAGCAAGATGTCCCTGCGCAGGTCGGAAATGTCGATGTGGGTGTAGATTTCGGTTGTGCCTATGTATTCATGTCCGAGCAGTGCCTGGATGAAACGCAGGTCGGCACCGCCCTTGAGCAGTTCGGTGGCGAAGGAGTGGCGCAGCGTGTGGGGCGAGATGGTCTTGGTTATGCCGGCTTCCTTGGCCTGCCGCTTGATCATGATGAGTATCATGGTGCGCGTGAGGTGTGCCCCGCGGCGGTTGAGGAACACATAGTCCTCCTCGCCGGGCTTGATATTCATGTTGCGGCGCACGGCGAACCACAGGTCCAGTTCCTGCAGTGCCTTTTCGGAAATGGGCACCAGCCGCTCCTTGTTTCCCTTGCCCGTGATGCGCACGTACATGTCCTCGCGGAAGATGTTCGACAGTTTCATGTTGACGAGTTCGGACACCCGGAGTCCGCAACTGAACAGTACTTCGATGATGGCACGGTTTCGGTGCCCCTCAGGCTGCGACACATCGACGGACGCCTCCAGCATGTCCACTTCCTCGGTGGACAGCACTTCGGGCAGGTATCTGCCCAGCTGCGGCGACTCGAGCAGTTCGGTCGGGTCGTCGTCGAGATAGCCTTCGGTCACGAGATAGCGGTAGAAGGAGCGCACGCCGCTGAGAATGCGGGCGTGTGAGGACGCGCTCACTCCGCAGTCGTGTATGCTCGCGGCGAACCGGTGGAGGTCGTCAATCTTGACCGAGAGGGGCGACAGTCCCTCCTTCTCGCAGAACTCGAGCAGGTAGCGCAGGTCGTGCTGGTAGGCTTCCACGGTGTTGGGCGAGAAGCTACGCACCAGTTTGAGATACCTCACATACGCACGGACGATATTTGTATCGCTTTTTTTGTCGCTTTGCATCTTTTTTGCTACTTTTGCCTACAAATATACAGAAATAAAACAACGCACATCTGACTGTGCGCAGGTTTTTTGTACGTTAGCGATGAAAATACTTATAATCAACGGCCCGAACCTCAATCTCCTCGGCGTGAGGGAGCCCGGGATTTACGGTACGGCCTCTTTCGACGACTATCTGCCGCACTTGCGGGCGGCATATCCCGACATCACGATAGACTATTACCAAAGCAACATCGAGGGCGAGCTTATCGACAAGATGCAGCAGGAGGGCTTTTCGGCCGACGGGATAGTGCTCAATGCCGGGGCCTACACCCACACGAGCATAGCCTTGCGCGACTGCATCAGTTCGCTGAAGTCGCCTGTCATCGAGGTGCACATATCCAATGTGCACCGCCGTGAGGAGTTCCGCCACCGCTCGATGATTTCAGCGGTGTGCAAGGGAGTGGTTTGCGGCTTCGGGCTCGACAGCTACCGGCTCGCCGTAGAGGCTCTCAAGGGAGACAGCACAAGCCGCTGATGAACATAGACGAATACATACTGCGGCACATCGACCCCGAGCCCGACTATCTGCACCGGCTCTACCGCGCCACCAACGTGGAGCTTCTGCACGGCCGCATGGCAAGCGGCCACCTGCAGGGACGGCTGCTGAAGATGCTCGTGGAGATGATGCGCCCGCGCAACATACTGGAAGTGGGCACGTTCGCAGGCTACAGCGCCATCTGCATGGCGGAGGGTCTGGAGGACGGAGGCAAGGTCTACACCTTCGAAATCAACGACGAACAGGAGGACTTCACACGCCGCTGGATAGACCAGTCGGCAGTCGCCGGCCGCATAGAGTTCATCATAGGCGACGCCATAACCCTCGCCCCGAAACTCGGGATAACATTTGACATGGCGTTCATCGACGGCGACAAGCGCACCTACACGGAGACCTACGAGATGGCACTGTCGGTTCTACGCCCCGGAGGATTTGTCCTTGCCGACAACACACTGTGGGACGAGCACGTGGTGGATGCCGCTTACGCCAAGGACGCACAGACCAAGGGGATAATGAAATTCAACGACCACGTGGCAGCCGACACCCGGGTGGAGAGGGTGATAGTGCCTGTGCGCGACGGACTGACACTCATCAGAAAACTTTGAACATACCTGCATAACCTGACAGACAAATGAACAAGACACGCAAGACAATGGCAACACTGCTGCTGCTCGCACTGTGCTGCGCTGACACAATGGCCCAGTCGGGCATATATGTGTGCGGACATTTCCGCAGAAACCGCCCCGCCACCATCACGAGAGTGAGGAACTCCGGCTACACCAACGCCATCCTGTTCAACGTGGACGTGCAGGAAGACGGCACGCTCACTACCGACTACGACTGGGGAAACAAGAAAGCGGCTGAGGCAGGCGGCATCATCTGTCAGGACGGAGAGTACGTGTTCGGCCAGTACCAGCCCTATTACGTCAACGACATCAAGCAGTTGCTCGCCGCACCGACAAGTGTCAAGCGCATAGAAATATGCATCGGAGGGTGGGGCAACGGCTCCTACGGCAAGATAAAAGACCTGATAAAGAAGGAGGGTACGGGCGAGAACTCGGCTCTCTACAAGAATTTCAAGGCGCTGAAAGAGGCCATCCCGTGGATAGAGGCGGTGAACAACGACCAGGAACAGGACTATGACACCAGCACTGCGGTGGAGTTCCACAAGATGATGTATGATCTCGGATACAAGACGACCATAGCACCCTACATGAACAAGTCGTACTGGCAGGACCTCGTAAAGGAGCTCAACGCCGCCAGGCCGGGCGCTGTCGACCTCGTGTACCTGCAGACCTACGGCGGAGGAGCCAGCAACAACCCGGCGGACTGGAACTTCGGGGACATCCCGATGTGGGTAGGCTTCGACTGCGAGAGCAACGGCAACCTGTCGGAAATGCAGAGCAAGTTCTCCAACTGGAAGACTGCCGGCAACGTGTCGGGCGGTTTCCTGTGGAACTACAACAGCGAGGCGCAGACACTGAACGACTGGGCGACAGCCATAAACCGCATCTTCTACACGCGCGGAAAGGACAGTGCGCCGGTTGTGGCAAAGGCCTACAGCGACGCAGACTTCGGCGGCTACTGTGTGGAACTGTCCGAAGGGACATACTGCATGGCTGATCTCGCCGCATTGGGACTGAAGAACAAGGATCTGTCGTCACTTGAAGTGAACGACGGATACAAGGTCACGCTGTACAAAAGCAACAACTGCCGCAGCACTGGCAAGGAGTTTACGGAGTCGGCAAGCTATGTGGGCGACGCATGGAACGATGCCGTGCAGTCGCTGAAAGTGGAGAGCACGACAGACGGAATGGAGGATGTGACCTGCGAAAGAGTCTGTGGCAGCGGACAGAAATACAACCTTGCCGGACAGAAAGTGGACGACAGCTACTGCGGTCTGGTCATAGTCAACGGACAAACAACGATAAACAACTGACAGAAAACATTTTTCCCTGATATGCAAGAAACAAGACAAAACAGGATAGCACGCCTTCTGCAGAAGGAACTCAGCCTCATTTTCCAGTCACAAACCCGCGCCATGCACGGCACACTGGTGAGCGTCACGCGCACAAGAGTGTCGCCCGACCTGAGCATCTGCACGGCATACCTGAGCATTTTCCCCTCGGACAAGGCGGACGAAATACTGCAGAACGTCAACAGAAACGCCTCGCAGGTGAGGTATGAACTCGGTACGCGCGTGCACAACCAGCTGCGCATCATCCCCGAACTGCGCTTCCACATCGACGACAGCCTGGACTACATAGAGCACATAGACGAACTCCTGAAGAAATGAACTTCCCCTTTTTCATCGCCAGACGCTATGTCCTGTCGAAGAAAAGCACCAATGCCATAAATGTCATCAGCGGTATCAGCGTGACGGGAATCACCATCGCCACAATGGCGCTGGTGGTGGTGCTGAGCGTGTTCAACGGATTCCGCGACCTTGTGTCGACGCTCCTGACCAACTTCGACCCGCAGCTGAAGATTACCGCAGTGTCGGGCAAGAGCATGCCTACGGACGACCCGGCGCTCGTGAAAGTGAAAAGCCTGCCCGAAATACAGGTGGCTACGGAGAGCGTAGAGGACCTCGTGGTGGCCGTCTACAACGGCCGTCAGGTGATGTTGACGCTGAAAGGCGTGGACGACAGCTTTGCCGAGCTGACCAAGATAGGCGACTGCCTGTACGGTGACGGCGACTTCTGCCTGCACGCCGGGGTGCTCGAATACGGCATAGTGGGCGCGCGCGCCGCACAGATGCTCGGCAGCGACGTGCACTGGAAGGACTACATGAAGATTTATGCCGCCCAGCGCGAGGGGCAACTGGACATGAGCAACCCCGAGAGCGGGTTTGTGGCGGACTCGCTGCTGTTGCCTCCCGTGGTGTTTTCAGTGGGACAGTCCAAGTACGACAAGAATGTCATACTCGCCCCGATAGCCTTTGCAAGGCGCATTTTCGACATGCAGGGCGAGGCGACATCGCTGGAACTGCGGCTCAAGGAGGGCGAAAGCGTGGATGCCGTGAAGTCGAAGATAAAGGCGATAGTGGGCGACAAGTACAACGTGCTCGACCGCTACGAGCAGCAGGCTGACACTTTCCGCATCATGCAGATAGAGAAAGTGCTGGCCTATGTATTCCTTACGTTCATACTGATAGTGGCGTGCTTCAACATCATAGGCAGCATCTCGATGCTTGTAATCGACAAAAAGAAGGATGTGGAAACACTGCGCAACCTCGGCGCAAGCGAGAAACAGATTTCGAGGATATTCCTTTTCGAGGGACGCATCATCACTGCCATAGGCACCGTAATAGGCATTCTGGCGGGTCTGCTCATCTGTTGGCTCCAGCAGCAGTACGGCATAGTGAAAATGGGAAATGGCGGCAACTACATCGTGGCGGCATATCCCGTGAGCGTGCACTACCTTGACGTGCTCGTAGTGTTTGTCACGGTCACGGTCACAGGGTGGCTTGCGGTGTGGTATCCGGTGCGCCACATGTCGCAGAAACTGCTCGGCGACAGGGAGTAGGCGGATGCCGCATGGCGGCGGTCAGGCGTATTCCGACAGTTCGAGCCAGCGTGTGGACTTCTCGTCAAGCTCCTTTTCGAGTTTGGGCAGGCGGATGCTTTTTTCCGTAAGTTCCTCCACTCCGAGCGTTCCGCTGCACAGAGCCTCCTCTATCTGCTTCTTTTCAGCCTCCAGTTGCTCTATGTCCTTTTCCAGTTGCAGGTATTCCTGTTTCTCCTTATATGAGAGCCGGCGGCGTGTGTCGTTGTGGTAATCCTTCTTTGCATTGCCTTCCGACGGCTTGCGCGCAGCCTTTGCCGCGGCTTCGTCCTTTGACTCCATGGCGGAGAAGTCACGGTATTGGGTGTAGTTTCCCGGGAAATCGCGTATCACGCCCTCACCTTTGAACACGAGCAAGTGGTCCACCACCTTGTCCATAAAGTAGCGGTCGTGGCTCACGACGATGACACAGCCGGCGAAATCCTGCAGGTATTCCTCCAGCACTTGCAGGGTCTGGATGTCCAGGTCGTTGGTAGGCTCATCGAGAATAAGGAAGTTGGGGTTGCGCATGAGCACCGTGCAGAGGTAGAGCTTGCGCCGCTCTCCGCCCGAGAGTTTGTAGACATAGTTGTGCTGTTGTTCTGGTGTGAAGAGGAAATACTGCAGAAACTGCGACGCGCTCAGTTTCTTTCCGCCGCCGAAATCGATGTAGTCGGCGATGTCGGTGATGATGTCTATGACCTTCTGACTTTCGTCAAACTGCAGTCCTTCCTGTGAGAAATAGCCGAATCTGACGGTCTCTCCTATGTCGAAACGTCCCGAGTCGGGCTGCACAAGTCCGAGAAGCATCTTGATGAAGGTGGACTTTCCCGTGCCGTTGTTGCCCACGATGCCCATCTTCTCGAAGCGTGCGAAGTTGTAGTAGAAGTCCTTCAGTATGACCTTCGGGGGGAAGCCGTCCTTGTGGAACGTCTTGTTCACGTACTGGCACTCGAATATCTTGCTGCCGATATATACCTTCGAGGCCTTCAGACGCATCTGTCGCTCCTCGATTTTCTGCTTCGCCACGCGTTCGAGTTCATAGAAGGCATCCTCGCGATATTTGGCTTTGTGACCGCGCGCCTGCGGCATCCGGCGCATCCACTCCAGTTCCGTGCGGTACAGGTTGTTGGCTCTTGCCACTTCGGCACGCTGTGCGTCGATGCGCTCCTGCCGTTTTTCCAGATAGTAGGCGTAGTTGCCGCGGTATGTGTAGATGCTTTGGTTGTCGAGTTCGAGTATCACGTCGCACACGCGGTCAAGGAAATAGCGGTCGTGTGTGACCATTAGCAGGGTCTTGTTTCCCCGCTGGAGAAATCCCTCAAGCCAGATTATCATGTCGAGGTCGAGGTGGTTGGTCGGCTCGTCGAGCATCAGGAAGTCTGGCTCTGTGATGAGCACGTTGGCCAGAGCCACCCTTTTCTGCTGTCCTCCGCTCAGCTGTCCCATTGGCTGGGAGAGGTCTGTAATCTTCAGTTGGGTAAGAATCTGCTTCGCCTTGAGTATCCTTTCCTCGTCGCCGTGGTGGTTGAAGCAGGCGTCGAGCACACTTTCCTCGGGGTCGAAGACAGGTGTCTGGGTGAGAAATCCCACCCTTATGTCGCGCCGGTAGATGATGCTTCCGCTGTCATAGCCCTCCTCGTCCATGAGGATTTTCATGAGCGTGGACTTGCCGGTGCCGTTTTTGGCGATAAGCCCGACACGCTGCCCTTCCCCGACACTGAAGTTTATGTTGCGGAAGAGCACCTGTGCGCCGAATGACTTGGTGAGGTTCTGTACGTCAAGGAAAGGTGTCATGGTCACAGGAACTTCTCTATGTATTCAAGCATTTCTTCCCTTCCGGTCTTTTTCTCGCTGGATGTGATGAAGTAGGGGGGCAGTTCTTCCCAACCGCTTTCCAGCTGTTTCATCCACGCTTCGGCATTCATCCGCGCCTTCACAGGACCGAGTTTGTCAGCCTTGGTGAACACTATCGAGAACGGTATGCCGCTCTGTCCCAGCCAGTCCACGAACTCCCTGTCTATCTGTTGCTGCTCATGACGGATGTCGATGAGCACAAACACGTTGACGAGTTGTTGCCTCTGGAGTATGTAACTGGATATCATCTGCTCCAGTTGACGCTGTACAGTCTTGGAGCGTTTGGCGAATCCGTAGCCCGGAAGGTCCACGAGATACCACTCTTTGTTTATTATGAAGTGGTTGATGAGCAGTGTCTTGCCCGGCGTGGCGGATGTCTTGGCCAGTCCTTTGTGGTTGCACAGCATGTTGATAAGTGATGACTTGCCCACGTTACTCCTTCCGATGAAGGCGTATTCGGGCTTGTCGCCGGCTGGACACTGGCTTATCGTTGCCGACGAGATGGCAAATTCTGAAGTCTTGATAATCATGCCTTACTTGTTTTTGGAGTAATATTCGCAGCCTTTCTGCACGTTTTTCAGTATGGCTTTCGACGACATCGTGGCTCCGGTCACGCCGTCGACCTTGGCTTTGGCGACCTTTTTCACTGGCATTCCGGCAAACTTCCCGAGCATGTCTTTCTTCACCATGGCGAAGTATTTGGGTGTTTCCTTGTTGCGCAGAGGTTTCACTTTCTGTATCTTGCCGTCCTTTATGTATATCTTCACGGGTGTGTTTGCCGCATACCCTTTCACTTCGGGGCATATCTTCGTGGTGTTTACCACGGTCATGCCCTCCTCTTCGGTAATCACCGGAGTGTCCTGCATGAAGCTCATAAGGCAGAAAGCCAAAGCTCCGAACAATGCAATCTTTTTCATGTTATCTCTTTTGTAGAATTTCAACTATGCGTGTCATCCGGCTCGGAATGCGTATCTGCTGCGGGCATTTCGGTATGCACGCCTCGCAGTCGGTGCATTTTGTCGCCCACTGCCGCCTGTTGAGGCCTTCCTTGAACAGTGCCGCCACCTTGTCGATGCGCTCCTGGCAGTCGGCCGAATCCTTGTCGGGCAGCGGCAGGAGCTTGTCGTTGACAGCCTTGTTGTAGAGGGCGAAGTTGCCCGGAATGTTCACTCCGAAGGGGCAGGGCATACAGTACTTGCAGTCGGTGCACGGTATGATCGGCACGCCTGCCATGGTGTCGGCCACCTTGGCCAGCATTTCGAACTCCTTTTCGGAGCACGGGTCAAGCGGCGAAAAGGTGTCCACGTTCTCCCGGAGCATCTCCATCGTGGTCATGCCCGACAGTGCCGTGAGTACATTCTGGTGCGTTCCCGCCCAGCGGAAAGCCCAGCGGGCTGCCGAGTCGGCAGGTCTTGCCTCCCTCAACGGCTTCATGTCCTCGTCGGAAACCTTGGCGAGGCGTCCTCCGCGGAGCGGTTCCATGAGCACTGCCTGTATGCCGGACTTCTCCAGTTTGTTGTAGAGGTACTCCGCATCGGTATTCCACTGGCCGGCATGGCGCCAGTCTATGTAGTTCATCTGTATCTGCACGAAGTCCCAGTTGAACTCGTCGTTGTTGTCGACGAGGTAGTCGAAGACCTCCACATTGCCGTGATAGGAGAACCCGAGATTGCGTATGCGCCCCGCCTTGCGCTCCTCCAGGAGGAACTCCAGCAGTCCGTTGTCCTCGAAACGGGGTGTAAACTCTTCCATGCCCTTGCCTCCGACGCTGTGCAGAAGATAGTAGTCGATGTAGTCGACACGCAGTTGCTTCATCGAATTGCGGTACATCTCCTTCGCCTTCTCCAAGTCCCACAGGTCCGAACCCATGTTTGACATCTTCGTGGCTATGTAGTAGCTGTCGCGAGGATGACGGCTCAGGGCGATGCCGACAGCCTCTTCCGACTTGCCTCCGCAGTAGATTGGGGCTGTGTCGAAGTAGTTCACGCCGTGGGCAATGGCATAGTCCACCTCGCGGTTGACCTCCTCCTGGTCGATTTTCCCGTCCTTGTATGGCAACCGCATCATGCCGTAGCCAAGCAGCGACACCTTGTCGTTGGTGTGGCGGTTTACCCTGTAGGTCATCCTGTTGTCAGCAGTCGAGGCGTCAGGGGATTTCTTTTCCCTCGGGTTTTGTGCGATGGCCCTGAACGGTTCGGTTGCCATCAGTCCGATTATCGACGCTCCGCCCCGTCCGAGATGTTTGAGAAACTGGCGGCGGCTCTGCTTTTGCTTGTCTTCAGACATGATTATGTGCTTTTTGTATCTTATGCAAAGGTATTAAAAAAATGCGACAACACCCTTTCCGCGTCACTTCTTCAGCGTGATGACAGTTATTTCCGCCGGGTCTCCGATGCGCATGGGCATGGTGCCGCCTATGCCTGTGCTGACATAGAGATACTGGCCGTTGTCGCAGTAAAGTCCCGCATGCTCTTTGTAGAGAAGCCCCGACAGATAGTAGCGACCGAAGAAACCGATCTGTCCGCCATGTGTATGTCCTGAGAGTGTGAGCGGTATGTCGTATGCGCCGAGCACCTCTCCCCGCCATTGGCTGGGGTCGTGCGTGAGCAGGATGCGGAACATTCCGTCGGTCCCGCGGACGGTCTTGCCAAGGTCGCCGCGGCGTATGACGCTGTGCATAGCAAGGCTCTGGTTCTCGCAACCGAGTATGGCGATGCTGTCATTGCCGTGTTTCAGTATGGCGTTTTCGTTCATCAGCAGCTGCCAGTGCAGTTCGTTGCGCTCCATAGATATGAGGTGCTGCAGCCGGCGGTGACGCTCCTTGTCGGTCATGCTGCGGTCGTAAGGCAGGTAATCGTGGTTGCCGAGAATGGAGAAAACGCCGTCTTTGGCTTTTATCTTGCCCAGTATTGGCAGGAAATGTGGCAGTTCGTCATCGGACAGCGACACGATGTCGCCGGTGAAGAACACTGCGTCGGCATGGAGTGCGTTTACTTTCTGCACGATGGATTCCAGTTCCCGGTCGTGTCCGTCCCAACCGTCGAGGTGCAGGTCGGATATCTGCACTATCCTGTAACCGTCGAAGTCTGGCGGCAAACCGGCAAACCTGAGTGTGACATTTGTCTGTTTGCACTGGAAGCGACCGCAGAAATGACCGTAGACAGCCGCCGCTATCCACACTGCGGCGACGGCAACCGACGCGATGGCGAACGGCTTGTAGCGCACTGAAGAGTGCCACAGGGGCGACAGAAGCCTGAGTATGCCGTACAGCACATTGGGCAGCAGCGCCAGCAACAGCGCTATCACCATCACCGCGACGATAAAGAGTTTCATTCCCATGAGTACCATAGGTTATGCTTTCCGCACCGAGGGGAAAAGTGAATAGATGCCGTTGAAGATGTAGAACATCGCCGCTCCGCTCACCAGACCGACTATGGCGTCGATGGCATAGTGTGCCTGGATGTAGACTGTGGCGAAAAACAGCAGTACGGCAAGCGGCAGTATCCAGAAGAATATCTTGCGGTTGCCGGTTTGGAAAAGCAGGAACATGCACACCGTAGTCACTCCCACGTGGCTTGAGGGGAATGCTGCCGTGGGGCGTTCGCCTGCCCATTTGGCTATCTCCACCGCCTTCCACATGAGTCCGTCGTGCCATCCCGGAGAGGGCAGGCAGTCAAGTGACAGGTCGCTGTGGGTCTCGAAATAGTTGCCGAGCGACGGGAATACACCCTGGTTTATAAGGTCAAGTCCCACGGCACGGAAGTAGAAGGTAGGTCCTGCCACGGGTATGAAGATGAACAATATGTAATATGTGAAGAATGACGCCATGATGACGAACGCCGCACGGTCGAATTTCGGGTTGCGGTAGATGAAGTAGAACACGGCGGTAAAGACTATTATGGGATAGTAGGACACATATCCCAAGTCCAGGGGTTCCGATATTACGCCCCAAGGCAGCAGTTTCGAGAACTCTATCGAGGGCTGGCAGCCGAACAGGCTCTGTTCCCAGCCGCAGAACAAGTGGTCGAGGTTCTGGAAACAACGGTTGAACTCATAGGTGTCGGGATACCAGTCGGCGAGCAGATAAATCTGTATTCCCACCCTGACAAGCATCGTCATGCGGCACGGCACAAGTCTGTAAATGCCCCACATGGCTGCCGTGAGCACTACGGCACGCAGTCGCAGTGACACCATCTCGCCCGGATTGTGCAGCCGGGTGTACATGATAAGCATCAGGATGGCGGTGATTACAAGGTAGCACAACATTGCCCACTCCAGCGGAATGAGTCCCTTGACAGGCTTCTTGTCGATACTGAAAAAGTCTTTTGCTTTTGTTTTCATATTGCGTAAGGCTATATCCAGCCAGCTTGTTTGTACCATTCCACTGTGCGGCGCACCCCTTCCTCCAGTTTGACTTCAGGGTGATAGCCCAGTTCGCGGCATGTGCGGCTTATGTCGCAGCGCCAGTTGCGCTGGGCGAGAATGTGGTATTTGTCGTTGTTGAGTGCCGTTATCCGTCCGCTTGTCTTCGCCCAAAGGCTGCCGAGAGCGCACACCGCACGCATCAGAAACAGCGGCATCACTATCCTGAAGCACCACGGATTGCCCAGTTCGCGGCGTACAAGGCGTGAGAAAGTCTCGCTTTCGTACACCCCGCCGTCGGTAAGGAAATAGCTGCCGCCGCTCTTCTCCTGCTCCAAGGCGAGGAAAACGGCTGCCACGACATCCGTTACATAGACGAAAGTTATGTCCTGTCGGTTGAATCCCACGGCGGCGTCCATGTGCCGGCTGATGCTCTGCACCATGAGGAAATAGTCCTTTTCGCGCGGTCCGTAGACCCCTGTGGGGCGCAGGACGGTGTAGTTTAGTTTGTCCTTTACTGTGTCGAGAAAACGCTCCGCCTCAAGTTTCGACTTGCCGTAGGCGGTATTTGGTGTCATCGGGTCGGTGTCGAGGATGTCGCGGTGCGGTTCTTCTTCGCACGGCGCACCGTAGACTGACAGTGAAGAAAAGAACACGAACTTCTTCACGTCCATGCCGCTGCGGAGCAAGGCACGGACTATCACCTTCAGTCCCTCGGCGTTTATGCGGAAAAAATCGGCACTGCGGCGGCATTTTGTTGCCCCCGCAGCGTCCACGATATAGTCGAAACGGTGCTGGCGGAACTGCTCCGTCAGCTTGTCTTCGTCGCCGAACGGCAGTTCGAGGAAGTGTATCCTGTCGTCAGTGAGATACTGCCGTGAACTGGTTCTGCGCACGGCTGCCCATGTGTCAAAGCCTCTCCTGAGCGCTTCCTCCACAATGAAGCTGCCGATGAAGCCCGATGCTCCGATGACGAGAATCTTCATCTTGTTATCCTACACAGCAGCCCGGCTTGATGTCTTTCGATGTTGTCACCACCGAGAGGCTGCCGTCGAAGTCAACGGCAGAGAGGATCATGCCCTGGCTTTCCTCTCCCATCATCTTGCGCGGCTCGAAGTTTGCCACGAAGAGCACTTGCTTTCCGACGAGTGCCGACGGGGCTTCGTAGTAGGCTGCGATGCCCGACAGGATGGTGCGTCCGTCGGGTGTGCCGTCGTCGATGTGGAATTTGAGCAGTTTCTTGCTCTTCTTCACCTTCTCGCATGAAGCCACCGTGCCCACGCGGATGTCGAGTTTCTCGAAGTCATCGAAGCTCACGTTGTCCTTCACCGGTTGCGGTTTGAAGGCTGAGGCCTCGTTTGCCGCCTTGGTGTCGGCGAGTTTCTTGAGCTGTGCTTCTATCGCCTCGTCGTCTATTTTCTCAAAGAGCAGTTCGGGTTCTGCCAGTTGCTGTCCTGCCTTCAGCAGGTCGGTGGAGCCGAGTTGCTCCCATTCGAATGTGTCGATATTGAGCATTGAGCGCAGTTTCTTGCTGCTGAAGGGCAGGAAAGGCTCAAATGCTATGGCGAGATTTGCCACCAGCTGGAGCGACACATAGAGGATTGTCTCCACTCTCTTGGGGTCTTCCTTCCACACTTTCCACGGCTCGCACTCGGTGATGTAGCGGTTGCCGATGCGCGCAAGGTTCATTGCCTCCTTCTGAGCGTCGCGGAACTTGAACGCCTCAAGCAGTGTCTCGACATTCTCCTTCACGCCCTTGAACTCGTCAATGGCTGCCTTGTCCACTTCAAGGAGGTCGCCGCACTGTGGCACGACACCACCGAAGTATTTCTTGGTGAGCTGCAGCGCACGGTTGACAAAGTTGCCGTAGATGGCCACAAGTTCCGAGTTGTTGCGCTCCTGGAAGTCTTTCCACGTGAAGTTATTGTCCTTTGTCTCGGGTGCGTTGGCTGTCAGGACATAGCGCAGCACGTCCTGCTTGCCCGGGAAGTCCACGAGATACTCGTGCAGCCACACCGCCCAGTTGCGCGAAGTGGATATCTTGTCGTTCTCGAGGTTGAGGAACTCGTTGGCCGGCACGTTGTCGGGCAGTATGTAGCCGCCGTGGCTTTTGAGCATGACAGGGAAGATGATGCAGTGGAAGACGATGTTGTCCTTGCCGATGAAATGTATCAGACGGGTGTCGCTGTCCTTCCACCATTTCTCCCAAGAGCCCCACTTTTCGGGATTCTTGTCGCAGAGTTCCTTGGTGTTGCTGATGTATCCTATCGGGGCGTCAAACCACACATAGAGCACCTTACCGTCGGCGCCGGGCACCGGGACGGGTATTCCCCAGTCCAGGTCGCGTGTCATCGCCCTCGGCTGCAGGTCCATGTCGAGCCACGACTTGCACTGTCCGTAGACGTTGGAACGCCACTCCTTGTGGTCTTCCAGAATCCATTTCTTGAGCCACTCCTGATAGTTGCCGAGCGGAAGATACCAGTTCTTCGTGGGGCGCTTCACGAGTGCGTGGCCCGGATTGTTCTTGTTTGTGGGGTTGATGAGCTCTTCCGGCGACAGCGTAGAACCGCAATGCTCGCACTGGTCGCCGTAAGCGCCGTCGAAACCGCATCTCGGGCAAGTGCCCACAATGTTGCGGTCGGTGAGGAACTCGCCGGTCTCGGCATCGCAGTACTGCTCTTCCTCTATCTCCTGGAGCTTGTTTTCGTCGTAGAGTTTGCGGAAGAAGTCGGACGCGAACTTGTGGTGTATGTCCGACGTGGTGCGTGAGTATATGTCGAAAGAGATGCCGAACTTCTCGAAAGAGTCCTTTATCATGTTGTGGTATCTGTCCACAACCTCCTGCACAGTGACGCCTTCCTTCCGTGCGCGGATAGTTACCGGCACTCCGTGCTCGTCAGAACCGCCGATGAAAACCACCTCGCGCTTCTTCAGCCTCAGGTATCTCACATAAATGTCGGCCGGCACATACACTCCTGCAAGGTGGCCGATATGCACTCCACCGTTGGCGTAAGGCAGCGCAGCGGTGACAGTTGTTCTCTTGAAATCCATGTATTTATCAGTATATTAGGACGCAAAATTACTGAAAAATAGGTAGATTACAAAACAAATCACCCCTTTTTCCGTATGTGCGCAGACGGGGCAAAGCGCACGGTCAGGGTTAAAAAAGTATATTGCCGCAGCGGTTACGGAGAAAAAATGCTACATTTGCGGAGTAATGACAAACACTGCTATGAACATGAAGACCGTGAAAGCAGACTCCGTCACCCGGAGGCTTGCCGTGTCGCTGGCGATGTTTTTCTGCGTCCTCACGGCGGCGGCACAGAGCCATACGGGCGGTTCTTTCATCGAAAACAAGGGCGTTGTGCCCGACGGATACAACTTCTGGGTGTTCTCGCCCGAAGAGTACGAGACCGACAAGCACCCTCTTCCGTTGATTGTCTTTCTGCACGGGGCGAGCCTGTGCGGCAACAATCTGCAGAAAGTGCGCCGCTATGGCGTGCTCGACGCCATTGACAAGGGGCTTGACATGCCGATGTTCGTGCTTGCTCCGCAGAACCCCGGTGGTTCGTGGAATCCCCACAAGATAAACTCTCTGATAGAGTGGATGAAGCAGAACTACGCCATCGACTCGACGCGTGTGTTTGTCTTGGGCATGAGCCTCGGCGGTTACGGCACTCTCGACTTTGTCGGCACCTATCCCGAAAAGGTGGCGGCGGCGATGGCTCTCTGTGGCGGCACCACGCTGAGTGACGTGAGCGGCATGGGCAAAGTGCCGTTGTGGATTATGCACGGCACCGGTGACAGGGCTGTGAATGTCCGTGAGTCGAAGAAGATAGTGGAGGCTCTCACGGCTGAAGGCAACGACCGCCTGTTGCGCTACGACTGGTTTGAGGGTGCGTCGCACGGTGCTTTGGCGCGTGTGTTCTACATGCAGGAAGCGTACGACTGGTTGCTTGGCCACTCCACGGCGGACAGTCCGCGGGTTCTGGACAGGGGTATCGAAATCACCATGGACGGCATGAGGTCGGCGTACAGGGACTTGAAGGATACTGATTTCGACTACGACGAATTTTGACAACAGCGGACGCGTCCCCGCGTTCACCTTCTATTATCGACATGATGCTTATTTCGGATGCAGCGGGGACGCTGCATCTGCTATATAAATAGGTATGTGGTGCGGTGTAAAACAAAAGGAGTTGTCTGCACTCGGCAGACAACTCCTTTATATAATAAGGTGTCGTTCTCTTAGAGTTTCGGACCTGCAGCAACGAGAGCCTTGCCAGCTTCGTTGTTGGTATACTTGCCGAAGTTCTTGATGAAACGTGCGGCGAGGTCCTTAGCCTTCTCCTCCCACTGTGCAGCATCTGCGTAGGTGTCGCGCGGGTCGAGGATTGCCGGGTCAACGCCTGGCAGTTCTGTCGGAACCTTGAAGTCGAACATAGGAATCTGCTTGGTAGGTGCCTTGTCGATGTCACCGCTCAAGATAGCGTCGATGATACCGCGTGTGTCACGGATAGAGATACGCTTGCCTGTACCGTTCCAACCTGTGTTTACGAGATAAGCCTTTGCGTTGTTTGCTTCCATCTTCTTTACCAGCTCCTGAGCGTACTTTGTCGGGTGCAGCTCGAGGAATGCCTGGCCGAAGCAAGCGGAGAATGTAGGAGTCGGCTCAGTGATGCCGCGCTCTGTACCTGCAAGCTTAGCTGTGAATCCAGAGAGGAAGTAGTACTGTG
>CAVHUR010000030.1:0-10375 GCA_963639575.1 uncultured Spirochaetota bacterium
AGCACGTGATTTGTAATCTCGGGGTCGTTGGTTCGAATCCGACAAGAGGCTCTCGGAAAATCTCCGTTTCTATACTGGAAACGGAGATTTTTTTGTATCCGTAAGGGCGTGTTTCCCGATGCGGACGATACGTCCAGGGGCGGTGTGCCGCCCCCGCGTCATTTGTGTTTTATCTTCCAGTAGTGTGCCGTTGCCCCGGTTATTTCCAGCAGGAGGGCAACTGTCATGAGCGCATTGGATGTGGAGTGGGTGAAAAACAGTATGACCAGCAGTCCCACACCTGTGTAAAGAAGCGGCAACCCGACAATTGGGGCTGCCGCACTGCATATTTTCGATAAGGCCTTAGGCACTTTCATGCGTTATCTTACAGGAATCTTGTCTATTCTCCGCTGGTGGCGTCCGCCATCGAAAGGCGTTGACAGGAACTCGTCGAGAATGTCCTTTGCCGTGTCGTTGTCGATGAACCTGCCGGGCATCACCAGCACGTTGGCATTGTTGTGCTGCCGTGCCAGGTGGGCTATTTCGGGCATCCAGCACAATGCGGCGCGCACTGTCTGGTGCTTGTTGAGGGTCATTGATATTCCCTCTCCTGAGCCGCAGATGGCTATGCCCGTGCCTACTGCACCGTCCTCCATGCCTTTGGCGAGGGCGTGGGCGTAGTCCGGATAGTCGCAACTCTCCGTGGAATCGGTGCCGTAGTCCTTGAACGGAATCCCTTTTTCTGTGAGATATTGTTTTACAAACTGCTTCAGTTCATAGCCGGCATGGTCGCATGCCAATCCGATGATGTTGTTGTCCATAGACTATTCGAATAATTTCATTACCTGTTTGCATACGTTGTCTGCCGTGAAGCCCAGTTTCTCGTCGAGCACCTTATAGGGAGCGGAGTAACCGAAGGACTCAAGTCCCCATATCGTTCCTTCCGCTTCGGGGACGAGACCAAGCAAGTTCACCGGCAGTCCTGCCGTCAGGCCGAACTTCTTCACGCCTGTCGGAAGAACCTCCTGCTGATATTCTTTCGGCTGCAGGCGGAACAGTCCTTCGGACGGAACGCTGACAATGCGCACCTTCTTGCCCTGTTTCCTTATCAGTTCTGCACCTGCACAGAGGGTGGAAACCTCCGAGCCTGTAGCCACGAGTATGACATCGGGATTGTTGTCAGAACCTTTTACAATGTAAGCTCCGCGTTTCACCATCGCGTAATCGTTGCCTTCGGGCAGACTGACTATGTTTTGGCGCGACAGTATGAGCGCAGTCGGGGTGGACATGTTCTCCATTGCCAGCTTCCATGCCTCGGTTGTCTCGTCCGTGTCGGCAGGACGCAACACGAGAACCGACGGTTTTCCGGCATGGTTCTTGAGTTTTTCCATCAGTCGGATTTGTGCCTCATGCTCCACTGGCTGGTGGGTAGGACCGTCCTCACCGACGCGGAAAGCGTCGTGCGACCACAGGAATTTTATCGGCAACTGCATCAACGCAGCCATGCGGATGGCAGGTTTCATGTAGTCGGAGAATACGAAGAATGTGGCGCAGGCGGCGATTACGCCTCCGTGAAGCACCATGCCCATGCAGCAGCAAGCCATGGTCAGTTCTGCCACTCCTGCCTGCAGGAACGCTCCGGAGAAGTCTCCGCGCGTAAAGGCGTGTGTCTTGTTGAGGAAGCCGTCGGTCTTGTCGGAATTGGAGAGGTCGGCTGACGAGCAGATCATGTTAGGCACCTGCTCGGCGAGAAGACCCAGACATGTGGCTGATGCGGCACGTGTCGGCTGGTCCTTCTTCTGTTCGCACTTGCTCCAGTCTATCTTCGGGGCTTTGCCGCTGAACCATTCGGCTTGCTTCTCCGCCATTTCCGCATTGGCTTCAGCCCATGCCTTCTCTTCAGCATGACGCTCGGCGCAGAGTATGGCAAGCTCTTTCGCCCTGTTGTCGTACATTTCCTGCACCTCAGGGAAGATGACGAAAGGATTCTCGGGGTCGCCTCCGAGGTTCTTCACAGTATTAATATATGCGCCGTCACCCAATGGCGCACCGTGTGTCTTGCATGAATGTTCGTAGGAAGAGCCGTCGGCTTTCAGCGCGCCTTTGCCCATCACGCACTTTCCGATGATGAGTGTAGGCTTGCCCTTCACTGCCTTTGCCTTTGTCAGGGCACCGCGTATCTGCTCCACGTCATTGCCGTCGATCTCGAAAACTTCCCATCCGAGAGCCTTGTATTTGGCTGCCGTGTCCTCGTTCATCACCTCGTCGGTGGGGGTGGAGAGCTGTATGTCGTTGGCGTCATAGAACATCACGAGGTTGTCAAGTCCCAGTACACCGGCTATGCGGGCGCCTCCCTGGCTTATCTCTTCCTGTATTCCGCCGTCGGATATGTAGGCGTAGATTGTCTCTTTGGCAAATGTAGGGTTGCCTGTTCGGGTGGCAAGGAACTTGGCGGCGATAGCTGCGCCTACGGCAAACACGTGTCCCTGTCCGAGCGGACCGGATGTATTCTCAATGCCGCGTGCCACGTCCACCTCCGGATGGCCTGTTGTGGGAGAACCCCACTGGCGGAGTTGCTTCAGTTCGTCAATGGTGTAATTGCCCGTGAGGCAGAGTTGCGCATAGAGCATCGGTGCCATGTGGCCTGGGTCGAGGAACAGACGGTCACGTCCGACCCAATGTGGATCGGAGGGATCATGAAGAAGAAACTCCGAGTAAAGCACGTTTATGAAATCCGCACCGCCCATGGCGCCGCCGGGATGTCCCGACTTTGCCTTCTCTACGGCAGCCACCGCAAGAATACGGATGTTGTCTGCGGCGCGATTCATCAGTTGTATGGAATTGGCCATAATAAATAAGGTGTGTGTCTTATATCTACCACAAAGTTACGAAGAAAACCCGAAAGAGTTACTGCATGCACTCCTTTTTTTGTGTCATTGCCGTGATGCTGCACTCCAAGAACGGTGTTTCCGCAGGTTGTTCACGTCCGTGGTTCGACCGAACCACGGACGTTATTCGGTCGGCTCACGGTCGTTATCCGATCGGACCACGGCCGATGTCCGGCCGCAAGGACACCCTCCGCGCAGCACCAAAAGGGTGCAGCGGAGACGCTGCACCTACTATCTTGCAGTAGTTGACGCGTCCCCGCGTCAACCGGGTAGGGGACAAGCAGGAACGAAAAACCGGGATGACAGCTTGTGCCGTCATCCCGGTTGTCAATATTAAGCAATGTTTACGGTTACTTGGTGGAGAACTTGTAAGCCACGTGGCTGTAGTACTTCTCGCCCGGTTTCAGGTAAGGCTGAACCCAATCCTTCTTGTTTGGAGAGTCAGGATATTTCTGTGTCTCCAGGCAAACGGACGCCTGCTTCGGGTAGGCGATGCCTCTCTTGCCGACCTTTGTGCCGTCGAGGAAGTTGCCTGTGTAGCACTGGATGCCCGGTTCGTTGGTGTAGACCTGCATGAAGATGCCCGACTCGGGAGAGTAGAGGGACGCTGCCACCTTGGTGTCATCGCCTTTGCCGTCCTTGTAGGTGTTCAGACACCAGTTGTGGTCGAAGCCCATGGCGTTCTTGATCTGTATGCCGTTGTAGCCTGTGGTGTCGGCTATGCAGGTGTAGAGTGCCTTCGGCTGACGGAAGTCAAACTGGTTGCCGTAAACGGAACGCACTTCGCCTGTGGTCATGAATGTGGCATCGGTCGGAGTGTAGTTGTCCGCATTGATGTAGAGCACCATGTTTGTGCCGGCTACAGACGGGTCGCCGCTGAGGTTGAAGTACGAGTGATTGGTCATGTTGATGACTGTCTCGGCGTCGGTAGTAGCTTCGAACTTCATGTCAAGGATGTTGTCGGAGGTGAGTGTGTAGGTCACTGTAGCCTCGACATTGCCCGGGAAGTTGTTGTCACCGTCGGGTGAGTGCATCACCATGACAAGTGTGGAGTCGTTGGATGCCTGGTCATTTACCTCGTAAATCTGGTATTGCCAGCCTGTAGGACCTCCGTGCAGACAGTGGCCGTGGTCGTTCAGCGGCAGCTGGATTTTCTTTCCGGCTACAGTGATGACGCCTTTGTTGATGCGGTTGGCGTATCTGCCTATGGCAGCACCGAAGTCGGAAGCGTTCTTCTCGACATCCATGTACTGTGCTATGTTGTCATAAGCGAGGACCACGTCACGGAATGCGCCGTTCTTGTCCTTTGCCATCACCGACACTACACGCGCTCCGAAGTTGGTGACACACACTTCCATGCCGTCCTTGTTCTTCAGTGTGTAGAGCTTCACGGGCTTGTTGTCCACGATAGTGTCAAACTTTGCAGGGTCGAGACCTGATTCTGTCAGGTTGCCGTTGCCGCCGGAACAGGAGGCGAGAACTGCCGCCGTGCCGAGTCCGAATGCTGTGATAATGTTCTTCAGTTTCATATTGTATAGAATTAACAGGTTGTTAGCAAATCTTGCGGCCGCCGTCACCGATGACTACAGGGATAATCTTCGGTTCCTTGCCGTACTTGGCGCTGAACTTCTCCACTGCGGTCTTGGTGAAGCTGTCGTACACTTCGTCCTTCACCAGATTGATGGTGCAGCCGCCGAAACCGCCGCCCATGATGCGCGAACCGGTCACGCCGCACTCCTTGGCGATGTCGTTGAGGAAGTCAAGCTCCTCGCACGAAACCTCGTAGTCCTTGGAGAGGCCGCGGTGTGTGAGGTACATCTGCTTGCCGACTTCTTCGTAGTCGCCTTTCTCAAGAGCGTCGCAGACTGCGAGCACGCGGTCTTTCTCGCCGAGAACGAATGTTGCGCGCTGTATGTCTTCGGCGCTGCAGTCAGCCTTGACCTCCTCGAGGTCTTCCCATGTGCAGTCGCGAAGGGTCTTGATTTCACGCTCCGGATGCTTTGCGGCGATAGCTTTTGCCACGTTTTCGCAAGAGTTGCGGCGGTCGTTGTATGGCGAACCGACAAGCTCGTGCTTGACGCAAGAGTTGACAAGAACCAGCTTGTAGCCCTGAGGATCGAACGGATAGTACTCGAACTCGGAAGAGTTGCAGTCAAGACGCATGAGCTTGCCCTTCTTTCCGAAAGCGGAAGCGAACTGGTCCATGATGCCGCAGTTGACGCCCACATACTTGTGTTCGGTGGCCTGACCTGCGAGTGCAATCTGCCAAGTGGTAATCTTGTTGTCGCCAAAGAGGTCGTTCAGCGCAACGCCAAAGCATACTTCGAGGGCTGCTGATGAGGACATGCCTGCACCGAGCGGCACATCGCCGGCGAAAGCTACGTTGAATCCCTCAACCTTTACACCCAGTTCCTGGAACTCGCGCACCATGCCGTAGATGTAGCGTGCCCATGTGGCGCGCGGTCCTTCAGGGTCATTGACGTTCCATTCCACACGGTCCTTGAGGTCGATGGAGTATGCCATGATTGTGTCAGTGCCGTTCGGACGCATCTCTGCCATGATGCCGCAAGTCACAGCGCCCGGAAACACGAAGCCTCCATTGTAGTCTGTGTGCTCGCCAATCAGGTTTATGCGACCAGGAGCAAAGTAGATGTTGCCTGTCTTGCCGTCGAAATGCTTGGTGAAACGGCTTCTTACGAATTCAATATCCATAATAAAAGAATTTTATAAGGTGTAACAAAACGGTGGGTGCACGGGGAGTACACCCACCCTTAACTATTTTCTGTCAATTTGGTTCATTATTTGGCGCTTGCCGGTTTGCTGCCCACGAGACCGTAGAACAGGATGTAGGCCACCATGGCAACTATCAGCCAGTAGCTCTGGATGTAGCCGAATGTGTTGGCAACCCAGTCCTGGATGAGAGGCATGATGCCTCCGCCGACTACCATAGTCATGAAAAGACCGGATGCGGCGGCAGTGTACTTGCCGAGACCTTCAGTCGCAAGGTTGAAGATACCGCCCCACATGACTGATGTGCAGAGACCGCAGAGGATGATGAAGAGGCACTTTGCCGGAACGACTCCGTAGTGCAGGTCAATGGTGATGTCCTCCGGGAGGAATATGGCAATGAGGAGGAACACGATGGCAACGCTCGACACGACGATTATCTGGGTGCGTGTAGACACTACGCTGCTTATGAACGAACTTGTGAAACGGCCTACAAGCATCAGCAACCAGTAGATTGCGGCGATAGAACCTGCCACTGCCACTGCGTTGGGGATGTCCAGACTTGGAATGTAGAACAACAGTTCACCGGGGATGCCGACCTCAACGCCTACATAGAAGAATATGGCGATGATGCCGAGCACGAGGTGACGGTATTTCAATGCGCCTGTTACCATCTCGCCCATGTTGCCTTCAGCCTGCTCCGGTTCCATGATCTTGGTGAAGTAGATGATGACGAACGATGCGGCGAAAATGCCCATTGCGATGAGCAGCAGCGGAGCTACATTGCCCATGGTGGTGTCCTTTGTCACTGTGCCAATCAACATTCCTGCGAGCATAGGGGTAAGTGTGGCTGCAAGAGAGTTGAGCGAACCGCCGGTCTGCACCAGCTGGTTGCCCTTGTTGCCGCCGCCGCCGAGAAGGTTAAGCATCGGGTTTACCACTGTGTTGAGGATGCAGACACAGAATCCGCAGATAAATGCGCCGACGAGATAAACGACATATGTGCTGACGGCATCGGGTGTCAGGGTGCTTGAAAAATATTGTACGCAGATGCCTACGAAACCAAGGGCAAGAGCCACGAGGGCAGTCTTTTTATAACCTATCTTGGTAATCATCATGCCTGCGGGTATTCCCATAAACAGATAAGCGGCGAAGTTCATCATGTTGCCCAACATTCCTGCCCAGGGGTACTGGAACTTCCATATTGTGCCGAATGGCGCTGCCATGTTTGTAACGAAGGAAATCATGGCAAAGAGGAACATCATTGCAATGATAGCAATCAGTTTGCTGTTGTTTTTTTGTTGTGTCATAATTTTGGGTTTTATAGTTTTTTGTTTGTTTTGTTCTGCTCTCTACGGCAAAAGGTCTTTAGAACCTGTGGCGGCTCTGAAGACCTCATGTTTTATTTGTCCACTCCAAACTTGTAGATTGTCTTCTGCTTGTATTTCCTGTCTGGACAAAGCTGTACGCTCGGGAAATACGGGTGGTTGGGCGTGTCAGGGAAATGCTGACACTCGAAACATATTGCGGAGCGTCGTCCGAATGTGGCTCCGTGCTGTCCCTTGTAGCCGTCAGCCCAGTTGTCGGTGTAAAGCTGCACGCCCGGCTCTGTGGTGTAGACCTCCATGGTGCGTCCGCTCTTGGGCTCTTTGATGCGTGCCGCAAATGACAACTCGCCCTCTTCGTGCTTGTTGAGCACATAGCAGTGGTCGTAGCCTGCGCCGTTCTTTATCTGCTCGTGGTCGGCATCGATGTCCTTGCCGACAGCTTTAGGTGTGCGGAAATCGAACGGAGTGCCTGCTACCTTGAGGACTTCGCCTGTCGGAATCGACGTTTCGTCGATAGGGATATAGAAGTCTGCGTTGATTTCACATTCGAGGTCGTCAATCGTCGGGGTGGGGTTGGCGATGCCTGCGAGCGAGAAGAACCCGTGGTTTGTGACGTTTATGATGGTCTTCTTGTTTGTTTCCGCAAGGTAATTGATTACAAGTTCGTTATCCTCAGTCCATGTGTAGGTGACATGAATCTTGACTTCTCCGGTGTAGCCTTCCTCTCCGTAGGGTGAAACATAAGTGAGTGAAAGCTCGTGGTCGTTCATTTGTATGGCGTCCCAAACCTTGGCATTCCAACCTTTTTTGCCTCCGTGCAGAGAGTTGGGACCGTTGTTTACAAAAAGGTCATAACCCTTCCCGTTGAGTTGGAACTTGCCTTTTGCTATTCTGTTGCCGTATCTTCCTATCAGTGTAGACAGGTATGGCTCGGGGCTGTTCATTACATCGGCGATGTTGTCATGCCCCTGTATGACGTTGGCATAGTTGCCTTCGCGGTCGGGAACCATTATTGCGACGAGTGCGCCTCCGTAGTTTGTTATTGCGACTTCGCTGCCTGTCTCGTTCTTGAGGATGAACAGGTCAACGCTTTTGCCGTCTATTGTGGTCTGAAAATCTTTCTTCTTCAAACCACAGAGATATTCTGCTTCTTTAGTGTTTGCCATAATTGTAAGTTTTTAGTTACTTATTCACTGCAAAGTAACGGAAAAAAAAACACCCGGACAATAAAAAGAAAGAAAATAAAAAGGGTGTTTGCGTTAAAAACAATTAAACCCGAACCGTCCATTAAGCGTGTGAAGTGCTGCTGTCAGAACATCATTCTGCATTTTCAGCAAGCTCTAATGAACGGTTCGGGTGTAATGGTTGGAATCTTGTTCTAAGTCAATGATGAAAGCAAATCGGCTACAACATAACTGCTTCCGCCGACAAACAGAAAGTCGGTTGGGGCTGACTCGGACAGCGCTTTCCTGTATGCCAGTTCGACGGTAGGGTAGAATGTTCCGGTGAGACCTGCTGCCTGTGCCAGCCGGAACACGGTTTCTGACTTTATGGCGCGGTGGGTTTCTGCCTGGCAGAAATAATACACGCCGTCCTTGGGCAACAGTTTTACTATGGATTTGATGTCTTTGTCGTCGACCATTCCGAATACAATGCGTGTCGTGGACGGCTTTCCTTGGCTTTCCGCAAGGCGTTTCCGCTTGTCGGCGGTGTCCTTTATCTGTACGGACAGGTATTCCCAACCGGCAAGATTGTGTCCTGTGTCGCAGATGACAAGCGGATTTTCCGCCAATGTCTGCCATCTTCCGGCGAGACCGGTGAGTTCGCAAACATTCTCCATGCCGTCCTTTATGGCTCTGTCGTCAATGTTCAGAATGTTGCGGAGCACGGCTATCGCATTGAGAATGGTGTTCTTGTTCTTTGCCTGATAATTTCCCTTGAGTTCAAAGTCGATATCCGTAGTAATCTTGTTGTCCTCGGCAAAGACAATCGGAGACTCCATTTCCTTGGCCTTATTCTCAAAAACAGGTCTTGTCTCGGCGGTGTATTCTCCCACGACACAGGGTACTCCACGTTTGATAATCCCGGCTTTCTCGCCGGCTATCAGACTGAGCGTATTGCCCAGAAACTGTGTGTGGTCGAAACTGATGTTGGTTATGACGGAGAGTAGGGGAGTAATGATGTTTGTGCAATCGAGCCTTCCGCCGAGCCCGACCTCGATGACGGCGACGTCAACGGACTGTTCTTCGAAATACTTGAATGCCAAAGCGGTGGTCAATTCGAAGAAACTGGGGTGCAAAGGTTCAAAGAATGACCGCTCATCCTCAACGAATCTGATTACCCTCTCCTCTGGAATGCATTTGCCGTTAACCCGTATTCTTTCGCGGAAGTCCACGAGATGAGGCGATGTGTAGAGGCCTACTTTATAGCCGGCGCACTGGAGAATGGCGGCTATAGTGTGCGAACAGCTGCCCTTGCCGTTGGTTCCCGCTATGTGTATTGTCTTGTATGATTTGTGCGGATGTCCGAAATGGTCGTCCAGAGCTCTGGTGTTGGACAGTCCCTCCTTATAAGCACCTGCGCCTACCTTCTCGAAGGCAGGCGCAGCGTGATATAGATAATCAATCGTCTGTTTGTAGTCCATTGTTAGAAATAGTTTCTGAAGCGATCAAAGATAGACTTCTTTGTGTCGCTGTCTCCCTTGAAATTGTCGCTGTTGCGGAATGTTTCCAGGGCGTTGCGCTCGTCTCTCGACAGTGTCTTGGGCACGTATATGCTTATGTTCACGAGCAAATCGCCCCTTCCGGAACCGTAGCCATGAACGGCAGGCAGTCCTTTGCCCCTCAGACGGAGTGTCTTTCCGGGTTGTGTGCCGGGTTCAATCTTTATCTTCAGTTTGGTGTTTTCGATTGTAGGAACTTCCACATAACCGCCCAAAGCAGCTGTTGGGAAATCGAGAAGAAGGTTATATATCAGATCCTGACCGTCGCGGACAAAGGTTTTGTGCGGTTCTTCCTCTATATAGACCTGTATGTTTCCCGCAACACCATTACGTGGTCCTGCATTGCCTTGTCCCTGTACATTCACCACCATTCCGTCCTGTACACCTGCCGGAATGTTGATTTCCACGATTTCTTCTCCCTTCACAACTCCGGTGCCGCCACATGCTGTACACTTGTCCTTGATGACCTGGCCCTCGCCATTACATACAGGACATTCACTCTGAGTCTGCATCATGCCGAGCATAGTGTGCTGTGTGCGGTACACGACACCGCTTCCCGAACAGTTGGAACATGTTGTCATGCCCGATCCGCTGGCACTTCCCGTACCGTTGCAACGGCTGCACTTCACATCTTTTCTTACCTTGAACTTCTTGGTGACGCCAGAGTTTATCTCTTCAAGGGTGAGCTTTACCTTCAGACGCAGGTCTGCGCCTTTGTACACGCGCTGCCC
>CAVHUR010000030.1:10385-28161 GCA_963639575.1 uncultured Spirochaetota bacterium
CGTTGCCCTCTCGATCTGCCGTATCCTCCTCCGAAAGAACCCCCGAAGCCGCCATGACCTCCGAAGATATCGCCGAATGCGGAGAAGATGTCATCCATAGAAAAGCCGCCAGAACCGCCGAAGCCTCCAAAACCGCCGCCTGCGCTTGGACCGTCAAATCCGAATTGGTCGTACTGCTGCCTCTTCTGTTCGTCGGAAAGTACAGCGTAGGCCTCGGCTGCTTCCTTGAATTTCTCTTCAGCTTCTTTCTTCTCGGCTTCAGACTTGTTGCCTTGTCTGTCGGGATGATACTTTATCGCAATCTTTCTATATGCCTTCTTTATGTCTGCGGCGCTGGCTTTTTTGTCAACGCCGAGCACTTCATAGTAATCACGTTTTGCCATTCTGTTACCCTCTCTCTATATATAAGGAATCAACAAATCGCAGGTTATTGCCCCACTGCCACTTTGGCATGACGAATAACCGTGTCATTCAGAGTGTAGCCGTTCTGCACACAGTCGATGACCTTGCCTTTCTTGTCGTCTCCCATACCAGGTACCATGGCTACAGCTTCATGGTAATCGGTGTCGAAATCAACGTTGTCGGTGTCGATTTTCTTCACTCCGACACCCTCCAAAGTCTTGTTCAATTTCTTCGCAATCAGTTCCCAACCCTCTTCAAGAGTCTTGACATCCTCGGCTTTTGAGGCGTTTTCGATAGCCCTTTCCATATCATCGAGCACGGGAAGGATTGCTTTTATGACAGTCTTTCCTCCATTGAGGATAAGGTCAGTCTTCTCTGCAATGGTGCGCTTGCGGAAATTTTCAAATTCCGCAGCTTTGTACAGGAGCTGCTTTTTCAGGTCTTCAACCTCTGCGAGAGCCGCTTCCAAAGGATCTTTTTCCTCTGCGCTCTCGGCGGCAGTTTCGGTAGAAGTTTCTTCTATGGGCGCTTCCTGTTCGTTAACCTTGCTTTCTGTCTCTTTGTCCTTATTTTTTTCTTCCTTTTTCATATAGTCATAAGTTTTCTACAAAAAACGAGCAAATAATATGCCAAACACCTTGTTAGACATACATTTTTGCCTTTTGCTCCTTTATCTGCTCGTCGTAGATGTAGTCATCGTAGTCCATGAGCTTGTCGATAGTGCCGCTTGGAGTCAATTCGATAATGCGGTTTGCCACTGTCTGGATAAATTCATGGTCATGCGAAGCGAACAGGATGTTGCCTTTGAACTGTACAAGGTTATTGTTGAAAGCCTGGATTGACTCGAGGTCGAGGTGGTTTGTCGGGGTGTCGAGTATAAGACAGTTGGCATTCTGGAGCTGCATGCGCGCAATCATAAGGCGCATCTTTTCTCCTCCGGACAGCACGTTGACTTTCTTTTCAACCTCTTCCTGCTTGAAGAGCATACGTCCTAAGTAGCCTTTCATCGTCACTTCGTTGCCCGGTCCCCACTGGCTCAGCCAGTCCACAAGGTTCAGTTCTGAATTGAAGAACTCCGTGTTGTCGAGCGGGAGATAGGCCGTAGTGATGGTGATACCCCATTTGTAAGTTCCGGCATCAGCCTCTCTGTTGCCGTTGATTATCTCGAAGAGGGCGGTCATCGCCTTCGGATTGTGTGACAGGAATACGGTTTTCTGTCCTTTCTCTATCGTGAACGAAACATTGTCGAAGAGCACCGTGCCGTCTGCGTCGACAGCTTTCAGTCCCTCAACCTCCAGAATCTGGTTGCCGGGTTCGCGCTCCATGGAAAAGATAATGCCAGGATATTTTCTTGTAGAAGGCTGTATTTCCTCGACAGTAAGTTTCTCGAGCATCTTCTTGCGTGATGTGGTCTGCTTCGATTTAGCCACATTGGCAGAGAAACGACGTATGAACTCTTCCAACTCTTTGCGCTTTTCCTCAGCTTTTGCTTTCTGGTTTTGAGCCTGACGCAGAGCCAACTGGCTTGATTCGTACCAGAATGAGTAGTTGCCGGCGAATACTGTCACCTTGCCGAAATCGATGTCGACAGTCTGCGTGGAGACGGCATCGAGGAAGTGACGGTCGTGACTTACGACAAGCACAGTCTGCTCCAGGTTGCTCAAATACTCCTCAAGCCACTGCACAGTGTCAAGGTCGAGGTCGTTGGTAGGCTCGTCGAGCAGGAGGTTGTCGGGATGTCCGAACAGGGCTTTAGCCAGCATCACGCGCACCTTTTCGGTGTTTGAGAGTTCACTCATCGTCTTGTAGTGTGAACTTTCGGGTATTCCGAGGTTCTGCAAAAGTTGGGCTGCATCACTCTCAGCCATCCATCCGTCCATCTCAGCGAACTTCAATTCCAGTTCGGCAGCCAATGTTCCGTCTTCTTCGGTCATCTCTGGCTTTGCATAGAGAGCCTCTCTCTGCTTCATGTTTTCCCACAGTGGACGATGTCCCATAAGCACTGTGTCCATGACAGTGAACTCGTCATATTTGAAGTGATCTTGCTCCAGAATCGACATGCGCTCACCAGGACCCATTTCTACGGTTCCCTTGTTTGGTTCAAGTTCGCCGCTTATGGCTCTGAGTAGTGTGGATTTGCCTGCACCGTTAGCACCTATGATTCCGTAGATATTGCCGTTTGTGAATTTGATGTTGACATCCTTGTAGAGGACACGCTTGCCAAACTGGATGGCGAGATTGGTTACTGTAATCATGTGATAAGTGAATATTTGACTGCAAAAGTACTGAAAAAATGCTATAAAAACACCTGTTTCAGCTAATTTCGCTAACTTTGCATCCGAAAAAAATGACATCTGTTATGCGATACAATCCGAAACTCAGAGAATACACACACTACAAAGTGAAAGGTGATGATACCCTTCTTAACTGGCTGTTGGACAATCTCGGCCAGAGCCGCACTAAGGTTAAGGGCATTTTGTCGGGGCGTGGCATAAAGGTGAACGGCAAGGTGGTGACCCGTTTTGACCACGAGCTGCATGCTGGTGACGATGTTTCAGTCAGCAAATCCAAAGTGAACGACACGTTCAAAAGCCGTTATGTGAAAATTGTTTATGAGGACCAGTGGATTGTAGTGGTTGAGAAGAACATCGGAATACTGTCAATGGCAGCCGGACATTCATCGCTTAACGTGAAGAGCGTGCTTGATGACTATTTCCGCAAAACCCGTCAAAACTGCCGCGCCCATGTGGTTCACCGTCTTGACAGGGACACTTCGGGTCTGATGATTTATGCCAAGGACATTGAGACGGAACAGGTGTTGGAACACAACTGGCATGATATCGTATACGACAGACGTTATGTTGCCGTAGTGAGCGGCGAGATGGGAGACGACCAAGGTACTGTCGCCAATTGGCTGAAGGACAATAAAGCCTATGTGACTTATTCGTGTCCTGTTGACAATGGGGGCAAGTATGCCGTGACACATTACTTCACTCTGGACCGCAGACCGGAGTATTCGTTAGTGGAATTCAAACTGGAAACAGGCCGTAAGAACCAGATACGTGTCCATTGTGCGGATATAGGACATCCTGTGTGCGGTGATGTGAAATACGGAAACGGTAACGACCCGTTGCACAGACTGTGTCTTCATGCTTTGTGCCTGTGCTTCTATCATCCTGTGACACGCCAGCCAATGGAGTTTGAAACTCCTATCCCCACTACATTCAGCAAACTTTTCAAATAGAAGACATGACCTGCAGCGTGGAATAACCGGCATTTTGCCGCCGGCTATTCTATAGCTACACGTCGTATGGCATGGTTGTCGCGGTCGCCGACATACAATATGTCATCGGTGTCGATGGCCAGTCCGAGCGGGTAATTGAACTTGGCGGACACGTTTGTTCCGTTCACATAGCCGGCGGATTGGGGTATTCCTGCCACCGTACTGACGTATCCGGTCGTCATGTTAATCTTCCTTATGCAGTGATTTCCGGAGTCTGCCACATACAAGTTGCCGGCACTGTCAACGCACATCTGGTGTGGAGAGTAGAACTGCGCAGTCTTCACGTCGCCGTCAAGATAGCCGGAACTGCCGCTTCTTCCTGCGAATACCGAGCAGCTTCCGGTGTTGAGGTCAAGCCTGAAGATACAACTCAGTTCGTCATTGGTGAAATACATCACGTTGGGTTCTTGCTCTCTGAATACTATGCCATAGGAACTGCCGTTTGTCGTGCCCACTCCCACGCCGCCAAATTTCTTTGTCAGGTTTTCGCCGACACCAGTTTCGGGGTCCCAACGGACAAGATAGCCTCCGAGAAGGCGGCTGTAGAATTTTCCGTCTTCGGGATTCATGGCGAACGTGCGCTTTGAACCGACTACACCAAGTCCCGAGAGAACGAAGTCGGTATCATCCCATTGAATTTCGGCTTTGCCCATTTTTGCGAAGTCATTGTTGACGTCATACCAATAGTATTCGTTCATTCCGCCATTGGTGTAGTTGTGGTAGATCTTGTCTTTGTATTTGTCGTAATAGACTTGTCCTACGGTCAGGAATACAGAGTTCTCGTCAATGTTCTTCATGCGGTTGGCATTCTCGTTGGCGCAAAACACCATTTTGTCCATGGTGAAGAATATGTTCTTGTTCTTGTCAACCTCGATCACATTCTCCATACTGTAAGAGAACTGGGCCTCGGCAAGTGTGCATTGGTCGCCGGTAGTTGAGGCTGAAGTGGTCGTGACCGACGCATCGCCACCGCAGATAGTGCTGATATTGGTCCTGATTTCGTAGGCGAAATGTCCGCTAAAGGTACTTTCCTGTTCGCCGATGGCTACCTTTATGACGACGTTGTCGCCTGGCAGACGCGGGGCAAGCACCAGTATGTGGTCACCGCTGACACCTACAACCGGGGCTTCTTTCTCGTTGAAATACACCTTTACGGCAGAAGGGTCATTGCCAAAGTTGTTGCCTTTCAGTATGACTTGTGTGGACATCGGCCCGCCACTGGGACTGAACGATTCGCATACAATGGGTGAGTTAGGGTCGTATGCTGCCGTTTCAGATTCTTTTTCGTTGCATGAAACAACTGACAGGACGAATGCGGCAACAGCTATTGCCGCCATTTGCTTTCCTCTGATTTTCTGTTTGGTCATTTTATACATATACCTTTGGCACTGTTGTCAAGTTAGCAGGAAACTACAGACCGGGACAATGCAAACGTGTGACAAGTGCACTTGTTTGCCATTTCCGCAGTTGTAGTTTACACAGTGCAAAGATACTCTATTACCAAAATGCCGGAAACAAAAACGGCATCAATAATAATGCTTGGTTCGCTTTTGATATCGAAAGATACGTTTTTTACATCAAGGGCGAACTCAAGGACAGTTTTTGCCCGCAATCCAATCGGCTATTGTGCCATGTGACTGTAGTACAGGAACAGGATGATGGCTATGACTGCTATGCCGATAATGGCTTTTATCAGGCATGTCGCCACCTTTCTGACTATCAGGAAACCTGCCATTATGACGAGAATGACAAGGATATAGAATATGAAATTGTTTGTCATGATTATTTCTGGTTTACATCAAGTTGTGGGAACGGTATCTCAATGTTGTTGTCATTAAGGGTCTTGTATATGCATTCGCGGATTTCTCCGTCGTTGATATATTGTGTTGCCACAGGAACCCACACCAATATCTTGAGGTTTACAGACGAGTCTGCAAAACTGTCGAGGATGACTGACACAGGCTTGTTCTTCTTCAGGAAAGGCAATTTGGATATGTTCTCGGTGAGCAAAGCCCTTACTTGGTCGATGTCAGTGCCGTAGGCTACTCCCACTTCAATCTTGTCGAGTTCGTAACCGTGGTTTCTTGTGAGGTTCTTATAGTTCTTTGTGAACAGTTGGGAATTCTGGAAGGCGATGACAGAACCGTCGGATATGTTGACCAATGTCGATGTGTAGCTGATCGAACTGACAGTACCTCTGTAACCGTCGCACTCTATCAAGTCACCGATCTTTACTCGTCCGGTCATGAGAGAGATGCCGTAGTAGATGTTTTCGATGATATCCTTGGATGCAAAACCTACACCTGTGGACAAGCCTCCGGAAACTACGAGCAACCAGGAGTTGCCTATATGAAGCAGGTTTAGTACGATTAATGCCCATGAACCCCACACCAGAATCTGGATGACATTGTGCCCCAGCACGTTTCTCGATGCGGCGTTGGCATAGTCATTCTTGCTCAGATGCAGCGAGAGAAGTGCCTTGGCGGAACGGTTGATGTAGGCGAAGAGAAAATAAAGGATAACTACCTGGGACAGACCGGATATACTTGCCGAGAAATTAGGCGTGTCAATGAACTTCGTGCTGAATATAGTCCATGTTGTGCTACTAAGGTTAAACACGTCGGCAGCCCAGTATATGGCAATCACGACAGACGCTACTCCAAGCGAAGGTGTCAGTACAGTGCGGCAGAAATCATACATCCATGTTTCTGTAATGGGCTTTTTGTAGAACTCTCTGTGGTCTGCCCAGCTTTTCATCCAACTTGATATACAGGTTATGGTCAGTATACATGTCAGCTGCATAATCCACCAAATGAGTGCCTGGACACTGAGTAGGGTATACCCTGACCACGACAATGCCACGGCGGTAACAAACATTATGAGTGACATGTAGGCGTAGTATGTGTCGCTGTGGGGAATCTTGCTGCCGTGCCGTTTTATGACATTCCACTGCCAAATGGTACATGCCAGAAGTATCGGAGGGAATATCAGGTTTACGAGATCGTTCGGTATGAGAATGATTCGGAATGTTATGACTATGAACCCGATGAAGATGAGTGGCGAATAAATGCGGAATGCGCTCTTGATCTGCGCTCCGTCAAGACGGAGCAGAAGCGATATCAGCAGGACACCAAGTAACCAGGCGTACTCCACCAACAGCCCGGAAGCCATGATTATGAAGTTCTGGTCTGAAATGGTCAGGCGTATCAAGCCGAGTATGATGGCAAGTGTCACTGCACTTGTGGCAAGAATGACGCAGATGCGCTTGTCCATGAAATCCTTTGTCTTGAACCTTTTGGGCAGGACAAACCGTATGAACAGCACATTCAGCACTATGGCCACGAAACCGTAAAGCAGAATCAGTCCGAACAGGAAGAATATTATGTTGACTGTCCACTGGGAATTTATGTGGCTGTGGGGTGAACGGTACTTGTCGTGTACGGCCGACTTCATCGTGCTGAAAGATTTGCCGAGGGTCTTGAGAATGGTAAAATAATTCTCGCCGCCATTGACAAATATGTTTGACTGAATGTCGCTGTAGCGTTTCTGGGCATAGTCGTTGAGTTGCCGGAGACGCTCTTCTGTGCGTTGGTAATAAGTGATATAGTCGGACATCTGCTCACTGTTCTCCTTCAGTGTCCGGCGTATGTTGATGGCAAGAGCCAGACACACGCTGCGGTCAATCTTGGCTGCATCGCTAAGTCTGACAGCCGGCATTTGGTTGAGATTGGATATCAGCGAGTCGTAACGGGCAATGTCGCGTGCGTTGTTGTCTATGTATGTCCTGAAAGGAAGCGCATGTCTGTGGAACTTCTCATACATCTCCGTAGTCTCATGACAGGCATAAGTGAGGTTGAAAATGTAGTCTTGCTTTTGTGAATAGAGCATTAGGGAATTTTGGGCAGACTGGTTGAAGATGTCCATAAGGTTCTGCACGATAGTCATCTGCTGCTTCTGCATCATGTCCGACTGCATCTCCAGTTCCTTGTAGTGGGTCGTCAGCTCGCCGCGCAGAACGCTGAGCGTACTCTCAAGGTTCTTTTCCTTGAGCACCGCAGAGGCTGGAATGGCTGCTATGAGCACGAGAATGAGAACGGAGAAAAAACGTTTCCTTGCTATATTCATAATGTGTACTGTTCTGTTTTTAATTGTATAGGCGGCGCAAAGTTATGAAATAGTTTTCATATCACGCTTCGATTTCGACTTAATTACGAGCCATACACCCGAGAATACCAGTACGGCAGCAATGGCCTGGGCTCCTTTGAATACTGCCAAACCGGCAATCACGCTGACCGTAACGGATACCAGTGGCTGCACGTAGTTGTACACGGATACCACTGTCGGACGGAGTATCTTCTGTCCGATCATCATGCAGATGTAGCCTAAGTAGGTGCCGAAGAATATGACATAGACTGACTCGTACCATGTAGACACAGGTACGTTGGCGAAGTCAATGGCGGATATGTGGCTAAATGTAAACGGCCATATCATGACAGTGGACCATGTGAACATCCATTTGTTGATAGTGAAGAGCGAATACTTCTGTACCAAGGGCTTGAAGAGTGCCAGATAAAGGGCAAACGACAACTGTGCCGACATGCAAAGCAGGTCTCCCCAGATGTTTCCCACCTTGTCGCTGCCGGATGTCGCACTGGTCAGGATGATGATGACGGCCCCGCTGCACCCCAGCAACACGCCTGCCACTTTTTTCCATGTTATGGGTTCTTTCAGTATGAAGAATGACAACACCATGGCAAAGATAGGCATTGATGTGGTCATGATACTGGCATTGCTCGGCGAAGTGATGTTAAGTCCAATGGTGTAGGAGCACTGGTTGAACACAAGGGCGAAGATTCCTGCGCCAGCGAACTTGAAGATGTCCTTTACTGGAACATGTTCTTTCTTTGTGAAAAGGGATGTCAGCCAAAAGAGGATGGCACCGCCAAGTACGCGGAAAGACACCAAATCAATGCCGTCAATACCGTGGAGCATGGCGTCTTTGCCCACGGGAGCCATCAATCCCCAAAATGCACCGGCGCAAAACATGCACAGATGGGCTATGAGGGGTTTGTTGTTGTTCATGTCGTTTTGTGTGTTATCTTGTCTTTACAATCTTGTGCAAAGGTACTAAATTTCGGGAAAAGGTGTTGCGACAAATCCGTCATTTGACAGGAAAAGGCGTTCTTGCTTCGTCAAAAACTCGTTTCGACATCACAAAAACGCCTCTGGTATGGAAAGTTTTGTATGGATTCGTAATGTATGCTGCCTTTGTTGCGGCAATCAATCTTCGTCTTCCCCTGTGTGAAGAATGAGCGATGTGGCGCCGAGGGTGAAGAGTGTGCCGTTTTCAATGACACGTTTCTCCTTGTCTCCCAGCAGTTCGCCGCCCACAAATGTGCCTGTGAACGACGGACCGTCACGCAGTATGTACTTCAGTTTGCCGTTTTTCCCGGTCTGGACAGTCAGCACGCAGTGGTGCATGTCTATGCTCGGGTCGCTGCTTTCTATAGGGCACTGGATGTCTTGACCTTTCTGATAGCGACCGATTACGTTGTCACCCATGACCAAGGGGAGTTCTTGGCGGAATCCGAAGACGTTTTCTATCACGACAAGAAAACCGACATTGTTTTCCCCGTCAGTATCTTCGTTGCCGGCATTCTCGTCTTTATTGTTGTTTTGTTCAGGGGCTGTAAATCTTATGCCGAACTGTTTTCCGCACTCAGTACACTGGAAAATCAGTGATTGACCACTCTTGTACTTGGTCTCGTCGAAGATTATGAAGTTGTCACACTTAGGACACCGTACTCTTTTCATTTACAATTTGGTTACCCATGCATACTCAAACTCACTGTTCACCGACAGTTCGTTTTTTACAATCTGCGCCTCTTCCTTGCTGCTGAAGCTGCCATATACCACCTTCCTGCTCTTACCCTCACCGACAACACGTGCCGAAGTCTTCCCTCTCTGGTGAAGGTCGGCAACGTAAGCTTCGGCGTTTTCCTGTGTTATTCTGGCTGCAAGAACAACCGTGAAGACTTCTTGTTCTTGCGACTGTGCCTGTTCAGACTTTGCCGGCAGTGCGTCTTCCGCATTTCCGGAAACGCTTGACTTGTCCTCGGAAACCTTGATTTGCTTGTCTGATACGGCTTCGGGACTGGGCGTCTCCTTGTCTCTATTAATATAAGGTGTAACTTTCTGCGCAGGAGCATCCGCCGATTTGGTGTTTCCGTATACCAAATCGCTAAGCAGACTCGTGTCTATGCCGCTAATCAGTTGGCGCGTGTTGGTGCTTCGGTTGAGGAATGGCACGACCATAAGCAGCAGGATGACTATACATGCCACCATGCCCCTGCGGAGCGCCGACACCGATATGCGTATGAAATCATTGCCGTTGTCGTTGGCGGTATAGCTGTTGTAGTTCTCTATCCTTCTCCTTTCAGCGGCGTCTTTTGGAGTTATAAACGCCTCGGAATCTGTGGTGGCGACGCCTGAAAGTCCATAAAGACTTGGCGAAAGGATGCCTGCGACGGCAGGCTCAAACTCGTAGTTGCCCCTCTTGTTGACAGTCAACCGTCCGACAGACTGTATGTCGAAGTAGCCGTATTCCTGTATCATGTCACGCAGTTGCGCCACTTCGTCGTCCAGAACACGCAGTGCTTCGGGGTAGCTGTAGTCGTATGTCTCGATGTAAGACTGCACCAAGAGCGAGTCGTTCATGGTGAGCTGCTGGTTGAAACCCACCATCACCTTTGGAGGAAGCACTGTCCTGTCTTCCTCGTCAATACGGGCGCTGACATGACGTGCTACAAATCCGCCAAAGCCTGGAACGATTACGCAGTCGTTCTTCAGCAGTAAGATTTCAATATGTCGGTCGAGACTAAACATGTTTTGCAAAGTTAAGGCATTTTTGCGAATACTACAAGCAAAAGGAATGTTATTCTTCGGAAAAATATTTTTAGCCTTTTTGCAGAACAGACACTGTCCAAAGCCTTGTCTACGCCTCCCCTTTTTATACGAGAACAAACACACCGCAATTCCCAAGGAAATGCCTATTTTCCGTGCGTAACCTACACTGTGATTTCGCCTGCGAGCGACTCTTGCATTTTCTCTCTTATGGTCTCTATGTCCGAATATCTCGCATGGAGGAACATGAGTTTCGTTACTGCGGCTTCAACTGTACTGTCATAGCCGCTTATGACACCGGCTTGCTGCAAGTGATAGCCGGTGCTGTATCTGTCCATGGCCACTCTGCCTTTTGCGCATTGGGTTACGTTGACAACAGTAACTCCGCGTTCTGTCGCTTTCTTCAGTATGTCCGTGAGCCATTTTGCCTGTGGCGCATTGCCGCTGCCGAAACTTCTCATCACGATTCCGTGCAGGTCTTCCATGTTGAGGACATTCTTTATGAATTTCTCTTGGATGCCTGGAAACAAACTGAACACCACCACGCCAGTGTCGAGTGACGTGTGCGGAATCATGGGGAGAGAATAGTCCGGGGTAAGTATGTGGTGGCTGTGGTAAGTGAAATTCACTCCTGCATCGCACAGGTGGGGATAGTTGTAGGAGTCGAAGGCGCGGAATCCGTCAACGTTTCTTTTGGTGCTTCTGTTTCCGCGCATCAGTATGCCGGAGAAATACACACACACTTCCGGCACCATAGCATGGCCTTCTTCGTCATGGGCCGATGCCAATTCGATGCTCGTTATGAGGTTTTCCTTGCCGTCAGTCCTCAGTTGGCCGAGCGGAAGTTGCGAGCCGGTGAGTATAACGGGCTTCGTGAGGTTTTCAAGCATAAACGACAGGGCGGATGCGGTGTATGCCATGGTGTCGGTGCCGTGCAGGATAACGAATCCGTCATAGTCGTCATAGTTGGTGGAAATAATCCTGACAAGCTGCGCCCAGAAGTCCGGCGTCATGTCGCTCGAGTCGATTGCCGGGTAGAACTGGTAAGTGTTGACCTCGGCCTTTATGAACTTAAACTCGGGCAACTGCCTCAACAGATAATTGAAATCCAACGGTTCGAGTGTGCCTGTCGATGGGTTTTGCCCCATGCCAATGGTGCCGCCGGTATAAATGAGCAATACTTTGTTAACCATCAATCTCTCTCTTTTCAAGCAAAACTACGTTTTCTACATGAGGCGTATGCGGGAACATGTCCACCGGCTGTACTGCTTTCACCTTGTATTCGGCGTCCATGAGCTGCAAGTCACGGGCCTGGGTGGCAGGATTGCAGCTCACGTAGACAATCCGTCCGGGCTTCGTCTGCAGTATGACATCAATGACATCCGGGTGCATGCCGGCGCGCGGCGGGTCGGTGATTATCACGTCCGGTCTGCCGTGGAGGCTGACAAACTCCTCCGTGAGCAGGTCTTTCATGTCGCCGGCATAGAACAGCGTGTTGTCAATACCGTTGATTTCGCTGTTCACCTTGGCATCGCTGATGGCCTCCGGCACATACTCTATGCCGATGACCTGACGTGCTTTCTTCGCCACGAAGTTGGCTATCGTTCCCGTTCCGGTGTACAGGTCATACACGAGTTCGTTGCCTGTGAGCCCCGCAAACTTCCTTACTACGGAGTAGAGGAGGTAAGCTTGCTCTGTGTTGGTTTGGTAGAAGCTCTTCGGACCGACCTTGAAGCGCAGGTCTTCCATTACTTCAAAGATGTGGTCATTGCCCTTGAAAGTCTTTACATCAAGGTCATTGAATGTGTCGTTGCACTTCTGGTTGTTGACGTAGAGTAGGGAAGTGATTTGCGGGAATTTGTCTGCCACAAACTGCATAAGTCCTTCCGCCTTCTGCTCATCGCCCTCGTGGTCAAACCTGAACTGCATTATCAGCATCCATTCCCCTGTGTTTGAGTTGCGCAGAATCATGTCGCGGAGCAGTCCGCACTGGTTGCGCAGGTCGTAGAAGGTGAGGTTGTTCTCAAGGGCATAGTCCCTGATGGAATTGCGGATGTCGTTTTGCAGCGGTTCCATGAGGAAGCACGTCTCGATAGGATATATCTTATCGAAAGCTCCCGTGATGTGAAAGCCTACGGCATTCTTGTCCTTTATCTCAATGCCTTCGTTCACTTCGTCAAGTGTAAGCCACCTTTTGTTGGAGAATCCGAACTCCAGCTTGTTTCTGTATTCGAACTGTTTCACCGAACCGAGAATGGGATGGAACTCGGGAAGTTCCACTTTTCCTATTCTTGAGAGTTGGTCATGCACCTGTTTCTGCTTGGCTTTGAGTTGGTCGAAATAAGGCAGGTTCTGCCATTTGCAACCTCCGCAGATGCCGAAATGCGGACATCTCGGTTCTATTCTGTTGGGGCTTTTCTCTACGAAATCTATGATTCTCGCTTCGCAGAACGAATGTTTCTTCCTCGTGACTTGCAGGTTTACCACGTCGCCGGGCACTGCCCAAGGCACAAACACGACCATGTCATTGACGCGGGCGAGGGCTTTTCCCTCGGCGGCAACATCGGTTATGGTGACGTTCTCAAGTATTGGTAGCGGCTTTTTCTTGCGCATGTTACATCCTTATTTTTCCAACTTGTTCATGCTGAACTCGCAAATCTTTCCATCCGGGTTCACCTTTGCCCTGATGGTATAGTTCGACTCTGAAGTTCCGCTCTGCTTTTCCACCTGCTCTGTGGCAGGGAATGTCACGGTAAACTCGTACTCTCCACTGCCCACTTCCTTCTTTTCTATCTTGTAGTCGTCGATGATGCGCCAGTTGAGATTGCTCACATCTTCCTTCCAAAGCTTGTTCATGAATGTGATGACATCACTCTTTGTGGCATTCTGTTTGCCGAGGAAGGTGGTCAGCAGCGAGCTGACAGTGCTTGTCAGACGGCTCTCGTCCTTGGAATTGATGCCTTGGAAGAAGCTGCGGAACAGGGAACTGAGCATCATCTCTTCGTCAGACTGCACCACTGTAGCATTGATGTTGCGTATTCTGTCGTTGGCTTCGTCTATGTGGTTGCCGTTCGGATGTCCCTCGATATATGATTTCAATGCTTCCGGGGTGGCTGCGCTCACTGCCGACATCCAGTCTATGGAGTCTATCATACGCACGGCGTCCTTGGCATGGGGCGATGCCGGATGCTCGTCAAGAAACTGCTGTATGGCCGAACGGGAGTTGCTTATGACCACGTCGTTCCATTCTCTGAGTTCGGTATTGAACAGGGTTATGCGTGCCTGTACGGAGTCCCTGTGGGCTTGGGGCGCATCATTGTAGGTGTCGAGAAAGTCCTGCATCAATGCAGTGTCGTCGCTCGACATGGCCTTTTCGTAGGCTACCGTTTCCTCATTGCTTGCAGATGAGGCGCGGAAATAGAATATCGCGCCGACAATGACAACCGCCAATACGATGAGGGAGACGTAGAGTGGGGTGTTGTTCTTTGTCTTTTTGGTGTTGAGTCTGACACCGCAATTAGGGCAGACAGGGGCTTGGTCGCTGACCTCGTGTCCGCATTCAGGACATTTTATTAGCATATCAGTCGTATTTGTGTTTATTTCTTGAATCTTATCTCGCGCAGTCCGTGCCGTCCCATGAACCTGCTTTTGTCAACGTTTCCCTTGACTCCGCCTATTCTGCCCTTACCTGTGTACTGCCACATGGTGATGTCGCGGTCATCGATGAGGGTTGGTTCATAGTCGGTATACTGTGCTATCATTGTCTTGTATTCTTCCGGCAGCGAACCGGCAAGGTACTTGTCGTAGAAGTTGGCACCCGTGTAGATGAGCGGCTTTTGGTGGTAATAGTCCTCTACAAGTTGCAGAAAGGTGATCAGGGAGTCCGTAAAGGCCTCTTCGGACAGTCCTCCGCGTGTCTCGACATCTATCATCGGGATGAGGTCCTGGTCTGCAGGGCGGCATTGGGTGGTGAAGTTGTCCAGCTGGAGATGCAGCGGTGTCTTGGGTCTGAAGAAATGATATGAACCCACTTTGAGCCCATGCTCTTTTGCCAAATGTATGTTTTCCTCGTACCTGTCGTCTATGCGGTCGCCCCCCTCGGTGGCTTTCAGGTAGACATAAGCCATCTTCCGGTTGCTCCCCACGGCTTCCCAGAACACGTCGCCTTGGTAGTGGCTCAAGTCAATTCCGTGTATGTGTCTGCATGTGTCCTCGCATTGCACATAGAGCCAGTCATCTTGTGCGAAAGATGGAGCAGCCATCCAAATGAACAAAAGGATCGCATAGAGTCTATTCATATTGCAAAGTTACAACAATAGGATGTAACTTCAAAATAAATCAGGGGTGTTCTCCGCTTTCTTCTGCCGGATAAATGGCGCTTCGGGAGCTATTCTTCAATGGTGTCGAGACGGCTCTTCAGTCTGCGGAGAATGATGCTCGCGTTTTCCAGCGGGGCATATTCGAAATATGTGATGCCCTTGTTGTGCTTCACTCTCCGCCGCTGTGTGATGCTCTGCACCATTGCCGTGGCAGCCTTGGCGTCAATCTTCTTGACGAAGGGCAGTTCCTCTTTCTTGAATGCGAAGTTGTTAATCAGTATGCTGCCTGCCAGTTGTGCCACTTTCTGCATCTGCAGTTCTTTGAGCCAACGCTCCACTTTGCCGTAGTCTATGCGGTCGTTGTTGATTCTGGCATAGTTGCCCAACCGGATTATGAGTTTCGTTGACGTGCCGCGGTTCAGGATGGCGTGGCAGTTGACAATTATTATATTAAAGATGTCGAGCGACTCTTTGGAGTAGTTTTCCGAGTGTTTCTCCAGGGTGTATATTTCCTTCAGTTTCTTGTTGAGCATGGAGTTGTCCATCTCCGGACGTATGCTCTGCCCGGTGTTTGCGGCGGCTTCCTTGTGTATCTCGTCACGCAGTGCCTGCGGCATGTTGAACTTCGGCTCAAACTGATGGTTCTTGACGGCTCTCGAAGCCACACTTGCCACGTTCTCGGCAAGGACGATTTCCAAGAGCCGCTGCCATTTGAATGCCGACATGGGCTCCAGGTCGACGTACTCGTTGAGTGCGCCCGAGCGCATCATCTTGAAGAAGTTGCGCGTGATAATGTCCGCTGTTGTGGTCATGTTGTCTTGCTTCTTGCCGGCGTAAACGGCATTATATGAGTTCCACCTTGCTTATTTCCTGTTCCTTGTCGCAATAATGGCATTGGATGATGCCTTGTTTCTTGTCGCTGACATGAAACACTGTGGGCATCGGTTCGTTGTTTGTCACGCACCGCGGATTGTTGCATTTCACGATGCCGACAAGGATGTCGGGGGTGTTGACGGTGATTTTCTCCACCACCTCATAGTCCTTTATTATGTTGATGACGATGTTCGGGGCTATCACCGACAGTTTGTTTATCTCTTCCGAAGTGAAGAATCGGTCGCTCACTTTTATGATGCCTTTTCTTCCGAGTTTCGATGACGGATAATTGTAGCCTATGGTCACTGGGTTGGATTCCTTGTCCAGTCCGAGCAGACTGACCACCTTGTTGGTTTTCGATGCTGGTATATGGTCGATGACAGTGCCGTTGTTGATTGCTGCGACCAATCGTTCGTTCTTTTTCATCCTGATATTCCGGTTAATGTGATGGTAGTGTTGTTTCTCCGGGTTGACGCTTACGGGATTATGGTCGTGTCGTTCTTCACCATGTCGAGGTCAATTCCGAGCACGTGGCAATAGATGGCTTCCCGGGCGTAAAGACCGTTTTTCGCCTGTTGGATATAGTAGGCGTGCGGGTTGGAGTCCACATCGTAGGCTATCTCATTAACGCGTGGAAGCGGGTGGAGAATCTTCATGTTCTCGCGTGCAAGGTCGAGCATGGAGTTCCGCAGTATGTAGACGTTCTTCACGCGCTCGTATTCCATGGGGTCGGAGAACCGTTCTTTCTGCACGCGTGTCATGTACAGGATGTCGGCATCGGCTATAATCTTTTCGTTAAAGGCTGTATGCTCCTGGAAATTTATGCCGTTCTGCTTGCAGTACACCTTATATTCATTGGGCATGGCCAATTCTTTCGGTGCGATGAAATGGAATGTGGGGTTAAAGTGACGCATTGCCATAATCAGCGAGTGTACCGTTCTGCCGTACTTCAAGTCACCGACAAGGTAGATGTTCAGGTTTTCGAGAGTGCCCTGGGTCTTGTATATGGAGTACAAATCAAGCAGGCACTGCGACGGGTGCATGTGTGCTCCGTCGCCCGCATTGACCACTGGCACCGGCACAACCTCGCTCGCATAGACGGCAGCACCCTCGATGAAGTGACGCATGACGATGACATCGGCATAGTTGGACACCATGAGCAGCGTGTCCTTCAGGGTCTCGCCCTTCGACACGCTCGACACTTTCGCGTCGGTGATACTTATCACTTTCGCTCCGAGACGGTTGGCTGCGGTTTCAAAAGAAAGGCGTGTCCGGGTCGACGGTTCAAAGAACAAGGTGGCTACGATACGGCCTTTCAGCAATTCACGGTTGGGGTGTTTCTCAAACTCTTCTGCCATGCTGATGAGGTACATGATGTCCTCTTTCGACAGATCAGCTATGGTTACAAAATCCTGTTTTTCCATTTCGGCTTGAAATAAAGGCTGATTTTGAATGCGAAGTTAGCAATATTTTTTTGAAAGAGAACCGCAATCGAAAAGTTTGTTGTATTTTTGCAATTGATTTGTAAGCCAAGCTTACAGAACGCCCTAAGGACATGCGTAGAAAATTCATACATACTTTATGGGGACTTTTGGGTGCGGCAGTGTGCTTTTCAGTTGTTTCTTTCATCGCTATCTGGAACGGTTGGATAGGCTACATGCCCGATATCAGTGACCTTCAGAACCCCATAAGCCGTAGCGCAACCCAGGTCTTGTCTGCCGACGGCAAGCTGTTGGGGACATGGAGCTACAATAAGGAAAACCGGGTTCTTGTAAACTACAACGACATTCCGCGGCATCTGGTAGACGCATTGATAGCTACCGAAGACGTGAGATTCCGTGAACACTCCGGCATAGATTTCATCGCACTCGGCAGAGCCGTAGTGAAGAGAGGATTGTTGAGGCAGTCCAGTGCCGGCGGAGGTTCCACCATAACGCAGCAACTCGCCAAACAGCTCTATTCAGGCACAGCCTCCAGCACTTTTGTCAGGCTGATG
>CAVHUR010000031.1:0-15158 GCA_963639575.1 uncultured Spirochaetota bacterium
GTAGAACGGATATCCGTTTTCCTCTGCATACTCGTATATCTGGTCAATCTGGCCGAAATTGGAGTCGTCAGCCTGCTCCAGCTGCGGAGCTATCAGCAGGAATGTGTATCCCTTTCTGTCCAGTATCTCGTCCGTGATGTCGTCACCCTGCAGTGTCTGAATGGCGAAATCGTGTATCGGGGGCACATATCCCTCTTTCGTCTTGACGGTCTTGCTGTCGACAAACTCCCATGTCGAGTCGGGATAGTTGTCCAGTGTGAACTCCTTTGTGACGCCGTCCTTCTTCATGATGAAGGTGGTCTCGAACTCCGGACCCTCCGCTCCTTCGGGAACGGTCATGCCTTCCTTTATGTTTGTCCCTATCTTGTACGGACGGAAATCGAACTGCGGCAGAAGGTAGAGACTGTATGCGGATGTGGCGACAATGAAGATGATGCTGTAGTCAAACACTATCGTACTGTTGCCGTCCGACAGGAAACGCACCATGTGCCGGGGCTTCCACACCAGCAGAACGCTCATTGCCAGCAGCAGGACGTTCTTTGCCAGCGTCTCACCGTTGGTCAGTGTGATGGCGTCACCGAAACATCCGCAGTCGCTGACCGGATTTGCCACGAACAGCCAGACGGTGATTAGCGTCATCACTGCCATGAACACCACCGCCACTTTCGTGGCTATGCGCCTGGCAATGGCAAAGAGCAGCATCACGCCCAACACGAATTCCGTGGCGGAAAGTCCCACCGACGCAGCCAGCGTGAGCCAGTCGGGCACGGCGGAAGCCCAGCCTATAGCCTCTAGATAGTCGTGTATCTTGTATTGAGTGCCGAGAGGGTCGATGGCCTTGACATACCCGGAGAGGATGAAGACGACAGCCATCACCATCCTGCAGACATTGACCAATATTACTCCCGCTGTTCTCAAACCGGCTTAATCCTGTGCTCTTACTCCTAATTTTATCACTCCGAAAGTGGCGTAGTTGATGATATCCATGAGGTTGGAGGCTATTCCCTCGCTGGCGATGGTCACTCCCTGATGGTTCTCTATCTCCTTTATGCGCTCTATCTTGGTAAGTATGAAGTCGGTGTAGCTGCTCACCCTCATGTCTTCCCATGCGCCTCCGTAGTCGTGGTTCTTCTTGAGCATCAGCTCGGTGCACTCCTTCGCCCAACGGTCATATTCCTTCATGGCCTCGTCGTTGGTCATGTCCACCTTGTCGGCAAAGCCTTTTTCCAGTTGGATAAGTCCCGTTATGCCGTAGTTGATGATAGCCATGAACTCCGGCAGAATGCCTTCGCCGACCTTCGTTTCTTTCTTTATCTCAAGAGTGCGGATGCGCTTTGCCTTGATGAACAGCTGGTCGGTGAGCGACTCCGGACGCATCATGCGCCACGAAGGCTTGTAGTCGTACAGCTTCTTGTGGAATATGTCGCGGCAAGACTCCATGGCCTTGCGGAACTCAAGGTCGGTTTTATTTTCCATTCTGCTTTGCTCTGATTATTCTGACAAGCCCGCATTCCGCATCGTAGCGTGCCTTCAGCGAGTCCCTCTTGTTGCGCAGCATATTCTGTTCAAGCAGCGTCGGCGCTTTGTCGATGGCTTTGAGGGTAGCCTGAAGTGCGGAGTCTGTCTTTTCAACCTCGTGTTGTGCTTGCTGCAGTGATGCCTCTTGCCACAGTTGGAGGGCACGTTTGCGCGACTCTACCGCCTTCGGATAGCGGTAGCGGAGAGCCTGTATGGAGTCAAGGGCGCTCCTGTAGTCGCCACTCTTTACCGATTGTTCGATGTTTTCCAATAAAGGCTTGGCTGCATCGTCCTCGGTTTTCTTCTGGCAAGCCACCGTCACGAGCAATGCAGAAACGAGAATTGCGGATATTGTTACGGCTTGTTTCATATTTGCAAAATTACTAAAAAAAGTCAAGTTCTCGTATTTTCTTAGTAATTTTGCGGTCGCTTTAACCCGCTTTAAGAAGAATTTGTAATTGATGAAGAACTATACTGATGACGAACTGGCGGTGATTCTGGACAAACCGATATTCCGTAAGATAAGCCAGGCTGCCGACACTCTCGGTCTCGACTGCTATGTTGTGGGCGGCTATGTGCGTGACATCTTCCTCCAAAGACCGTCAAACGACATCGACGTAGTGGTCATCGGTAGCGGTATAGAAGTGGCAAACGAACTGAAAAACATCCTCGGCAGGAAAGCCCGCATGTCGGTTTTCCGCAACTACGGCACTGCCCAGGTGAAGTATCTCGGCACGGAAGTGGAGTTTGTCGGCGCCCGCAGGGAGAGCTACAGGCGTGATTCCAGAAAACCCATAGTGGAAGACGGCACTCTGGAAGATGACCAGAACCGCCGCGATTTCACCATAAATGCGCTCGCCATCTGTCTCAACAAGGAGCGTTTCGGCGAACTCGTCGATCCCTTCGACGGACTTTATGACATGGAGGACGGCATCATCCGCACGCCTCTCGACCCTGACATCACTTTTTCCGACGACCCCTTGCGCATGATGCGCTGTGTGCGTTTCGCCACCCAACTCAACTTTTTCATCGATGAGGAGACGTTTGATGCCCTCGCCCGAAACAAGGAGCGCATCAGGATTATCAGCGGAGAAAGGATATCGGAGGAACTGAACAAGATTCTCCTTTCGCCTGTTCCGAGCAAGGGATTCGTGGATTTGCACCGCTGCGGACTGCTCGAACTCATACTGCCGGAACTGTCGGCGCTCGACAATGTGGAGGTTCGCAACGGACGTGCCCACAAAAACAACTTCTACCACACGCTGGAGGTGCTCGACAATGTGGCGCGTGCCACTGCCGGAGAGGACACTCCTTCCGACACCCGGCTTTGGCTCCGGTGGGCTGCGTTGCTCCATGACATAGGCAAGACGAAGACCAAACGTTGGGAAGTACCGCAGGGTTGGACGTTCCACAACCATAATTTCGCAGGGGCAAAGATGGTGCCCGGCATCTTCAGACGACTGAAATTGCCTCTCGACATGAAGATGAAATACGTGCAGAAACTTGTGGATTTGCACATGCGCCCCATTGCCATAGCCGATGAAGAGGTGACTGACTCTGCCGTGAGGCGGCTTCTCAATGACGCCGGAGACGACATCGGCGACCTCATGACCTTGTGTGAGGCTGACGTGACGAGCAAGAACGAGGTGCGCAAACAGCAGTTCCGCGAGAATTTCCGCCTCGTCCGCGAAAAGCTGAAAGACCTTGAGGAGCGCGACTACAAACGGCTTTTGCAGCCCGTAATCGACGGAAACGAGATTATGGAGATGTTCTCGCTGAAGCCGTCGCGTGAGGTCGGACTTCTAAAACAGTGCCTGAAGGAGGCGGTACTCGACAACAGAGTGCCCAACGAACGTGAGCCTCTGATGCGCCTACTCCTCGAAAAGGCGGCGGAACTGGGGCTTGCCAGAAAATGATGCAGTTATGTATTCTTTACCCTCTAATAGGCAAAGCGGGGACGCTTCGCCTACTATGGCCATCATTGTAAGTAGGTGCTGTGTCCTCGCTGCACCCTGTGGCAAAGAAAAAACGGTGAAGAGGGAGGGGTGATGCCCCAATCGGGAAATGCAATTGGGTCAGTAACTGGCTTGGCACGCTATGCCCAAAGCCTCCACTTGCGCCTTTATTGCGTCGAGTTCTTCGTGCGTGGCTTTCTTCAGTGACTTGTCCGGGGTCTCCCGGTCAATGGTGTAGACCATCACTTCGCTCGGTTTTATGTATGCCACAGCCTTGAGCCACGGGTCGACCAACCTTGCCTCCACGCCGCCGAAACGGCTGTGCATGAACATGGTCTGTATGATGCAGTGTCCGTGGAAAGCCCTCATTCCCTCGATTATGCTGTCCACGTCGTATTTGCCCACTGGTCTGTCGGTTTCCGAGATGTAAGTCGGGTCGACGGTATCGAGCTTCAGTATGTTGTTATCCACCTTGAGCAGGGCGTCGTGAACCTGCTGCCGGTTGATAAAGGTGGCATTGCTCAGCACCGACACTTTTGCCTTCGGGCAATACTTGTCGCGCAGTCGTATCGTGTCGTCTATTATCGCCGGGAAGTCGGGATGACCCGTCGGTTCGCCGTTGCCGGCAAAAGTCAGCACGTCGGGGTGCACGTCCGACGCCTTCATTTCCTTGAGTTTCGCCTCCAAAGCCTCCGCTACTTCCTCGCGTGTGGGGCGTGGCAGGGTAGGGCGGAAGTCACTGTTGAATCCACATTCGCAGTAGATGCAGTCGAAAGAGCACACCTTGCCGTCGCCGGGCATGAGGTTTATGCCGAGCGAGATGCCGAGCCGCCGGCTGTGGATGGGTCCGAATATCGGTGAGGGATATATCACTGTCATGGTCTTGCTGTTACAAAACGGGGACAGGCTGCTGCCCGTCCCCTCTTTGTGCGTGGCGTTTATGCCTCGCGTTTCTTGTCTTTGAACTTTTCCAGTTGCACTTTTATGCTGTCAACGCACTTGTCCACGGCCTCCTCGAACGTGTCGCACACCTTGTCCGCACGTATCGTTGCGCCGAGTGCCGGCATGGATATTATAGCCTCTTTGTTCATTGCGGTCTGCGGTTTCACTACCTTCAATTGTACTTCAACCGTATCTGCGCCTTCCAGATGTCTTGCCAGTTTGGATACCTTCTTTTCGATGTAGGCCTCGAGTTTCTCTGTTGCGTCGAAGTGCAACGCCTGAATCTTGATGTTCATACTTACCTCCGTTGGTTTTAGTGCCAGCCCTCTCGCCGTGCCGTTGCACCGCTGGAGCTTGGCGGTTAGTTAATAAGGATGATTCTGACGGCAAAGATAGACGTTTGTCCTGAATATTCCAAATAAATCGCGAACGATTTTCTGCAAAAGCGTACACTCCTTTCTTGAAAAGTGTGCACACCGTGCATGTGATGCACATACTGTCTGCAGGTGGGTTGCCCACGACCGTGGTTCGGTCGGACCACGGCCGTTATTCGACCGAACCACGGTCGTTATTCGATCGAACCACGGTCGTGAACAACCCGCAAGAACGGTGCTTTTGTGCCGCCTGCAGCGTCTTTTCGCGGCGTAATGACTATGCAGTTGATACAAGTCTTGTGCTCCTTGCCGTGGCTGCTGTCTGCTGTTGCCGTCAAGAAAATGGCGGATATAAAGGTTAATTGCCGTTAATGCGTTGGAAAACCTTTTGTTTTTTAGTACTTTTGCGGCCGACATTGCAGTAGTGCGGACCATTCGTAATGACAAAGAAAAGCAAATCTCCGAAACATAATCGCGGACTTCAGTCCGTCACCCTGTGTATAAGTACCGCCATGGTGCTTGTCCTCGTGGGCATTGTGGTGTTCAGTGTTATGACAGCCCACAACCTCTCCCGCTACGTCAGGGAGAACTTCATAGTCACCATGACATTGGAGGACGACATGACAAGACAGGAAGCCCAACAACTTGTAAAGTCGCTCCAGAAGAAGACATACCTCAGTCGCATCTCGTTCGTGAGCAAAGAACAGGCGCTGAAAGAGCAGATTGAGGCTATGGGGACCGACCCGACGGAGTTTATCGGGGCAAATCCCTTCATGGCGTCGATAGAGCTTTGCCTCGACGGCGACTATGCCAACAGCGACTCGCTGCGGTGGATTCAGAAAGAGCTTGACAAGTATCCGAAGGTCAGCGAGATAACTTACCAGAAGGACTTAATGGACTCTGTCAACGACAATCTGAGGAAGATGAACATCGTGCTGATAGTCCTGGCCTTGTTGCTGGCATGCGTGTCGTTCTCGCTAATCAACAATACGGTGCGTCTGGGCATATATTCGCGCCGCTTCAACATCCATACCATGAAACTTGTCGGGGCGTCGTGGGGCTTTATCCGCCGTCCTTTCATACGGCAGAGCATGTGGATAGGCCTGTTGGCAGCCCTGCTCGCCGATGCCGTGCTGGCAGGTTCGGTTTATGCGCTTTATACCTACCAGTCGGGTCTGACAGGCATAGTCACATGGGAAGTGCTCGCCGTTACCGGTTGCACAGTACTTGTCTTGGGCTTGCTCCTCACATGGCTGTGCACCCTCGTTTCCGTCAACAAGTTCCTGAAGATGAAGGCTGGGCAGCTCTACAAGATATAGTCTCGGCAGGGAAAGGACAGTCCGGGATTGATAAAAAGCAAACAAACAAATCTGAAAAATGAACAATAAGAATCTCGCTTTCGGCAAGACCAACTTCATATTAATGGCGGTCAGCGTCGTGATAGTGTTGGTCGGTTTTGTACTCATCAGCGGCGGTCAGTCGACAGAAAACACGTTCGACCCGTCAATATTCAGCACTCTCCGCATCAAGGTGGGTCCCGCCATCTGTTTTGTGGGCTACATCTTCATGATATTCGCCATTGTCTATCACCCCAAGAAGACCGCAGGCGATGACAGCGAGGCAAAAGACAGCAAGGCGGAATAAACCGCCGCGAAAAGTAAAACGATAACCTTACATGGACTTAATACAGACTATTATCATAGCCATAGTGGAGGGACTGACCGAGTTTCTGCCTGTCTCGTCCACCGGACACATGATAATCACCCAGAAACTGCTCGGAGTTGCCGAGGGCGATCCGTTTGTTCACGCATTCACATTCATAATCCAGTTCGGTGCAATCCTGTCGGTGGTGTGCCTCTATTGGAAGCATTTCTTCCAGATGAGGACAAAGGCGGAGTTGCAAGAGCGCATGAAATTCTACGGCTTACTTGTGGTCGGAGTGATTCCGGCGGTAGTAATCGGTCTGGCTGCAAAGAAAAGCGGCCTGCTGGACTGGCTGCTCGACTCGGTGCATGTGGTGGCTGTCATGCTCGTTGTGGGCGGCGTGTTCATGCTCTTCTGTGACCGCATATTCTACAGACTGAAGGAAGCTGACGACGTGACACCGCGCCGCGCCTTCATCATAGGTTGCTTCCAGTGCCTCGCCGTCATCCCCGGTGTCAGCCGCAGCATGGCTACTATCGTCGGCGGTATGCAGCAGAAGCTCACCAGAAAGAAAGCTGCCGAGTACTCGTTCTTCCTCGCAGTGCCGACGATGGCGGGTGCTACGCTGCTCGATCTCATCGACATGTTCAAGGAAGACGCGTCCTGGGTGACCTCGCACAACATCCTCATGCTCGTCGTGGGGTGTGTCATCGCCTTTGTGGTGGCCATATTGGCGATGAAGTGGTTTGTCGGTTTCCTCACCAAATACGGCTTTAAGTTGTTCGGCTGGTACCGCATTGTGGTCGGCGCAGCCATATTGCTGATGCTCCTGATGGGCTATCAGCTCAACATGGTGGACTGATTCGGATGAACTTCAAGGAAGGAGAGATAATCTGCGTCAACAAACCTTACAAGGTGTCGAGCTTCGGCGCGTTGGCCTTCGTGAGGACACGCATATCGAAAGCGCTTGGCGTGAAAAGGGTGAAAACGGGACATGCCGGGACACTCGACCCCCTTGCTACCGGCGTGCTTGTACTCTGTACCGGTAAGGCGACTAAGCGGATAGAGCAGTTGCAGCTTGAGGACAAGGAGTATACCGCCACACTTCAGTTCGGCGCAACCACCGCCTCGTTTGACATGGAGCATCCCGAGAACGAGTGGTTTCCCACCGACCATCTGACGGAAGAGGCGGTCAGGGATGCCCTGGCGCAGTTTGAGGGTGACATAATGCAGGTTCCGCCGGCATTCTCGGCGTGCAACATCAACGGCAAACGTGCCTACGACCTTGCCCGGAACAACTGCGAGGTGGAACTGAAGGCAAAGCCTGTGAAGATAAGCGAGATTGAACTGGTGAGTTTCGACAGCGAGAAGAAGCAGGCGCAGATACGCGTGGTGTGCGGCAAAGGTACATACATACGTTCGCTCGCTCGCGATATAGGCGAGGCTCTGCATACAGGAGCATATCTCACGCAACTGTGCCGGACGCGCGTGGGAAGGTTTAGAATAGAAGACAGCATAACATTCGACGGTTTCGATGAGTGGCTCTCGGGTCAGGAACTGGAACCTTACGAATGACGGAAATAATGGTTTACAGCCAACAGAATCAAGAATGAAGTTATCACAGTTTAAGTTTAACCTGCCGAAGCAGCAGGTAGCCTTGTATCCTCACAGTATTGAACGTGAGTTCCAGAATGAGGACGGAACAGTTGACAAGTGTCGTTTCACACGCCGTGACGAGGCGCGCATGATGGTCATCCATAAGAAATCGGGTACTATAGACATGCTCAAAAAGGATGCCGAAGGTAACCCCGTGGAAGGTGACTACATCCTGTTCGAGGACATAGTCAACTATTTTGACGAGCATGACGTGTTCATCATGAACGACACGAAGGTGTATCCCGCACGTCTGTACGGCACGAAAGAAAAGACGGATTCACAGATAGAGGTGTTCCTGTTGCGTGAGCTGAACGCCGAAAACCGTCTGTGGGACGTGTATGTGGAGCCTGCAAGGAAGATAAGAATCGGCAACAAACTGTTCTTCGACGAGGCTGGCACCATGGTGGCGGAGGTGGTTGACAACACCACATCGCGCGGCCGCACGCTCCATTTCCTCTATGAGAGCACGCACGAAGAGTTCAAACGTGACCTCTTCGCTCTGGGTGAAGCGCCGCTGCCGCACTATATCCTCGACGCAAGAGACGACCATCATGCCACGGAAGATGACCTTGCGGACTTCCAGACGGTCTTTGCCGCCAACGAGGGGGCGGTCACAGCTCCGTCGACAGGACTGCATTTCAGCCGCGAGCTGATGAAGCGTCTGGAGATAAAGGGCATAGACACGGCGTTCATCACGCTGCACTGCGGCCTGAGCAACTTCGCCGACATCGAGGTGGAAGACCTCACCAAGCACAAGACAGATTCGGAGAGAATGATCGTAACCCAGGAGGCTTGCGACATAGTGAACCGTGCCAAGTGCGGAGGACATCACGTCCTCGCCGTCGGAGCAAGTGTAGTGAAAGCCACAGAGAGCTCTGTCGGCACCGACGGACAACTCAAGGAGTATGACGGATGGACAAATAAATTCATCTTTCCTCCATATGATTTCGGACTCTCGGACAGTATGGTCGTGAACTTCTATCACCCCTATTCGCCGATGTTAATGGAGACTTGCGCATACGGAGGCTATGAACTGGTGATGCAGGCTTATGACCTTGCGGTGAAGAACGGCTATATGTTCGGTTGCTTCGGCGACAGTCTTCTCATCATCAATGATTAGTTTTCTGTCGTTAGGGACTAATCTTGGCGACAAGAAAAACAATCTCCGCCGGGCGATAGAACTGCTCGGTGAGCGGGTGGGGGAGGTGCTCCGCGTGTCGTCGTTCATTGAGACCGAACCGTGGGGGTTCGTTTCCGACAACACCTTTCTCAATGCCTGTGTCAAGGTGGACACCGTTCTTGCGCCACAGGAACTGTTGACAGTGACGCAGGAAATAGAGAAGATGCTCGGCAGAACCCGCAAAAGCGAAGGCGGAAACTACAGCGACCGCATCATCGACATAGACATACTGCTGTACGGAGACCTCGTTGTGGATGACAAAAACCTGAAGATTCCCCATCCGCACATGCAGGAGCGTGACTTCGTGATGCTCCCCCTTAAAGAAATAATGTGATGAAAAGACTTTTGCTGACGCTCTTTCTTGGCATCTTGTCCTTTGGATGCCGTGCGCAGGATGTGACGGTGGCATACAATCTTTCGCGTCTTAGCAGTTATGTTAAGGTGGACTCCGTTACGTTCGGCACGTTCTCCGTACTCAATGATACCCTGCGTTCACTCCACAAAAGATACCACTCTGCCGACTTTGTAGTGGATTTGCTCGATGCCAAAGGCGGCTATGGCATGGCGTCGGTGTTGCTTGCCGACAGTCTGTCGCAATGTCCCTACCGCTTCGCAGTCCTTGTCGGACCGCATACGGAAGGCGCTGCCGAACAGACGGCAATGTTTCTCAGAAACGCCCGAAAGGCTGTTGTTCTCGGAGTGAACACCCCCGGAAATCTGACACCAGACAAGGAGTTGGACTCCAATGACGACTATCTCACCCAGTGGTATGACAGTCTGCACCGGATGAACGTGGTCGAAAAGACAGCCGAAAGATACATTTCCACGAAAGGGCTGAAGACGAAATACAAGAATGCCAACGACGTTTACCTTAACTTTGACGACAATGGCTATCTGTCAGACATGATAGTTGAGGTGGGAAAGGAGAACGGAGTGGACTACAATAAAGACGGTTTTTTCTACAGCATGTATATCCTCCTGACGGAGGTAAGGGCGGAGATGATAAGGCAAGCCTACCCCGAAGACAAGGCAACTTACCACAAGGCGCAGAACGTGCCCATACAGCAGGCGGTGAACGAAGCCATGCATGTCGTGGAGAGCGCAGAGTACAGAAAGATTCTTTCCGGCGAGTAGGTTTTCCGGCGATACCGTTGTGGCATGGCGGAAAGGATGCCGGTTACGAATGTGACATGAAGTCCTTTATCTCCTCCAGCCGTTTCTTGCCTGTGGCCTGTCCCATGCCATAGACTTTTCTCATCTTCTTCGGACTCATTTCCAGACGTCCTATGGGCAGGATGTCATTGGGACATATCACGAGAGTGTTGCCTTTCTTCTCTTCTTCCGCTATGTATTCAAGCTGGCGGTTGTACATCTCGTGACGGTGCTTCATGGCTTCCGTTATCTTCGGATAATGGCGGCAGAAGACGTAAAACAGCGGCATCAGTTTGGTCAATTTCTTCTTGTAGCCCTCGGGTTGTGTCAGTATGACGATGTTCTTGCCGTAACCGAGACCTTGGAAATACTGCAGCGGAATGGAGTTGACGATGCCGCCGTCAAGCATCTGCATGCCTTCGAGGCAGACAGGGCGTGACACTATCGGCATGGAAGATGAGGCTCTCATCCATTCAAGTCCGTCGTAGTCGAGGGCGTCGATGCGTTTGTAGATGGGCTTTCCTGTGTTTACGTCCGTACAGACAAGGTAAAACACCGTAGGGTTGTTCCTGTATGTCTCGGCGTCAACTATGTCCAGTTCCGTCGGGACGATATGGTAGCAGTAGTCTTTGCTCGCTACGTCACCGGTCGTTATCCATGACCAAAGACCTATATACTTCGGGTCTTTGGCAAAGTCTATGTTGTAGCGCAAGCCGCGCCCCACCTGTCTGCTCTTGAAATTGCATCCGATGGAAGCTCCGGCAGATACGCCTATCATGCCGTCAAAAGAGATGCCGTTTTCCAACATTACGTCAAACACGCCCTCGGAAAACAATACCCGCAGTCCGCCGCCTTCCAATACAAGACCAGTCTTCGTTTCTTTTCCCATTTCAGTAGATGTAAATCCTATTACGCATACCCTGTTTGCAGTATGCAAAGTTATTGCAAATTTCCCGGTAATGACCTTGCCATTGGGATTTTTTTACTACCTTTGCGCCATATATACAAGTCTTTTTGAAGATATGGAAAAGTTGAAAGGCTTCTTCAGACAGTACGGTTTCGACATCATTGTGATAGCTCTCTTTGCCGCTGTCTCGTTCGCCTATTTCATGCCCGCCGACCTTGAGGGGCGCATATTGTATCGTCACGACTCTTCGGCGGGGCGTGGTGCAGGACAGGAACAGCAGGAATTTCTGGAGAAAACGGGCGAACGCACACGGTGGACGAACTCCACTTTCTCGGGAATGCCGACCTATCAGACCGCCCCGAGCTACGACAGCACGGACGTGTTGTCAAAGGTAATGAACGCCTATCATCTGTGGTTGCCGGAGAATGTGTGGTATGTGTTCGCCTATCTGCTCGGTTTCTACATCCTGCTCCGGGCGTTTGATTTCCGCAAGGAACTGGCCGCTTTAGGCTCTATAATATGGGCTTTCTCCAGCTATTTCTTCATTATCATAGCGGCAGGACACATCTGGAAGGTGATGGCTCTTGCCTACCTGCCGCCGATGATAGCCGGTGTGGTGTATGCATATCGGGGCAAATATATGTTGGGATTTCTGCTTACGGCTGTTTTCTCCGCCTTTGAGGTGAAGGCAAACCATGTGCAGATGACCTATTATTACTTGTTTGTCATCATCTTCATGGTAGCGGCTTACCTTGAAGAAGCTGTCAGACGGAAGACCATGGTGCAGTTTTTCAAGGCCACGGCAGTGTGTGTTGTCGGTGCGGCTATCGGCATCTGTATCAATCTGAGCAACCTTTACCACACTTGGCAGTATGGCAAAGAGAGTATGCGCGGTGCCAGCGAGCTGGTGAAAGAGGATGCTGCCAACCAGACATCGTCGGGTCTTGACCGTGACTACATCACCGCCTGGAGCTACGGTGTCGACGAAACGTGGACGCTGCTTGTGCCTAATGCCAAGGGAGGAGCGTCTGTTCCGATGGCCATGAACGAGAAAGCCATGTCGAAGGCTAACCCCGAATACTATAATTTCTATCAGCAGTTAGGGCAGTATTGGGGTGATCAGCCGGGCACAAGCGGTCCTGTCTATGTGGGAGCTTTCGTGGTTATGCTGTTCATACTGTCACTCTTTGTGGTGAAAGGTCCTATGAAGTGGGCGCTTCTTGGGGCGACAGTGCTGTCCATACTCTTGTCATGGGGACGCAATTTCATGCCGTTCACCGACTTCTTCATAGACCATGTGCCGATGTATTCCAAATTCCGCACGGTGGCAAGCATACTCGTTATAGCAGAGTTTACTATCCCCCTGTTGGCTATGATGGCACTGAAGACGGTCATGGACACTCCCGATTTCCTGAAGAAACACAAGAAATCGGTAATAGCATCTTTTGTCCTTTCCGCAGGCGTGTGTGTGCTTTTCGTCGCCTTCCCCGGTCTTGTCAATGCCGATTTCTTCTCGCAGAACGAACTGGAACAGTTCAACCGCATAGCGCAACAAGGTCCGGAGGCTGCCGCCTACATGGCAGGTTTCAAGTCAGACCTCGCCAATGTGCGCTCGTCAATATTTGTCGCCGACTGCTGGCGTTCATTCTTTGTCATTGTCGTAGGATGCCTTGCGCTTATGCTCTACAGTCTCCGCAAACTGTCGGGACGCTGGACTGTCGCTGTCATTGCGGTCCTTTGCCTCATCGACATGTGGCAAGTCAACAAGCGATATCTCAATGACGGCATGTTCGTAGAGAAGAGCCAGCGTGAGCAACCGCAGGAAATGACCGAGACGGACAAGATTATCCTGCAGGACACGACGCTCGATTACAGGGTGCTCAACCTTGCGTCAAACACGTTCAACGAGAACGAGACAAGTTACTATCACAAGAGTATCGGTGGCTATCATGCCGCCAAACTGCATCGCTATCAGGACATGATAGAATACCACATCAGTCCGGAGATGCAGAAACTGACCGGTGCAGTCATGGAGGCAGGAGGCGACATGACGAAAGTGAACGGCGATAGCATATACCCTGTACTCAACGCTCTCAACACACGATATTTCATTCTGCCGCTGCAAAACGGACAGACCGTGCCGCTGGGAAACCCCTACGCATACGGCAACGCATGGTTTGTAGACAAGATAGAGTATGCTGACAATGCCAACGGAGAGATGGATGCCATCGCGAAACTTGACCTCCGGCATGAGGCAGTGGCCGACAAGAAATTCCAGAAAGTTCTTGGAGAGGCTGTCGGACAAGACACCTTGAGCATCGTGACGATGAAAGACTACAAGCCGAATGAACTCACCTACGAGGTGAACTCCGGTAAGGGCGGCATCGTGGTGTTCTCCGAGATATATTATCCGGGCTGGACGGCAAAAGTCGATGGCAAAGACACGGCTCTCGGACGTGTGGATTACATCCTCCGTGCGCTCAACTTGCCTGCCGGCAAACATGAAGTCGTGCTGACATTCAAACCGCGGTCGATAAAGACAACGGAGACGGTGGCATACATAAGTTATGCCCTCTTGTTGCTCGCCATAGCAGGAGGCGTGTACTGTGAAGTGAGGAGAAGAAAGCGTTAGGCGACAGTATGGAGTTCCGTACAAAGGTAGATATAGCGCCGTCCGGGTGGAAGATAGAACCTTTCGCAAGGATTCTCTTTGTGGGCAGTTGTTTCGCCGACAACATGGGAAAACGGTTTGTGGAGGAGAAGTTCCGTGCAACGGTCAACCCATTCGGGGTGATGTATAATCCGGTGTCCATACTCCACACCGTGGAACGGCTGGGTCAGAAACCCGAAATAAGCGTTTTTACCATCGGCACTAACCATGTGTACAGGGAGAAAGCCACCGGCGAGATTGTAGACAACTGCCAAAAGCGGCCTGCCAACCTCTTCGTTGAGGAGAAACTGACGGTGGACGAATGTGCGGAAAGTCTCGGCAAGGCTGTGGACACGGTTGGCGGTCGGGTGATAATAACAGTCAGCCCGATACGCTACAGGAAATACGGCTACCACGAAAGTATGGTCTCGAAAGCCACGTTGATGTTGGCTGCGGAACGCTTGGCAAGTGAGCGTCCCGACACGGTGGACTATTTTCCCGCCTATGAAATAATGAACGACGAACTGCGAGACTACCGTTTCTATCAGCCGGACATGCTTCATCCGAGCGAACAGGCGGTGGAATACATATACGAAAAGTTCGCCGAGACCTATTTCTCCGATGCTACACGCAAATTCATAGAGGAGTGGAGACCCGTGAAAGAGGCTCTCGGCCATCGTCCTTTCAATCCTGACGGCGAGGAATACAAGGCTTTTCTCAATAGAGTGAAGGAAAAGGCGGTGGCACTGAAACGAAAATATCCAGGATTGGAAGACGATATCCTGAACCGATAAAAAAAAGAAAGGCACAAATGAGCTATTCCATTGAACAGATTGCGACCATGATTGGCGCACACCGGTATGGCAGGACAGAGGCAAACATACAGTTCCTGCTTACAGACTCACGCTCTCTGTGTTTCCCGGAAGAGACACTGTTTTTCGCAATAAAGACAAACAAAGGCAATGGAGCCGACTATATCCCCGGCTTGCTGGAAAAAGGCGTGAAATGTTTTGTGGTGGAGTCTCTGCCATCGGACATCACCTGTGAGAAGGCAAACTTCCTTGTCGTTCCTGATGCGGAAAAGGCATTGCAACGTCTGGCGGAAAGACACCGTGACGAGTTTCAGATACCTATTGTCGGCATAACAGGTTCCAACGGAAAGACCATAGTCAAGGAGTGG
>CAVHUR010000031.1:15168-26929 GCA_963639575.1 uncultured Spirochaetota bacterium
AAGGAGTGGCTCTATCAACTGCTGTCGCCCGACAAGGTGGTGACACGCAGTCCGCGCAGCTACAATTCCCAGATAGGTGTGCCGCTTTCGGTGTGGCTGCTCGACAAACGGAGCGAGATAGGACTGCTGGAGGCAGGAATATCCATGCCGGGAGAAATGGACGCTCTCCGCAATATCATACAGCCTACCATAGGTGTCTTTACCTTCTTGGGTGACGCACACCAGGAGAATTTCTCCTCTCTGCAACAGAAATGCACCGAGAAAATGACCTTCTTCCGTGATGCGGAGAAAGTGATTGTATGCGCTGACGACCTCGTTGTCAGACGAAGCATAGCCGCCGCAAAACTTAACGGAAAAGTTCTCGCATGGTCAGCGGAAGACACCAAAGCCGCACTGTATGTCAACTCGGTGGAAAAGAATGGCGAGTCAACGACAGTGACCTACACATACGATGGCGAGAAGGCAAGCTACACGATACCGTTTATCAGCGATTCGTCCATCTACAACTCCGTGACCTGTGCGCTGACGGTATTGCAGTTGGGACTGACGACGGCAACGGTAGCGGAACGTATGCCACGGCTTGAACCTGTGGGAATGCGCCTTGAGGTGAAAGAAGGACAACATGGCATCACACTCATCAACGACTCCTATAATTCAGACATAAACTCCCTGACCATAGCGCTCGACTTCATGCACCGCCGTCCGGACCACAAAGGCAGGAAGAGAGTGCTCATCCTGAGCGACCTGTTGCAGAGCGGCATAGAGAAGGAACGCCTCTATAAGGACGTGAATGACATTGCCAAGGCGAACGGGGTGGAGAAACTCATCGGAATAGGTGACGACATCTGCAATGCCGAACCGCTGTTTGAAATCGCCGACAAGACATTCTTCCACACCGTGGCGGCATTTGTCAGCAGTGACACTTTCCGCAATCTGCATGATGAGGTGATACTCTTGAAAGGCGCACGGCACTTCGGTTTTGAACAGATACAGGAACTTCTGGTCAACAAGGTGCACGAGACCACACTTGACGTGAACCTCAGTGCCGTGGTGAAAAACCTCAACCGCTACCGTTCATTCATGAAACCGGAAACCAAGATCGTGTGCATGATAAAGGCGGATGCCTATGGCGCAGGCGCAGTGGAGATAGCCAAAACGCTGCAAGACCACCGTGTGGACTATCTGGCAGTGGCGGTGGCTGACGAGGGAGTGACACTCCGCAAAAACGGAATCACGGCAAACATCATGGTGATGAACCCAGAGATGTCGAGTTTCAAAACCCTTTTCGACTATGACCTGGAGCCGGAAGTGTATTCTTTCCGTCTGCTTGACGCACTTGTGGCAGCAGCGAAGAAGGAAGGCGTGAGCGGTTTTCCCATACATGTAAAACTCGACACAGGCATGTGCCGCCTCGGTTTTGACCCTCAGAAAGACATGGACGAACTCATCAGCAGACTGAAGGGACAGCGTGCAGTGATACCGCGCAGCGTGTTCAGCCATTTTGTGGGGTCCGACAGCAGTGATTTTGATGATTTCTCGGCACAACAGTTTGCCCTCTATGACGAGGGAAGTACAAAACTGCAGGCAGCGTTCAAACATAAGATAATCCGCCATATATGCAACTCGGCAGGTATAGAGCACTTTCCCGAAAGGCATCTTGACATGTGCCGTCTGGGACTTGGACTCTACGGAATCAACCCTATCGACAACTCTGTAATAAATAATGTGTCGACACTGAAGACTACCATACTGCAGATGAGGGCTGTTCCTGCTGGACATAGTGTGGGTTACAGCCGCCGCACAATCCTCGACAAGGACAGTGTGATAGCCGCCATTCCTATCGGATATGCCGATGGACTGAACCGCAAACTGGGTAACCGCCACTGCTATTGCCTTGTCAACGGAAAGAAAGCCGACTATGTTGGCAACATCTGCATGGACGTGTGCATGATAGATGTCACAGACATCGACTGCCATGAGGGTGACACGGTGGAGATATTCGGTGACAATCTGCCGGTGACAATACTGAGTGACACGCTTGAGACAATACCCTACGAGGTGTTGACAGGCATATCCGGCAGAGTGAAACGTGTGTATTTTGAAGAATGACAGATATATGGAAAATACGGAAAGACAGACAGAACGCCCCGACGTGCTGGAGTGCGATGTGGTGAGATTCCAGAACAACAAGGAGAAATGGGTGGCTTTTGTCGGGCTGCTTGACGGTCGTCCCTATGAGATTTTTACCGGTCTGCAGGACGACGACGAAGGTATCGTGCTTCCGAAGAATGTGATGACGGGCAAGATTATACGTTGTACCAATGCAGACGGCACGCACAGGTATGACTTCCAGTTTGAAAACAAGCGCGGATACAAGACTACTGTCGAGGGACTAAGCGAGAAATTCAACCCGGAATATTGGAACTACGCAAAGTTGATATCGGGTGTTATCAGATACGGAATGCCTATTGAGAATGTGATAAAGCTTGTCGGGTCGCTCCAGTTGAAGGATGACAGCATCAACACATGGACTCAAGGGGTGGTAAGAGCACTCAAGAAATATGTCACGGGTGAAGTCCAGAATATTCCTGAATGACATCCGTCTCTATGCTTACCACGGCGTTATGCCGCAGGAACGCACGGTCGGGGGGTGGTACACGGTGAGTGTCGCCGTGGACTACGACTTCAGCAAGGCACTGGAAACAGACGATGTGGCTGACACCCTCGACTATAGTAAGGTGCTGGAAATAGTGAAAGCCGAGATGAACATTCCCTCGAATCTCATCGAACATGTCGCCGGCAGGATAGGGAAGGCTCTGTTCCGCTCTTTCAGTGCGGTCAGCGCCGCTGAGATAAAGATAATAAAGGAGAATCCTCCCATGGGCAGTGACACTGCCGGAGCGGGTGTCCTATTGAGCGTAAAGAATGATAAAACTTTCTGATTGCTATCCTTTTGTATTTATAAATGATTACTTTTGCACATTGAAAGATTCTTTGGCACATTTGAAAAAGTTAGTTGCAACACTGGTTCTCTTGCTGTCGTGCGCGGTCGTGACAATGGCTGCTGACAAGAAATTCACCCTTGTCATAGATGCCGGACACGGAGGTCACGATGCCGGAGCTGTCGGCTCAATCTCCAAAGAGAAGAATATCAACCTGAAAGTGGCGTTGGCATTCGGTCGCTATGTGGAGCAGAATTGTCCCGATGTGAGGGTTGTCTATACCCGTAAGACAGATGTGTTCGTCACGCTGAACGGACGTGCGGATATTGCGAACAAGGCTAAGGCAGACCTGTTTGTGTCGGTTCACACCAATGCAGTGGAGCGCGGATACGTCAAGGGCTTTGAAGTATACACGCTCGGAATGCACCGTGCGGCCGACAATCTGGATGTGGCGAAGCGTGAGAACTCGGTAATTACGCTCGAAAGCGACTACCGGTCGCACTATCAAGGCTTCGATCCCAATTCGTCAGAGTCGTACATCATGTTCGAGTATATGCAAGACAAAAATATGGAGAACTCTGTCAAGTTGGCGAAATACATTCAGCGCAACGTGTGTTCCACCGCTTCACGTCAGGACAAAGGCGTGCATCAGGCGGGATTTTTGGTGCTTCGCGAGACATCGATGCCCTCTTGCCTCATAGAACTCGGGTTCATATCCACACCCGAAGAGGAACGCGAACTGAATGATCCGATAGTACAAAACCGCATAGCTTACGGCATCTTCCAGGGATTTCAGAACTATCGTGGCAAGACTGTAGCCGCTCTTGTGCAGCAAGAGCAGCCACGCCAGCCGACGGAAGTTGCGGATACGACCTGTAAGGCGGTTGAGAAAAGCGTGCCTGACCAGAAACCGGTACAGACTGTGGAGCAGGTTGCGGCAGAGCCAAACAAGGTGAAACCGGAGGAGAAGACGGAAACAAAGACAACGGCAAGAAACGAAGCGCCGGTTTTCAAGATACAGATTGTGGCGGCATCACGCCGACTCAAGAACAATGATGCTACACTGAAAGGACTTGACAATGTGGATTTCTATACGGAAGGAGGCTTGTTCAAGTACACTTACGGGGCATCGACAAACTATAACGAGATATATTCGCTGCGGAAGCAGATACTCGACAAGTTCCCCGAAGCGTTTATCATCGCTTTCAAGAATGGCGAGAAGACGGACGTGAACAGGGCTATAAAAGAATGGAAAAGCAATAGGTGATGTTATGAAAAAAGAGGTAAAGATTGCACTTGTTGCCATTGCGGCACTTGTGATACTGTTTTTCGGAATGAATTTCCTTAAGGGAACGAAACTGTTTTCCGACAATAACGAGTACACAATCACATTTCAGAATGTGGCAGGAGTGGAGAAAAACTGTCCTATCTATGCCGATGGCGTAGTCGTAGGTTCTGTTTCCGATATAATCTATGACTATTCGCACAAGAATCCCACACGGCTTACGGCAAGCATAAGCAAGATGATGCGTATACCAAAGGGCAGTACTGCCGAGGTGAAGAGCGACCTGATGGGTAACACGCAGGTGAATCTTCTGTTGGCGTATGCATCGTCTGACGACATAAAACCGGGTGAGACAATCTCCGGTCTCAATGATGAGGCTGCCATTGACCGCATGAAATCATTGTTGCCGGCGGTGGAAAACATGGTGCCGAAGCTGGACTCTATACTGACAAGTCTTAATGTCATATTGTCGGATCCGGCCATTGTCGAGATACTCCACAATACGAAAAGTGTGACGGCAAATCTCGAAACGTCTACCGAACAGCTCAATTCGCTTATGGCGGAACTTAACGCCAAGATGCCTGGAATGATGAACAAGGCGGACAAGGTGCTTGGCAATGCGGATGTGATGACTGCAAAACTTGCCGCAGTAGATGTGGATGCTACGATGAAGCAGGTAAACAAGACTCTTTCGGATGTGCAGACTACAATCGAGAAAATCAATTCTCCGGACGGCACAATGGGTAAACTTATCAATGACCCGCAACTCTACGACAACCTCAATTCGACGATGGACAATGCCAACAAACTCGTGGTTGACTTGAAAGAGCATCCGAAACGATATGTGCATTTCTCCGTCTTTGGGAAAAAGGACAAATAGTCTGTTGACAGCAAGTATAGAGAGCCCCAAGCCGTTGCCGGTTTTGGGGCTCTTTGCATCATGGGAGAGAAAAAACGCAGATGTGGCAACCGTTCTTCCGTGATTTCTTTGTACCTTTGTAGTCTAATGGCAAAAAAAGCGTCAGAGTTGTGGAGCGAATGTCTGGAAGAAATCAGACAACGGCTCTCGACAACACAATATACCACATTTTTTGAACCAATCACTTTCGAGAGTTTTGATGACAAAACCCGCATGTTGGTTCTTCAGGCACCCAGCAAGGCACATGTAGGGTATCTGGAAGGTTCTTTTTTGCCCCTTCTGAGCGAAGTCCTGGGCAGTAAATTCGGACAGATACAACTCCGCTATCATGCGGCTGTGTCGGTGGAAAACCGTCAACAGCCAATAGTGAAAAACGAGCCGGAGGAGGAAGTCTCTACAACCATAGCCACCAATCTCAATCCTCGCTACACATTCTCGACATTTATTGAAGGCGACTCCAACAAACTTGCACGTTCCGTAGGTGTCACCATTGCCGAACATCCACGCAAGACCAGTTTCAACCCGATGTTTGTCTATGGTCCGTCAGGTTGTGGAAAGACCCACCTGATAAATGCTGTAGGCAACCGCACTTGTGAACTTTATCCGCGCAAGAAGGTGGTTTATGTCGGTGCAAGAGAGTTTCAACGTCAATATACAGACAGCGTAAGGACAAAGGAAACCAACGATTTCATTCATTTCTATCAGCAGTTTGACCTCATGATAGTGGATGATGTGCAGGTGTGGGAGTCAAGTCCCAAAACATCGGAGACATTCTTCCATATATTCAATCATCTGTTCATGAACGGCAGACGCATAATTCTTGCCGCCGACAGGACGCCTGCAGAACTGAAGAATATGGATGAACGCATGCTCACAAGATTTAATTGCGGCATACTGTGTGAACTGGAGAAGCCTAACCACAAGTTGTGTGTTGACATCCTGAATGCCAAGATTAAGCGCGACGGTCTGGTTATCCCTGCCGATGTGGTGGACTATATAGCCAACAATGCCAACGGTTCGGTGCGTGACCTTGAGGGGGTCGTCAACTCCCTGTTGGCCCATTCCATATTCATTGACGGCGACATAGACATGGCATTGGCGGCGAAGGTAGTGGGCAGAATCAAGAAAGACACTCCGAAGAAATACGACGTCAACGAGATTATAGACACTGTCTGTGACTGCATGAAGGTGGAAGTGGAGGATGTCCTCGGCAAGTCGCGTAAACGTGAGTTTGTGCAGGCACGCCAGATAGCCATGTATTTCTCGCAGTCGCTCGCCAAAGTAAGCGTAGGCAGGATAGGCCGTTTGATAGGCAATCGGGATCATTCCACTGTCATGCACAGCATTGCCAAGGTGACAGCACAACTGCAGGAAGACAAGGCTTTTGCCAAAGAGATGAAGTCAATAGAGAAGAAGCTGAAGGCAAAGAAATGACTTTCAGGGACAGGAAAATACGAAACGGTTCGGGTTGACATTACGTCACCCGAACCGTTTTTGTGTATTTCTAAAGTCTGAACTTTATTCCGCCGATAACGACGATGCCCGGTTGGCGAATGGAGATGTAGTCGTAGTATTCTTTGTTGAGGATGTTTGTCCCGTCAACATAGATTGACCACTTTGGTTCATCCCATGAAAGTTTGGCGTCAAGAAGTCCGTAGTCGGAGTTGTTGCCGGTCCTTTCCTGCCACCTCCATGCAAGGCTGAGGTTGAGATTGCTCCATATTTTGCCGTCGGCAGACACATTTATCTTGTGCCGCAAATACTCCATGGCATATTTGCTCTGTATCACATTGACATCGTATTTGGAGTCTTCGCTGATGTAGGCGTATCTTATGGTAACCTTTTTCAAAGGAAATGCTGCGGACAGAAGTTCCTGTGGCAGCACGGAAAGGCTTATCTCGCCTCCCCAGTTGTCCATGCGGAAATTGACCGAGCGGAATATGCCGTCATTGGTCTCGTGTGATGTCACCCAGTCAATCATGTCAGTCTTGTGTGAATAGAACAGCTCCGCTTCGGCGACATAACCTGTTCCGGTGTTGCGCACACCCAGTTGGAAATCGTTGGCCTTCTCAGGACGGAGGCTGGAGTTACCCTCTATGTTGGCACCGCTGTAGTACAGGTCGGTGAATGTGGGTAGACGCATTGCCATGTTCCACGACGCAAAGAACTTCCATGTGTCGGTCGGCCGGTAGGAGATGTCTGCTCCTGGGTAAACTCCCCAACCGCTCAACAGGGTGTGTATGGCTGTAGCACCGAGCGAAAAAGTCCAGTTGCGGAGCAGAATGTTGTGTTCCAGAAACAGAGAACTGACGGTTCTGCTGTCATGGTATTTGTAATATATGTCATCCGTAGCGTCGTGCCCGCCAGTATTCTGCCATTTGTCCTCGTCCTGAAGTAGTCCGAGCTTGGTGCTCCAGATACTCTCCTTGCGAATCTCAGCCCCTGCGGAGGTGCGTCCGAGAATGCTCTCTGTCCATGCGCTGATGCCTCCTCCGAGAGCGTCCACCTTGTGGAAATTCTCTCCGGCGGGATTGTCGCGGTGCCACTGGTAGTGGTCATGCCAACGGTTCCAATAGATTTGTGGTGTCAGATGCACCGTTCCCAGTTCGATGTCTGCCGTTATGGCCGCCATGCGCCGCTCGTTGCTCTCCCACTGGTCGGTGGAAGCTGTGCCATAGAACGTGTTGGCCTCGTATGGTTTGTAACTGTATCCGGTCTGTGCGGAGAGTTTTACGATGCCAAAATCTGCGTTCCCGTGCCAGAAGAAACGTGACGACTGGAATGCGCTGTTAGGTGTGGCTCCGTCGCTGCGGCTGTATCCTCCGCTAAGACTTGATGAGGATTTGTCTGTCGAGTGATGCAGGCTTGCATTACCATTGAAGTATCCGTAAGAACCGCCACTGATATTGGCATCGACAATATTTTCCGATTTTTGTCTTGTGATGATGTTTACCACGCCGTTGAAAGCGTTTGCTCCATAGATTCTGGAGGCAGAGCCTTCAAGCACTTCAATCCTTTCTATGTCGTCGGGACTTATAGGAAAATCGGCTGAAAGATGTCCTGTGTGGGGAGAAGAAATGTTGACACCGTTAAGAAGAATGGTGATTTGGTCGAAATTGCCCCCTCGGACCGATATGTCCGTCTGTACACCAAAGCCTCCGCGCTGACGGACATCCACGCCTGAGACTGATTTTAATACATCGCTTACACTGGTTGCCGCAGCTCGGGAGATGTCCTCTCGGCTGATGACAGCCACGACCTTTGCTGACTGAAGATTAGTCAGCGGCGCACGTGAACCCGTCACTACCACCTCGTCGAGTTTCAGCTCGTTGCGGTTGAGTGAGTCGCTGGCAAGCGGAGCGACAGTACTGATGCCGTCAGCCTTGGCATGTGCCAAAGTTGAAACGGACAGCACTCCCACCAGCACTTCCTTTCCTACGCAGGAAAAAAGAGCATAGCTTTTACGCGAAAAATGGGTAAACCGCAATGGTGTGCGCCTGTTGAAAAATTGTTGTTTCATTTTATGTTAAGTTAAAGATGATATATCTGTAACAAGAGACGGAACTTTAGCATGAAAGATGCGGGGCATTAAGCCTGCCGCATCTTCCGTTTCCATGCCATATATCCGTAGATTGCCATGGCTGTGTATATCCCGTAGAGTATAGCACGACCATATATGCCTTTGTAGACATACAGTCCAACCGAAATCATATCCACGACAAACCATACCCACCACTGCTCTATCAATTTGCGTGAGAGCATCCATAGTGCTACCACCGACAGGGCGGTGGAGAGCGCATCGGTATAGGGCACGGTGCTGTCTGTCAGTTTGTCGAGAACGATGCCCATTGCTGCCCATAGCGCCACGGCACAAGCGGAGAGACATACTCTCTGCTTGCGTGTGGCGTATGATATCTTCACAGAAGAACCTTGGCGGCTTTTTCCACGCAGCCAATAGACGAATCCGTAGATTCCGGCGAGAAAATAGTACACCTCCATGGCACAGTCTGCATAGATGCCGCGCTCGTAGAGCACGACGATATATATCATCGGCATGATGCAACCCGTAATCCACATCCACACGTTCTCCTTGATTTCCAAGTAGAGATAGAGCAGTCCGAGTGCAGTGCCGAGCACATCCATCCAGTTGGTAGCCATGTATTCTGCCATGATTTCCCCGTTTTAGAATTTCAGGGTGATGTTGCCCATGATGTTTCTGCCGGCCATTGGCATGTAGCCAATCTGGTAATAGCGGTTGTTGTTGGGGTGATCGCTGCCTACAATGGCAGAGTAAACCCAACCGCCTGCAGCATAGTGTGCATCGAACACGTTGTTGAGGTTGACGCTAAGGAGCAGCTCCTTTATGCCGATATGTTTGAATTGGAAAGCATAGCTGGCAGCGATGTCGCTCTGTGTGTATGACGGAAGCGAACGCTCTGTACACTCGGTATTGTCCAAATACTGACGTGACACGAAGTTGGTGTGCCATGTAGCCTGCAGACCTTTCCAGTTGAAGGTCACGAATCCGTTGAGTATGGCAGACGGAGAAAAGGCGAGTGTGGAGTTGTCGTAATGGTTTGTAGTCGCATCAAGTTCCTCCCAGTCATTGTCGTAAGTTTCCACAACCTCGTCAAAATCCTTTATTTTGTTCTGCGAAAGGGCGGCATTGCCGTAGACGTTGAGCCATTTCATCGGTTGCCAAGCTGCGCTCAACTCAAGTCCCATGCGGTAGGAATCCTTGATGTTTGTCGTCAATGATTCGCCTATGTCACTTACTGCGCCGGTCTGTACAAACTGGTTCTTGTACTTCATGTAGTATCCGTTGACACCGACATTCCAGTTTGTACCGGTGTAACTGTAGCCCACCTCAACGTCGGTGAGTTCCTCCGGTTTTGGGGCAGGATATGAACCGTTGTCGGTGAAATTGTTTCTCTCCGGTTCACGATGGCTCAATGCGGCTGACGCATAGGCGCGGTGACCGTTGGAATGGAAGCTTACGCCAGCCTTAGGGTTAAAGAAATCGTAAATCTCATTGATGTCCAGACGCTGGTTGGAGTATGTTCCATCACCGTTTGAGAGGAATCTGTCATTGATGCCATCAGTGTAATACTCCACATGACGATATTGCAAGTCGGCGAAAACATCCCAGTTGCTGTCTATGTGAAAGGTCGCTTTGACAAATACGTTCTCGTCTCCCTTGTCGGCATCGGAGTCGTAGTAGGTGTAGCGTCCGTTCTTCAGGTAGTACTGACTGAGTTCCTTGTTTGCCATATAGGTGAGGTGGCCGAAATGTGAAGCGGTGAAATGTTGTAGTGACAGACCGCCGATTACGTCCCACAATTCGTCTTTGTAGTTGGCGTTCCACACCAGTCCGTAGGCGTTCTGCTCCAGTCCTTTCTTGCGTATAAAGTCCGTTTTCTTCAGAGTAGAACCGTCTGACAGGGCGAAATTGGACAGTCCGAACTTCTTGAGTTTGTTGTTATAGCGGAATTCTTCATAGTAGCCATAACCGTAAGTGTAGTGAAGGGAAGCTGTGGTAGACCAATGCTCGCTGATGTTTACGGCTGTTGAAAGAATGTTGTGGTCTTGCCAGAAATTGTCGGTGGTCTTCTCCCAAAGAGAGCCGTCGGCGAGCTTGTGGCGTGAAACTACCCATGTGCCGTCCCAATTTGGGGTAAAACTTTCGTACAGTTCATTGAACTTGCCCATGCCTGCGTCCCACATGTCCTTGTAACTGGTGATTTTGTCATAGATATTCATACTGTAATCACCATTACCGGCAGTTACTCCGCTCCATGCCTGACCTGTGTTTTCATAGTTGCCGATGTTCTTGTAGCGGATGACAAAGTTCTTGCCGAGCCATGTGAGGCCGCCATAGTAAGAGCCGGATTTGCCCGCCGTGCCGTCAATAAAGCCATCGGTGGCAGTATGGTGGTAAGCTCCATCGAGAATCAGATGGTTCCACAACAGACCGGTGGAGAAATTTCCGCCGACATTGAAAGTGTTGTAGCTGCCATAGCTTCCGCTGAGTTCCAATGCGGGGACGGTACTTGGCGACTTGGTGGTGAGTGCAACGTTTCCGCCAAAAGCACCGTCGCCATTGGTGGATGTGCCTACGCCGCGCTGTATCTGCACATTGCTGAGCAGAGATGCATAGGAGTTCATGTTTGCCCAAAATACACACTCGTCTTCAGGAGAGTTGAGCTGTACACCGTCGATGGTGACATTGATGCGTGAGTCTGCTGCGCCACGGATGCGCAGGTGTGATGTTCCAGTGCCAACTCCATTCTCGCTCCATGCCACCACACCGGGTGTTTGGGCAAACAGGAATGGCAGTTCGCGTCCTGTCCAGGAAAATCCTCCAAGTTGTTTTTGGTTGATGTTGGCAACTGCGAAAGGTGCATCTTTCTGCACTTTCACACCCTTCACTGTGACTTCCTGCAGATTCTCTATCCGCAGAGAGTCGTTCTTGTCGGCAAAAACGGCACTGTTGCCCATGACGGACAAAGTGATAACCGACAAAAGAAATTTGTTCATAATACCTTATTAATATAATAATACAATAAGGGGGCACAGTTTTAGTGTGCGATCTTCATCCCTACGCCGGCATTATCC
>CAVHUR010000032.1:0-24176 GCA_963639575.1 uncultured Spirochaetota bacterium
ATAATAGGGAGCAGACAAAAGAAGATTTGCCGGGGCTTGATGTGGGTGTTGACATTCCGGCAGCCTTAAGCGATTGTTTTCGGGACGAGATAATATCGGCTACGCAAAAGCGTGATTTTTCCAATCACTATGCTTCACATTATGTGAAAGCACGTTCTCTGTTGAGAAAATCGAGAACCTTTAATGTCACTCCGGCCGAGATAATCTTAAAGCTGGTTGAGGACTTTGAGAATATCGATAATCTTGTCAAACAACATAACGAAGAGGTCATTGGCTCCCTTCTTGAAACTCACAAGGAGTTTTTTGACCATTGTTTGAAATATCCGTTGGACTGTCAACAGCGGCGCTCCATTGTTTCCGAGGAAGATAATTGCTTGGTTGTGAGTAGTGCAGGTAGTGGCAAAACTTCGTCGATAATAGGGAAAGTAAAGTATCTCACAGAAGTCAAAGGCATTGAACCCCGCAGGATATTGTTAATCAGTTATACCAACAAGGCGGCTGCGGAACTTACGGAAAGGCTGGATACGGATGGTTTGAGAGGGTATACTTTTCATAAATTGGCGATAGACATAATAGGTAGAGCAACAGGAGTCAAGCCCTCAATTTGTGACAATACGGATGCATTGTTCGTGGAAATCTACCATGCTCTCTTGAAAGAAAAACGCTTTCGGAAAAGTATTGTCGAGTATTTTGTTGATTATCAGGCTAATGATGACGATGCGGAGCGACGCCTGAATGAAAGGAGAGAACAGCTGACAGAGCAGAAAAGTGTGCGACTGAAGGCCATGTTTCCTGATATGGACGGCAAGACAGTATACGTTCGGAGTGAACAAGAGCAAAAAATATGTTTTGTTTTGTCTTCGCTTGATGTGAAATTTAGATATGAGGAACCTTATGAACACAATTTGGCAGACGAGATGCACTCCCAGTATTGCCCTGATTTCTCCATATATTTCGAACAGGATGGGGTGACAAAGCGCATCTACCTGGAACATTTCGGCATAGATGAGCACAGTCTTGTTCCCGACTGGTTTGCCAAAGACAAAGGCATAACCTACGAAGAAGCCAATGAAAAATATAACGATGGAATAATCTGGAAGAGGGCTGCCCATGAGAAATTCGGTACAGTGTTGCTCGAAACATCGAGTGCGGATTTCCGTTATTTGAACATTAAGGCAAAGCTAAAGGCCGCATTGCAAGGTGCAGGTGTGCCAATTCGGGAAAAGACCGAGGAGGAATTGTATGAGTCAATTTTGCCTAAAGGGAGTAAGCGGGAGAAGTCCTTTATACGTCTCGTCGTTACTTTCGTGACATTGCTGAAGTCGAGTTGCAAGTCACTTGACAGTATTTTGCGAAAGGCGAAAGACGCCCATGACGAGCGAAGCGTATTTGTCATCAATGAAATATTTGTGCCTGTGTATGAGCAATACACGAAGACACTCCATGATATTGGCAAGATAGACTTTACTGACGCAATTCTTCAGGCTACTGAAATATGCCGTGTTTCGCATCCTGTAGAATATGATTATATTATAGTGGATGAGTTTCAGGACATCTCTGTTGACCGTTACAAATTCCTGAAAGTTTTGCGAGAGGGCAGCCGACCGGCGAAATTGTACTGCGTGGGCGATGATTGGCAATCCATATATCGTTTTTCCGGGAGTGACATGGCTTTGTTCAATCAGTTTTCTGAGTACTTTGGCACAACGGAAATAAATAAAATCGAGACAACATACAGGTTCGGAGAGCCTTTGGTTAGCCTGTCTTCAAACTTTATCCAATGCAATAGTGCGCAGATTAAAAAGCAGATACATCCGTTTCGCTCGGATGTGAAAACGGAGTTGGAGTTCCGTTCTTATGACAGGCAATATTACTGCAAAACAATAGAACAACTGGTGTCGTCCATTCCGAAAGACAAATCTGTATTCTTGTTGGGGCGTTATTCCTTTGATGATTATTATCTTTCGTTTGCGTATCAGGGAATAAAGGAAGGCAACAAGTTTTTCTATATGATAGTGGGACGTAAACTTGAGTTTTTGACAGTTCATAAATCCAAGGGACTTGAGGCTGATTATGTGATATTGTTACAGTGTAATAAGGATGTCTATGGATTTCCTTCGCTTGTCAGCGATGACCCCGTACTTGATTATGTGTTGACAGGAAGCGACCAATTTCCGTGCGGAGAGGAGCGGAGATTGTTTTATGTGGCGATAACAAGGGCAAAAACAAAGACAATCGTTCTGTACGACCAGCGTATACCCTCTGCCTTTGTAAATGAGTTTTTGCATCCGGAGAAGATGTCGGAAGAAAGTTATTCGAAACATCCAAATGCCAATAAACGTTGGACTAAAGCGGCTGACAAATTCCTGCTGACGCTGTATGGCGAAGGAAAGAGCGTGAAATACATCGCCCAAAAGATGGGGAGAAGCCAGACTTCAATAGTGATGCGGTTGAATAAACTGAACCAATAGCGTTGCGCTTACTCCGGTTGGCAATGGGGCAAGTTCTCTGCAAAAGTCCCCAAAAGCCATAAAACTGCTCTCCGATAACCGTTTGGTGTGATTTTTGTGCTAACTTTGCATATAAATAAAGACAAATGATTGACACTTCTATATTCCAAGGCAAGAAAGCGAAATACTATACGTTAGGCTGCAAACTGAACTTTTCCGAGACCTCCACATTCGGGCGGATGCTCCAGGAAATGGGGGTGGTGGATGCCGCAGAGGACGGAGAGGCGGACATATGCCTTATCAATACCTGCTCCGTCACAGAGGTGGCGGATGCCAAGTGCCGCCAGGCCATCCACAAGATGGTTAGGAGAAACCCCAACTCCTTTGTGGTCGTGACGGGCTGCTACGCCCAGCTCGAACCGGAGAACATCGCCAAAATCGATGGAGTAGGACTGGTCTTGGGCAGCAACGAGAAGGCGCAACTCATACAATACCTCTCTGAGGCGTGGTCGGAAAAACTCAACGGAGAGTGTCGTGACACCGTTGCCGGCAACTGCCACTCGGTGAAGACCAAGGAGATAACGACCTTCGCACCGTCCTGTTCGAGAGGTAACAGGACACGCTACTTCCTCAAAGTGCAGGACGGATGCAACTACTACTGCACCTACTGCACCATTCCTTTCGCGCGCGGCAACTCGCGCAACCCTACCATAGCCTCGCTTGTGGAACAGGCAAGGCAGGCTGCTGCGGAGGGCGGACGTGAGATAGTGCTCACGGGAGTCAACATCGGGGATTTCGGACGCACCACCGGCGAGACGTTCCTCGACCTCGTGAAGGCACTCGACACCGTGGAGGGAATAGACCGCTACCGCATAAGCAGTCTCGAACCCGACCTCATTGACGACGAACTGATACGCTACTGCGCCGAGGAGAGCCGCGCTTTCATGCCGCATTTCCACATTCCGTTGCAGAGCGGATCGGACGAGGTGCTGCGCCTGATGCACCGCCGCTACGACAAGGCGCTGTTCGCCCATAAGATAAACCTCATCAAGCGGCTGATGCCTGACGCCTTTATCGGCGTTGACGTCATGGTGGGCTGCCGCGGCGAAACGCCCGAACTGTTCAGCGAGTGCCGCGATTTCATCGACTCGTTGGATGTCACCCACCTGCACGTGTTCCCCTATAGCGAGCGCCCTGGCACGATGGCGCTGCGCATCCCCTATGTTGTCAGCGACAAAGACCGCAAGTTGCGTTCCAAGGAACTCCTCGACATGTCCGACCGGAAGCAGGAGGCGTTCTATGCCAAGTACATAGGTGCAGAACGTGACGTGCTGTTCGAGAAATCCGCAAAGGGCAAGTCCATGCATGGATTTACCGACAACTACATCCGTGTGGAACTGCCGGCGCGCCTGTCATCGCCCGAGCTTGACAACCAGATACGTCGTGTACGCCTCGCAGGATTCAATTTCGACAAGTCCGCATTGCGCTGTGAACTGGTGTAAAAAGTGCATTTGTGTAAGAAGAAAACTTGTTTCTTATTCACTTTGATACCAGTTCTTTTGTTAACTTTGCATAACTATAAACACAATAATCTCTACACATAAATCATGAAATCTATTCTTGGCAAAAACGGAAGCGCGGTGAAGACAATGGTTGCCGCCGTCTTTCTCGGTTGCAGCACCGCGGTGTCGGTGGCACAGACGACAGACAAGACGTTGTTTCTCATTTCCAACAGCCACCTCGACACGCAGTGGAACTGGGACGTGAAGACAACCATCGGAGAGTACATCAACAACACCCTCACCCAGAATCTTGCCCTGTTGGATAAGTATCCGGCATTCAGGATAAATTTCGAGGGCGCAATCAAGTACATGTGGATGAAGGAATACTATCCCGACTTGTACAACCGCATGAAGGAATACATACTGACTGACCGCTGGCATGTGTCCGGTATGGCTATCGACGCCAACGACTGCATGGTGTCATCGGCTGAGTCTCTGTTCCACTCCATGCTCTATGCCAACCGCTTCTACATGTCGGAGTTCGGCGTGAGGGGTGGCTATGACATCATGCTGCCCGACTGTTTCGGCTTCTCCTACGCCCTTCCTGCGATAGCCAAGCACTGTGGCATAAAGGGATTTCACACCAACAAGCTGTCGTGGGGTTCCGCTGTCTACGACCAACTGCCCCCGTTCGGCGTGTGGCAAGGGGTGGACGGCAGCCAGATATACGGTGTTTACAAGCCGGGCGCATACGATGCCCATGAGGATTTCAACAAGGATATGACAACCGATGCGGACATGTTGTCGCAGATCAACAGCAACCTTTCGCAGTACGGAGTGCCGGCAATGTTCCGCTACGTGGGTCCGAGAAGCGACCACGGAGGCGGTCTTGGTGACGACTCAAACAGCACGGGTAACAACACCCCGTATTGGATGAACCTGTCGGCACAGAAGACCACTGGCGACATACAGGTGAAATTGGCTTCGCCCGACGAGTTCTTCGACTACCTCGCAACGTGCGACCAGTCGAAGCTGCCGGTATGGAACGATGAACTTCCGATGCGTTCGCACGGTGTGGGTTCTTACACCTCGCGCGGTGAACTCAAGATGTGGAACCGCCGCGACGAGCTCCTTGGCGACGCAGCTGAGAAGGCTTCGTCATTGGCTTACTGGCTCGGGCAGGAGAGCTATCCTGACGAGATACGCGAGGCATGGACACGAATGATATGGCAACAGCACCACGACGGCATCACCGGCACGTCCATTCCAAAGGCTTACGAATATTCGCACAACGAGTACTACCTTGCCAACAAACAGTTCGGCATGGCACTCAAGAATGCCATAGGCAGCATTTCGCGTGGCATGAACACCAATGTTGACGGCACTCCGATTGTGGTCTACAACCCTCTGTCGCAACAACGCACCGACATTGTGGAGGGCGAAATGGCATGCGAAACGGAGCCTGCGGGCATCAGGGTGTTCGACAAGGACGGCAAGGAGGTGCTGTCGCAGGTCACTGGATATGACAACGGCAGCAAGACACTCAAGTTTATCTTCGCCGCCACAGTGCCTTCTCTCGGCTACAGTCTGTACAGCGTGAAGACCGGAGAGGCTTCTTCGCTGACATCGGACCTGACGATAGACGAGACAAGCCGCACGATAGACAACGGTAAATACCGTGTGGAACTCAACTCCAAGGGCGATCCGCGCATCGTCAATGCCAAGACTTCCTCCACCATAATGAACAATAGCCGTATGCAGATGCTGTCCGACTACGAAGGGTCATGGCCTGCATGGGAAATCAGCTACAACACTGTCAAGCAGTCGGTCAACACCTACGTGGACGAGAATGTGGACATCCGGTTGGCAGAGAACGGTCCGCTGCGAAAGAGTTTCCGTGTGCAGCGCACCAAAAACGGCTCTACTTTCGTGCAGTACATACGCATGTCGGCACTGACCGACCGTATAGACTGCGTGACGGAAGTGGACTGGCAGAGCCGCCAGACGCTCCTCAAGGTGCTTTTCCCGTTTATGTTTAACGCCGCAGAAGACACCTACGACATATCGCTTGGCACGATTAAGCGTGGCGTGCGCAACGAAAACTGCTACGAAGTGCAGGGGCATCAGTGGGCGGATCATACCAACGAGGACGGCACGCAGGGTGTAAGCATACTCAATGATTCCAAGTACGGATGGGACAAACCGAACCAGAACACACTTCGTCTGACGCTCATCCACACTCCGGGATGTGGCGCTTACAAGCATCAGGCAGAACAGGATCTTGGCCCTAACAACTTCACTTACGCCTTCTATCCGCATGAAGGCAGCTGGAGCGAGAAGACTCAGAAGGAGGCTGCACGGCTCAACCAGCCGTTGCTGGCATTTGTCCCGGCAAAGCACAGCGGTGAAATGCCGGTGGAGATGTCGCTTGCAAGCCTGTCGACAGACAAGGTTTCGATAAAGGCATTCAAGAAAGCAGAGGACAGCGAAGAACTTGTCCTGCGTGTCTATGAGTGGACTGGAGAGGACCAGAACAACGTGAAGGTGACATTCCCTGCGGAGATAGAGACTGCGCGCGAGGTCAACGGCATAGAGGAAGAGGTAGGTCCGGCATCGTTCTCGGGCAAGGAACTGACTTTCTCCATAGGCCACTACCAGCCCAAGACGTTCGCCGTGAAACTGGCAAAACCTGCCGTCACCGCTACGGAAACCAATTCCACGACACTGGACTTGGCATATAATCTCGACATCATGAGCTATGATTCGTCAAAGGGAAATGCCTCAAGCGGATTCACTCGGGCATATCCTGCCGAACTCTTGGACGACAACGTCACCGTGGACGGCATTCCTTTCAAGTTGGGAAGCCGTGCCGACAATGCGAAAAACGTGCTGCGGTGCAACCTGGCACGCACTGTCACGTTTGATCGGAAACCCGGCCAGGACAAACTCTACCTGCTGATGGCAAGCAGCAGCGAGGACGGTTCGGTGGCAAGCATCCACATGGGCGACGAGACCGTGGACCTCAATCTGCCTTATTATGTGGGCTATGCAGGACAGCCGACCACTCCGTTCAACCTCGGACAGACCTACTGCAAGGAGAATATAGCATTCATCTCGACTCATGCGCACAACATTTCGGGCAAGAGCAATGTGGTTTCTGAGAACATGTACATGTACAAGTACTGCGTCAAACTGCCTGATGGCATCAACCAGATTTCCGTCACCAGCGACAACCGTTGCGGTCTTCTCTTTGCCGCAACACTGTCGGACAACACGAGTGATGACCTGCAGGAGTTCACTCCGGTGAACACTCTCATCGAATATAAGGAGCTTGGTGACCAGACTGAATGTGGCGAACGGCTCACCCCGACCAATATTGTGGCATCTCATCAGATAAAGTCTGAGGAGGGAGCGGCAAAGGCCAATGACGGTGATATCACCACTAAATGGTGCGTGACAGGTAGCCAGAGCGAGACGCCATATCTGGAATACCAGTTCGACAACCCGGTGGAGGTGTGCTCCTACATGCTTTTCAATGCGGGAATAGAGAGCATTGACTGGGTGACACGTGACTTCCGCATACAGCGCTACGACGAGGAGAGCGCACAGTGGGTGGACGTTGACGTCGTGACACAGAACATAGAGAACAAGGTGATGCGTGCTTTCACACCGTTTACGACCAAGAAAGTGCGCCTGCAAGTGGAGCATGGAGAAAACAGCGGCACCACGACACGCGTTTATGAGTTCGCCATCTACGGAAAGACACAGGATGCTTCGGGCATCATAAACACCGGTGCGGATTCGCAGACTGCCACTTCCGTGTACACCGCTTCCGGCATCAGGGTGAACAAACCGGTGACAGGTGTCAACATCGTGCGCTCTGCCGGCAACACTTCAAGGAAGGTTTTGGTGAAGTAAAACGGTCTTCGCTTGATGAAAACGAGAATACTGTTCGTCTGCCACGGCAACATCTGCCGCAGTCCGATGGCAGAGTTTATAATGAAAAAACTTGTCGCCGATGCAGGTGTCGGCGACAAGTTTGAAATCGCTTCGGCGGCAACCAGCAGCGAGGAGATAGGCAACAGCGTCTATCCTCCTGCCCGCAGGATGCTCGCCTCCCACGGTATCGGCTGCGAAGGGAAGACCGCCCGGCAGATGACAGCGGCTGACTATGGCCGCTATGACTTGCTGATAGGTATGGACAACCGCAATATCCGCAATATGCAAAGACTGTGCGGCGGCGACCCGGAGGGCAAGATGCACCTGCTTCTCGACTATGCCAAGCGTCACGGAGAGGTTGCCGACCCTTGGTATACCGGCAATTTCGATGCCACTTGGCGTGATTGTCTTGAGGGCTGCACAGGACTTCTGGACAGCCTGACTTAATTTTCCGGGGTGAAAACCCGAAATTCCGACGGTTGGAATCCTGTCTGCCGCTTGAAGAATTTTACGAAATAGGAAGGGTCATCATACCCCAGGCGGTAGGCAATCTCTTTTATACGGAGGTCAGTAAAGCGCAACAGGCGCATCGCTTCGAGCGATATGCGGTCGTTGATGAATGTCAGCGGCGCTTTGCCGGCACACTCCTTGACGCTGTTGCTCAGTGTTTTCACCGACACGTTCAACTGGTCTGCATAGTCCTGGACAAAGTGCAGAGAGGGGAATTTCTGCTCAAGCATGTTGCGGAATGCGACAAACAGCCTGTGCGAAGGTTTCATCGTGTCAAACTGGGGGATGCCCTGGCGTGTGCCGTGACGGTAGACGTTGATGAGGAAAATCTTGACCAGGGAGCGCAAAAGTTCCAGATGGCCGAAGCCCGAAACGTCCGCTTGCTCCTCGTCTATCTTGCGGGTGATTTCCGCAAGTTCCCTTGTCACCTCACCGTTGCCCACAAGATAGTAGGGGTAAGAATAGAAAGCGTTGAACACGTCATATTTAATAAAGGTGTCCTTTTCTGTGCTTTGGTCGTCGAGAAAGTCGGTACGGAATTTCAGCACCACTCCCTTGTGGCGCGTCTTGCCGTCAAAACAGTGCACCTGACCGGGCGACAGCACGAATATGGAGTTGGCTTCCACCTTGTAGTCGTGGAAGTCTACGGTGTAGACACCGCCTGCTTCGGTGAACCAGATAATCTCGTAGAAAGTGTGGACATGGGGCAGGCTGCTGTCGATAGTGTCGTGATCGAACATGTCGGGCAGATGTTCGATGCGCAGGCTTTCGCTGTCAAGGACATCGCAACTTATATTATATATGTCAGTAAACGCTTTTTGCAACATACCGTTTCTTTGCTTACGTCATTCGGGGCGTGTGTGGTGCAAAGTTAGCAATTATCGTCTGAAACCGCTACACCTGTCCTGTGGAAACGGCAGTGCAGTGCTGCAAAAAACTGTAAAATGCTGCCAATTGCCGAAAAATACCATTTTATTGCTCAAATTAGCACTCGTAGAGTAGAACGCATTCCGTAATTTTGCACTTGTAAAAAACAACGTAAATATTTTCAAACCATCTAAAAGAAAGGAATAACATGGCTAACAAGTATGCAGGAACACAGACAGAGAAGAATCTGTTGGCAGCGTTTGCCGGCGAAAGCCAGGCCCGTAACAAATACACCTACTTCGCTTCAAAGGCAAAGAAGGAGGGCTTTGAGCAGATAGCGTCACTCTTCACGGCTACCGCCGACAATGAGAAGGAGCACGCAAAGATGTGGTTCAAGGAACTGGAAGGCATCGGCGACACTGTGGCAAACCTGAAAGCTGCCGCTGAAGGAGAGAACTATGAGTGGACCGACATGTACGAGGGATTTGCCAAGACCGCCGAAGAGGAAGGTTTTGCTGCTCTCGCAAAGAAATTCAGACTGGTTGCCGCTATCGAGAAACGCCACGAGGAGCGCTACCGCAAACTGCTTCACAACATCGAGGCACAGGAGGTTTTCGCCCGCAGCGAGGTGAAGATCTGGGAGTGCCGCAACTGCGGTCACATCGTAGTAGGGGAGAAGGCACCCGAGGTTTGTCCTGTCTGCGCTCACCCGAAGTCTTACTTCGAGATTATGGCAGAGAACTTCTAATCATAGAGGACACAAAGCAATACAGCGCAGATCCTGCTGGTCAGGGTCTGCGCTGTTGCCGTTTTATGGTGTCAACGGTGTGCTGTCATTCTTCCGCAGTGTGGTTGCCGAGCATCTTCTCCATCCAGATGACGTCGAACCACATGCCGAACTTGTAGCCGCACTTGTGGAAATGGGCGCATTTCTCATAACCTCTCTTGGCGTGAAACAGCGGACTTTGGTGCGTGAGATACCTGTTCTCGCTGTCGCTCCACGCTATGCAGGCGTTGGCGTTGAGTACTCCGCGCCGGGCGAGTTCCCTCTCCAGACCGTCGTAGAGAGCCGTACCTATGCCCCTTCCGTGTGCGTCGGTCCTTACATATATGGATGTTTCCACGCTCCGTGAGTAGGCTTCACGCTCATGAAACATCCCCGCATAGGCATAGCCGAGGACGCTTCCGTCCTCTTCCGCCACAATGTACGGATAGTGCAGGAGCGTTTTCATGATGCGCCGGCGGAACTCCTCCACGGTGGGAACGGTGTATTCGAATGTGACGGCCGACGTTTCCACATACGGAGCGTATATCTCCAGCAACGCCTTTGCGTCGTCGGGTGTGGCCTTGCGTATAGTCATGACGGTGCGGATTAGGCGAGAATGTCCTTCAGTTGGCAGAAACTGTCGATGATGAAAGACGGTTTTGACTTTTCGAGCCGTTCCTTCGGGTGGTTGCCGTAGGTCACTGCCACGGTGCGGCATCCTGCGTTGTTGCCCATGTCAATGTCGAATGTGGTGTCGCCGACCACAAAAGCGTCGTCACGGTCAAGCCCCATCCGGGCGAGCAAAGCGTTCACCATGTCGGGTGCGGGCTTGGGTGTGAGGTTGTCGGAAGCCGTCACCTTGGTTTCGAAATAACGGTTTATGCCGTGCCTGTCCATAATCATGTCGAGCGATTCGGCGTTGCGCGAGGTCACGATAGCCAGCCGGTAGCCTTGTGCCGACAGCCATTCCAATGTCTCTTTCACCCCCGGGAAGATTTTCACTACGGTCGCCTCGAATTTCGGGAACAGTCGGCGGTAGATGTCAGTGGCTCTCTGTGCCTCGGCATCATCAAGGTTGTTGAGCATCTTGAGGGCGTCAAAGAGCGGAATGCCTATAGTCGCGCGCATCGCCGAATCGTCGGGCACGGGCAGTGACATCTCCCTGAAAGTCTCCCTCATGGTGCTCACTATGCCCTCGGCAGTGTCGGCCACGGTGCCGTCGAAATCGAAGAATACGGCTTTGGCAGTGTGTTTTGTCATACTTGAAAATGGTTAAAAAACAATGCAAAGTTACTGTTTTTTCCTCTGCTATGGTCTTGTATCCGGCATATAATTCGTATTTTTGCAGCCGTGAAACGATATTTCGGCATACTCTCACTGCTTGTTGTCTTTGCCCTGTGGTTGGGTGTGGGCAGCCGTCGGGCGTGTCCTTGCGACATGAGCGATGCCGTGGCGTCGCTTCAGAGTGACGCCGAGGGCAATCCGCGTGACCGTCTTTTCGACATCACTCCGGAGCCCCAGAAGCACGAAGCCACGCTCAACGGCGTGTCGGACACGTTTCATTCCGTCAACGTACGTGGGCGCAGGACTGTCCCGTCCACGGGTTTTTCTCCGCGAAGCATGGCGGCTCATGTCGCCACTACCAATAACCTTGCTGTTTTGTTCATGGCAAAGGTGTGGCAGTCACGGCTGTCAGCCCTGCCGCGCATAAGCCTCTCGGTGCGCTACTATGTGATTGCGCTGAGGCATATACTGCGTTAGAGACTGGTCTTTTCACCGCGTTTATTTTCTCAAAAACAAAACCTTAAAAAGATCAATCAATTATGGCAAGTATAAATAAGCTGGAGATGATGAAGTCTCCGGCACTCAGTGAGTTGTTTCAAATAAAGAAAGGATTTCTCGGTTTCGGTTCAAAGGTGACCTACATCCCCACGGGCAGCGGCGTGACAGCCAATGTCTACGAATACAGCCTCGCCGACGGCGAGACGCTGGAGAGGACTCTTCGTATGGACAAAGGGCAGATGGTGGATAAACTGAAGTCTGCCGTGATGACACCGCAGCACATGGGCAATGCGCGTCTTGAGGTGCTGAAGACCGACGACGGGGCGTTTCTCGCAATGCAGCTGTTCCGCTTCACGGACTTCAGTTTCAAGCCTGTGTCGGACGTAATCTCCCTCGAAGGCGAGTATGCCGAGGCTGTAGGCGCAAAATACTAAATGCTTAGTTCCGCCTCCGGCACGGTCGCCGGGGGCGGAAACTATAATAATAATGTTATGACAGAGTTCTTGTTCTTGGGCGGTTTCGTCGTTTTCATAGTCGCCATCCTGTTGGTCGACATGCTGCTGATAGACCGTAAGTCGCATGAAGTGTCGGTGCGCGAGGCGTCGATATGGACCTTGGTGTGGATTACACTGGCGTTGCTGTTCTCCGTGTTCCTCTGGTTTCACGGCGACATGGTGCACGGAATCCGCACTTTTGCTGACCTCCAGGCGGTCGCAAGCCGCTATGCCGCCCACATAGAACTCAATCCCGATGATTTCGAAGGCAGCCTTCAGCAGTACCGCCACTACATGACGATATCCTATCTGTCGGGTTATGTCATCGAGAAAACGCTGTCCGTCGACAACCTGTTCGTCATGATGATGATATTCACGTCGTTCAATGTGAGCAAGAAAGAATACCAGCATGTACTCAACTGGGGTATTCTCGGTGCGATAGTGCTGCGCATTGTATTTATCTTTGTAGGCACTGCGGTCATCAGCAGGTTCAAGTTCGTGCTCATGTTGTTCGGTGTTTTCCTCGTCTACAGCGCCTACAAGATGTACCGCGACCGCAATAAGAAAGAGGAAATCGACGTGGAGCGCCATCCGTTGGTGAAGTTCCTGTCAAAGCATTTCCCCGTTTACCCGAAGTTCGAGGGCGGCAAGTTCTTCGTGCGTGCGAAGCATACGGACGGAGGATATGTGCTGTCCGACGGTATCGGCAAGAGTGTGCTGTGCATAACACCGCTCTTCGTGACGGTGCTGGTCATAGAATTTTCTGACATAATATTCGCTTTCGACAGCATCCCCGCTATCTTCTCGGTGTCGCTCGACCCCTATGTGGTGCTGTTTTCCAACATCTTCGCCATTCTCGGACTGCGTGCCATGTTCTTCCTGTTGGCAGTCATCGCCGACAAGTTCCGCTATCTGAACACCGGCGTGACGGTGCTTCTGCTCTTCATAGGCGTGAAACTCCTCATCAGCGAGTTCTGTGAAATCGACCCCATAGCTTCGCTTCTGTTCATCGTGGCGGTATTTGTCGTGAGCATCGTGGCATCCGTAGTGATACCAAAAGAGAAGGCTTGACGCCGTCATGGGCGGTTTTAATGCATACGCAGGCTGCTTTCCCGTTGTGGGAGGCAGCCTGTTTTGTTGTGCCGAAACAGTGTCGTTGTTGTGTCGTGACGGTGTTTCCGTCGGGTGAAAGCGGTTTTCGCGCGGGTTGTTCACGGTCGTGGTTCGACCGGACCACGACCGTTATTCGACCGAACCACGTCCGTTATCCGACCGGACCACGTCCGTGGACAACCCACCGTCAGGGTGGTTTCGCACCACAGAAAAGGCGGTTTCGGACACCGGCTTTTCCTATATCGGACAATATATGGGAAGAAATGGTTGGTTGTAAGCTTTTTTGAGGTTTTGCGATACCCCGGCAATACCGTCTTATCCACTGTGTTTAAGGGCATTTTTATCAAGCTGAAAAAAGTCTAAAAAATGTTTCACTCTGTCGCGTAAATTTTGTCCGTGTAACGGAATTTGCTTACCTTTGCCACGTACTTTAATGGAGGTTATACAATCATGGCAAAGATTAGCACAATCGGAATCTTGACGTCCGGAGGCGATGCCCCGGGCATGAACGCTGCGATACGTGCCGTCACGAGGTCGGGCATATACAACGGCTTCAACATGGTGGGTATCTATCGCGGTTGGGAAGGACTGATTAACGACGAGATGAAACCCTTTACCACGGAGGATGTCTCCGGCATCATAGGCCGTGGAGGTACTATTCTGAAAACCGCGCGCTCCGCTGAGTTTCTGACTGCGGAGGGCAGGGCGAAAGCGTATGAGAACCTTAAGAAGAACCACATAGACGCCCTCGTCGTGATAGGCGGCAACGGCTCGCTCACGGGAGCGAAGATTTTCGCCCAGGAATACGACGTCTGCTGCGTGGGACTGCCCGGTACTATCGACAACGACCTGTACGGCACGGACAACACCATAGGCTATGACACCACGATGAACACCATTATGGAGTGCGTGGACCGCATCCGCGACACCGCCCAGAGCCACGAGCGCATCTTCTTTGTGGAGGTGATGGGGCGTGACGCTGGTTTCCTCGCGCAGAACTCGGCGATAGCCTGTGGTGCGGAAGCGGCAATCATTCCGGAGGAGAACACGGAGGTCGACCAGCTCGCGGAGTTCATGGACAGAGGCATCCGCAAGTCGAAGAAGAGTTGCATAGTCATCGTTTCGGAAAGCCCGAAGTGCGGTGCCATGTACTATGCGGAGCGCGTGAAGAAGGAGTTCCCCGACTTTGACGTGCGCGTGTCTATCCTCGGACACCTCCAGAGAGGCGGCAGCCCGTCGGCTCGTGACCGCATCCTGGCGGGAAGAACCGGTGTCGGGGCGATTGAGGCGATAATGCAGGGACAGCGCAACATCATGATCGGCGTGAGAAACAACGAGGTCGTGTACGTGCCGTTCTCCGAAGCCATACGCTCGGACAAGCCGTTTGACAAGAAACTCATAAAGGTTCTTGACGAGTTGAGCATTTAACAGAACAACAATTACAAAAAGATAAGAGATATGTCACAAGTTAAAGGACGCCTTTCGCAGATAATAGGCCCTGTGCTGGATGTGCATTTTGACACCGAAGGACAGGACACTGCCACTGTGCTCCCAAAGATTCACGAGGCTCTGTTGGTGAAACGTCCCAACGGAGAAGACCTTGTTATAGAAGTGCAACAGCATATCGGTGAAGACACGGTGCGCTGCGTTGCCATGGACAACACCGACGGTCTGCAGCGCGGACTGGATGTCGTGCCGACGGGAAGCCCTATCTCCATGCCTTCGGGAGAGCAGATCAAGGGTCGTATGATGAACGTCATCGGCAATCCTATCGACGGTATGAAGCCGCTGGCAAAGGAGAATGCATACCCCATTCACCGTGAAGCGCCGAAGTTTGAGGAACTCTCCACGAAGAAGGAAATACTCGCCACCGGCATCAAGGTCATCGATTTGCTTGAGCCTTACATGAAGGGAGGAAAGATCGGACTGTTCGGCGGAGCTGGCGTGGGCAAGACTGTGCTCATCATGGAGCTTATCAACAACATCGCGAAAGGACACAACGGATTCTCCGTGTTCGCCGGTGTCGGAGAGCGTACGCGTGAGGGCAACGACCTGATACGCGAGATGATAGAATCCGGAGTGATAAAGTACGGCGACAAGTTCAAGGCTGCCATGGAAGAAGGAAAGTGGGATTTGTCGCTCGTAGACCCCGAAGCGCTGAAGCAGTCGCAGGCAACGCTTGTCTACGGACAGATGAACGAGCCGCCTGGCGCACGTGCTTCCGTGGCACTGTCGGGACTGACCGTGGCTGAGGAATTCCGTGATCAGGGAGGTGACATCCTGTTCTTCATCGACAACATATTCCGTTTCACCCAGGCTGGATCAGAGGTTTCTGCACTCTTGGGCCGTATGCCTTCGGCCGTGGGATACCAGCCTACGCTGGCATCGGAGATGGGTTCGATGCAGGAACGCATCACTTCCACCAAGACAGGATCCATTACTTCCGTGCAGGCAGTGTATGTCCCGGCGGACGACCTGACCGACCCTGCGCCGGCAACGACGTTCACCCACCTCGACGCAACCACCGAGCTGTCGCGTAACATCGCCCAGTTGGGTATCTATCCGGCTGTGGATCCGCTCGGCTCCACATCGCGAATACTCGACCCGCTGATTGTGGGCAAGGAGCACTACGACTGCGCACAGAGAGTGAAACAGATACTCCAGAAATACCAGGAGCTGCAGGACATCATCGCCATACTCGGTATGGACGAGCTGTCGGACGAGGACAAGCAGACGGTGAACCGTGCGCGCCGCGTGCAGAGATACCTCTCGCAACCGTTCACAGTGGCCGAACAGTTCACCGGAGTGAAGGGTGAGATGGTCAGCATAGAGGACACTATCAAGGGATTCAACATGATTCTGGACGGTGAACTCGATGATCTGCCAGAGCAGGCATTCCTCAATGTCGGAACAATAGAGCAGGCCATAGAGAAGGGCAAGAAACTTCTGGCGCAGGCTCAAGGATAGGAAAGCCATGGACATAAGACTGAAAGTGATATCGCCAGAGAGGATTGAGTTCGACGGCAACGTGCAGAGCGTCCTCGTGCCGGGTGTCTTGGGACAGTTCGAGATACTCCGCAACCACGCCCCGATAATATCTGCGTTGACCAAAGGCAACGTGGTCTATGATGACGGCGAGAAGCACACGGTGAGCATCAACGCAGGATTCGTGTCGGTGAAAGGCAATGAGGTGAACGTGTGCGTGGAACTGTAGACTGACAACAGAGACCCGGAAGCATGAGTGCAGTGACGAAGAGATATGTGGCGTGGGGAGTGCTGATACTCCTCGTTGTGGCGGTTGCCATCACCGTTGTCGGCATCGGGCTGACAGGAACGGCGGTATTCGGCTACAACGCCATGTCGTTCGGCTTTCAGCTGATATTCATCCTGGCATACGGGATGGCATGGGACAAGGTGGCGAATACATCGCCCAAGAACCTGCCGGTGCTCTATGTGTCCGCTTCGGGACTGCGCCTGCTGTTTGCTGCGGCCTTTCTGGTGGTCTATATGTTCGCCGACAGGGCAACGGGAAACCTGCCCCTGTTCGCCATAATCTTTGTCGCCTACTACATAATCATCCTTATTTATGACACGACATATTTCGTGTCGGCAGAAAAGAAACGGTTACGATGAACAAAAAAATGTATATATGCCTCCTGTTGGCCTTCATTTCGATATCGGTGCCCCTGTCGGCAGCTGACAAGAAAATAGATGTCGACGTGAAGGAAATAGTGCTCGGACACATGGCTGACGCATACGAATGGCACATCACGACCTATAAGGGTCACAGCGTGTCGATACCGTTGCCGGTCATTGTCAGGAGTGAAGCCACAGGCGAATGGAGCGTCTTCTGCAGCTCGAAGATAGAAGAAGCCGCCGAAAAGGGCGAGACCTACAAGGGATTCTACTTCAACGAGGAGAAGAACGGCAAAATCTACGAAAAGCTGGCTGACGGTTCTTCCGTCCGCCCTCTTGACCTCAGCATAACCAAGGCGGTACTCCAGATATGGATAGTGGTGGCGTTGCTGACGGTGATATTCCTGACTTGCGCACGCTGGTACAGGAAGCACGACGTGACAAAGGAGGCCCCGAAGGGCTTTGTAGGCATGATCGAGATGCTCGTCATGACCATCAACGACGATGTGGTGAAGAGTTCCATCGGCGAGAAACACTACCGCCCATACGCTCCGTACCTGCTGACGTGCTTCTTCTTCATATTCCTTACCAACCTGCTCGGGCTGCTCCCGATATTCCCGGGCGGCGCAAACGTGACGGGCAACATCAATGTCACGTTCTTCCTCGCCGTCTGCACGATGCTCGCAATCAACCTGTTCGGCAACAAGGAGTACTGGAAGGACATATTCTGGCCTGACGTGCCGGCGTTTCTGAAGGCATATCCCGTGGCGATAATGCCGTTCATAGAACTATTCGGAGTGTTCACCAAGCCGTTTGCGCTGATGGTTCGTCTGTTCGCCAACATGATGGCAGGTCACGCCATAATACTGTCGTTCACCGCCATAATCTTCATAGGCTGGCAACTCAATGCCTTCCTCGGCAGCGGACTGACGGTTCTGAGCTTCGTCATGATACTCTTCATGAACTGCCTGGAACTGCTCGTGGCATTCATCCAGGCATACGTGTTCACGATGCTGAGCGCCGTGTTCATCGGTCTGGCGCACCAGGAGCACGAGACAAAATAGAAACAACAAACAAATCAATTAATAACAACTAAAAGATTAAGACTATGTTATCATTACTTTTACAGGCAGCCGCAGGAGCTGGACTCGCTAAATTAGGTGCAGGAATAGGTGCAGGTATCGCAGCAATAGGTGCCGGTCTGGGTATCGGTAGAATCGGTGGAAACGCAATGGACGCCATTGCACGTCAGCCGGAAGCAGCTGGTGACATCCGTACAAACATGATTCTGACCGCAGCCTTCGTGGAAGGTGTGGCTCTGTTCGCAGTCGTTGTGTGCGCACTCTGCGTATTCCTCTAAACTTGAAACCGAAGTCAGTTAAATGGGTTCTATAAATTTACCTTCCATACTGACCCCTGATCTGGGACTCCTGTTCTGGATGCTCGTGGCATTCCTCGTGGTCTTTGCCGTCCTGGCAAAGTTCGGATTCCCGGTCATCGTCGGTATGGTGGAAAAGCGAAAACTGTTTATTGACGAGAGTCTCAAGAACGCCCACGAGGCGGCGGAACGCCTTGCCAACATCCAGAAGGAAAGCGAGGGAATCGTGGCAAAGGCCCGCGAGCAGCAGGCAAGCATCCTCAAAGATGCCGCAGACACGAGGGATGCTATAATAGAGGAAGCCAAGGTGAAGGCAAAATCAGAGGCTGACAACATCCTGAGTGAAGCCAAACTGCAGATAGAAAATGAGAAACAGGTGGCAATAAGGGAGATAAAGTCCCAAGTCGCACGCCTCTCCGTTGATATAGCAGAGAAAGTGGTACGTCAGAACCTCCGTGACGACGACAAGCAGATGAAGCTGATTAACCAGATGCTTGAAGAAGTGGAGGCTGAATAATTAACCGTTGAAAATGAACACAGGAATAATATCCGTAAGGTACGCACGGGCGTTGCTGAAAAGCGCAGCCGTCTCCGGCGACGGGGAAGACGTGTTTTCCGACATGAAAAAGCTCGCCGCCAGTTTCATCGAACTGCCGGCATTGAGGAAGACAATGGAAAATCCCACTGTCAGCAAGGATGACAAGGAGCGACTGCTCTGCACTGCGTGCGGAGGCAACCCCTGCAACCAGACACGCTCATTCATAAGACTTGTGTTGAAAGAGGGTAGGGAGAACATGGTGCAATTCATGGCAAACTCGTACATGTCGCTCTATCGCAGCGACAGGAATATCGTTCCTGCACGTCTTGTCACGGCTGTGCCTGTGGACGACGCTACCCGTTCGAAATTCAACGACGTTGTGAAAAAACGCACTAATGCTGACATAGAGTTCGAGACAAAGGTGGACGCGGACATCATAGGGGGATTTATCCTCGAATACGACACCTACCGTCTGGACTCGAGTGTTCAGTCTCAGTTGCGCAGCATACTAAAACAGTTAAAGTAAAAGTATAGAAATGGACAAGATAAAACCGAGTGAAGTGTCGGAGCTTCTGCTCCAACAGCTTCAGGGTATCAGTTCAAAGCAGGACTTCGACGAGGTGGGAAGCGTGCTCACTGTCAACGACGGAGTGGCCAGAATCTATGGCCTGAGAAACGCAGAAGCCAATGAGCTGCTTGAATTTGAGAACGGTACGATGGCGATAGTCATGAACCTGGAAGAGGACAACGTGGGTTGTGTGCTTCTCGGAGCGACCTCCGGCATCAAGGAAGGCATGACCGTGAAGCGTACGAAGCGTATCGCTTCCATCCGGGTGAATGACAACATGCTCGGAAGAGTCATCAATCCGTTGGGCGAAGCCATTGACGGTCTGGGTGAGATTGACCTCACCGACAGCTTCGAAATGCCGCTTGACCGCAAGGCACCCGGCGTTATCTTCCGTCAGCCGGTGAAAGAACCGCTCCAGACTGGACTGAAAGCCGTGGACTCAATGATTCCTATCGGAAGAGGACAGCGTGAGCTTATCATCGGTGACCGACAGACCGGCAAGACCGCAATCGCCGTTGACACAATCATCAACCAGAAGTCTTTCTACGAGGCAGGCAATCCCGTGTACTGCATATATGTGGCTATCGGCCAGAAAGCAAGTACCGTCGCCGCTCTCGTACAGACCCTGAAGGAGCGTGGGGCGCTGCCTTACACCGTCATAGTGTCGGCAACTGCCGCCGATCCGGCTGCCATGCAGTACTACGCACCTTTCGCAGGTGCAGCCATAGGAGAGTATTTCCGTGACCGCGGATATGCCGCCTTGGTGGTCTACGACGACCTTTCGAAACAGGCTGTCGCCTATCGTGAGGTGTCGCTTATACTGCGCCGTCCGTCCGGACGTGAGGCTTATCCCGGCGACGTGTTCTACTTGCACTCCCGTCTTCTGGAGCGTGCGGCAAAGATCAACGAGCAGCAGGAAGTGGCAGAGAAGATGAACGACCTGCCGGAATGTATGAAGGGTCACGTCAAGGGAGGCGGTTCACTGACGGCGCTGCCTATCATCGAGACGCAGGCAGGCGACGTGTCGGCATACATACCGACCAATGTGATTTCCATTACCGACGGTCAGATTTATCTCGAAAGTGACCTCTTCAACCAGGGATTCCGTCCTGCCATAAACGTGGGAATATCCGTTTCCCGTGTAGGAGGTTCGGCTCAGATCAAGTCAATGAAGAAAGTCGCCGGCACACTGAAGATAGACCAGGCGCAGTACAGGGAGCTGGAGAGTTTCTCGAAGTTCTCGAGCGACATGGATTCTGTCACTGCAATGACGCTCGACAGAGGTAGAAAGAACAACCAGCTGCTCATCCAGAGCCAGTATTCTCCTATGCCTGTGGGCGAGCAGATTGCCATACTGTATTGCGGAACCCACGGTCTGATGGCTCCAGTGCCGGTAGACAAGGTAAGGGAATGTCAGGACACGTTCCTCACGACGATGCGTACTTCCCACAAGGATGTGATCGACACGCTGGCAAGCGGTAAGATTACGGAAACGGAGACATCGGTCATCGAAGAAACGATGGCGTCAATAACTGCACAATACAAACAATAGTCAATGCCGTCACTCAAGGAAATAAAAAACAGAATCAACTCTGTCAACAGCACGCGTAAGATTACCAGTGCCATGAAGATGGTGGCATCGTCGAAACTGCATCACGCACAGACGATGATAGAAAACATGCTTCCGTATGAAAGTATGCTTGAACGCATCCTGAAGACACTGATAGCGAGCGATGTCGATGCCAAGAGTGTGTATTCTGTTGACAGGGAAGTGAAGCGCGTGGCTATAATCGCATTCTCAAGCAATACCAGTCTTTGCGGCGGTTACAACGTCAGTGTCATCAACAAACTGCTTAAGGCCGAGCGTGAATATTCGGCCAAAGGCATTGACGTGACGGTGTATCCCGTAGGAAGAAAGGTGGCGGAGAAAGTGCACAAGTCAGGTCTCAAGAGTGTGGGGGATTTCGACACTCTTGCCGACAAGCCGAATGCCAAGGACTGCCAAGCCATAGGCGAGGAGGTCTACAGCAAGTTCCTGTCGGGAGAATACGACCGGGTGGAGATAATCTATCACCACTTCAAGTCTGCCGGTTCGCAGATTCTGACTTGCAAGGAGTTGCTGCCCATTGACCTTGAACAGGCTATGGACTACGACCATTTCCGTGACCTGAAGACCGTGGTGGCGAATGAGAAGACGGTGCAGTACATTAAGGACAACCGCCAGGAACAGCAGACGGAGACGACAAAGGGCAAAGCCATAAATCCGAACTTCATAATAGAGCCGGACATGGAGACCCTCTTGCTCACTCTCATCCCGCGTTACATAAACCTGATGGTGTACACTGCACTGCTCGACAGCAACGCTTCGGAGCATGCGGCACGAATGGTGGCGATGCAGACTGCCACAGACAATGCCGATGAACTGATAAACCAACTGAATCTCCAGTTCAATAAGTCACGCCAGCAAGCCATTACCAACGAGCTGCTTGACATTGTCGGAGGTTCGACAAACAACTAATGCCGCTCGCTACAAGCAAGGTTGCAGCAAACGACATCAATATGGACATTGCACTGTTAGAACTGTTCTAACAGTGCAATTCTTTTTTCCGGGTCGGGATGAGTGGAGAACAGAGAGTCCACGAATCCGATAAAGCCAGTCTCCATCTCGTCCGGACGAATGATGAAAAGTTGTGCCATATCGGCACGCTTCACGTTGTCAAGTCCCGGATTACCTGATATTTTCTTGAGTGCGGAGGCCAGTGCCAACGGATTGCCGCACAGTTCCGCCCCTCCGGCATCAGCCATGTACTCGCGTTTGCGGGATATAGCAAACCGGGTGATAAGGGTGAATACATAGGCTATTGCGCAGCATATGGCAGCAATGACGAGTGTGATTGCAACGCCATTAATGCCTTTTTTCTCGTCACGTGAATTGCGGTTGCCTGTTTCGCAGGCAAGTGAATTGTAGAGCGCTTGTAATATCATCGTCATTGTTGTGGACACTATGCCCACGAAGACGATGCTTGTTATCAGCAGCCGGGTGTCCTTGTTGCGGATGTGAGTCAGTTCATGGCCGATTACACCAGCCAGTTCGTCGTCGTCAAGGATGTCGAGCAGCCCTGTGGTTACGGTCACCGTATACGACTGTTTGTTGATTCCGCTGGCGAAAGCGTTGAGTTGCGGGTCGTCCACAATATTTATCTTAGGCATGTCCATGCCGCATGTCATGCAGAGATTCTCCACAATGTTATATATACGTGGGTTCTCCTTGCGTGACAAACTCCTTGCTCCCACAGACGCCTTCACCATTGAGGCATTGGCAAAGAAGGCAATGACGAACCAGACACCAACGATGCCCACTACCCAAGGAAGTACTGTCATGAAAGCATTGTTTGCTGTTTCTATGTCGAAATAGCGGGCGATGCCCACGGTGTCATCATAATAGTCGGGATTGGAATAGTTGCACACCATAAGGAATATCCATACGGTGGCAAGTATTATCAGAGGAAAAGCCAGAAGCAGCAATACGGAACGGATATTGTTGCGTGCTATCTGGGTGTGCATTCCTACGTATTTCATTGCGAAAGACGGTTCGTTTTATGATGTCTGCCGGATTAGAACTCAACCTTCGGAGCACGCTCAACGGCAGCACGCTCCTCCTGTGCAATCTCGAACATCGGTTCTTTGTGGAAACCGAACATGCCTGCGATGATGTTGGAAGGGAATGACTGTACGGCGGTGTTGAGCTCCTTGGTAGTAGAGTTGAAGAATCTGCGCACGGCGGCAAGCTTGTTCTCGATGTCTGCAAGCTCGGTCTGCAGCTGCATGAAGTTCTGGTTTGCCTTCAGGTCAGGATAAGCCTCAAGTGATACCTTGAGACCTGCCAGTGCGCTGCTCAACTGGTTGTTTGTCTCAATCTTGCTGTTGATGTCGGTTGCGCCCATGGCAGCCGCACGTGCCAAAGTCACCTTTTCAAGCAGGCCGCTCTCATGTTTGGCATAGCCTTTTACGGTCTCTACCAACTGGGGAACGAGGTCGTAGCGCTGGCGGAGCTGCACGTCGATGTTGGCAAAAGCGTTCTCGCGGTTGTTGCGCAGGGCAACGAGACGGTTGTACATGCCGACAAGCCAAAGCACCACAAGCACGATAACCACCAATACAATAATCAATGTAGTGTTCATAATAGTATAAATATAAATGTGTGAAATATTTCTTCCGATTACAAAGATAGGGTAATTGATTCAAATAACGTGTCAATCAGGACGTAAGTTTTTGCCGTATTAACAAACTTTACCCCGCATATTTCCCCTCAGAGCCTTTTATATGTGTAAAAAAATCAGTAACTTTGAAGCGTAAAAACAGGTACGGAATCCGTCAGAACGCAAATAAACAGCATCTACGGCGATTTCTTTGGTTTTCGGAGGGGATAATTCCGGAATGCAGAAAATGCGGATGACGTGTCTGGAGAAAGAATTATTAATTATAACATAGTAATGGACGATAACAGAACAATCGATCAAGACAGAATCCTCAAAATCAATATTGAGGAAGAAATGAAGTCGAGCTACATCGATTACTCCATGTCAGTAATCGTGGCACGAGCACTCCCTGACGTGCGTGACGGTTTCAAACC
>CAVHUR010000033.1:0-19140 GCA_963639575.1 uncultured Spirochaetota bacterium
ATCGTAGCCTTCGACCGACGCCAGCAACTTTCCCTTGAGGAAAGAGCGCTGCAGTTTGGCGTTCCACACCAGCTCGTCGGTGTTCATCTGCTTGTCGCTATAACCGCGGCGCGACGTCTGCTCTACCGTCGAAACGAACTGCAGATGCCACGGCAGTTCCATTCTCACTTCACCGCCATAGTTTATGTCGTGGGCGTTGACTGTCGAAAAGCCCTCCCGTGCGCTTGCCTGATGCCGGAAGCTGTCGCCTGCATGCAGCGACAAGTCTATCTTTGAGGTTATCTCCCACTTCATTGCCAGCCTGTCAGAGACATTGACATTGTTCACCTTACTTGGCTCGCTGACCGTGCCGCCGGCCACGCTGTTGAGGTCGACACTGCACTGATAGGCGGCGTCGAGATCGTTGCTGATTTCCAGTTTTCCGTCTTTGCCGAAGGTAAATCTCGTGTTTGCGCCGCACGTAACCTGCCAGTTGCCGTTGATGTTGACCGGTTTCGACGTCGTGACACCCGTTGTCTTGTCATATACGGTGGACGTAGCCATGGCGTTGTATGTGCGCAGGTATTCCAGTCTGATGTCATATCCTGATTTCGCCCCCATGCTGCTGGCGGTAATATCGAAGTGCAGGTCATGCGTATCCTTCAGGTCAGCATTGCCCAAACTGACATACAGCGGATTGCTGTCGTCGCGGAACGTTATCATGCTCGTCATGCTTGGCTGCATGGAACTGTATTTTCCCCCCACGCTAAACATTGCCCTGCCCGCCATGAAGGAAATGTCAATGTTCGGATTGACGTTCACGCGGTTCTGCTTCATGTGGTAGTTCTGCTCACGGAAGTAGTTCAGCGTGTTGGTGTTTATCTCTATCGGCACATTCAGGGACAGCGACAGGAAATTGCCATCCTTCAGGAAAGTCCTTTTACTGAACCCCGGAGTCAGTTTGTTGGTTATGTTGCGCTGGCCGTAAGTGTAGCTGTTGGGCGAATCGAGCACTGCGTTGAGGGCGGCAGCCGTCGACGGCAGCACATTGAACGGGGTGTCCTCGCCGCGTCCGTCGATGCGGTCAAGCCGGTAGAGCATGTTGTTCGTGCGGTTGTAACGGTGATTGAAGTCATAGTCGAGGCTCACGTTCGTCGTCTGGTCTATGCTGTAGTCGTATGCCGCACTTGCGCTGGCGTTGAAGTTATGGCTTGGTGTGTCGGTGTAATTGTTGCGCCGGTCGGATGCGCCAGTCTGGGCATAGTCGTAGTCACTGAGTGAAAAGCTGCTGCCTGTCTGGTTCTCGTAGGACACGTCAATGCTGGCTCTGATGAGGTCGCCGAATACATTGATGAAGAAATAGCTGTTTCCAGCCACATTGAAAGTCTTGCCCGACGACTCCGTGATGCTCTTAGAGCGGTTGAGGGTTATGTCCTCAAAGCGGTTCTCCGCACCGAACACGTCTTTCTGGAGGTCGCGGAAGCTTATCGGGTCGGCATTGAACATGGCGCTGAAACTCTGCTGTTCGGCGTCGTTCTTGGCATATGACGCCCTCAGTGAAGCCTCAGCCGAGCCTTTTGACATCCATTTCGTAGCCCTGTTGTCCGTACTTATGCGGAATGACTTGTTCTTCGAAATGGAGTTGGAACGGCCGTAAGTGTCGCCCCCTTCGAGGAAGTTCTGCGTGGAAGACCAGTTCTTTGAGTTCACCTCACTGTAGGACACGGTGTTCGTAGAGGCAAATCTGTCCGACTTTCTGCCCTCCTTCACCTGGTACTGATAGGCGAATCCGGCGTTGTGGTACTGTGATTCTTCCGTCGGCGTGCCACCTCCCGTCCAGTCGCCGAAATCCGCATTGTAGACCGAGTTCTGCCCGAGGTTGTTGCTGTTGCCGAATATCATCTCCTGCGAAACCTCGCTGAAGTGCAGTGCCATGAGCTTTCCCGTGTAGCGGTCTTTTGTGCCGTAGCCTCCCACAGCGTTCACCACCCAGCCCGAAGAGTATTCTTTCTTCAGCCTGACGTCCATCACGAAATTCTTGTCATTCATGTCCTTGCCCATGAGTTCCGACGCTATTCCGCGCTGGTCGTACACCTTCACCTTGTTGACAGTGTATGCCGGAAGGTTCTTGAGCGCCAGTTTCGGGTCGCCCGTGAAAAAGTCCTTGCCGTTGACAAGCAGTGTCGAGACCCGCTTGCCGTTGATAGTAATCGTGCCGTTGCTGCTCAGTTCCGCTCCGGGCAGTCTCCTTATGAGTTCGTCGAGCATGCTTCCTTCGGCCAGATGGAAGGCGTCGGCGTTATATATTATGGTGTCGCCGTGGAACACCATCTTCACCTTGGTGGCCTTGACCGTCACTTCGTCGAGCATGATCTCCTCCTTCTGGAGCAGCACGTCATCCAGACCGACCGCCAGCTCACGCCTGTATTTCAGTTGGAAATTCACGTATTTGGTCTCGTAACCCACGCACGAGAATTTCGCGATGTACTTTCCCAGCGTCTTGAGATTCACCATGAACGTGCCGCCGAACCAGTCGTGCTCCTTCGTTTCGCCTTTCTTGCCTACCGTGGTGGTCGTTGCCACCACCACGGAGTCCTCGTTCATGATCTCCACAGCCACTTCGGGCATCGGCGTTCCCTCGAAGGCTTCCATCACGCGCCCCGAAACGGTGTATTTGCCTTCACCTTCTTTCGATATCCTCATAACCTGCGCCGATGCCGTCGACACGACTGTCAGCGTAAGGATTGCCATAAGCAGCACTTTTTTCATGGTTCTCTGTGTGTTTGTCCAAATATGGCACAAAGGTATCACTTTCTATCCACACCGCGCCAAAATTTCTTTCGGAATGTCGCAAAAGACTACATTTTGATATGCCGCACCGGCTTTTCACTGACAGAATCCGTCTGTTCCGCAGAGCGCGTGAAGTCCGTCTGCTTGGTGTAACCGTAGCCGTAGGAGTGCCATCCGTAGTCATAGTCGTCCCAATTCTCGGGGTCGGTGTTGACGAGAGAGAATGTCAGCTTCTTGCCGTCCTCGCCCTCTATCAGGCCGGAGAAATACCTGTCGTTCACCGAATAGTCGTAGATGTAGACCATGTAGTCGTCTTCGATGAAGTGTATCCTTATCGTGCGGTTCACCACAGTCCAGCGTATGTGGCTCGCGGTGTACGCCCACGGTGCGTTGGAGTAGTAGTCTATCCAGTAGCCGGTGCCGTGTGACAGGCTCAGGCTGGTATCAAACTCCACCACGGTGCGTGTGGCACGGTAGGTGCGGCCGCCGTATTCGGAGTACATGTACATATTGCCCTCCCATGTTCCGTCCAGGTTCAGGCCTATCCACTGGTCTTCGTCGCACGATGTGAGCGACAGTGTCATCAGGGCAACCAGTGCCACCGACGCGAGAGTTAAGAGCTTTTTCATTTTCCTGTATTGTCAAGTTAGACTTCCGTTTTCCTCTACGGCAAAGGTAGCCGGATACTGCTGCCGCGCCAAGGGCTTTCCCCTATCATCACGGGGAATTACCCTACGGCAGACGCCGTGGCGGTTTTCCGCGCCCTGACGCACCAAAACGAAAAACGGGACTGCACCGCTTTCCGGCGCAATCCCGATATCTTTGTTTGCGGAATCTTCTGTTAGAAGTTGTAGTAGAGACCGAAAGAGAGGTCTGTATTGTCTACGCCGATACCGAAATTGGAACCGCCGCCGAGCTTGTCAGACTCCTTTGAGTAACCCAGAAGACCGGTCTTTGCCACGAGAGACAGCTTCTCAGAGAGGGCAACAGAGAGACCCGGACGGAGAGCTACGCTGTACTCTGTACCGCGACTGTGGTTGTGTGACAGGAAGTCAACACCTGCCTCAACGAAGAGAGTAACCATGCCGCTCTTCAGATAGTTGTAACGGCCATAGATGCCGGCACCGATTCCAGAGAGAGTCTGGCCGTTTGCCTCAGTTGACTGATAGTCGAGAGTAACGCCTACAGTCCAGTCCTCGTTGATGTTGTAACCTACCTCAGGAGTGAAAACGAATGAGTTCACAGACTTGGCATTCTTGCTTGCCTTTGTAGAGTTGTAGCCTACAGCGCCACCTACGAATACCTGTGCGTTGGCTGTGAGTGCCATCATTGCTACGAGAGCAACTGCAAAAATCTTTTTCATAATTCTTTTACCTTAAAAATTAAGTTGTTAATAATTTCCGTTTCATGCGGACAAGCGAACCCGCTTTCCGTTTTTGCGGCTGCAAAGGTAGTGTTGCCGTTAATCCCCGCAATGGAAAACTGCAAGAAAATGCACATTTCTCGCACTCTTCTTGATATAGGTTATTTTATCGACATTTTGTTTTAATTAACGCATTTTCGGCTATTCTGCTTTACTTTCTGACAATACAGACACCCGACAGATGTCCTTTTCTGCGCCCAAAACTGTCTTTTTGTAATCTTGGAGCATACCTCTTACGGTTTCTCTACGGTGTTGTGGCGGTTGCCCACGGTCGTGGTTCGGCCGAATAACGGACGTGGGCCGACCGGATAACGGTCGTGGTTCGACCGGTTCACGACCGTGGGCAGGTGACCGAAACGGTCTTTTCGCGACGCAAAACTTTGCCTTTCGGGCAAAAAGGAGTACCTTTGCGGACAAAGAAACACACCTATATGAAATATATACTCTGCATTTTCATGTTTCTGCTGACCGCCTTTGGCGGTGCGTACGCCTCCAAGGCGGTGCCGCGCAGTTTCGAGGTGACACTCGCCGACGGCAGCCTGCGCACGGTGCGGCTTGTGGGCGACGAGCGTTTCAGCTTCTATGCCAGCAGCCGCGGAGAACTCGTCGTGCGCGAGGGCGCGGCGTGGAGGCTCGCCACGGACGACGAGCAGACGGCGGCGAAGGACAACCTGCGGAGGGCTAACGCCATGCGCACCAATGAGGAAATCAACGCCAACCGGCCGTTCCCACACACCGGTTCGCCCCGGGCACTGGTAATTATGGTGAACTTCTCTGACCGTGAGTTCATCTACAGCAGGGAGGACATAGACCGCATATTCAACTCTTCCGACTATGACGCCACGTCAGGTTACCACAGCTATTCGTCGGTGGCGCAATACATGAACGACTGCAGTTTCGGGCAATACCGCCCTCAGTTCGACATCATTGGTCCCTACACGCTCGACGGCACGGTGGCCTACTACGGGAGCAACAGCAACGGCAAGGACAGCAACTGCCAGAAAATGGTGGCAGAAGCGTGCCGTGCCGCCGACGGCGACGTGAACTTCGCCGACTACGATTCCGACGGCGACGGATATGCGGACCTCGTCTACATAGTCTATGCAGGCTACGGAGAGAACTGGGGAGGGTCGTCCGACTACCTCTGGCCCAAGTCGGGCATAGGCTCGTTCGGCACATATGACGGAGTGAAAGTCTACCGCTACGGCATCGTCCAGGAACTTGCCGGCTACGAAGGACTTGTCGGCAATGACGGCAATCCCATACTCAACGGCATCGGGGTGCTGTGTCATGAGTTCTGCCACACGCTGGGTTTGTGCGACATCTACCCCACTGCCACGTGGTCAGACACCAGTCTCTACGACAACCAAGGCATGGAGATGTGGGACCTGATGGACAATGGCGACAACAACTACAACGGCTTTGCCCCGACGCCGCTCACGGCATGGCAGCGCGAGAGGCTCGGTTGGATGGAGATAGAGACCCTCACCGGACCTGCCGACGTGGTGGTCGAGCCAATCGACTACGGCGGCAAGGCATACCGCATAGCCAATGACAACGATGCCACAGGCAACGAATACTACATCGTCGAGAGCATTCCCAACGGACCGGGCACGGGGTGGTACCGCCGCATGAGGGGCAACGGCATGCTCGTGACCCACGTGAACTACGACAACACGGCATTCTCCAACTTCACCTCACCCAACAACGTGCAGGGCAAGCCGCGCTTCACGGTGCTGCCGGCAGACGGCATAGTGATGTCGTCCTACAGGATCAGCCTCAACGCAAGCGACCCTCTGCACATAGCATACACCGACTATTACGCCGACATGGCGGGCGACACCTACCCCGGCACATCAGCAGTGACGGCGCTGACCGACTACAAAGCCTACACGGGAACGGTGGACAAGCCCATCACCGACATAGTGCAGGACGGGTGGAAGGTAAGTTTCAAGTTCATGGGAGGTTCTCCCGTTGACGGCATCCCGGGCGTTCCGGAGGCGGCGAAAGCCAAGTCCGCATCCACCTACAACCTTGCCGGACAGAGGGTGAACGGCGACTACCGCGGAATAATCATACGCAACGGAAAGAAGATATGGCAATGACAGAGAAGAACAGGATAGAGTTTGACTACCGCATAATGAAGGACGGCGAACCGCTGGACGACTGCTATGCCTTCGCGGAATTTACCGATGACGACATGGAGGAAATGGCTGCCGCCCTCTTCGAGGCAAACTCCAGCGGCGAACTGACTGACTTGCCGGAGAAGCATCTGGGCGTTTTCGTCGACGCCGCACTCGACGATGCGGCGGAGATTTATCCCGACTTCCAGAACGAGAAGGCGGGATATTCCGTCATGCTGCAACGCTTCCTGCCCGACGACATGCTCGACTTCCTGCCCGAGGAACTCATCGAGAACTTCTCGCCGGAGATGTTCGAGGAAGCCGACGGCGAGGTCACGGAGTGACTGTCGCCATCTTGCGGAACGTCTGGCCGAAGATGAAAGCCTCGCCTTCGTGCATGAAGCCGACACGTGAATAGAGGTCTACCACCCACGGATGGTCGGGGTCGACATAGAGGGTGGTCTTTTTCGTGGAGGGATTATGCCTGCCGAGTTCTATGGCATGGCGCAGCAGCAGCGTGGCAAGCCCCCTCCTGCGGAACTCGGGCATCACCGCCAGCGTGTCGATATACCACTCTCCGGCCACCGCCTCATGCGTCATGCCGGTGAAATCCTCGCCTCCGTGGTCACGGATATAGGCGAACGTCTTGGCTGAAGCGGCGGCATAGGAAGCGCCGTCATAGGATATCAGCACCGCCGCAGCAGTGCCTTCGCACTCCGCTATGCAGGCATTGCGCCAACTGTAGAGGGTGTCGTCCATTGCGGCAAGATGCCTGCACACCGGCATCAGCCGCTCTTGCTCCTCACCGGAAATCCACATTGCCGTGAGAAAACCGCGGGCTATGAACTCCGCATCGTCTTTTGTCGCCTTACGAATCGTCGTCATGTCATTTTGTTTTGGAATGTTCCTGTAACGGTATTCAAAATGTCCGGTTTTATGCAAAACCGTTAAAAAAAAGTTATCTTATATCCTTTCGTTTGGTTGCAAAGTGCATTTTTATTAATTTTGCCTACAACTTTGTTGTAAGCGGAGAGGTTTTGCAGTTCAGCACTACAAAGGTAGTGTTTTCTTTCCTGACTGCACAAAGAACCGTGTCAATATTCATCACGCAGCCAATTTCTGCAATAAAATACACCTTCAAGAAACAACAACCAACACAAAATGAAACTATCCGCACTGTTTTTGGCGATGGGACTGTGCATAATCCCCGCCCTGACACAAAACGCCGACGCAAAAAAGAAAAGCAAGAAACTGAACTTGCCGGCGGTGAAAGCCGACTCCACATCCTCCGACTACAAGAAAATCCTCAAGGACGGAAGTGTCTCCCGAGGTCTGTTCACGCTGATATACAAGGGCAAGGAGGGAAAACTCTATTTCGAAATTCCCGACTCCGCCTTCTCACGACAGTACATCCTGGCCAACCGCATAGCGTCGACCAGCGACACACAGGACTTTGTGGCAGGACAGATGGTGTCAAGCCCGATGCTCATCCAGCTGACCAAGGACGAGAGAAACGTCTATTTCAACCTCGTGCAGAGCGGCGATGTGGTGGAAGGAAAGGATCCCATAGAGGCTTCATTCAACAAGAACTTCATGAACCCGCGCCTCAAAGGGTTCAAGATAGCTGCCCGCGAGAAGGGCAACGTGGTCATTGACGTGACCTCGTTCTTTGGCACCAACGAGTCGTGCATATCGCCCCTGAAGGACGATTCGCCCATATCCAAACTCTTCGGAGGCGGCAATTCCATAAAGGGAACATTCGCTTCCGATGCGTCGGGGATAGACGCTGCCAAGGTGTTTCCCGGCAACATAGAAATCGAAAGCACCCTGACATTCAACACGACGGGGATTGTAAAGAGACCGTATTCGGTCAAGGTGCACCGCTCGTTCTTCGTGTTGCCCGACGACCCCATGCCCATGAGATACCAGGACAACAGGGTCGGATACTTCTACAACGACAAGAGCATCTTCAGTTCCGACAGGGACAAGATTGTGAACAGGACGTTCATCCACCGATGGAGGCTCGAACCGAAACCGGAAGACATGGAGAAATACAAGAACGGCGAACTGGTGGAGCCGATGAAACCGATAGTTTTCTATGTGGACTCCGCTTTCCCCGAGAAATGGCGCAACACCATAAAGACCGGCATAGAGGACTGGAACAAGGCTTTCGAAACGGCAGGTTTCAAGAATGCCATCCAGGCTAAGGACTACCCGAAGGACGACCCTTCGTTCGACCCCGACGACATGCGGTACAGCTGTTTCAAGTATGCACTGACGTCAACTGCCAACGCCATGGGACCGAGTTATGTCGACCCGCGCACCGGAGAGATACTTACCGCGGACGTAATCTGGTATCACAACATCGTGTCACTGCTCCACAACTGGCGCTTCGTGCAGACTGCCGCAGTGGACAAGCGTGTGCGCAAGACCGTATTTGACGACGACGTGATGTGCGAGTCCATGCGTTACGCCGCCGCACACGAGATAGGCCACACCCTGGGACTGATGCACAACATGGGCGCAAGCTACTCTTTCCCCGTCGACTCTCTCAGAAACCCGCAGTTCACACAGCAGTACGGCACCACGCCGAGCATCATGGACTACGCACGCAACAACTATGTGGCGCAACCGGGTGACTTCGAGAAGGGTGTCAAACTCACCCCTCCCATGCTCGGAGTGTACGACATCTACGCCATCAACTGGGGCTACCGGCTGATTCCGGAAGCCAACACCCCGGAGGAGGAGAAGCCCACTCTCGACAAGTGGATAGCCGAGAAAGCCAACGACAGGAAATATCAGTTCGGTGCACAGCAGATGCTGGGCATCGTCGACCCTACCGACCTCACTGAGGATTTGGGCGATGACCACATCAAGGCGAGCGACTACGGCATTGCCAACATGAAGATTCTGATGAACAACCTGGAGGCATGGACTATGGAAAAGGGCGAGCGTTACGACGACACAGAGAAGGTCTACCGCGAGGTGGTGAACCAGTACTCTCGCTATCTCAACCATGTAGTGCCCTATGTAGGAGGCATCGAATACACCGAAGTGAGACAAGGCGACGGTCAACAGGCAGGCAAGACCTACATAGGCAAGGCGCGCCAGAAGGAAGCCGTCAACTGGTTGCTCGGACAGATACGCACCTACGACAGTTGGCTCACGCCCAAACCGCTGCTGGCAAAGCTGGAGTTGAGCCTCGATGTCAACAACGGCATCCGCAAGCGCATCATCTCCTCGCTCATGAGCGGCACCACTCTCTACCGCATAAAGGAAGGCGGCGAGGTGGACCCGGCGAACAACTACAACGTCAACGACTATGCCGACTACTTGTTCTCGCAGATATTCAAAGCCCCGTCAAAGGGCAAGCTGAGCGACGCGGAGCAGAACATACAGGCCGTAACCATAGGTCTGATGATGTCGCGCACAGGACTTGACGACGCTGCCAAGACCTCCAAACCGTCATCGGCATCACTGACAGAGGAGCAACAGTGGAACTTCGAACTTGACGCTCCGCTGTTCATCTGCAACCACAACCCTCTTGAGGACTGCTCGTTCACACGCATCAACATGGGCGGAAGTGCCCTCGACAGCGCCGAGACAGGTGCGCTGATGCTGGGACAACTGCAGAAAGTGCTGGCAAAATACCGCACCTACAAAGCCGCAGCCACAGGAAGCACACGCGATTTCTACAACTATCAGATTGTGCTGATAGAACGATTACTGAAGAACAAATAAGCATATATGTACAGAAACAGGATGAATAACATCGGCAAAAAACTGTTCCGACCGTTCCTGACGCTCGCCTTGCTGCTGTTGGCACAGGGCATGGCGGCACAGACGGCGGTCAAGGGAACTGTCATTGACAACGGCGGCGAGCCTGTCATAGGCGCGCAGGTCAAATGGCAAGACTCCAAGACAGGCGTCATTACCGATGTCGACGGACATTTCTCCATTCCCTACGGCAAAGGAAAGCTCGTGGTCTCGTTCCTCGGATACAAGACCAAGGAGGTGTCGGTGGGCAAGGAGACCGACATCAAAATAAAACTTGAGGAGGACGCACAAGGGCTCGACGAACTTGTGGTGGTAGGTTACGGACTGCAGAAGAAGTCCTCCATCACCGGCTCCATAGAGACCGTCAAGGCTGAAGACTTGCTGATGATGCCGACAGCCAACCTCGACAAGGCTCTCACCGGACAGGTGGCGGGCATGCAGGTCATGGAGTCTACGGGCGACCCGAGTACCGCCAAGGAGGCAGCAATCCGCATCCGCGGCATCAACTCGTCGCCGCTGCTCGTCATCGACGGCGTTCCGAGGTTCGGAACAAGCACATCCGACGGCGAGACACGGTTGTCGGACCTCAACCCCGACGACATAGAGAGCGTCACCGTACTGAAGGATGCGGCCGCAGCAGCGGTCTACGGCTCACGCGCAGCCAACGGTGTCATACTGGTACAGACCAAGAGAGCCGGCGACAACCAGAGGGTCAAGGTCAACTACCGCGGTCAGTTCAACCTGCAGCAAGCTGCCAAACTGCCCGACTTCCTCAATGCTTACGAGTTCGCACAACTGCGCAACAAGGCGATAGAAAACACTCCTTCGTCAACACTGACGCCATATACGGCAGAGCAGTTGGAGGAAATCAGGACACACTCCAACCCGAATGTCTACGGCAACACCGACCTGTTGGACTATCTCGACAAGACAGGTTACTCCACCACGCACGCAGTGTCAGCCACAGGAGGAAACTCCTTTGTGAAGTACTATCTGTCCTTGGGATACGCCAATTCCAAAGGTCTCTACAGCGGCGTAGGGCGCAACCGCCTGAACTACTCCATGAAACTGGACGCCACACTGGCAAAGGGACTGGTGCTGTCGGTGGACTACACCGGGGCGAACTCACGTGCCAAGAACACCAGCTACACCACTATCGATGCGGCATACAGCTACTCTCCGCTGCAGGTGTTGGAGTTTACCAACGGCAGTCTGGCAAGCATCGACAGCAGCAACCCGCTCATCAACCTCCGCGGACTGGGCGGCTACATCAAGGACAACTCCAAGATCAGCACGATAACAACAAACCTCAACTGGAACATTCCGTGGGTAAAGGGAATGAGCGCATACCTGAGAGGCACGTTCGACAGCAACCACCGCATAGAGAAAGACTTCGACAAGCCGGTGACACTGTACAACTATAACGAGACGACACAGGAATACACTGTCGACAGCAACACCGTCTACCCTACGGCAAAGGTCACACTGCAGCAGACCGACAGGTTCTACAACAGCCAGCTCTACGAGGCGGGCGTCAACTACAACAACACTTTTGCCGCCAAGCACAATGTGGGCGCGACGTGGGTAGTCAACTACCAGCGCCTCAACAACCAATATATGACCGGCAAGAACCTGGACAAGAGTTCCGTGCCGGAGACGATGGGAGTGGCCAAGGACTCCAGTCTCAACGGCGACGAGTCGATAAATGAGCGTGCGTCAATGATTGGTCGCCTCAACTACGGCTATGCAAACAAGTACTTTGCGGAGTTCAGTTTCCGTGTGGACGGGTCTACCAACTTCGCTCCGGAGCGCCGTTGGGGTTTCTTCCCCTCACTTTCCGCATCATGGGTTGTGTCCAATGAGGAGTTCTTCGCCAAGTGGAAGCAGAACGTGGTGTCCAATTTCAAGTTGCGCGCGTCTACCGGTTGGCTCGGCAATGACGGTCTGGTGGATGCCTATTCCTACCTGAAGAACTACACGGAGTCGAGCAACTACGGCTACAACTTCGGCAGCAGCAGTTCATCGACAGGCACTTTCCGTCCGGGATTCACCATGCTCAGCTACCCCAACGCCGAACTCACATGGGGCAAGACCCACGACTACAACTTCGGTACGGACATGGGACTGTGGGGCGGCCGCATCGGTCTGTCGTTCGATTACTTCATCCGCTACGAGACCGACAAGATTACATCCGCGCCAAGCTATCTCTTTCCGCCTTCGACAGGTGTAGACGGAGCCTATCCGTCAATGAACTTCAGCAAACTGAAAGCGTGGGGATGGGACTTGGCAATCAGCCACAAGAACACCATTGGGAAGTTCAAGTACAACATGTCACTCAACCTCGCGAAGAGCGACGACAAGTATGTGGACTACGGAGACGAGACCTCGCAGACACCGAACATGCGCCGCAAGGGCACAAGCAGCATGGTGTGGCAGATGTATGAAGCGGCAGGACTGTTCAAGACACAGGAGGAGATAGACAACTGGCCGCTGGATCAGGACGGCCAGGGCAATGCTACGCTCGCTCCCGGAGACATCAAGTATGTGGACCAGAACGATGACCATGTGCTGGATTCCAACGACTACATCTACGTGAAAAACTCGTCCTACCCCGACATGGACATCAGTTTCCGACTGGGAATGCAGTACAAGGGCTTCTTCATCAACGCCATGTTCCAGGGCGAAGTGGGCTACAAGCAGAACATAAGCGACTATTACACACTGGAGAACGGCACCATGCCCAAGTTCCAGAGATACCACCTCACGGACAGTTGGACCGAAGACAACCCCAACGCCAAGTATCCGCGCGTGAAGATAGCCACCTCCAACGACAACAACCGCAAAAAGTCCACGTTCTGGATAGAGGACTGCAACTTCATGCGACTGAAGACCCTCAACGTGGGATACGCCCTGCCCGGCAACGTGGTGAAGAGACTTGGGCTCAGCACACTCAGCTTCGCACTGCAGGCAAGCAATCTCTTCACTGTCAGCGACCTCAAGAACATGGACCCGGAATCGCTGCGCGGATATCCCATACAGCGGTCTTACGGCGTGACACTCAACCTCGGTTTCTGACCTGACAGCAAGGTCTGGTCCAACACATATTATATATAAGGTGTAAGATGAAAATGAAATTCAATCATATATGGCGTCCCGTCCTGTTGTCAGTAATACTTGCCGGCACGGCAAGCTGCGACGGTCTGTTCAGGGATGCGCCCATAAACGAGATATCGGAGAAGTCCGTTTGGGGCAACTCACAGCTCCTCGACGAATACGAGAACGCCTGGTACCACAACATGAGCAGCGGTTTCAGCACGTTTGTACCCACCATCTCCCTGGTGAAAAGTATGTCGAGATACTACATGCCGTGGTTTGGCGACCAGATAACGGTGGGAAAAAGCACATACTACAACTCCGGTTACGGCGACCTGCTCAAGGGAAACAGCCAGGAGCTGACCAACTGGGCGGCAAACGTGTGGAACAATTACTTCACGCAGATACAGTCCATCAACACGCTGCTTGAGAACCTCGGCTCCATCGCCGACGGCGACCAGAAGCAGCGCATCATAGGCGAAGCGCACTTCATGCGGGGCTATTATTACTACCTGTTGTGGCGTATGTTCGGCGGAGTGATGATTATCGACCACACCTACGACCCTCTCGTCTATGCAGAGAAATTCCCCCGCGCCAGCTACAAGCAGATGGTGGACTTCATAGTAACGGAGGCTGAGGAGGCTGAAAACTACCTGCCAGAGACCTACGACAGCACAGACAAGGGGCGGGCTACCAAGGGCGCAGCCATCATGCTGAAGGCAAAGGCTTACCTCTGGGCGTCGAGCAGCGTGTTCCAAAACAAGGGCGAGGAAAAGACGTTCCTCGGTTTTGCCGACGACCAGTCACGTTCCATGCTTGAGAATGCCAAGAAAGCGTACGATGAACTGATGGCTCTGAACGTGTATTCGCTCATCCCCATCACATCAACGACACAGGACGGCATCAAGGAAGAGTACCGCAAGATATTCCTGACTAAGAACTCCCAGGAGTCGATATTTGAGGTGCAGCACTCCGACGACGGCGATTACGCCAACAAATACGGGCACAAGCTCGACCGTGACGCATGCTCCCCCTACTTCACCGGCACCACTCTGGCCTATCTGCCCACACAGAATCATGTGGACGAATACGGCATGCAGGAGGGCAAGACCTACGATGCCAAGCATCCTTACGAAGGCAGGGACTACCGTTTTTATGCCAATGTGCTCTATGACGGCTGCACTTTCAGAAACCACGTCATGGACATACACTACACCAACCGTGTCGCCGGGGTCGACCTGACCAAATATGGCACTTCCACATCTGCCGACTTTCTCTACACAGGTTACTACATGGGCAAGTTCGTGGACGAGACACAGACCATTGACAACAACGAGACTTACGCCAGCAAACAGAACTTCATCATCTGGCGCTATGCCGAAGTGATGCTCGATTATGCCGAGATTTGCTGGCGGCTTGGGGATGCCGGAAAGGCTCTGACCTACCTCAACAAGACACGCGAGAGGGTGCATATGCCGCCGTTTACCGCCGCTACGGAAGACAACATCCGCAATGAGCGGCGCGTGGAACTGGCTTTCGAGGAAACCACCTATTGGGACTTGTTCCGCTGGGGCATAGCCGTGGAGAAGATGAACGGCGCCACCAACCCCATCAAAGCCATGCGTGTGGATGTCACGCAGGTGAACAATGCCGACGGAACGGTCACCTCCACCACGAAGTATACCGTCAGCAACCTCAACCGTTTCCCCAAGCGTGTCCGCGTGTTTGACGCAAAACAGTATTACCTGCCCATTCCCTGGAGCGAGATAAAGTATCATGGCGTGGAGCAGAACCCTGACTGGACAGAACAATAACATCAGAACACTATAAACAGAAAGTATTATGAGAAAGGTTTTATTCACATTTTTGCTTGTGCTCGCAGCGACAAGTCTGCAGGCACAAGAGTACAACATGTTCAACCCGGCGGACGTTGACGAGAACGGCTGGCTCTGGTTTGACACCCAGGAGAAGGTGGACAAATACGTGGGAACATGCAATGAGGACGACTACAAGGTAGATCCCGCAGGCAAACTCATCCAGTTGGTCTACGCCGATCAGAACCCCACATACCCCGAAACCACCGTTGACCCCACGATTGCAGGTGCAGGCACTGACGGAGAACTGGGCACTGCAGGCTCCAAGACAGGCGCTATAATCCTGCCGGCGGCATCTGGCGCGTCACAGCCTAACGGCGGCGGATTCGTCGTGTTGATGCCTTCATGCTCCACATACAGCATCTGTCTGTCGAGCGAAAACAATGTCTATTGCCAGATATTGAGCACAACAAACGTCGAAACATCCTTCAGCGACTACGACGTCCGTAAGGTTTACTCCTTGTTCAACAAGTTTTCCGGTGCCGGCATCATCACAAAGACAGGACTGGAAAGTCTCACCAACGGTTACAATGACATAACTATAAAGTCGGACAAACCCGTCTATGCATACTTCAGAAACCTCAACAAGAGCGAGGTCTACATCCACGGCATCAAGGTGACAACGCCCAAACAGGAGTCGACAGGCATCAGCAATATCGGCAATACGATCTGTGGAGCAGTGTCGTTCTACACCGTCGGCGGAGTGAAAGTTGCCAACACGAAGGACAGTCTGAAGCCCGGCGTGTACATCGTGCGCAACGGCAAGGACGCTAAAAAGTATGTCGTAAAATAAATCTGTTAACCATTAAACCATAAAATTATGAGAAAGATTTTACTCGCACTTCTGTCCGTATTCAGCGTCATGGGCGCTTTCGCACAGACAGAACCTGCCATCACCTTCACAGCTGAGGTCGACGGCAACGAAAGAGAACTGGAAGTGGGACTGTCCGCAGAGGGCACCGTACAGGTGGACTGGGGCGACGGCAACCTCGTGACATCCGATGTCATTCCGGCTTTCGACGGCTGGAACCAGGCCACTGTGAGCGGCACGGTCAAGGGAGAAGGCCAAGTCAAGATATACGGAGACAACATCAGTTACTTCTCCTGCATCTCAAGAGTGGACGGTGCCAAGCTTTCCGCACTCGACGTTACCAACGCAACTGCGCTGAAACAGCTCTACGCCAACGCCAACAACCTCACGTCCATCGACCTCAGCAAGAACACAGGTCTTGAGATTGTGGACATCCAGAACAACAAACTCACGGCGATTGACGTGACAAACAACGTCAACCTCACCAAGCTGACAGTGAGCGACAACCTGCTGACAGCCATCGACATCAGCAACAACCAGGCTCTGGCAACACTGTACATCAGCAACAACAAGTTCGCCGGTGAGCTCGACCTGTCCTCCAACCCGACGCTGAAGAGCATCTACGCCCTCAACAACGAGATTACTTCGGTCAACCTCGGAGCCAATACGGCATCGAAGCCATACTTCAGTTTCAACAACAACAAGCTCACAAGCTTCGACGCATCCAAGCTGACACAGCTTTCAAGCGGCACTCTCTTCCTCATCGGCAACCAGCTCACGGAGATCACGCTGCCCGAAGGAGGCGTCAAGACACTCAACATATCAAGCAACAACTTCACGTTTGCCACCCTGCCGAGGTTCTCTTCCACACGCTACACCTACGCTCCGCAGGCCGACTACGCCGTGGAAGCGTCCTTCAAGGTGAACGACGAGATAGACCTTTCAGCACAGACTGACGCTACAATCAACACCGTCTACGGCATGGAGAAGGCCGACGGCACCCCACTCACGGAGGGAACTGACTATACTGTAACCGACGGAAAGGTGAAGCTGCTCACCCCGCAGGAGAGCGCATACGTCACCATGACATCCGAATACTATCCCAAATTCACCGGCACAAGCACCTACAAGACCACTGCTTTCACAGTGAAAGAGTCCGTTCCTGCCATCACCTTCACCGCTGAGGTCGACGGCAACGAAAGAGAACTGGAAGTGGGACTGTCCGCAGAGGGCACCGTACAGGTGGACTGGGGCGACGGCAACCTCGTGACATCCGATGTCATTCCGGCTTTCGACGGCTGGAACCAGGCCACTGTGAGCGGCACGGTCAAGGGAGAAGGCCAAGTCAAGATATACGGAGACAACATCAGTTACTTCTCCTGCATCTCAAGAGTGGACGGTGCCAAGCTTTCCGCACTCGACGTTACCAACGCAACTGCGCTGAAACAGCTCTACGCCAACGCCAACAACCTCACGTCCATCGACCTCAGCAAGAACACAGGTCTTGAGATTGTGGACATCCAGAACAACAAACTCACGGCGATTGACGTGACAAACAACGTCAACCTCACCAAGCTGACAGTGAGCGACAACCTGCTGACAGCCATCGACATCAGCAACAACCAGGCTCTGGCAACACTGTACATCAGCAACAACAAGTTCGCCGGTGAGCTCGACCTGTCCTCCAACCCGACGCTGAAGAGCATCTACGCCCTCAACAACGAGATTACTTCGGTCAACCTCGGAGCCAATACGGCATCGAAGCCATACTTCAGTTTCAACAACAACAAGCTCACAAGCTTCGACGCATCCAAGCTGACACAGCTTTCAAGCGGCACTCTCTTCCTCATCGGCAACCAGCTCACGGAGATCACGCTGCCCGAAGGAGGCGTCAAGACACTCAACATATCAAGCAACAACTTCACGTTTGCCACCCTGCCGAGGTTCTCTTCCACACGCTACACCTACGCTCCGCAGGCCGACTACGCCGTGGAAGCGTCCTTCAAGGTGAACGACGAGATAGACCTTTCAGCACAGACTGACGCTACAATCAACACCGTCTACGGCATGGAGAAGGCCGACGGCACCCCACTCACGGAGGGAACTGACTATACTGTAACCGACGGAAAGGTGAAGCTGCTCACCCCGCAGGAGAGCGCATACGTCACCATGACATCCGAATACTATCCCAAATTCACCGGCACAAGCACCTACAAGACCACTGCTTTCACAGTAGAGGCTGTGGCAGATGACATCGCTGATCTGGACGCAGCTGCCGTAAAGGTCACCGCAACAGAGAGCGGAATCACCGTCACAGGCCTTTCCGCAGGCGACAATGTGACCGTATGCTCTGTCAACGGAGCTGTTGTGGCTGACACAACCGCCGCCGGAACCACCGTGAGCGTTCCTGCCGGCAAGGGAGTGTATGTCATCAAGGTCAACGACAAGGCATTCAAGATAAGCAAGTAGTATGAACTGGACGAAATGTCTTCTTGTAATCCTGCTTGACATTCTGCTGTTGGCAGATGTGAAGGCATTCGACAACAACACTGGCGAACTGGGCAACACGGTATGTTTTGTCCGGTTCGCCGATGAAGATGCGGATGTTTTCGGCAACACCCCGGCACATTACGACACGCTGTTCAACGGTTCTGCGTCCACAGACAACTCTGTCTACAACTATTTCTCGCAGGCTTCCTACGGTCAGCTGCAGTGGAAAAGCGTTTTCTTCCCTGCCGGCAGCGACACCAAGATCGTGTCCTACAAGACCCGATACGAGCGTGCCTATTACCAGAAATATGACGCCACGCTGCACCAGTCGGGCTACAAGACCGACACCGAAGGCGAGGCGCGCATGCTGGCACTGGTCAGGGAGATTGCCTCATACCTGTCTGCCGACGTGTCGGACGCATCCACTGTCGATGCCAACGGCGACGGATTTGTGGACAACCTCTGCATTGTCTTCAGCGGACAGTCGGAGTTGGGCACCAAGAGCGGCATCCTCTGGCCTCAGCGCAAGGACCTTGCCCTGCCCGACGAGAAAGCCATCTACATCAGCGGCAAGAAACTCGTGGGCTATCTGATGGTATTCGACGAGGCCAACGGATTTGACTCCAAATATGAAGGAATAGCCCTCAACACCGGCGTGCTCTGTCATGAGATGTCACATTCGCTCGGCACCTACGACCTCTATCATGCCTCCGGCAACCTCAATCCGGTGGGCGTGTGGGATCTGATGTCCGACAACCAGGCTTCGGCACAGGGCATGAC
>CAVHUR010000033.1:19150-24058 GCA_963639575.1 uncultured Spirochaetota bacterium
GGGCATGACGGCCTACACGAAGTACCGCTACTGCAAGTGGATTGACGACATACCCGAGATATCAGAGGCCGGCACCTACACGCTGAACCCCGTGAACGGTACGTCAAAGGAGAATGTGGCGTACAAGATAAAGCCTGTCGGCAGCGACGAATATTTCGTCGTGGAGTACCGCAGGCAGGAAGGTTTCGACGCAAACCTGCCTTCCTCGGGACTTCTGGTATACCGCATCAACCCCTCCTACACCGGAGGCAACGTGAACTACAACGGCACGACACGCCTGGACGAGCAGTACATATTCCGCCCGGGCGGCACTACGACAGCCGACGGCAACCTGCAGAAGGCGGCGCTGAGTGCCGACTACGGACGTGACGCCATAGGCGGCGACAACGATTTCAAGGCTTTCTACAGCGACGGCACTACCGCTCCGTTCGCCATAAGCGACGTGTCGTCATGCGGAAACACCATCTCGTTCCGTCTGCAGTCCATGACCCAGCATCTGGTAATCTCCGCGTCAAGCGTCCGGCTGGCAGGCAAAGCCAACAGTTCCGCATCGGTCAAGATTTCCTCCGACGAGGCATGGAGCATCGAAGGACTGCCCGACTGGCTTTCCGCAAGTGCCGCATCAGGCACAGGCACTGCCGACATAGTGTTCACAGCCGGCAGTGACAACACCACCGCATGCGACAGACAGGTGGTGATAACCGTCAAGAGCCAGACTGCGACACTGACCCTTGAAGTGCTGCAGAGTTCAGCCGTGGTCACCGCTCCTTCCAACCTGAAGACTACACAGGACGAAGCCAAGGTGCAGCTCAACTGGTCTGCGGCTTCAGCCGAGCAGATAATCTTCGCCGACGACTTCGAGAATCCGGAGAACCCCAACGGTTGGGAGGTCACCACTTCGGGCGACAGATACTGGAGATGGGAGAAATGCACGCCCACAAAGGGCTTCTACCGTTCCTACGAAGGCAACTATGCCGCCACAGTGTACTCCGCTTGGGAAGACATCCACCAGGACGAATACTTCACGTCACCTGCCTTTGCCAACGGCAAGACACTGCGTTTCTATTCGCGTACCAACGGTGCCGGGGCGACGCCCAAAGACCCTCAGTACTACAATGTGGAGGTCAGCAGTGACAACGGAGAGAGCTGGACACCCATATTCAACGCCCGCACGGACTGCGCCAAGGAACTGTCGGGCAAGTACACACTCATCTCGCTCGACCTGTCGGAGTACATGTCGGCCACGATGAAGGTGCGTTTCCACTGCTACGACACCAACGACCTCGGTCTGAGCTATTACTGGCAGATAGACAATCTGGAGATTGCGGGCGACAATCCGGCATACTCTATCGACGGATATGCCGTCTACCGCAACGGCGAGAAGATTGCCACCGTGTCCACCACGGCGTTTGTCGACGAAGCGCCCGCTACGGGTTCCAACGTCTATCAGGTCCGCGCCGTAGGCTCATTCGGCGAGAGTTCGCCCTCAAACGAGGTTTCCGTCGTCTATGACCCGACAGGCATCACCCCGCCGGCAGTTGCCGACGAGACTCCGTCAGCCATCTTCACCGTGAGCGGACAACGCCTGTCCACAGTTGAAGAAATGAGAAAGGGAAGCGTTTACATAGTGAAATATCCTTCCGGACACAGCCGCAAGGTCATCAGATAACACAACACACAAGGCAGACACCGCTCACGGTTGTCTGCCTTGTGTTTTTCTTATGGCGACCACCCTGTCGCCTTCTATCCTCACCGGCATGGCATCGGCAAGCGCCGTTTTCAGCCTTTCGGCATCCGCTCTGTACACTCTCGGCTTCAGCGAGCGCGGCAGAGTGTCAAACCAGGGGTTCTTGCTGAAATACCAGTCGACGCTCTCCACCTTATAATACATGTTGAGCGTGCGGCTTATCTGGAACAGTCTCGACTTCGAGGGGCGCATCACCCCCATGCTTCCGTCCTGCATCCGCACCACGGCTATGATGTTGTGGCTGCGTCCGTGCGCCGCTTTCTCCAGCCGTCCGCGGCGCGACACGGTGATGTGCCGTCCGAAGCGGCTGTTCAGTTCGAGCATTTTCCGGCGGAACAACTTGCCGTGCGGAGCATCGTCCACCATGTTGCGGCTCGCCACATAGAGGTGTATCATCTCATGCAGGATGACATCGTCCAGTTCCTCCTGCGGCAAGTCGTAGAACGAACTCACCGTCAGCACGAAACCGGAGAAGCGCGTGCGGCCGAACAACCGGCGCTCCTTCCTGTAGCACAGGCTGCCGAGCATCGTGCGGGCACGCCCCACACGCAGCACCGGAACAGGCAGGCTGCCCCCGAAACATTCGTCGTTGAACGTCCGGAATCTGTCGCCGAGATATGCCAGAGTGATTGTCATGCGCAGTAAATTCCCTACAAAGGTAGCTCATTTCATGCGCCGGCAGAACAAAAAAAGCCCGAAAAACGGCACTTCCGTTTGCCGTCTCGCCTTTTTGCCTTAACTTTGCCTACACTAAAACAAATCCGTTACAAATGCGCTTACCACGACTTTTCACGTCAGCCCTTGTCCTGTTGTCGGCAATGGCTACACTGGGACAAACCCCCGAAACATTATACTACAATCCGGTGAAAGACATCTCCCTGCCCGACCCCACCGTCATCAAGGGAACCGACGGCTATTTCTACCTGTATGCCACGGAGGACATACGCAATGTGCCGATATACCGCAGCAAGGACCTGGTCAACTGGAAGAAGTGGCACACGGTGTTCACTGACTACACACGACCTACGTTTGTGAAAGACGGAGGCATCTGGGCTCCCGACATCAACTACATCAACGGACAGTACGTGCTCTACTATTCCATGTCGACATGGGGCGGCGAGTGGGCATGCGGCATAGGTGTCGCCACAGGCGAGAAGCCTTCGAGCTATTTCACCGACCACGGCAAGCTCTTCATATCGTCCGAGATAGGAGTGAAAAACAGCATAGACCCGTTCTACATAGAGGAGGACGACGGCAGCAAATACCTGTTCTGGGGCTCGTTCAGAGGCATCTATGCCATCCAGCTCTCCGACGACGGACTGTCCGTGAAGGAAGGAGCGGAGAAAGTGCAGGTGGCCGGCACATTGACCGAAGCGACGTATATCTACAAGCACGACGGCTACTACTATCTCATCGGATCTGCCGGTTCGTGCTGCGACGGACTAAATTCCACCTACCGACTTGTGGTGGCACGCTCCAAGAACCTGCTCGGCCCGTATGTCGACAAGAACGGAAAGAAGGCGCTGGACAACAACTTCTCCGAGATGCTGCACAAGTCTTCCACCACCGTGGGGCCAGGTCACTGCTCGGAGATTGTGGAGGATGACGCCGGACAGACATGGATTCTCTACCACGGCTACATGACGGAGGACGTGGACAACGGACGCTGCCTCTTCCTCGACCAGGTGCAGTGGGACAGCAAGGGCTGGCCCTACATCGTGGGCGAGCGCACCTCCAACGGTTGGGACAAGCCCGTCTTCGGCGAGCAGAACTACACCTACAGCGACATCGACTACGTGGAATACAAGGGCGAAAGCGAGAACTACCGCTTCATGTTCGACACCGGCTACGTGCCTGTGAAGACCACACGCGTGGAGGTAGACTGCTGGTCATACGACCAAAACGGCGCAGAGGAATCCGCCACAGGCTCGTGGCGCGCCGTATTCTCGGGGCGCAACTCCAACAGGGACGGCATCTCGCTCTATGTGAACCCCACCGGCAACACATGGGGATACTTTGTCGGAGGCTATGTCAACGACGACATTGCGGCGCACGAATACGGCAAACGCTACACCGTCACGGCGCGCTACTCCGACCTGACCGTTGACGGCAGCACCACAAAGACCAACATGACATCCTTCGCAGCCACCACCCAGCGGCTGACAATCTTCAGTGGTCTGCAGGACTACCCCTACTTCGGGCGCATCTACGGACTGAAAATCTACGAGGCCAACCGGCTTGTCCACGACTACAAGCCAAAATTGCGCAACGAGGACGGCATGGTCATGTTCTACGACACCGTCACCGACACCTACCTGAAGCCGTCCGTCCCCTACGCCTTCACCTACGGCAGCGTGGTCGACAAGATAGACCGCGTGGCGCAGGACGACGGCAGCCAGTCCGCGGACGCACCCTTCTACAACCTCCAGGGGCAGCGTGTCGACGACACCTACCGCGGTATCGTCATCTCCAACCACCGCAAGACCGTCCGCCAATAGCAGTCCCGACCGGCGCAAACAGGTGCTTTTACGGCATTAGAACTGTGTTTGCACGGGTTGTTCACGGTCGTGGTCCGACTGAATAACGTCCGTGGTTCGACCGGCTATCGTCCGTGGTCCGACCGGTTCACGGTCGTGGGCAGCCGCCACAACGGCGCTTTCGGACCGCCACTCAGTAGTTGCGGTGTCCCCGCCGCATCCCTCAAGCAAGTCTGCCCCTGCCAATTCGGTTGCAGCGGGGACGCTGCAACTACTACATAAATGCCCAAAACAGACTAACCGTAGTAGGCGAAGCGTCCCCGCTTTGCCCCTCAACAAAGGATTTCTCGTGTAAAATTGGTTGCAGCGTGGACGCTGCAACTACTACGATTTTTCCGTTTTCACGACACGCAAACGAAGAAAAACCAACGTTTTATGTAAATTTGTCGTGATTTGTTTCGTTTGTCAAGAAAATTAATAATAACTTTGCGAGCGGATAGTTCGGCCGACTGTGCACCGGCACAGGAAGCCGACGTGTCCATGTCTCAGCACACGCCGGACCCTGAGTGGTGTTGTATGCCACACCGGGGAGAATGGGTGGGCAGAGAGACACGACATATTGAAGGCGTTTACTTGGCGCTCTGTTCTTGACGGGTCGAAATCTTGCAACTCTCGATATTATAG